>JAYVTB010000135.1:0-217040 GCA_043774805.1 Cyclobacteriaceae bacterium | reverse complement strand
AAATATTTAAGTATTTTAAAACAAGAACTGGCGCGAGACGGTATCCCGTACGGTCATGGTGATAGACCTATGAAATGCTTTTCATAGCTTCTTCTCTGCAACGTCCGCGCGGGATACCGGCTCTCGTGCCTCGGCCGGTATGACAGCGTTGTAGAAAGTTGTGCAGGTCACCGATCCCTCACGATTGGACTCCATGGGCTGTAGGAAGGTGCGAAGGTCTTGAGATGGCGAGTTGTACTTACAGTTAAATAAAATTCCATGCTTCCTACTTCTTACTCCTTAATTCTTAATTCTCATCTTCTCAATTCTCAACTTCTCACCTACCCCTCCGGCACATACAACAACGTCTTATTGGCGAAGTCATAAAGGGTGAGTCTTCTCAAATCATAATAGGAGGTCCAGAAGGATTTGAGTGCTTGCAGGTAGCTGCGCTTGGCATCATCTTTCTCGCGCAAAGCGATGTTCAAATTAGTGATATCGATTTTACCGATGAGGTAACGGTTCTGTGCCACGTTATAACGTTCCTGAGCTACTTCATCGGATTTTTTGGTGATCTCTATCTGTAAACGCATCATCTCAAACTGGCGCACCCTGGTGATGATCTCCTGTTCAAAGATGATTTTGCTTTGTTCGATTTCATAATCTCTTAATTTCTTATTCGCAATAGCGGTCTGCATCATCGCTTTCCTCCTGCCCCAATCGACAATGGGTATATTAAATGAGATGTCTGCAATCTGTTGTTTCGAAGGATCAACGTATAAATCCGAAAGGGTACCTCCCACATTGTTTAATCCATAGGAAGCCGTGATGGTGGTTTGGTAACGCTGCCCTTTGGCCTGAGCCACCTGGCTTTCTGCTTCCAGTCGTCTGCGCTCAAAGGCAATATAATCGGCACGATTCATTCGGGCATAGGTGAGTGCCTCTTCAATCGTCACCTCAAAGTAGGGTATCTTTTCAGGTAAGACCAGCTCAAAAATATCTCCGTCTTTCAATCCTATGTATGATCGCAACTGAAGCCGGGCCGTTTCCAGGTCCAGTCTGGCTTGTGATACTTCCTGCCGCGAGCGAAGCAACTGAAGCTCTACCTGCAGCAACTTATCTTTAGACGTAGTGCCAATGTTATACCGGCCTTGCTCGATTTTATTAATGGTATCATTGTTGGCTAAGTTAAAGGTGGCGATCTGTTGATTCACCTGCTGCAACAGTACATCAAAGAAAAAACTTACTGCATTGCTGGAAATTTCTTCTATGCGCTCTACATAACTTCTTTTCGATTCTTCAAATTGGATGGGTTTGATTTTCTTGTCCCATTTCCACGGATTATAGGCAAATACCGGCTGGCTTAACCTAACGTTGTAAACCGTTCCGCTCCATTGATTGACATTCGTACTGATATTATTGAAGAAATTATAGGCCGTGTTGGCGGATATGACGCCACCCGTTGCGGCAATGGGTTGCTGAAGTCCGAAGTTGAGGTTAGGGTTAATCTGATTTACCGGCAGGTATAACTTGGAACCATCAGGCTGAATAACCGGAGTGACAAAATTGGTATAGGTAGGAACACTCCCATTCAACCGGAGTTGTGGATTATAGTTCGTGCGGAACGAACGATACTCCCAGTAGTTGGTCTCCTTTTGGGTTTCGGCCTGCTTGGAAAAAATGGATTGTCCCTTTACACGACCAATGATGTCTTCAATGGTAAATACATTCTGACCTTTCGCCTGAAAGGTGAGGATGGCAAAGATGCCAATGACTAAAATTTTCTTATTCATATCGTAGGGAAGCTATGGGGTCTTGACTGGCTGCTTTGCGCGCTGGGGCAATTCCAAAAATCAATCCTACGGTGGCGGCCACACCAAAAGAAAGTACAATGGAAGCGAAACTTACGATGGTAGGAATATTCGCTACGGATGAAACAATGAAAGCCATCGATACGCCAAGCACGACTCCAATCAATCCACCGGATACACTAATCATGATTGCTTCAAACAAGAACTGTTGAACGATATCCGTCTTCTGAGCACCAATGGCAAGCCGTAAACCGATTTCCTTGATGCGCTCCAGCACCGAAGCCAGCATGATGTTCATAATGCCGATCCCTCCTACCAGCAAGGAGATTCCGGCAATGGAGCCTAACACATAATTAAAAATGTCGTTGGTGCGCTGCTGTTGTTTTAATAGCAACTCCGGAATTTCAATTTCAAAATCGACAACCTCATAATGCTTTCGCGAAAGCAATCGTGTTAATATCTCCGCAGTAGATTGCATCTTATTGGTCTCCTCCACCTGAATCACCAACCGATCGAGTTGGTGGTAATTCTTTTTGTCCTTTTCATCTTCTGTCCCTGTATTGCCTGCACTAATAAACATCATGCCCCGGCTGCGCATGGCTGCCAACCTCAAGGCTTCAGAGGTAATTAAATCCCGGTTCTCGTAGCGGATCAATACACTCTGCAATGGTGAGTAGACATCCATATTAAAATCACGAATACCGAGTTTGCTGATGCTGTTCTCTGATACAAGCCGTTCTCGCATCACGCCAATAATGGTAAGCCAGTGCGGACCAACCTTAATGTTTTTTCCAAGAGGATTCTCTGTGGGAAAAAACCGGCTCTTTAGTGCCGAGCCGATGATACATACTGGTGAGCCCACCTTTAATTGTTCCGAATTAAACATCTGCCCTTCTGATAACTGAAAATCATAGATTTCAAAATAGGAAGGATCGACACCCACGAGTTTGGCAGAACGTCTGATGCCATTGCGAATAACGTTGGTGTTGATGATAATCTCCGGACTTATTTTAGCTAATCCTGGTATGGTAGATCGAATACTACTCACATCACGAACGGTAAGGCCCGGAGAAAATTTCCTCTTCTCTTTTTTCCCGGATGCCTGTTCGTTAAGTTTTTCTTCCTTCTGTTCGATGATGGGTTTAATCACAATGTTATTCACACCCACCAACTTTATTTGGTTGAGAATTTCCTGCTGGGCACCGTTGCCTATGGCCAGCATGGCAATTACCGCAGCAACACCGAAGATGATGCCCAATGCCGTGAGCAAGGAACGAACGCGATTCGCAATGACAGCATCAATGGCAATGTAAAGATTCGCCAGTACGCGGGGCGCAAGGAACTTGTTTAACTGCACAGCTTATTTATTTACGGGAGTAGCAGAAACAATCTTAGCACTCGCAGCAGGAGCTTCGTCTTTTTGTTTTCTCTTCCCGTTCATCTCCGGCAGCAATTCTATTTTTTGGTCTTCCAACCCAGGCGGCACCGATAAATAAAGACGATCCTCAGCCGTTAAACCGGCCACGAGCACCGCATCGTTCGCATTGGTTTCTCCAATGATCACTTCCTGCTTGATGGTGTTGAGTCCGGTTTTCTTAAATACATAAGTGATGGAATCCGCCTGACTGTGCAATGCCTCCAGCGGAATACGCAAGACATCTTCAATAACGGTCGCAATGATTTTATTACTCGTGGTCATGGAAGGACGTAAGGTGGGGTCAGTGCCATTAATCTCCACGGACACCTCAAACACTTTCGCATCTGAATTAGGGCGCTGCTCGCCTACGTTGGCAACGTTGGTTACCAGGCCTGCCAGTTTTTTATCCGGGTAGGCATCGAGTCCTATTTCTACCTGCTGGCCTATCTTCACTTTTCTCACATCCACTTCATTGACATACGTTTTAGAAAGCATTTTGGTCAGGTCAGGCAGGGTGGCCACCGTTGGTTCCCACATTTGAATTTGTGAACCAGCCTTGATGGGTTTGCCGTCCCATCCCTTTTCATAAATCACCATACCGTCTTCGGGTGCCAGCACATCAAAAGAAGCCAGCACTTGGGTCATGCTCTCAAATTCAGATTTCACCTTCCGCAACTCCGCATCCACCTCGCGCATCTTTTCAATATTCTGGTTCTTCTTGATTTTATAATTTTCCTGTGCCTGCTGATAGGCGCGCTTCGCCTTGTCCATATTAATTTCAGCTTGCTTGATCGAGGCGGGAGGTTCAAACTTGGATTGCTCTAACACGATAGCTGTTTCTTCCACTGCATACTTGAGGTTAATGAGTTCATCACGGGATTGCCGCAGTACTAAGGTTGTATCTAACTGGGTTTGGTTAAATTTTGAGTTGGCCTTATCAAGTTCAATCTGCTTGGCGGTAAACTTATTCTGAAATTCAGATCGATCCAGGGTAGCGATCCAATCCCCTTTCTTCACCACGGTGCCCTCGCTGACAATATTCTGTATGGTGACTTGCCAAATCTGAAAATTGCGCAGGGATTGAGGACCTAATATCTTTACTGAGTTCTTAGCCTCCAACTCACCGGTGGTTTCAATATCCACTCTGAATTGTCCTTTCTTAACGTTAGCCATAATGGAGGCTGCTTCACTGCTCTTGTTTCCTCTCACCACAAAATATCCAATCACCAGTATGATGAAAGTACCGGCACCGATTAAAATTTTTCGTTTCATAGAGGGAAGGTTATTGTTTATTTAGGATAAATGAGGGAATACTATTGTGTGACTACTCTAAAACACCATACAGGGTTACAGCAAAACGAAGAAAAAACAGAAAATGATATATAAGTGGTAAAGGTACACTCCTTTACCACTTAATTTAACCCTTACTGAACAGCGCCTTTCTTTATTGCAAGCTTGCCCAAGGCGGCATCTTTACTCAATTTTCCAGCTGCATAATCATTCAATACGCTTGATTTTACCGATATCTCAAGGGATGAGGGAATCCCGCAACCATCGCACTTTGTTATTCGGATATTAAATATCAATTGCTCTTCTGGCTTCAGGCTTTTTACGGTTTTTCCATACTCCAGAATATCTTCTCTGATATCCTTCTCAAACTGAGGATATAATTCTTTCACCTTTTTATCACGGGCAGCCTGATCAAGGTCTTCAAGACCAACCGTAGGCATCACATAACGCCTGTTGAATTCGCCCTGATTGCTGGAGTAAACCTGCATGTAGTAGATGGCACCATAATCTTTCATGCGCTCGTAATAGACATTCTCTTCAGTAAAGAACGTCTTTGATAAGTCCTGACGATACAACCGGTTGAAGATGCTGGTGAGCAACTCCAGGTCAGGTTGCAATTCATCCTCCATCACACTATTGATGACATTGATCTTTTTATCAAACTGATCTTTGCTGAGTTTACCTTGCTTGTAAGAAGTTATATCTGCTTTGGTAACTTCAACAGACATATAACTTGGCTTTGGAGCTTTAGCAAAAGCGCCATACCACATGCGATCGCCTTCACCCCTGTTGGTGATCACAATTCTTTCATTGGCGGGCAATTGGGTGATCAGATCTCCATAGTTGGCCAGGAACTCTTTACAAGCATCCAAAATTTTATCAGAAGATACCTCCCGGATACTATCGAGATTCACTTTGCGTGGTGAAGCTGATTTGGCGCGACTTGTACCGCGGACTATTTCCGTCTTTATCTGTTGGTCTTCGCCCATCATGCGTTCCAACTCCGCCTGATCTCCCGATGGCAAGTTAAATGAAAAACTATAAGAGTCTCCGTCCAGCATAGTCACACCGGGTGCCTGACCACCAAAATTCCAGATCATAGGACCGTTCATTTCATTAGGTAACTTAAAGACCACGCCATATCCTTCCCGATATTCTCCGTCTACTTCCATGGGAAAGAAGGAGCGCTTCTCAAATTGTTGCTTAATGAGTGTGCTTAATATATTCTCCGCCACTTCAATGTCGCGGTCCATTCTGCCTTGATCAATTTTACTCTGTGCCCCGGCTATAGCGAATGAAAAAATAAGGGCTATCATCACAAAAAATCTTATTCCACGTTTCATAAAATTCATTTTAATAGTTGTTTACTTTCCTGATGGTTGCATCAGGGTTAGAAATAATGCTTGCTAATATTTGTTCAGTCTCTTGCTTAAACTGATCTGTGTTTTTTTCGATACTGCTCATGCGGGTCTGAAATACCTGAAAGTCTTGTTTGCGTTGTTCCTGAAGGTATTTTGAAAAATCGACCAGCAATGCTTCCACATACGTCTTCTGCTCACTGGAAGAAAGCTGGAGATAGTCTTTCATCAATTTCAGATTATCTTCCTGCAAGCTTGCCACAAACATGCGCACCTGATCCTGTGATGCCTGCGAAGTCACCTTCATCAGTTCATCCAGTTTTCTTGAGTTGGAAGCAAAGTTAGATCTCATAGACCGGTCCATCTTCTTTTGATTATCCTCCCATCCTGCGGAAATCACTTGATTGTTTTTAGTCACTGATGAATTGATCATTTCCTGCACTTCATTAGCCGTCAGCAGAGGTTGCTGTTGTTGTGCAACCTGCTCCGTTTTCTGAACCGGGTTGAAACTGATTCTCAGTTCGCCATTATTATAACTGATTTCAGGGCCAATCATTCTGGCTGCCACTAATATTAAAATGAAGGAAGCGGCAATACTCATCATGGTCCTGAAAGAACCGGTTTGCCAGAAATGAACTTGCCTGGAAGACAGGTTGTCAAAAACAGGTGGAGCAATGACCTCTTTATCCTGCACCTGTTTCAATACATCCTGCACAGCAGCCAACTGCTGAAGTTGTTTGAGTTCTTCAGGATGCTGATTGAGATACTCGATCACTTTTGTTGATTCTGTGGCATCCAACTCACCATATAGGTAAGCCATCAGGGTGCCTTCGTCTGGTTTATAATTCATAACCAATGGTTTCTTTTGTAATGTTCCTGCTCTCCAAAATCTTCTTCAATCCATCCAGCCCATAATACATTCTTGACTTCACGGTGTTTTCTGAAATTTGAAGGGCTTCTGCAATCTCCCGAAACTTCAGCCCTTCGTATTCCTTCATGATCACTACTTCACGTTGCTCATGGCTCAGTTCCATCAGGCATTGCTGCAGCAAGTCTGACAGTTCTGAGTGTCGCAATTGTTTGTCCGGATTTTCTCTTCGACTGCTGCTCGCCTCCCACCGGTAGCTCTCCTCGCTTTCTCCAGGCCTCAGGTCATGCAAGGAAACGGAACGGCTGGCTTTGCGTTTTCTCAACTCTTCGCGGCAATAATTCACGGCAATGGTATAAAGCCAGGATTTAAATCGGGAGGTTTCCTGCAGTCCTTCAATATTCCGGTGCATACTGATGAACGTCTTTTGGGCTACCTCCATGGCCAGGTCATGGTCGAAGAAGAACTTATAGCCGAAATTATAGATTCGCTTATACCACAACTGAACCAATTTACCCTGCGCACTCTTATCCCCTTCGCGGGCCCGCACGATCAGGGTGTCGGAATGCATCATAGCTGGATTTGGTAGAGTTTCGGTCACGGAAAACAGTTATTTTGAGCTCAATTCAATGCTTTCACACTACTAAGATGCAAGAATTGGGGGAATAGTTTTAAAGTACTCATAAAAAGCTAACTAAAGCGTAAAGCTGAAAGCATAGCAATGGAGCAATGTGACTTTAAGCTTTTCGCTTTTCGCTTTCAGCTTTTTATAACTTTGCCGCCCATGAAGCAAATCATTGCCTTTCTTATCCGTTACGTGCCACGCAAGTACCTTCAATTGTTTACCGGAATCGGACTTAAAACACTTGGCGTCTTCTATGCCGGCAATAAGGTTGAGTGCCCTATCTGCGGCCATCACTACCGCAAGTTTTTGCCTTACGGCAGAATCAATCCCCGTCAAAATGCACTTTGCCCTCATTGCCTTAGCCTGGAGCGGCACCGCCTCATCTGGGTATACCTACAGGAGAAGACCAATTTCTTTACCGATAAATTAGATGTGCTTCACATCGCTCCGGAGCCCTGCTTCATGAAATCATTTGAAAAGCAACATGCCGAGAAGTACATTACTGCCGATATCGAATCACCGCTGGCGAAAGTGAAAATGGATATTCATGATATCCCCTTTCCTGACGATCATTTTGATGTGGTGCTGTGCAACCATGTGCTCGAACATGTGGATAATGACATTAAAGCCATGAGTGAAATTCATCGCCTGCTAAGGCCTGGAGGATTTGCCATCATGCAAGTGCCTTTTTTTGCTCCGGTACCGGATGTTACAGTTGAAGATCTCTCGATCACCAATCCGCGTGAGCGCGAAAAAGCATTCGGCCAAAGTGATCATGTAAGGAAGTTTGGAAATGACTATGCCCAACGCATTGAGAGTAGTGGATTAAAAGCAGAAGCCAACAAAATTGCCAGTGAGCTTGATGAAACGAAAGCGTTGAGATATGGCTTGGTGAGAAATGAGCTACTTTATATTGGAAAGAAAAACAAATCTGTTCAATAGGCCTGTATCAGAATTTCAGCCGGAATATTTAAAGCCTCATTTAGTTTACGAATCATAGTCAGGCTTAATTTTCGCTTACCTGAAAGGATTTCTGACTTACGTGATCTATTGCCGAGAATACCCGATAGTTGGCTTTCAGACATTCCTTTTTGCTCCAGCCTGAATTTTATTGCCTCTAATGGATTAGGCTTTGGCATCGGAAAATAAGTATGCTCATATTCCTTTACCAATACTGATAAAATTTCAAGTTCATCAGATTCATGTGAGTTTACTTTAAGGTCTTTCTGCATCAACTTATAAATACGGCCCAATGCTGATTCATACTGTAGGTTATTTTTTATTGGCTTTATCATAAGTAATCTTTTTTATGTCCATTTTGTCGTATTGTGAATGGGTGCCAAACCATACAACAAATACTATTTTCAATCTGTATTCAATATCTACAACCAGCCTAAAGGTGTTCCCATGTAAATTAAAAACCACTCGTTTATCTGAAATTATAGACGCGTGGTGGTAATGCTTCTTTAAGTCATTGGGATTCTCCCACTCTGCTTTTTCGGCCTCCTCATACCAGGAGAGTATTGCTTGCTTTGATTTCGGATATTCTCTAATAAATCGCTTTAAAGTTTGCACAGCAATAACTCTCATCCCTGCAAAGATAGTTAAATGTTACCAAAATGGTTACGGCTGCTAAAAAAGAAAAAGCCGGACGTTCAACCCGGCTTTAAACTTTTTACTTACAACTTTAAACTCCTATTACTTTCCCAGTTTATCCAACACCTCCATCACTTCTTTCACATGCTTGCGACTGGTTTCCAGTAGTGTTTTCTCATCATCGTTGAGATCCAACTCAATCACCTTCTCAACACCATTCTTTCCAAGAACCACGGGCACACCGAGGTAGCAATCTTTGATGCCATATTCGCCATCCAGTTGCATGCAAACCGGCAAAATTCTCTTCTGATCTCTTACGATCGCTTCCACCATTTGTGCAGCAGCAGAACCTGGAGCATACCAGGCAGAGGTTCCCATCAACTTCACCAATTCTCCACCTCCCACTTTTGTGCGCTCAATGATGGCGTTCAACTTATCTTTTGAAATCAACTCCGTTACCGGGATACCCGATACAGTGGTGTAGCGAGGTAGGGGCACCATGGTATCACCATGTCCACCCAACAACATGGCTTGAATATCTTTAGGAGAAACGTTAAGTGCTTCGGCCAGGAAAGCCCGATAACGAGCGGTATCCAATATACCAGCCATACCCATCACTTTAGTGCGCGGCAGCTTAGAAGTGATGTGCGCCTGGTAGGTCATTACATCCAGTGGGTTGGACACTACTATAATAATAGCATTTGGTGAATGCTTCACCACGTTCTCGGTTACCGACTTTACAATACCCGCATTGGTGGTAATCAAATCATCGCGGGTCATGCCCGGTTTACGAGGCAATCCGGATGTAATCACCACAACTTCTGATCCGGCCGTTTTTGCATAGTCATTGGTAGATCCGATGGTTCGGCTATCGTATAAATCAATGGGTGCCTTTTGCCAAATATCCAACGCCTTGCCTTCGGCAAACCCCTCGCGAATATCAACCAGTACAATTTCGTTAGCAATCTCTTTGTATGCCAAAACATCAGCACAGGTGGCGCCAACGTTTCCAGCACCTACAACAGTTATTTTCATAGTAATATGGATTAGGTCATTAAAATCGGAGGCGAATTTATCAATAGCGTTCTCAAAAGAAAAGGTATTGAAATAATTATAAATTCAGGCTGCCACCCGGCAACCTCAAAAGTCAGTAGTGGCTTGAATCAGGGCATGTTTAATTTAAAAGTCATCGCCCGTTTGCTTTTTGAGGTAAGCTTATACCGATCGTCAATGCGATGTCCCACCACCCAGACGATCTCCCCTGCCGACTCAAGCACCGTGACCGAATCCTTTTCGCCCACAGAAATCTTCCTATCGATCAAAAAGTCGCTGACCTTCTTGCGGTGACTCATACCCAGCGGAAAGAAATATTCGCCCGGCATCCATTTTCTCCATCGCAGCGGAAATACAAGTTTCTCCCCATCAAGTACGGCCTCATTCAAATGATCTGAAGGCTTCATTTCCTCGGATATGCCAATACTCATCTTCCATGGGCCTAAAATTGCCCCGGTTTGATCCGACAGAATACTTATTTCCCGCCAGTGGTCTTCCAGCGGAGTAACGACAAAATCATTCCGATCAACAACTAGTTTGTAGGTGGTTGATAAAAACTGCTTTCCGGGCTGCCCTTCTTTAATGTCCAACGCCTCAAAACATTGTTGATATGAAAAACCCAGCAACTTTAGGGAATGATAAAGCAAAGATGCGCCATGAGCAGGTGTGCTAAATCCTTCTTTACGGATCCTGATCACCTCACTGTCGATCCGCACAAACATCTTTTTCCAGTCTTCCACGCTTTTCAGATAAAAGGCCCACTCATCGTCCATCTTGTTCACGCTTTCGCGGATGGTATTTTCAAGTGAGGTGTTGATTCTCTTCAACGGTGGGATTACCTGGTGCCGGATAAAATTGCGTTGATAATCATCAGTCTGGTTGCTGATATCTTCACGCCAGGTGATGGTATGAACGCCCGCATAGTTATTAATCTCCTCACGGGTGGCAAACAATAACGGACGAACAATAGCGCCACGTTTAGCAGGAATTCCTCTCAGTCCTTCCATGCCAGCACCCCTCACCCAATTCAACATCATGGTTTCCATGGAGTCATTGAAATGGTGGGCCGTTGCCAACCTGGTAAATCCATTGCCCTCCATTAATTCTTCGAACCATGCATACCTCAATTCGCGCGCAGCCATCTGGATGGAGAGTTTATTCTCAGTGGCATAATTATTGGTTTCGAAGCGTTTACAAAAAAAAGGGATGTTCATTTTCTCGCTATGCCATCGCACAAACTCTTCATCCTGATCCGAATCATCGCCACGCAATTGAAAATTGCAATGGGCAACCGCTACCTCCACATCCAACTGTTTCATCAGGTGCAGCAACACCATCGAGTCAAGTCCACCGCTTACTGCCACCAGCACTCGGTCATGCCGGGTGAGCAAATTCTTTTCATCGATGAACCTCTTTAGCTTCTCAATCACAGACCAAAGATAACTTTTCTATATTTTTGACCCGAAAATGAATCGATACCTTCTCTTAATTCTGATTTTCTTCATCAGCACCAGCACATTTGCCCAACGAAGAGTAAAACTGAAGCACGCGGATGGCCTGGCCGGCAGTATTCGAAATGATGAACGATTTGACCGATTGATTGGCAATGTGGTATTTATTCAGAATGCCACGACCATTTATTGCGATTCTGCACACTTTTTCAAAACCCAGAATAGGATTGAAGCATTCGGCAAGGTTCACATTACCGATGGCGACTCGGTGGATGTTACCTCGCATGCGTTGACGTATGACGGAAATAAAAAGATTGCCCACCTGCGTAATAAAGTGGTGTTTACCAAGCTAGGCATCGCCACGCTGTATACCGACTTCCTGGACTACGACCGGCAAAAAAACGAAGTCCGTTATTTTAATGGAGGAAAATTGGTTGATACTACCAATGTGCTCACCAGTAAAAAGGGATATTACGATGTGCGCACGAACGTAGCGGCATTTAAATCAGATGTGATCGGAGTCAACCCTGATTACACGATGACATCGGACACCTTGCAATACAACTCCAAGACCAAAGTTATCTACTTCAAAGACCACACGACCATTAAAGATAAAGACGGTGGAGTGGCGGTTTACAAAAGCGGGTTTTACAATACCAACCGAAAATTGTCAGCTCTTAACCTGGGGGAAATAGAAAGCGTTGAGTATAAAATTAAGGGCGATGAATATGCCATCGATGACGCTCTTAAACACTATAAGGCAAAAGGCAACGTGGTGATGACTTCCAAAGAAGATAATCTGCTCATTTATGGAGATGATAGTTTTTACGATAAAAAGAAGGGCATATCAAAAGTATATGGCAATGCCTATGTGGCACAAATTGACGAAAAACTGGACACACTTTACATAGGGGCGGATACGTTGGTCTCTATTGAGAACAAGGACCCCCGTAAAAAGCGACTGCTGGCCTATAATAATGTAAAGATCTTCAAGAAAGATTTACAAGGAGTCGCAGATTCGCTGGTCTATATGTCGGTGGACTCCACCATCTATTTTTATAAAGCACCGATATTGTGGAGCAGCGGAAATCAAATGACAGCCGACTCCATACGAATACTGCTGAAGAATAAGAGCATTGATAAACTGTATATGGTGGCCAACTCCTTTGTTGCTTCGCAGGATTCCCTGTCCAACTTTAACCAGATAAAAGGGCGAAACATGACTACCACGTTCAAGGGAAGTTCACTCAACAGTGTGTTGGTAGAAGGTAATGCCGAAAGCATCTACTTTATCCTGGAAGAAAAAGAAGCAGACTTGGATAGCATGAAGGTTAAACTCACCATTACCATGGGTATGAATAAAATGATTTGCAGTAAAATGAAAATTATCTTCGAAGATGGAAAAGTAAATACTGTAAACGCCTATGTATCACCGGATGCCCGTTTCATTCCGCCATTGGAAATAAAAGAAACAGAGCGAACACTGAAGGGTTTTACCTGGAGAGCTGACAGGCGCCCGACACGAGATCAGGTCGTAAAAAGATCACACAACGATAGGAAGGATAAAAAAATTGTTAAGGAATAATGATTTTTCTTAAAATCATTAGGATAAGCCATTGCTTTGTGATAATTTTTCACTTGAATAAGTGTGTCGTATATGAAAAGCTGGGTACTTGGTCTTTTTCTTTTGACTTTTTGCCTCTCAGGTGCTGCCCAGACCTTTGAATTGCTAGATCGACAGGAAAATTTTCTGACCTCGATAAGTGAAACACTACGTATCCCATTCAAAATAAAAAACAACACTACCCGGTCACAGTTTTATATCATCCGAAAACTGCAATCCGATCTTACCAGCACTCAAAGAGGGTATTTCTGTCTCGACAAAACCTGCCTCGAGTCAGGCATTGAAGAGTTCTCGAAAAAAGTAGAACCAGGTGAAACCATCCAAAACCTGGTCTATGTGCTGGAGAGCGGAATCCAAAGTGGACAAGGAAGCATTAAGTTCCAGGTATTCACAAAGGGAAATCCTGCAGATGTAATTGATTATGCTGTATCGGTTACCGTTCAGGAAAAAGGCCAGAAGCAAATCCTATTTCGGTCAAAGGACATTACGATTGAAGATGTCTATCCGAATCCTGTTCAAGATCTGGCCTACATGGATTATCATATTCACAACGAATCGGTAGTAGCCAAAGTGGTTATTCATAATATCTTAGGAAGAGCCATTAGCGAATTTGAATTATCCCCACTGGAGGACCGCGTAAAGATCCACAGCGAAGAATTTGTTTCAGGCATTTACTTCTATACCCTTTACCTGAACAATAACGGAGTGCTTACCCGTAAATTGATCATTAGAAAATAATCCTCCCTTCGGACCGTTTGAGCTAAAACTTTTCAAATTGTTAATTCATCCTCCTGTCGTATATTTGCAGGCTTAAACGAATTATAAACCTTGATTTTGAGCGTTTTAACATACTTTACTACCAGGCGAACGTCCCACATCACTCTGACTTTGTTGGTCCTTTTCTCAGCCGGGTGTAGTAAGTTCAGAAAAATTGAAAAAAGTGAGGATTGGCGTGTGAAATATGAGGCTGGTATAAATTACTACAACAAAAAGGATTTTTACCATGCTGCTATCCTTTTCGAGTCCATTCTCCCTATTGTAAGAGGACTCCCGGAGGGTGAAAAGGTAGAATTCTACCTGGCCTATTGTCAGTATTATGAGAAGACTTATTTACTAGCTTCCGATCAGTTCAAGACATTCTATGAAACCTATGGTCGAAGTCAGTTTGCGGAAGAAGCCAATTTCATGTACGCATATTCATTATTTGCCTCATCACCCGATCATAACAAGGATCAAAGCAGTAGCATTGAAGCAATGAATGCGATGCAGGTGTTTTTAAATAAATATCCAGGAAGCCAGTTTATGAACAAGGCTATTGAGGTAATCTCGGTAAGCCAGGAAAAGCTGGAAAAGAAAGGGTTTGAAAATGCCAGGCAGTATCTGAAACTTCAAATGTATAAAGGAGCCGTAGTCGCGTTTGACGATTTTAAAAAGAACTTTCCTGACTCCAAGTACCTGGAGGAAGCCGCCTATTTGAAAGTTGTAGCCGAGTTTGAACTCGCAAAAGTGAGTGTACCTTCAAAACAATTGGAACGTTATACCACTACACTGGATTTTTATAAAGAACTGGTTGATAATTTTCCAAATAGCACCTTTTTGAAAGAGGCGCAACGTTATTACTCTGAAAGTCTAAGTCAAGTGAATAAATTAAAAAATAATAAAATCTAACTATTATGGCCATACAACCGTCCCTTATCACCCGCGACATTGAAAAAATCGCTGCTCCAACAGGTAATCTTTACGAGTCCGTTGTAGTGATCTCAAAGCGTGCGCGTCAAATTGCCGTTAATCTCAAGGAAGAATTGAACAACAAACTGGCAGAATTTGCTACTACGGTTGACAACCTGGAAGAGGTGTTTGAAAATCGTGAGCAAATTGAAATATCACGTTACTACGAGCGCATGCCTAAGCCTACCACCACGGCAACAGAAGAATTCCTTGAAGGAAAACTGACGTATCGTTTACGTTCTGCCACTGAGACGGAGGCGAAACCAGAGTAATTCTTATGCTGGCCGGTAAAAAGATATTGCTGGGAGTAAGCGGTAGTATTGCCGCTTACAAATCAGCTCTTTTGATTCGGCTGCTTGTTAAAGAAGAGGCTGAGGTAAAGGTGGTAATGACCCCCTCCGCGCATGACTTCATCACTCCTCTCACACTGGCAACACTTTCCAGAAATCCTGTACTTACCCATTTCACTAAGAACGATACTGGAGTCTGGAATAACCACGTGGACCTTGGCTTATGGGCTGATGCTATGATCATCGCACCCGCCAGTGCCAATACGCTTGCAAAAATGGCTTCAGGACTTTGCGACAATCTCCTAATGGCTGTATATCTCTCTGCCCGTTGCCCGATTTTCTTTGCGCCTGCGATGGACCTGGATATGTTACAGCATCCATCCACGGTCAGTAATATTCAAAAACTAATTAGTTGGGGCAATCATCAGATTAATCCTGGTTACGGAGAATTAGCCAGTGGTTTAGTTGGAACTGGTCGTATGGCAGAACCAGAAGAAATAATAGCTCACCTCGATAATTATTTTACTGCATCCTCTCCTCTTGCCGGGAAAAAAGCATTGGTTACGGCAGGCCCTACGCATGAAGCATTGGACCCTGTGAGGTTTATCGGAAATAACTCCAGCGGAAAAATGGGCTATGCTATTGCTGAAGAGTTAGCGAACAAAGGAGCAGAGGTGGTACTCGTTTCCGGACCAACCCATCTCACCACTCATCATCCTGGAATTAAACTGATGCTCGTTACCTCTGCTGAAGAAATGTATAAGGCTTGCATATCCAATTATGCGGGTACTGATATTACCGTACTTGCTGCTGCTGTTGCGGATTATCGTCCTGCTCAACGTGCCGATCAGAAAATCAAAAAAACGGATTCTTCCCTTACCATTGAATTCGTAAAGACCCGCGACATTGCTGCGGAACTAGGTAATCTTAAAAAGAAAGGTCAGTTCACTGTTGGCTTCGCGCTGGAAACAGAAAACGAAAAAAGTAATGCCCAAAAGAAGATAATCACTAAAAATTTCGACCTGATCGTCATGAACACTCTAAACGATGTTGGGGCAGGCTTTGGTTATGATACTAATAAAATCACCCTCATCGATAAAGATAATAACGCGACAGAATATAATTTGAAATCTAAAAAAGAAGTAGCAGCCGATATCGTTAATGCTATAATTGCAAACTGGCATGCTTAAATATTTCGTTATAACCCTATTCTTATTACTTGGATTTGCAGCCGAAAGCCAGGAACTTAACTTCAAGGTTACCGTCAATGCGGATAAGATTCAGACTACCGACAGAGCGGTCTTCAAGGATATGGAGCGGGCATTTGCTAACTTCTTAAATACGCGCAAATGGACGGCCGATTCTTATGGCAACCAGGAGAAAATCAATTGTACGCTTTTTCTGAATATCACCAAGATGCCTTCCATTGGTAACTTTAGCGCCAATGCTCAGATTACCTCGGCCCGTCCGGTGTACAATAGTAATTATGAGACTGTGGTATTGAATTTTGCCGACCGCGAATGGGAATTTGAATACATCGAATCGCTGCCGTTGGAATACAATGACAACACCTACGTCACCAACCTTACTTCTATGCTGGCATTTTATGCCTACATCATTTTGGGTATGGATTACGATTCGTTTAGCGAAATGGGTGGAACGACCTACGTTCAAAAAGCGCTGGTTGTGGTGAACAATGCTCAATCATCCAACCGGATTGGATGGGATGCATTGAGCAGTAACCGAAACCGCTATGCCTTGGTAGAAAATCTCAACAACCCGCAAATGGTTGAGCTGCGAAAAAATATTTATAAATACCATCGCCTGGCGCTGGACACCTTTGATAAAACACCGGATCAAAGCAGGGAGACTGTTTTAGAAATATTAAAAAATGTAAAGAAAGTATGGACCATATATCCTAGCTCCATATTCGTGATTTCTTTCTTTGATGCGAAAGCGAGCGAACTGGTGAACATTTTCTCTCAAGGTAGTTTACCGATACGAAGAGAGGCTTACGATATCCTCACTGCGATCGACCCCAAAAGAAACATTTATCAAAAAATCATTTCCAACTAGGTAATTTCTATACGCCTAGTTCTTAATTTAACACCTCATTTAGTAGTTACTGATGCTTACCCATCTGGTCATAAAAAACTATGCGTTGATCAAACACCTGGAGCTATCTCCATCGGCCAGGTTAAATGTAATCACAGGCGAAACCGGTGCTGGTAAATCCATTATGCTCGGAGCGATCGGTCTTTTGATGGGCAACCGGGCGGACACAAAAGCACTATGCGATGAAAATGAAAAGTGTGTAACGGAAGGAACGTTTGATTTATCGGCATATAAACTCAAAGCGCTTTTCGAATCCGAAGACCTGGATTATCTGGATCAAACCACCATCCGAAGGGAAATCAGTCCAAACGGAAAAAGTCGTGCGTTCATCAACGATACTCCGGTAACACTGGAAGTGATGCGCAAAATCGGGAACCGACTGATGGATATCCACTCTCAGCATGAAACACTGGAGCTAGGAAATAAATCCTTTCAGCTTGAACTGGTCGATTCCTTTGCGGGCAACGCAAAACTGAAAGACGAGTATGGGCAGGCGTGGAAGAAATTCATTCACGCCCAGGGGGAATACCAGACTTTGCTGATGGAATCCGATGCATTGAAAAAGGAGTTTGATTTTATAGTATTCCAGTTAGACGAATTGGTGAAAGCCAATCTGCAACCCGGAGAATTAGAGCAACTCGAGTCTGCGCTGAAAATCATGGAGCATGCCGAAGAGATAAAGTCGATTTTTAATTCTATGCTGGAGCAGCTAGGGAGATCTGAATATGCTGCTAACACCACGTTAGGATCGATCCGAACTCAATTTCAATCTATCGCTGCATATTCACCAGAATATGAACGACTTTTTCAACGCTTTGAAAGTACCCGCATTGAATTGAATGACATCCTGAGTGAATTAGAACAGGCAGAAGAAAAAATTGAATTTGATCCCCGCAAAACCGAGCAAACCAAGGATCGGTTAAGTTCGCTCTATCAGTTGTTGCAAAAACACCGCTTAAAAGAAGTAGCACAACTTATTGAATTAAGAGACACACTTGAGCAAAAGGCTTCCAAAACACGAAACCTTGATCAATTAGTAACACAATCCAGGCAAACCCTGGAAAAGCTGGAAAAGGAGCTAAATCTATCCGCTGATACCTTAAGTAAATCCAGACAAAAAGTTTTTAATCCCCTGTCTAAACATCTTACTGCATTACTGAAAGAACTAGGTATACCCGATGCTCAGCTTGTCATTGATCATACGGCCATTTCACCGGGACCAAAAGGAATTGATAGCATCGAAATTGTTTTTACTGCCAACAAGGGTATGGCGCCAAGGCCGTTGGCACAGGTGGCCTCTGGTGGCGAATTTTCCAGACTAATGTTCAGTATTAAATATGTGATGGCCGAAAAGACCGCCCTGCCCACATTGATATTGGATGAAATTGATAGTGGTGTTTCCGGTGAGATTGCCATACGCCTCGGCAACCGGATGAAAGAGATGGCACAACGCCACCAGGTTATTTCAATCAGTCACCTACCTCAAATCGCGTCTAAAGCCGATGCTCATTTCTTCGTGTTCAAGGATAATTCTCTGTCACGCACTATGACGTCTATAAAGCAGCTTACCCAGGAAGAGCGCATTGCTGAACTTGCTCAAATGATTGGGGGAGCAAATCCTACCTCAAAAGCCCTCGAAAATGCACGCGAAATGCTGCTCGCCAAGGCCTAAGTAAGGGCCCAAATACTTGAAAATTTATTTTATTTTACTATTTTGTGAATGGATTGGCCTAAAAAGTCATCTTTATGACCCATCCCAATGGACGTATTTTCAAATTAATTCAATTTGTATTATGAACATCTTTGTTGCCCGATTGAACTTTAAAACCAGACGCGAAGAGCTTGAGGCAGCTTTTGCAAAATTTGGACAAGTTTCCTCAGCTAAGATTGTAAAAGACCGAGATACTGGTAGATCAAAAGGATTTGGATTTGTAGAAATGCCCAATGATGAAGAAGCCAATAAGGCAATAGCGGCATTGAATGAGACCGAACTGGATGGACGCACGATTGTTGTTAAACCAGCTAATCCAAAAGCACCCGCTGAAGGCGGATAAATAATAAGTACCAAAACCATACCCCTCATTTACTACTTAAATAGCGAGAAGTTTTTCTCGCTATTTTCATTTTGCCACTCACCTATTCGTGAGTTGCAATGAAATGGTTGAATCCCTACTTTGTCTGGCAAATACGCTATGGAAGAACAATCAGACGGTCACTCAAACATTAAGGTCGCAGGATTCCTTGCCGGCCCTGTTGCATTCCTATTGATAAGCTCACTGGTGAGTGCCGATTTCATTTCTCCTGGTGCCAATAAAGTATTGGGTGTAGCAGCCTGGATGATTATCTGGTGGATTACTGAGGCTGCCCCGGTGCCAATCACTGCATTACTTCCATTGATGCTGTTCCCTTTCCTGGGAGTAATGAAAATGAGTGAGGCCGCGGCTCCCTACGCCAATCCTATCATCTTCCTTTTCATGGGAGGATTTATGATTGCTCTGGGATTGGAGAAACATCGGCTTCATGAACGCATTGCATTGAATCTCATTCGCATTACCGGCACGTCCGGTAACGGAATCATCCTGGGATTTATGATTGCCACCGGTTTCATCAGTATGTGGATCAGCAACACGGCCACCGCGATGATGATGTTGCCGATTGCCATTTCCGTGATCGACCTGCTGAAAACAGAAAAGCGAAATACTCCGGAAACAGAATCAAAAGGCGAACGTAATTTCGGAATTGGGCTCATGCTCACGATTGCCTATGCCTCCAATATTGGTGGAATTGCCACGATTATTGGCACCCCTCCCAACGTTGTGTTCATCGGATTGCTGAATCAATTCTATCAGCAAAAAATTCTATTTGGAGATTGGATGTTAGTGGGGGTTCCACTCAGCCTGATTCTCCTGGCATCTTGTTATTTTATTATTACAAGGATGATCTTTCCTAATCACCTAAAAAAAATTCATGGTTCTGATGAGCTGATCAAAAACAAGCTGAATGAATTGGGCAGCATACGCAAAGAAGAAAAACTGGTGATGATGATTTTTGGTATCACCTCTTCTCTTTGGATTTTCCAGCAGCCATTAAATATTTTGCTGGGAAAAGAAATGTTGAACGATACCAACATTGCTGTGATGGGAGGCTCACTCATGTTCATTGTTCCCAGTAGCCTTAAAGAATTTAAGTTTCTGCTTCATTGGAGAGATACCGAAAAGCTTTCCTGGGGAATATTGATATTATTTGGTGGCGGTTTGTGTCTAGCGCAGGGGTTGTCGAATGCGGGCATCATACAGGCGGTTGGTGCCGTCATTGCAGAACAAGGAAGTGCTGTAAACTGGCTCCTCTTTGGGCTAATCACGGCTTCGGTATTCATTACCGAACTCATGAGCAATGTAGCCCTGGTTCAGATTTTTATCCCGGTCGTGTTTGGTATTGCCACTAATCTCGGGCTAAACCCAATTCTTTTGGGAATGCCAGTTGCGATTGGTGCAAGTATGGCTTTCATGTTCCCGGTGGCAACACCACCTAATGCCATTGTATTTTCCAGTGGGCACATGAAAGTAAGAGACATGATGAAGGCAGGGTTCGTACTTAATATTGTATCAATCCTGTTCATTTATCTGTTTGCCCGCACGGTCATTGAATGGATCTTCGTATAAAAAGAAAGACCCGGCATCCACCGGGTCTTTTTAATTCGTATGCAAAAGGATCAATCCCTTTTCTGGTTCTTTTCTTCGATCAGGTAAGCGAGCCCTAAACCCAGGCCACCAAAGATGAGGATCATGGAGAAATAAGCCACTTCTTCCATATCAAAGGCTCGATCAAGCCAATATCCCATCAACAAACCTAACCCTGCTCCTATCAGTAATAAGGATGCCCTTAACGCACCTGATGTAGAGCGTTCTTTCCTAAACAGATCAGGACTCAGGCCTTTATCTATAATGGCCATGCGTTCGATGTTATCATACTTTCTTATGAACACCATCATAACGAAGGCGCCTAAGGTTATGATGAGGGGCAACATGATGCCCAGTGCAGGAATTATTATTGCTTCTTCCATAAACGTTTTTATTAAATTTTGCCTCTATGACGCAGGCATACTTTGGTCGGTTACAGGTATTATTAAAATATCTTTAAGACAATCGCCATAGACCATTCGCAATACGAACAACTAATAACCACCAACTATTTATCCTTAATCTGTAACTTCGCAATGAAAGCAAGCGTCAAAGTTCCGTGATCACTTCTGAAGAGGAATATTTACTGATTGACCAGATTTTGGCTGGAGAACGAAAATTATATGCCACGCTGGTGGATAAGTATAAGAGCTATGCTTACACCATCGCCATGAAGGTGCTTGAAAACCGACCAGATGCTGAGGAAGCGGCTCAGGACGGCTTCATTAAAGCATTTCAATACCTGAAAGGCTTCAACCGTCAGGCAAAATTCAGCACCTGGTTGTATCGGATTGTGTTCAACACGGCTATAAGTTATAAGCGAAAAAGGAAGCCTGCATTTCAAAGTATTGAAAACAGTATCATCGAATATTCAGAACGAGCCGACCACAAGACGGAACAGGACGACAAGCAGATTTTTATCGTTAAGGCCATGGAAAAACTGAACGAAGCCGACCGACTGGCCATACAGCTGTTCTATATAAAAGAGTTTTCCATGGAAGAAGTGGCAGCCATGATGGGGCAAAATATAAATACCATCAAAGTGCGTATACACCGGGCGCGATTAAGATTAGCAGACGAACTGAAAGGAATATTAAAGCAAGAAGCATTAACTTTATAGGGATATGAATAAATTATCACCTGCCAAAGAAGAAGAACTCCTTCGCTATTTAGATGGCGAGTTGGATCCCGCGCAGAAAATAAATCTGGAAGCTGAGATTCAACGTTCTTCAATACTAAAAGTGAGATTGGAAGAATTACAATTGGGGCGCTCTTTTCTTTTACGCAAAGCCATGCTGGAAACACCTTCTAAAAACTTTACGATGAAAGTAATGGAAGGATTGGATGCCCACCCTGTGAGGTCATCATTTTCTCCCAGCAAAGGTCTTTTGTTATTATTTGGGATTATTATAGCCTCGGCTATTTCGCTCATGTTATTAACGAATGGAGTGTTTGACCAGACCACCACTTCACTAGTGCTGGATGCCGCACCCATCAAAAATAAGTGGATTCAGGATACTTCATTTTCCATTCCATTCAATGGGAAAATATTGGTGAATGGAATCATCTTTTTAAACCTGGGCCTGGCGCTAATGCTATTAGATAGAACCGTCTTGCGGCCTTTTTTTCAGAAGAGGGCAGCATTTGGACTATAATCAACTCTTTAGAACAAACCGATTTCTTCCGGAAAGGAGCTATTATTGACAATAGCATCAGCGTTTTTTACTCTTTCTTCCATAACTTAGGAGCTATTCGTCTTGCAATCTAATTTCATTGGCCATGACAAGAATAATAACGTCTTTTACCTGCCTTATATTATCGTTTTCTCTATTCGCACAAACAAACAATGGCACGGCAGATTTTTCATCCTTACGAATCCTGAAAGAGGGCAATGATGGAGAAATGAGTGACTTTGCTGTGAGCAACGATCAACGTTACATCGCGGTAGCGAATGAAAATAGTGTGATTAAAATTTATGATGGCCTGACAGGAAAGTTCATCAAAAGAATCAGTGGCTTCCATCCACATCCGCAAGAAATCATTATTACCCCTGACAATGAAAAATTAGTGACAGTTGGTCTTGATAATAAAATTGCCATCATTGACTTGAAAACTAGTACGTTAAAGAAATCGATTACGCTGAAAAATAAACTACGCTGCATTGTAATTGACTCACAAAGTAAAATGGCTGTTGTTGGAGATAATAAAGGATTCATCAACTTCATTGACTTAGAAAAAGGAGTGGTATCCAAAGAGATCAGCACGGGTGCTCCACAAGTAAGTTCAGTGGCATTCAGTCCCGATTACAAGTTTGTTGCTGCCGGAACAGGCATAGCCGTTGGCTATATGCTGAAGAAAAACCCCATCTTAATTCTCGATTTTAACGCACAAGAAATAGTTCGAAAACTAGAGGGCTTGCAAGGTGCCACCACCGCTATGCGCTATAGCTATGATGGAAAATCGCTCTACACCGGACATAAAAGCAATTCAAGAACGCTGGCGAAATGGGATCTCTCCAACAGTCAGGTGACCATTATCAATTCTGTGTTCAATGTGATCTCACTCGGTGGTTTTACCTGTATTGATGTTGACAAAAAGAATAGCGTATTGGTAACGACCACCGATGACCGGTCTATCCAGATCTATGATTTACAAAGCAATGAAATCATATCGAATCAATTTTTATCAAAAATCAGGTTACTGAGAAAGCTCGATCATTTCCCCAGAAATATATTTGGCGTGAATGAAGGTAAAAATTTTATTATCGGAGGCTTTAACAAGAGCTTACTTTATATCTACAATGCGGAAAAGAAAGGAATTTCTGGTTACATCCATTTGTATAATGATGATTGGGCCGTCATCGCTGCGGACGGGCGCATGGATGGTTCCATGCCTGCCATAAAGAATTTATCGTGGTCCCAGGGAATCATGAACATTCCCCTGGAAAACACCTTTGATGCAAGCTTTACACCACGTCTACTTGGTCAATTAATATCACAGGAGACGGTTCAACGTGAATTTAACGTAGATCAGGCTGCGAAAGAAATTCCTGTAATTAAAGTGCGATCCATTGATGGTAAGCCCTTCGTTTCAAACGCGACTGTGGGCACCACAAAAAGCGCAAAAAAGATGATCACTCTTCAACTTCACGTTGAAAAGAATCAACATCAAGTAGAGGAAATACGATTGTATCAGAATAGTAAATTGGTGAACACGTATAATGGTAAAGATGGATTGACTGCCGACATTACCTTTCCAGTAAACCTGACTGATGCGTTTGGCCCGGAGAATTACTTTTATGTAACCGCAAAAAGCAAGCAAGGATTTGATTCTGAGAAAACAAATTTCGTCATCGTATACGAAGGCAAAACGGATGAAAAACCAGTCCTGTATTTATTTACCATAGGAGTAAATGAATACCGTAATCCTAAATACAATTTAAATTTTGCAGTAGCTGATGCCACCGGCTTTGAAGAAGAAGTAAAGAAGACCAGCTCAGGTCTATTTGACAAAGTAGTCGTCACTTCGTTGCGAAACAACAAAGTGACCAAAGCGAATGTAATCGCTTCTTACAAGGAAATTCAAATGAAAGCCAAAGAGCAAGACATGTTTATCTTCTATTATGCCGGCCATGGGGTGATGTCAGAAAGTAACAAAGATCAGTCACAATTTTTCCTGGTACCTCATGATATCACGCAGCTTTATGGGCGCGATGATTTACTTTCTGATAAAGGAATTTCTGCTACAGAGTTGAAAGAACTTTCAAAAGGTATTAATGCTCAAAAACAAGTGTTCATTCTGGATGCCTGTCAGTCTTCTGGTGCATTGGAATCCGTAGCCGTGCGGGGAGCTGCCGAAGAAAAAGCACTCGCTCAACTGGCCCGGAGCACGGGTACATTTTGGATTACCGCCACGGGTACACAACAATTCGCCACGGAATTTGCTGAATTGGGTCATGGTGTTTTCACCTACTCCTTGATGGAAGGCCTTTCCGGAAAAGCTGACAACGGGGACAAACGAATCACTATAAAAGAGCTGAGTGCTTATATCGAAAACCGCGTTCCCGAATTGTCTGAAAAATATAAAGGCACAGCTCAATTTCCATCTGGCTATTCATTTGGTAATGATTTTCCTATAGGGGTAATTAAATGAGATCAGCAATATTGACCTCGACTCATGCCGAACCTATTCTTAGAGACTCTGGATAGGTATTAGTTCAAACAACCCACAATACCCCGTCAGCATCACTAGTGCACATCTTATTATTTGATAAATTTACTTAGCTCCGATGTTCCCATCTGGCGCTGCCCGGGTCCAGTACTTGCTAAATGTAACAGACATAATATGAATTTGCTGAAGGACATTATTTACAGCGGAATTTCAAAGGGACAGACAACGGCCTCCAAAAGAGGAACAATTATCACTAACTATTTATCCCTTATACTTTCAGTCTTATTACTGCTATTATATTTATACAGGCTTATCATCTTTGACAACGCCAACCTCGATTCTTTTTGGCTGTTGGGCGTGACGATGTTTTTATTACCGCTTGGACTTAACAGGCTTGAATGGTCAACCTCGGCAAAATTAGCATTGTGTTATGCTCCCGTTTGCTTCCTTTGGTATGCATTCATATCAGTAGTGAACAATAGAGAAATTATTGAGATATCGATGTATGACGGCCTGCGATTATTTCTGGTATCTATGGGGATTTTACCTTATTTAGTTCTTGACAGAAGCAAACCCCTAAGCTTATTAGTCGGCATTTTACCGACCTTAATTTCCATGCTATTTTTTGACCAAATAATGAGTTCATCAGGGCTAGGTGTTGAAGAAAATAAAATTACTTCCATTGACTACGGATTGATGCCTATTCGAACTTTTTTGAGCTATTCAATAATCAGTTCAGGATGTTTTCTACTACAATATATAATCTATAAAAATGACAAGTTCAACCAAAGACTGGTCTCGGACTTAAAAAACAAAACAGAAGAACTTAAATTCAAAAACCAGGAGCTAATCAATAGTCAGTCAAGACTCAGCGACCTTAACGTAAACCTGGAAAATATCGTAGAGCAAAAAACTGAAAACATAAAAAAGCAAAATGAGGCTTTAATAAAGTATGCCTATACAAATGCCCACCAAGTACGTGGACCCATTGCAAGAATACTAGGCCTGATTCAGATTTCGAAACTTGAGGAGAAGGTGAACTATCATTGGCTCTTTGAGAAGGTGAAAACTGAAACTGAAGAAGTAGATAGCATTGTGAAAAATATTTCAAAAGACCTGAATGCTATAAACCTGGAAAAATTAACCAGCGCATAAGTTCATTTTGTCTTCATCAATAAAATGTAATTGCAAATCCTTGCGTGATCATGATTTACGACCTTCAAAAACAATAATCAATATCACAGTTTACCTCTTACACTACAATTGTTTTGAGAAGTGTATAACCACTGGTGGTATTACCGATTAATGAATCCGCCATGTTACCAGTGAGGCTATTGGAGAATATGTTGTCACTGGTATTCGATGTGTTCGCGGTGCCGTGGTAACCGCTGGTGCCGTAAACTGTATCACAGATCTCTTTTGGAAAAGCTATTTGGGTAACGCGGATGGAGGTACCATTCGCACTTAATACTTCAATATGAATGTGAGGCGCTCTGCCCGGATACCATCCCGGGAAAATACTAATAAAGGAAACGTTGCCATTGGCATCGGTCGTTTGCCTCCCTCTTAAAAAATGCTTGTCAGTGTAGTTTGTACTTTGCATCTGGGTACCTCCATACTCTGAGTAATTTCCATCGGAATCGCAATGCCATAGATCTACCAGCACTCCAGCCAATGGCTTACAGCTATCACTTTAATCTTGTATGGTGAGGGTGATCAGCAAAGCGACACCTGCCCTGTCGGAAATTATATTTTCTCTTACTAAATCGGAAGGTGTTTTTATTGGAAACGGTCCAGCAGTTTCACTTGGCGATAACGTGCAGTCTCCGGTTGGGGTTGCATCATCGTCTTTTGAACACGCTGGCAGAACCGTTGGCAACGCCACAATAGATCCCATTCCAAACAATCCCTTTTTTATAAATTCTTTTCTGTCCATAACGGTATAAAATATTTCTCTTACTCCGTTCAACGTAACGAAATGCAAAAGCAGTATGTAACAATCCGGAATAGCGATGGATCATTCATTTTAATCGAAGAATAAATCCAATTGTGATACGAAGTCGCAAAAATACGCTCACTTCGGCCTGAAATTACTTTTATGCGACAAACCGAAGACTTGTATCGAAGTATTTTTAACAGGTAGGAAAATCAGGCCTTAAATGCCTTTTCAAAATCTTCGAGGTAACTTGAGCCAATTGGAATCTGAACTCCAGCAAGATGAATGGTTTTATTGCGCACTCTTTCAATCCGGTTTATCGGTACAATGAATGAGCGGTGCACGCGGATGAAAGTAGTGGGAAGTTTTTCAAGGATAGACTTCATGGTCATCCGGGTGATGACTGGCTTACCTTGAGTCAAATGAATCTTAAGATAGTCGGCCAATCCTTCGATATACACGATCTCATCAAAAGCAATTTTAACCAGGCTATACTCAGCCCGAATGAAGATATGGTTTGACTTAGGCGTGGTTTGGTTGTGCAGAAATCCATAATAGTCATTGGCTTTGTTGACCGCAAGCATAAAACGCTCATGGGAATATGGTTTCAACAAGTAATCCACCGCACTCAGGTTAAAGCCATCCAATGCATACTGACTATGAGCCGTAGTGAAAATCACCATCGTATTTTGCTCCAATCCTTTATAAAAATCAATACCTGAAATGGAAGGCATTTGCACATCGAGAAAGATCAGGTCCACTGGATAATTCTCAACGTATCTTTTTGCTTCTGCCGTTTGTGTGAAGGTTCTTTCCAGCTTAAGAAATCCAACATCACTGCAAAATCCTTCCAGGATCTCTAACGCTAAAGGTTCATCGTCAATGGCAATGGCTTTAATCATTTCATCTGAGGGTTAGTACTCTGAAAGTGTTCTTCATGATTACATAAAATTAAGAAGAGCCGCGACAGATGCAATAACGATGATGACCGGATTTGGGTGTGCTTTGTTTTTCAAACAATTTCACCTCATCGTAAAGAAATAATCACCGAAACAAAAAAAGGCATCCACGCAGATGCCTTTTTATGAAATATGTAATTCAAATTATTACGTTGCCCAGGTCTTCCCATTGCCAGCTTCCGCTAGCGGAATACAACCCTTATAAGAACCGGGTACTGCTACGTATTGCAGCACTTGTGTGGCTCCAGGCTCGGAAGTGAAGAAACCTAACAATGTAAGTTCTTTCGCCATTAATATAAAAGGACGCTTTGCTTCTTTATTAGCCTTTGATTCAGCAAGGGCAGCACCGTGCACCTTGGTAACTAATTCAACCTGTTGCTCTGGCTTGCAGTAAATGAAGCTATCGCCATAGGCTTTCTTTGCTTCTTCATCAAAGGCAGTTAGTCCGGCAATAAAACGATCCTGATCTTCTTTCTTATAACAATCCTTCAGCATCAGATCCATGAAACCGGGCACCCCAACATCTTTTGCTCCAGGAGTATCAGTTTTAGGAATGATAATCTCCGCTACTTCCGTAATAATGCGGGCCTGGTCTTCCGTAAAGAACTGAGGCTTGTAGGTAAGTTCTGGTGTTGCCTTACAGCCTTGCAGAATACCAGTCAATGCCGATGCGGACACTGCCGCGCCCATGAGCAGGGCTGTCTTGCGCAGTGCTTCTCTTCTATCGATTAGTTGATTCATATTTCTAAGATATAAATATTTTACAAGTTACCTTTCTTTAATTCTTCTACAGCATAATTGGCTGCTCTTGCCGTAAACGCCATGTACGTTAAGGATGGATTTACGCAAGCAGCGGAAGTCATGAACGATCCGTCTGTAACGAATACATTTTTGCACGCATGCACCTGGTTATTTTTATTCAATACTGAAGTTTTGGGATCTTTTCCCATGCGAGCTGTTCCCATTTCGTGAATGCCGAGACCCAAGCCATGCTGTGATGGACGATCGTGAGACGAAACATTCTTGGCACCAGCCGCTTCCAGCATTTCCGCAGCATCGTTGGCCATGTCTTTTCGCATTTTATACTCGTTTTCTTTAAACTCAGTATCGAACAACAACGTGGGCAAACCGTATTTATCTTTCTTGTCTTTGTTGATTGTAACCTGATTAGAATGATTTGGCAATACTTCACCAAAACCCCCAATACCAATGTTCCATGCACCTGGTGTAGTCGCTGCATTTTTTAAGTCTACGCCAATGCTCAATTCTGCTACTAAGCTTTGCCAACTGTCCCTACTGCCACCCCCCTGATAACCAAAGCCACGCAGATAATCGCGCTTGTCTTTTCCGATGTTCCGATAGCGTGGGATATATACCCCATTGGCTCTTCTACCAAAATAGTATTGATCTTCGAAGCCTTCCATTTTGCCACTGGCACCAACACCCAAATGGTGATCCATGATGTTGCAACCCAGTTCACCACTATCATTTCCAAAACCATTTTGAAAACGGTTGGAAACAGAATTCATCATGATAAATGTGGAGCCCATGGTAGACGCACATAGAAAAATCACTTTAGCAAAATATTCAACTGTCTCTCCAGTCTCCGAATCAAGGACTTTCACACCCGTTGCTTTTCCTTTCTTCTCATCATAGATCAACTCATGTACAATTGAGTTAGGGCGAAGTGTCATATTACCAGACCGCTCAGCAGATGGTAAGGTACACGCATTACTGCTGAAATATCCGCCATAAGGGCACCCCCGGCTGCACAAGTTCCTGAATTGACAGGAACCGCGCTGTGGACTATTATTATGTGCAAGAGGACCGGTAGCATGGGCCACGCGACCAATTGTTAATAAACGTCCAAATTTATCCATCATAGATTTCTTCAACTCCTTCTCTACACAATTCAATTCCATAGGAGGAAGAAATTTGCCGTCAGGAAGTTGAGGAAGATTTTCTACCTGCCCGCTTATTCCTGCAAAGGTTTCTATGTAGTCATACCAAGGTGAAATTTCGTTGTAGCGCACTGGCCAGTCAATGGCGATGCCATCTTTTGCGTTGGCTTCAAAATCCATATCCCCTAATCGATAACTCTGGCGACCCCAGGTCAGTGAGCGTCCACCTACGTGATAGCCACGCATCCAGTCGAATCGTTTTCCCTCTTTTTCTGAGTAAGGATTTTCAAGGTCGTTGACAAACCAATGCTTTGTGGTCTGATTAACAGTGTAACCAGTTCGGTTTTGCACACCTTGCTTTTGCAAATCCTCTTGCGTTGGCTTTCCACCATTTGGGATCTGCCAGGGGTCCCAGGTAGCTGTTGGGTAATTGGGATGTTTTACATCACGACCTCTCTCCAACACTAACGTCTTTAAGCCTTTTTCGGACAGCTCTTTGGCAGCCCAGCCGCCACTGATGCCTGTGCCGACCACAATAGCATCGTACGTGTTGTTTTTCTCTGCGTCAATATTCAAGTTCATTTTCAACGTGGGGGTTAATCGACCGAAAAGGTAAAAATATTTTTATAACAGTTACATCACCGCCTGTCATATTTTACAATCAGGCCGCTGAAGTATTTAAAAATGTTCAATAATGCCCAATCCAAAGAGCGCGAAATCATATTTTACCGGATCGAGTGGATCCAACGAACGCAGGTTAGTAGTCAGTTCCAGGGCTGTTTGCCAGTTTAATTGCTTGCTCCTGATTAATTTTAATTTACGTGCAACGCGCTCTACATGAACATCGCACGGGCAAACGAGTTGCGAAGGAGAGATACTTTTCCACATGCCGAAGTCTACTCCTTTATCATCTTGTCTAACCATCCAGCGCAAAAACATGCATAATCTTTTACAAGCCGATTTGCGAGCAGGAGTAGATACATGTTTTAACGTTCGTTTTGGGTAATCCGGCAAGCAGAAAAAAGTATCATGAAAATGCATCAAACCACTTTCAATGGGAAATAACGAGGGAAGTTGATCAGGCGATAAAAATGCTGACTCCAACGAGTCATTTTTTTTATAATACTGCGAGAGCGATTCAATGAAGTACAATGCATCCGTTGAATTAAATGTGCGATGTTTAAATTCTTCAAATCGCTTCAGGTCACGGTCCTGGTGATGAAGTAAAAAATCATAAGGAGCCTGATCCATCAGCGTTAAGAGTTCTTTGCATTTGTTGATCACAGTTACGCGCTGCCCCCAGGCTAATGTGGCGGCAAAAAAAGCCGCGATCTCAATGTCTTGTTTTTTCCGAAACTGATGGGGTATCGAAATCGGGTCCAACTCAATAAACCGGGTGGTATTATACAGTTCAACCTTCTCATCGAGAAAATCTTTCAGATCAAGAATGGATTTCTTTGTCTTTGTCATCTGCCTCAATTCAAAAACCTGAGCTCCACCCTTCTGTTTATGGCTCGGGTGGCGTCATCATTACCTTTTTGCAAAGGAGTTTGCTTGCCAAATCCCTGTGTTTTAATTCGTGCTGGATCGATACCTCGATGAATCAAATAATCCGCCACACTACCTGCCCGCTGCAATGACAGATCAAGATTAAATGAGTCTGAACCAATGTCATCGGTATGACCACTCACCACTACTTTCCATGTTTTATTATATTTCAGAATGTCCATCACCTGGTCCAGTTCAGCAAAAGAAGTTTCAAGCAAAGTGAAATCATTGTATTTAAACTGAATGTTTTTCAATACATAATCTTCATTGGTTTTTATTTCCAAATAGCCACTGAGTACCGGGGCGGGCGAGTTACTTACCTGAATTACTTTTACATCATCAATAAAAAAATATGCCGCTTTGACAAGTAAGGGCTCGGTGGCTTGAGAGTTGCTGATGAAATAATGACGTGTATCGTTATCATTTGAAAAGTTACCAATGGTAATGAAGCGTTCACCCCCTTTGGCTTCGTAAGCAAAACCAAAGCGTGTCCAGTACCCGGTTAAATGATTATAGATTACCGGGTTTATACTTTGATAGGTGGGAGAAGCAGGAAATACGCCATCTTCTGTGGTGTGATAAGAAGAATCCGAAATAAGAAATCCAATGCGATCGATACTGTACTTTGAGTTAGAAGACAATTTATATTGAAACTCCACCAGGTATTTTACTCCTCCCTGAAGAGGCGCAGTAAATTCTGCTTGCAAATACTCACGGTATTCTTTTGATCTGCCATGGATATACATATAGATACCTGCATAGCCTGTACCTGAAAATGCTTTCGATTTCCCAGCCCAGTTGTCGGGCACTCCCGCTTCACCTATGCTACATCTATTGAATAAATCAGGAGTACCGGTTGATGGAGAAAGCCAGCCGGGTGCAATTTTTCCATTGCGTGATACTGAATACGAGCCTGGACATTTATAGTACTGTTCAAAACTTCCGTTTGAAACAAGGTTCTGTGCAAATAAGCTACTACTCCAAATCAGTAGTATGATGCACATCACGGCCCGCATAATTTTTATTTGTAGTAAGTGACCTCCACACGAAAGCGCTGGTCAATAGCACCGAGGCGATCATAGGCAGACTTCGAAATTTTAATGACTACATTCTTATTGATGCCGGTATCAGGAAGTGGGCCCGTAACGCGAACAAAAACCTCACGGTTATTCAGTTCATTTCTTACTTTCAGAATGGTGCCCGATTTTGCTGTGCGATGTAGCGCCAGGTATTTACGATTGCCTTCCGAGCCTTCAATCAATTCCGCCAGACCTCCTTCTTTTACCTCATCAGAACCAATCACCTTTTCTGAAATGGTTATGGTAGTTTCCTTATGCTCATCGATGGGTTTAATCTCTTGCTTCTTTGTCTCCACCGGTTCTATTACTTCAATTACTTTGTTTTGTTCCGTCTTTACCTCCGTCTTGTTTCCATACATGGGTTGAGATATAAATAAGGTTTGCCCGATTTTCACTTCGCTACCTTCTATACCATTCCACTCTTTTAATTGCTGCACGGTAATTCCATATAGTTTTGAGATGGAATACAATGATTCTTTGGAGGCTACAGTATGAATACCGTTTAATGATTTCGTCTCAGGAAGTTTATTTGCTTCAACGCTCAGTGTTGATTTCTTCTTAATGACCAACTGCTGGCCCGTAGAAAGAGAGTTGTCCTTCAGATTATTCCAGGCTTTGATATCATCCACTGTTACATCATATAGTTTTGAAATCGAAAACAAGGTTTCCTTAGGTGCGACTTTGTGAAGGCGATCCCCACTGGGCTGCGATTGGGCCTTGGTTCCTTTGGATACGTAGGGAACTTTTAAAGTCTGGCCGGTTGCCAATCCGCCATCCGCAGAAGGGTTTACTTCCAGAATAGCAGTGATGGCCACACCATATCTTTTTGAGATGGAGTAAAGCGTTTCCTTCTGATCAATCTGATGGATGATGTACTGTTTTCCATTGATGGTTTCCATGCGAAGAGAATCCATCGGTCTTCCCGGAGCAGTCCAGGAAATGAGAGTTAAAAAAATTACGTTAATCATAGCTTAAACAATGCGAAAAGTTACCAATTCTGTCTTGTTCTTCACAAAAAATAGATGTCCTGATGCAATAAAAAATGTATTTATGCCTATTCCTTTCAAATTCCTGCCAATTTCTTCCTCATAAAGGCACTCTCCTTGTAAATTAAATATCGCCAACTGGTTTATAAATGCATTAGGATCTCCTACGTAATAGGAAATGATAACATAGTCGGCATACTCCAGGTATTCGGCTCCCAGTTTTGGTATCAGGTTACGTTTAGACTTCACAAAATTTTTCACAGTTTCAAAATCGGGTTCTCCCGCCAGGTATTGAAACGGCTGCTGGGCATTATTCGTATGCACCCAATCTATTTGTTGATGATCATGTTGAGTCACGTTTCCGCTCTCAGGGTCCAAAAACAGGAAGGATGTCTTGTCTGGATTTTCAGTATTCTCAAAGACCTTCAATACGATGTACTTGTTCGAAATCCCAGCAAGATTTACCCACCATTTTTCCGCTAACACCATATCCCGCCATTGAAATCTGTGCTGCTCAAAGTTATAGACCGAGAATGAGGCCAGTCTTTTAACCTCATCGCGTTGTTCAATTACCAACAAGGGTTTTCCGGCAAATGGCAACAGATTCCATACGGGGGCCGTTAGACGGACTGAAAATGAGATGAAGTGTTTTTCGGACAAGACTTAGTATTTTTATGCAAAATTAAGACAAACACATGCGAAAGCTATTTTTTATCAGTTGCCTGATCGCGCTCACTCCTATCCTGTTATTGGCCCAGAATGAAAAGAAGAAAGTGATGGTGATGGAGATCAAGGCAGAAATTGATCCCCGCATGAGCCGTTATGTGAAACTAGCACTTGAACATGCTGAAAAAATAAATGCCGATATCATCATCATTGATATGGACACGTTTGGCGGTGCCCTGGATGATGCCAAAGCCATTGTGGATATGCTCATGGATGAAAAGCGAAAGACGTGGGTATTTATTAATGCGGATGCTGCCTCTGCAGGCGCTTTAATTTCCATTGCGTGTGATAGTATTTATATGTCGCCTGGAGCAACCATTGGTGCGGCAACGGTCGTTAATGGAACCGGAGAAGCAGCACCTGATAAATATCAATCCTATATGAGATCGATTATGAGATCCACGGCAGAGGAGAACGGGCGCGATCCCCGTATCGCAGAAGGCATGGTCGATGAAAATATAGTGATCGACAGTTTGAAGCAGGCTGGAAAAGTAATCACCTTCACAACCAATGAAGCCATTGAAAATGGTTATTGCGAAGCCAAAGTTGAATCCATCGATGAAATTTTGAAGCGCAATAAAATCGAATCTTACGAACTCGAAAAGTTTGAATTAGGTGTATCCGAGAAAATCATCGCTATCTTCTTAAATCCATTCATCAGTGGAATTTTAATATTGGTGATCATCGGAGGGATTTATTTTGAACTCCAGACTCCTGGCATCGGCTTTCCACTATTCGCAGCCCTCACCGCACTAGTTCTTTATCTGGTTCCCTATTATCTGAATGGACTTGCCGAATATTGGGAGATCATCGCCCTCTTTATCGGGATCATTCTTTTAATCCTTGAAATTTTTGTGATTCCGGGATTTGGTATAGCTGGTGTGGCCGGCATCACACTTACTGTTGTTTCGTTGGTTCTTATCATGTTAAACAATGATTTTTTCAACTTCGAATTTGTTCCACTCGGGGATATCATTGTTGCCACTTTTGCCACTATTGGAGGACTTACCGGAGGCGTTTTGCTATTGTTCTTTGGCGGGGCTCGCCTCACTAAGACAAAGGCCTTTCAGAGAATGGCATTGCATGATACACAAGAAAAATCGCAGGGCTACACGGTAAACACATTAAGCGACACTCTGTTAAGAAAAAGGGGAACCGCATATACTGTTCTTCGGCCAGGAGGCAAAGTGATTATTGACGATCAGATTTATGATGCCTTCACACGTGGGGATTATGTAGAAAAAGGCGATCTTATTGAAGTTATCGGCAATGAGGGCATCACCTTAAAAGTAAAAAGGGTAGAATGAGCATTCTCGGAATTATTCCCGCACGCTATGCATCCACTCGATTTCCGGCTAAACCATTAGCCGACCTGGGGGGAAGGTCAATGATCAGACGGGTTTATGAACAGGCAAAAAAAAGCAATTCCTTATCGAAAGTGGTAGTGGCCACTGACCACGAAGAAATCTTTAATCATGTGGCCGACTTTGGCGGAGAAGTATGCATGACCTCAGCTCACCATGCCAGCGGCACCGACCGATGTTATGAAGTACTATCAAAAGAAAGTTCCCCGTTTGATTACGTCATTAACATACAAGGAGATGAACCTTTCATCGCTCCCGAACAAATCGACTTACTGGCTTCATTGCTCGATGGAGAAACAGAGCTTGCTACCCTGGTAAAAAAAATTGATTCCGTAGAACAACTATTTAATCCTAACCTTGTTAAGGTGGTGATGAATAAAAATCACGAAGCACTTTATTTTAGCCGTTCGCCCATACCCTACTTTAGAAACCTGGATCAAGCGGAATGGGTTACCCATCACGTTTATTTCAAACACATCGGTATGTATGCCTACAAGAAAAATGTGTTAGAGAAAATCACGCGGCTAAATGTTTCTTCATTGGAAAAGACCGAATCGCTGGAACAATTGCGTTGGTTAGAAAACGGACTTAAGATAAAAGTAAAAGAAACCCACATCGAAACTATTGGTATTGATACTCCGGATGATTTGAAGAATGCTCTCCAGCAAATTAGCTACCGCGCATGAGTAGTCTTCCTGAAATTGATCATTCCAGGGAAATTGCAGTTCGCTTTTTTCTTGACTACGTAAAAAAGAATGGAAATGAGCTGAGGACAAAAAGTGTCTGTGACTTGTCTGCCGGAAGAGGATTTATAGCCCGTTTATTTGAAGAGGTAGGTGCTGATATTTTTGCCTTCGATTTGTTTCCAGACCAAAATCGATTTCTAAAAGCTATAGTCGGAGAAATTGATCTCCAGGAAAAATTCCCTATCAATGACGCCTTAATGGATGTCGTGATTTGCTGCGAAACCATTGAGCATCTTCCCAACCAGTATTTTCTTTTCCAGGAAGCATCGCGCGTTTTAAAGTCTGGAGGTGTTTTTATTCTGACTACACCCAATAGTTCTTCGTTGCGCAGCAGGTTTTCACAGTTTATGATGGAGAGTGAGCACTATGGCGCACCGGCACCTAACGAGCTCAATGCCTTCACTTCCTGGGACGATCGCAAGGGCGGATACTTTAGCAAGATATTCATCAGTGGTGTGTTGAGACTACGCACCATGGCTGCACTTAGTCATCTGGAATTAAAAAACTACATCCCACAAAAAGAAGCTCAACCTCAGTGCTATTACTTTTTTGGTTTCCGCTGCTTTATTATTTCAACTGGAAGGCCATGAAAAAACAGATCAAACTGGATCCGTCCAATGCACATATCTATCGTGCTATCCATAAACTGAATACTTCGATGGATGTACTGTTAGGCAAGCACCTGATTATGGAGTTTGAGAAAAAGTAAATTAATGGACTGGCTTCATTCCCAGTTTTTCGATGGCAAACTTCCTGGCTTCATTTCCTACCGTAACTAAGTCTCCTGGCACGAGGTGAGAACCCAATACATGATTTCCAGCATTCGGCACAGGCACGGCCTCCTTCAATGAATCCGGTGTTCCAAGTTGCTTATTCATTTCCAGCATGGCACTCACTTTTACAGTAGGGTCTTGTTCTTGCTCATTTTTATAATAATACAAAGTGAGCGAAGAACTCTTCACTTTTTTAAATGTAGATGCATTCATTTTATCCTCGATCATTTCCTGAAGTTGCACCAATGATTCAATCCTGTATTTTGAATTCCAATGTACTTGTCTCGCTGAATCATACAATATTTCCTTGTAATTGCCACCCAGCACCAGCCGTGCAATCTGCAAACCCCAGGGGTTGTTCAATAACCATGCACTCGGATCATTCACCGCTATATTGGGCGACATATTAATCATTGCAAATACATCTTCAGGATATTCTGCCGCTAACATAATCGCCATCGTTCCACCGGTAGAGGTGCTCATTAAAATAACGTTATCTCCGATTGCTTTACCTATCGCCAACGCTTCCTTTGAACTCTGCCACCAGCGGTCTGAGGTGAAATACAAAAGTTCTTCGGTCGTATCTACTCCGTGATCTGCAAGGCGGGCAAGGTAGAGGTTGCATCCAAACTCTTTTGCAAAGTTCTCATGAATGGGATCACCTTCTTCCTGGCTGGCAGAAAATCCGTGCAGGTATACTACACTAAACGGAGTTTTCTTCTTTGAACTATCGGCCCAGATAATTCTTGCCTCATTCTCTGGTCTCAATTTATGTTTGCTTTCCTGAGTAGTAATATAATTTTCCAATTCAGTGGGTTCAGTTGGCACAACGATCATCGTTTTATCCCATATAGGCTTATCCGGAGTTGGACCCAGAAAGTAAATCGCTACCAACAATACGATGGGGAAAGTGATGAAGATGATTTTTTTAGACATAAGGATAATCTTTACAAGTAGAAAAACTAATTCGGTTATTTCACAGGCACACGCTATAAATCAATTTTCTTCAATCGCTCCACCATCTCCAATACAGCAGGACAAACCAGGGTATTCTTATATGTGAGGTCCATGATTTGCACCATCTTCTTTCGGTCGGTGTGCGGATATTCGCGACAAGCCTTCGGGCGACTATCGTATACTTTGCAATAATTATCCGAATCCAAAAAAGGACAGGGTGAAGACTTCAAGACATAATCTTTATCTTCATCTATGCGCAGATATTGTTCAATGAAATCCCCCGGCTTCATCCGTAGCGCTTTGGCCACTCGCTCAATATCGGTCTGATAAAATATGGGGCTGGTAGTCTTGCAACAATTGGCGCACGACAGGCAATTTATTTCTTCAAAAACTTCTGCGTGTAATTTATGAAATGCGTCATCTACGTCACGTGCATCTTTCTTCTTCACGGATTGAAGAAATTTCCTATTCTCTGCCGATTTGTTTTTTGCCTTTTCGCGAAAGCGATCTAAATCCATGAGCCAAAGGTAAATCGCTTATTTCAGAAATCTAAACAAGAGCCCCAGCCCACCCACGATGGATAAGGTAATTACCGGTCAAATAGCTTTTTAATCTCTGCTAAATCAATTTTATGTGCTTCAACAACACCTAACTGATGAGGTGTTTTCTCCTCCAGGCATTGTTCAATGACAAGAAGTGCATTGATTCCATGCTTTCTGACCTCTGAAGCCAGACGCACATTATCAATGTCACCATCAGGATGAAAACTTTCCATCCAGATGCCATTTTTTGATTGCCTTAAATGAAACTCAATAATCCGGTTGCCATACATTTTTAAAACATCGAACACCGCATTTTGCGAATTCTCGGAGCCGCGGTAAATCCAATGTACGTCCATACAAAAGGACAGGTTTTCCGGTGCTGTATTTTGCAACACGTGGTGAAATTCCCTCGCTCCTGCTCTTAACTCCACATCATGAGTGTGATACGCCAATTTCATACCCAACGCCCGAATTGATTTTCCCAGCTTATCTAAATGAGAACTTTGACATAACAATTGCTTATCGGTTTTCAGCAAATTGCTGCCCCATTGAATCGGGTTTGGATTGGTGACAATGATTTTAGTTCCGAGTGCTTTCGATCGTTGAGCAATTTCCATGATTGCCTCCGATGATTTCTTTGCCTCCTCCTCTTCATGCATCACGCTTCCCACATAAATGGACGGAATCCTGATCTGATATTTATCAAGGTAAGGGATCATGGCGTTTAGCTCACTTACGTTATTTACGGAAGGTTCCAAGGCTGGTATTTTAGTCAATGAAAATTCTGCCAGGCACTCATCCCAGTTTTCACCCCACTTTTTGCCCGACCTGGCGTAAAACGTAATCCAGTTATACCCATTACACGAAATCGGAAGGACAGCAGAAGCTTCAGTATGATCAATTCCTTTTCCGGAAAACAACACTGCAGTGGCTGGCAATAGGCCGATAAAATTTCTTCTCTTCATGATAGAAATAAAGTCACTTCGATGTAATCCTTGCGTTTGTGTTTGCGCAGTGGTGGCTTATCGAAGCGCGTCCTGTCCACTGCCTGCCACGCGCCTCGCGTGGTGAACAAACGTAATAAAATAAATGTACTTAATACTTGGTCGTCACGCCACCATTTTGTTAGCATCTGGGCGTTTTATCTCAGGATCTTTTCAAGTTTCTCGGGATCTTGTCGACTGTCCCAAATTGTTAAAATGAATATTTGAGTTTCAGTCTCTTCGTAAATGATTAAGTAGTCCCTAACGATTTTGATTCTTGCTTTAGTGTCGTCAGTCACTTTCCCGATTTGTGGAAAATCAAGGATGATTTTAATAGATTCTTTAAATAACTCGTTTAGCTTTTTACTATAAGTATTTGACTTATTCCTCTGTCTCCAATAATCCAAAATCTCTTTCTTATCACTTTGTGCTCTTAGGGACCAAATTACTTGCTTAGCCATTTGTCAATTTCTTTATTAGACTGTTCATCTGTTAAAAATTGACCGCTTTTAATCTGTTGCCTTGCCTCACTAATAGCTTTCCTTTGATCGTTATTAAGTTTATATATCTCAATGTCCTCAGTCTCCAACTCAAGCAGTCTGTAAACTTCTGCAAGTAGGCCCTCGTTATCGGTCTTTTGAATTTTATCAATTAACCGCCTCCTCAATTCTATGGTTGACATAACTTTAATATTTATCTCAATTTACATCTTTTTCAACTAAATAGGTTGACAAATTTGTCCGGAAACGGCTTGCTGCTCGTTTGTATTTGCGCAGTGGTGGCTTATCGAAGCGCGTCCTGTCCACTGCCCGCCACGCGCCTCACGTGGTGAACAAACTTTATAAAATAAATATACTTCATACCTTGATGTCACGCCATCATTGCGACATTTTGTTGGCTGGGCGCCTGGTCGTCCTTCTTTTTGAAAAATATTCTTTAATTTCTTCAAAGTCCATATTTGCAATGTCTTTGCTTATTTTGTCGCGTTGCTTTCTCATAAATGTCACCGCGTGAAAATCTTTCTCAACTGAAACTGTTTTTGTCGCCATTTTAAATCTCTTTAGGTGTCCTGATTTCTAAAGTCAGATGTCCGAGTCTTAAATTTACTGAATTATATCCTCTTATCCTGTTAATGTTTACAATGTGTTTAAAGTTCCAACTCACCAAGATGTCGACTTTGTTTAATGTCGCCAGGGCGATATGAATGCAGTCGGCCCGACTCGTTTTCCCAACAACCTTTTCTCTGATATAGGTGTCGGCCAAGTTAACAGCTTCTTGGGAAATTTGAACGAATTCCTTTTGTTTTGAAGTTAGTCCGTCAAAGTAATCTCTCACTTTTTTCGGAGCGTTTGCTAATTCGTCATTTGTGATTTCTGAGTAAACAATTGTTATCTCACCATTCTCAACTCTGTCGAAAAACGGTTTTGTGTCGTCCGAAAATTTGATGTCAAAAAGTCCACCGATAACTGACGTGTCGATATAAATTCTTTGTACCATGTCCACCTTTTTCAGTTACTCAAATTTTTTTTGCGCCTTGCCGCTAGTCGAGTCACCCAAGGGAGTTGCACCCTTAGGTTCTCTCGGAACCGTACGTCTCTCCGCCAGCTGGCAGACTCTTCCTGTTTGATCACAAATGTATTTCTACAACATGGATATCAGATCATCTATGGCACTTATAACAATCACTACAACTTGACTTGGTTCAAGACACACACGTCTGTGTTTCTGCAGTGGTGCGCTTCCGAAGCCGAGTCCTGTCCTTTAGCATTGCAATATAATTTAAAAGTGTTTCCCAAAGTCGTAAATTTTGGAGGTAAACTTAAGGTAACGAAAGCAGAGGTGAACTATCGTCCTGTCAAGGTTAACTACCTAGCGTGGGAATTAGTCCTCTGCTTTCTTAATTGAACTTTGCACCAATTAGAATTCTAGGTTCTCAGGCCTATTAAAGGTATTAGTTTAAGTTCAATCGCGTTACCGATAAAACCTCAATCAATATGGAAAAAAAAGGGAATGAAATCAAGTGGTACATCGGCATCGATGTATCGAGCGCCACACTGGATGTGAGCGTATGTGTTACAGGACAAGAAAAAGATCCTGTGCATAAGAGAATCGGCAACAACCAAACCGGGTTCAAGGAAATGCTGGATTGGTTCAAGAGTTTGTCTGTGGAGGCAAAGAAGAGTTGGTTTTGTATGGAATACACAGGAGTGTACAGTTTGGAGTTGAGTACATTTCTGAGTAAGAAGAAACTAAAACACACCATGTACTCGCCATTGCATATCAAGCGCATGATGGGTGTAGTGCGCGGCAAGAACGACAAGGCAGATTCTAGAACCATCGCACGCTTTGCCTACTTATATCGGGATAGTTTAAAGGAAAGTAAAATGGCATCCGCCACGCTACTCACCTTGAAAACACTGATCAACTTTAGACATTCCGTGGTGCGCAGAAGAGCCGAACTTAAAGCCGACCTGCACCGTGTTGCCCGGTTGAGCCGTGTGGCATATATAACCAAAGGCATCCAGCGGGAAATAGAATTTCTTAAAGCTGAAGTGAAACGGGTGGAACTGCAAATCACCAAACTCATTGATAAAGATGAGCTGGTAAAAACCAACTATGAATTGGCCTGCAGTGTTCCAGGTGTAGGGATGATCGTGGCCGCTTCGGTAGTGGCGCAGACGCGCAACTTCGAAGCTTTCGATACTGCAAGACAATTGGTATGTTATGTGGGTTCAGCTCCTTTTGAATATTCATCGGGCACCAGTATAAAAGGAAAAACGAAGACACATCCAATCGCCAATCGCCATTTGAAAGCTCTTCTTACAAATAGTGCCTTTTCAGCATTGAAGTATGATAAAGACATTAAAGCTTATTACGATCGAAAAACGGGAGAAGGGAAAGCACCTATGAGTGTTATTAATGCAATCCGGTGTAAACAGATCTATCGAATATTTTCAGTAGTGAAACGTGGTACTCCGTTCGTTAAAAGCATTTAAGGTGGCCCTCGAAAATTTACGGCTTTGGGACTTGGATTCTTCTTAGAATTCCCACGAAACCAAACGTGGAACGAAGATAAAACTTACACGTCACCGCACCATTGCAGGACATTTTGTTAGCGGCTGGCAACTTCTTATTCTATTTTGTCCAATTTGTAATTTCAAGTCCTTTGATTCTCTTAAAATGGTTAGTGTTATTTGTCACCAGTTGAAGTTCACTCGTCATTGCAATGCCAGCAATTAAAGTGTCGGTGTGTCCAATTTCAGTTCCCCTTTTTCTTAGGTCGGCTTGAATTGCAGCGGCATTTTTTGCCATGCGCAATGTCAGTGGAATTACTTTGTTCAACGCTACAAACTCTTCAAATCTTACCATCTGCTTTCTTGCGTCCTTGTATAAAAGTCCGTTGAGGATTTCATAATATGTGATGATACTTAAACTTATAAAACCATACTCCTTCAAGTGTACATCAACTTTCGTAATAACTTTCGGATTCCCTCTTAAAAATTCAGAAAGAATATCTGTGTCCAATAGGGATGGTTTCATAGATCAATCTTACGGTCGAAAAGGTTTACTCTTGCTTTCTTTGTCTGGTTAAGAAAGTCCGAGTAGTCCTTGCTACTCATGTCACTAAATGCTCCGCCAAAAGAGATAATTTTCTTCCTCAAACTCTCCGTATGTTTGGTCTTAAGTGTCAAAGAATGTACAAATTGATAAAGCTCTTCAAGTCTATTAACAGGAACTTCTTTCAGTTCTTTTAATATGGTATTTATTGTCAACATTGTCGTATGGAATTTTGTCAAAGGTAATGAAAAAATATGTCCCGGATTTCGTGGGAATGTTGGTCGATTGGCCAGTTCTGTCCGCTCGACCTCCACATGAGGTAACTTAAAGTAAGAGTCTTCCATCTTTTGTACAGCATCCCCATCCCTACAACTGAATGAAGTTCAAGACACACACATTTGTGTTTGAAACGTGGCTGGGTTTTCGAAGCGCTGTCCAGTCCTACTAAACCAAACGTGGAACGAAGATAAAAACTTAAAACTTACACGTCACCGCACCATTGCAGATTGCAGAAACATTTTGTTGGCGGCTGGCCATTTCGTCCAACGTGGCGCAAAGGTCAATTCTAAATTAATTTTGCTGTTGTCCAAATTCTCTGCTTGTACGATCTTAGGCGACTTGCACAAAATTCTCCGCAAAAATTCAATTTGTATTCAGCTACTATGTCTAACCAAATTAATGAATATCATCAAGCAATTATCAACGTCAAATTGTCCTGCCTTACTTTTCAAAATACTCCGTGTTATACAAAGCGATTTGATAATACTATTTAAAAAAGTCAGTCTTGTGATCTGAGCCAAGGTATAGTTTTCTGAAATATCTAATGTTGGTAGTGTCCTTTAATTTCTCTTCAATGTTATGTTTTATCTGATTAAATTGGCTTTGATGACATTCATAAGCTTGTATAGATTTTTTTTCATCTTCATCTGAAAACTTGATGGAAACGTTAAGATATTTCATATCTACTTCACTCGTACCTTTATTTTCTGTTTCATCAGAGCTGGTGGGTTCTGCTAAATAATAAATCGGATATTTCTCATACCATCCTTCTCTTAAAATTATTTGAGTAACGATTGACCCCGTAATTCTATGTTCAAAATGTCCGGATTCACCATCTGGGCCATGGGTTATAATCATGTCTGGATTAATTTGTTCAATTCTCTCTTTTAGATCTTTCCTCAAAGCATTTATTCTCTTAAAATATTCCCTAGGTCCATCTCGTCCGTCAAGACGATCATAAGGCAGGAAGATAGGTTTTTCTATTCCAAGCTTTTCACATGAACATATCCCCTCCTTTTGCCTGATAGGTATTATTGTGTCGTTTGCTGGATTTACTGTAAATATTATTTGAATTTTATTGGTTTGTGCATATTTTGCCAGAACATTACCAATTGCAACTTCGTCATCGGGGTGTGGGAAAATGAGAAGTATTGTCTTTTTATTAGTTGTGATATTTCTATTTTCAAATGAAGCGAATAAAAATATCAAGCAGGTCAAGTAAAGAAAACGTTTCATTGTATTATTTTTTTATGGTGTCCTGTGACTCTTAAATTGTCCCGATGGCTTGTCGCCAACCTGGGCATATAAGACACAACGTGACCCATAAACCTTTTTTCCTTAATCAATATAACACCTTCCTTCGTCACCAACAAAAATTCTCACCCACCGTTAAAAAAAACAAAGCCTCATTTCACAGTGATCAAATAATTACTGAATTCAAAGGTGAGACTCGAAAGTATACTTCAGATGATAAAAGTCGTAGGAGCATGGAATTTAATCAATGATAAGAAGATAAGTTCATTTATCTTTATTACTATTCAATGTACCCGATGAAACCTGTTTCCAAAACCGCTTACTATTGTTGTGGCGTTAGGATGCTGGATGCTTCCTCACCCAAACCTCTGATTAACGACCTATATGCAAAAGCACTGATGGGCGAAGAGGGAATGGTCTATTGGGAAAACTATAAGAAATACACCAGTCCTAATGGAAGTAATATTGCACGATGTTACCTGATTGACCAATGGGTCAAAAAACAACTTGATAAAAATTCGGCAACAACGATCATTCTTGTTGGTGCGGGCCTGGATAGCCGTGCGTATCGGCTACCGGGAGGAAATTGGATTGAGCTGGATGAACCTGGCATCATCGAATACAAGAATCAAAAACTACCGAGTGCCCAGTGCGAAAATCCATTGCAACGGATATCCATTGACTTTGCTCAGGAAAAAGTACGCGATAAGTTGATGCCATTTGTCGGTTTAACACCGGTAGTTATTATTGTTGAAGGTGTATTGATGTACCTAACTCAGGCACAACGGAAAGAACTTCTTACTACACTTACTCAACAGTTTCCGAATCATATATTGTTGTGTGACCTCATGAACTTTAATTTTTTCAATCGTCTTGGAAAAAAGAGCATTCATGAAGAATTTTCTAAGTCAGGTGCAAGCTTTCAGGATATCCAGGTGAACCCAGAGCAGTTGATGATCGATTTTGGTTATAAACTGGAAGAAAAAAAATCCAATGTAATTACGGCAAGTGATCATGGACTAATTAATATCCCCAGGATATTCGTGAAGTTTTTTATGAAGAAGCTAATGATGGGGTATTCATCCTATCAATTTCGTTTTGGGTCGTAATGATGTTATCCTATCATTATTCTTACCTTCGCCACCATGGTTTATCAGAATATCATTGCTGCAATAAAGCGTCATGTTACACTCACCCAGGAAGAAGAAATGTTTTTCCTTTCGCTGCTGGTGCCGCAACATTTAAAGCAAGGTGAGTTTGCCGAGAAAGCCGGTGAAGTAACGCTTAACTTCATTCAGGTAAACACGGGCTGCCTGATGACCTATTACACGGATAAAGATGACAACGACCAGGTCATTCAGTTTTCTACAACGGGCTGGTGGACCGGAGACCTGCATAGCCTCACCACGCAGGAGCCCTCCATTTATTCTACCCGTGCGCTGGCCGAGAGCGAAATCCTGATGTTGCCGAAAGTGCGTATGGAAGAGCTTCTTGAACGTTACCCGAAATTTGAGCGCTACTTCCGCATTATGTTCCAGAATTCACTGGTCACACATCAAAAGAGAATCATTGAAGCCTTCTCCATACCTGCCGATGAGCGCTATGAAAACTTCCGCAAACGATATCCGCAACTGGAACAATTCGTGCCTCTTAAATACATCGCTTCGTATTTGGGCATTACCCCGGAGTTTTTGAGTAAAATCAGACGCAAGCGGAATTAATTGATAGTGGACAATGGATAATGAGTCACTAATCGATGATAGGCCTCTTCTTTAATTATCCGTTTTCAGTTGTCCACACTAATATCTTAATCTAGTTCAATCTCTTTCCAGCCCTATCTTAACCTAGTTCAAGGTCTCCCGGGCAAAGTCCAATCTATCTTTGTATCGTCAATCAGGGAGAAAATCTTCCGGATTATAAAAAAGCAACAACGAAAAATTAAAACTATGTCAACTGCAACCTTAACAGCAACAAAGTGGGGAATCGATACTACCCACACGGAAGTACAATTTAAAGTAAAACACCTGGTGATTTCTACTGTAACCGGTTTCTTCAAGAAATTTAGTGGTCATGTAGAAAGTGATACCGAAGATTTCGATGGTGCTTTGGTAAATTTTAGTCTGGATGTAAATAGCATCGATACGAACCAGGCCGATCGTGATGCGCATTTAAAGTCACCTGATTTTTTTGCAGCAGAACAATATCCTACTGCAGAGTATACTGGAACGCTCAAGAAAGTTTCAGACAACGGTTATAAACTGGATGGCGAACTTACTTTGCGTGGCATAACTAAGTCCGTTGTAATGAACGTAGAGTTCGGTGGCATCATGGTTGATCCCTGGGGAAACACCAAAGCGGGCTTTGAAATCAACGGAAAAATAAATCGCAAAGATTTTGGTTTGAGCTGGAATGCTCTTACCGAGGCTGGTGGGATGGTCGTGAGCGAAGAAGTGAAGATTCACATCAACGCTGAATTAGCTAAAGGATAATTTTTTGGAATAGAGGGATAAAAGTCCGGGGGAAACTCCGGACTTTTTTTATTATCAAATATTATATCCATTCTCAATGATTAATACGGGTTCTCTCTACTCCATCATCCATTCTGTCTCCCACAACAATTCATCGTTGATTGATGTGCCATTGGGTGATTTACTTCTTTAACGTTTCGGGTATTCCGATTTGGTAATTGGTGGCACTCTCATTTAAAAACGTTGACGCTTTACTGCTATCGAAGATATAGTCGTTTTCAAACTGGTACATCATCTCCACAAATTCCCTGAGCACAGAAATAAACAATCCCAACACCCGAACTCCTGTCTTCGACATTGCCTGAATTCCTTTGTTGGGCATGTTCATAACTTCATAGGCGTTGCGAATAATCCCTTCACCCGTAATTCTTTTCGGATTTGTCAATGCATGCCATATCTGGTTGTACGCTTCATCCGCGTTACCTAATATAGCCACTGATCTTCCAGCATCAGGCGTGTAAGTAAAAGTGTGAATCTTTTTAGGGTCACCGATCCATTGGGCTTTCTTCCCTGATTTCAGTCGCTCGGTAACCATATTGTGAATCAGGCTTAAGGTGGCACCGGGTCCATAAAAATCTGCCGCACGGATAATCATCGCATTAAGATTTCCTGCTTTCACTTCATCCATCAGCGTGGTGGCAATCCTGGCCCGCACTTCACCTTTCTTGCTGCTGGGGTTATAAGGTGTCGTTTCTGTCATCACTCCATTCACTAACCCATAAGCATACACATTATCAAAGAAGACGAGTTTAGCCTTGTGTTTTTTACAAGCATCGATCGTATTGCGCATGATCACCGGCCATTGCTGCTGCCAGACTTTTATATCGTATTTCAATCCCGCCAGAAGGTAAACTACCTGACTGCCTTCTACCGCTTTTTCCGTTTCGGCATAATTCATCAAATCTGCTTTCACCAGTTCATCCGAAGGATTGACCTTTCTGGGATTACGACTTACCTGACGAATGATGGAAGAATACCTTGGCAGGTGTTCGGATAGCTCCTGACCGATGATTCCGTTGGCACCAAGAATCGTTTGCATAGGGTTTTACTGTTTAGTCGAAGAATTGAAAAAGTTATTTTATCGATAGCAGATATTTTTATAAGGGCAGTAGCTGCACGTGTCTACTTGCTGCGTCTGGTCAAACACTTCATCGGGATTAAATATCTCTTCCAGGATTTGTCTTAGTCGCAATTCAAATTCGCTCATCATCTCATCGGTAGCACTTACTGCTTCGCCTTTTTTGATTTTAAAACCAAACCCACCCTGTTTGCCGAAGAGATAATCGCGGTTAATTAGTCCGGGAATTACATTCAAACCCTGCGTTGGATTATTGGCCTTATACAGAAGCGCATAGAGGAATGTCTGAAAGGCCGCCTTGTTCCGATTTGCGTTGCGATCAAACAATGAGTCCATGCTATCGAATTCCAGTTTGTCTTTACCGGTCTTATAGTCGATGATCCGTAACTCATTATCCTTTCGATCGATGCGGTCAATCATTCCACTGATCACGGCATAGCCAGGGGCATGATCAATCTTGACATTATATAAAAGACCCTGTGCTTCCACCGCCTCCATTATAAATGGAGCACGTGCTTTATCCAAATCTATGATCTCCAGTGCGAAGCGCTTAACAATATCTCTTACTATCACGCGCTGTCCTTCGTAATCCACTTTCTCGTTCGGATTGAGCCGGAAACTTTCAATGAACATGTCATCGATCAGTTTATTCACCACACCAACACTTCCATCAAAATCACCTTGTTCAATTAACTTGGTTTTCTTTTTAGCGATCAGGTTTTTGTAGTATCGCTCCATTACTTTATGGAGAAAATTTCCCAGGATACGGGCATCTACATCTTCATCCACTTCTTTGGGTTCCTTGATACTTGCAATCTGCTTGAAATAAAATTTGAGTTTGCACTCCAGATAGGTATTGATGGCCGAAGGAGAAATTCCTCGAAAGCCCGCCTTGCCCACATTTAAATTCTGGATCACGTCCATCACTTCATCATTCTTCCGGATGACGATGGGTTGCAACGCAGTAGGCTGCACCGGATTATGAAGGACATGCCGATTCATTTTCAACCCACTTTCATAAATCAATTGCTGCAAATAACGACTCATCTCTCCCTGACCCAGCACATCAGTCTCTGTATTGTAAAAGAGAAAAACATTTTCAGCCCGTTGCAACGATCTATAAAAAAGATAGGCATACATCGCATCCTGATGGGTTACCGTTGGCAAGCCATATGCCCTGCGCACATTAAATGGAATATAGGATCCTTTACTGCCAAAGGAAGGAAATACACCTTCATTCAACGAAAGGATAAACACATTTTTAAAATCCAGGTTGCGTGTTTCCAATACTCCCATGATCTGCAGCCCTTTCAACGGTTCCCCACTGAATGGAATACGCTGCGCACGCACCAACTGACGGAACAACCGAAGAAAAGATTTCATTGACTGAACTCGCTCCTTGTCACTTAAAGCAGTGTCAGCAACAAGATCACCCACTACATCATGAATGCGATTGACAATCTTCAAAAACTGAAATGCAAATTCCTTGTCGATGTCGGAAATGGTTTCCAATGCTCCAATCTCACGAATGACCAACGTGATATAAGAAAGGAGTCCTTTTTCCAGTTCACCAAATAACAAGCGATGAAGTGGAACACCGGTGGCCAGAAAACTTTGAGGGATGTGTACCCAATTGTGTTGCAGAATTTCCTTTCGTTTGGCATTCGCCTCTGCCGGCCCTGCCGCGACCACATAAGGATGTCCCAACAAAGTCATCACTGGGCGATGATTAAAATGTCCTTTGCGTTTACTGATTTGCAAGTCCACCAGCAATTCGATCAAACCAAAGAACGGAGTATTGCTCAGGGAATAACCCATGGTAACGTTAAGCTTTTCGGTAGGAGCCGGTATTGCATAGAGCACAGGCAGCAATAACTTCTCATCAGGCAAAACAATCAACGTCTCTTCGGCCTTTAAGCCTTTTGCGAATTCTTCACTCAACACCTGCGACATTAATTTCACTTGTCCGCTGGGTTGTGCCGAACCATATAAATTGACAGTTTTATTCTGGCGAAGATGAGAGGCAAAACTATCGGGAAATGTTTTCTTAAGGGAAGCATGTTGTTGATATTCGCGAAAGAAGACTCCCGCCTCTTGCTGCACGTTGTTTACATAGTATTCATCTCCATCCCAATAAAATGAACTACCATGATCAGCAAAGAAGCTAAGAATAATTTCTTCCGCTTTGGTGAGGGCATTAAAACCAGCAAACACCAAATTGATGGGACTATAGTTCCTGGTTACTTCCGGAGAAATGGTTTCCGCCACTTGTCGATGTAACATGCCATCGTAAGCGAGCCCTTCCGACTCTAATTGTTTTTTATAGGTATCGTAGAGCGAAAATAGTTTGGCCCACACTGCGATGAACTTCTTTTTATTCTCGGTAATATTCTCGCCAAAACTTTTCCAGAACTCCAACAAAAACTCACGCTGCTCTTCGCTGAGATAATCAAACCCTGATTCAATTTCCTTCAGGTTGCGGAGGTCTTTGAAAAGGCCCGATGCGTTTCCCATGTATTTATCAAGCTCATCAAAATCGCGTAACAGCATTTCGCCCCAGAAATAGAACTGATCGAATGACTCATTTCGCGAAGATGGAATTTCGCCCATTACATCTCTGTAAGTGGCATGCAGCCGATGAACAAGATCCAGTTTGTCAGGAACCTTCAGTGTGCTGAAACCGGAAATAAAATCTTCAATGGTAATAAGATGAGGAGCAAAGATGGGCTTGGAAATAATTTCGCCCAGGTGCTTTCGAAAATATAAAGCCGCCCTTCGATTTGGAAACACGATGGTGAGCACCTCAGGATGTGGGTGCTTCTCAAAAATTTTACGAGCTATCTCTTTTAAAAACGATTCCACTTAATTAATTCAAAAATCAAAACTCAAAAATCAATATTCAAAACTCAAGACACTCTCAAAACCCTAATCCTAACTGTCCTTCCTTTCCCTCTTTCACTTTCGACTTTTTGCCGGGTGGCACTGAAACTACTTCACCAGACTTTATATACAATAAGTAACCTTCCACTTCCGTGAAATTCATCTGTCGCAGTGTGTCTATGTAATCAGCCACCTGCTTTTGATCACTGCGCGATGGTTCACCGGTTTTAAAATCAACGACCACTGCTTTCCTATCCTTGGTGAGGAGTCGATCGATCCGATTGTCACCTTCGCCCGGTGAAAGAATAGGTACTTCCGTTCTTACCACCCAGTCCAATGAAAACCAATTCGCTACCATTTCATTAGAAAGTAAGTCAAGAATAAGGCCGTGAACAACCGGCTTTTCTTCTGATGTAATCACCCCTTCTCCCTCCATGCTGGCAATTGCTTCATCGAGTTCGTGATGGTATTTTATCTTCGATAGAATGCTATGCAGGTGAATACCATACTTCACCTTTTCTGAAACCACATTCTCAGCCGTCTCGAAATGTCCTTTTGAACTTTGTTTGATTACCAGCTTTTCGCGCCAGGTGGAAGTTTCATACTTTTTAAGCTCAACCGGTTCAGAACCTTTTTCAAGTTTGCCATTTTCAGGTTTAAGACTCCATTCACCAGAACTCCAACTGGAATTGTCTAAACTCCACCCTGATGGTAATGCCCGTTGCAGCGAATCGAAAAGTACTTCGCTTATTTTAGTCGTCTTTTTACGCTTTGGATTGGGTTGAGGAGCCATCACGATCAACCCATGTTCCGCCCGCGTGAGTGCTACATACAATAAATTCAAATTATCAAGATAACACCTCGCTTTTTCTTCCTCATAGTACGAGGCAAACAACGTATCTCTCAGCGTGCCGGAATACTTTACGGGCAAATGTCCGGCTGTATCAAATGGAGGTTGATCTGATTTCACCCACAGCGTTGGACTATTGTATTGCCCATGATCTACCTCCCAGGAACAAAATGGAATGATGACATACTTAAACTGAAGTCCTTTGGATTTATGCACGGTGAAAATCTGTGCCGCATCAACTTCACCAGAAACCTGTATGGATTTTTTTCCTTTATTATCCTCCCACCAGATTAAAAATGCAGCCAGGTCATTTCGCTCACGCGAAGAGAAATCCAGAATCAGGTCCTGGAAAGTCTGTAAATAACTCAGTTCTCCTTTGCATTTTCCCAAATCAAATATCTGCATCAGGGATTCAGTGAGTTCGAAGAGCGGCAATTTCTTGAGAAACAACTTTTGCCTTGAAAATGCCTCCGGCAAATTGTTTTCAAAGGTTGTACGATTCGTTATGGCAAATACATCCGATAGCTCTTGTGGATGGCCTTGCATCCGCGCATGCTCATACGACAACTGGGCGCGTGCGATAGCATCGTCTGTATTATTAAGATATTTCAAAGCACTCACCAGTAAATTCACCGAAGCGGCACCATCCAACCGAAGCGATTCATTGGAGACCACATCATACTTGCAATCCGGTTGGCGTTTTTCTGAATTCTTATAACTCAACAAATGCGCGACTATACGCTGACCTTCCTCATTTCTTCGCACGAGAATAGCAATGTCTTTCAGCTTAGCCCCGAGTCGTTGAAGTTTTTCAAGAAGGATGGGAATACGCTGAATCGCTACCTCACTCCATTTCTCTTCTTCAGTATCTTCCACAAAAGTGATATCAACAAAGCCTTGTTCGTCCCTGGATACTTTTTGGTCGATATCTTCATACGCGAGTGAAGGAAGTGCATGACCGGTTTGTGAAGAAACCCAGGCAGCTGCATCCTTGAACATCGCATTATTAAACTCCACGACTGAGGTTGCACTCCGATAGTTGGAATTTAGATATTTGCTATCCACCCGACTCTTGCCAATCAGGGCCTCAACTTCCTGTTGCAACAAAGATAGATCGCCTCCACGCCACCGGTATATCGCCTGCTTCACATCACCCACAATCAGGCTTCGGTCTCCTTGATCGAGCGCGTTGGTGAGCAACGGAAAAAAATTCTCCCACTGCATGCGGGAGGTATCCTGAAATTCATCAATCAAAAAGTTCTTATAAAACGAACCTACCTTTTCATAAATAAAAGGAGTATCGCTATCGCGGATAACACCATTCAAAAAATGAGGCGCATCGGCCAGTAACATGATGCTGTTTTCGTCTTTGTACTCTTTCAACTTTCGCGAGATATCGGCAATGAGACCAAATGAATAGAAGTTGCTTAACACTACTTCCGCAGAGAGCGATGTTTTGTAATTCTTTTCTCTGAACTCCAATATTTCATTCAACAGGGGTATCAGCCTTTCCTCTGCCAGTCGTTGAATTGCCGCTTTGCTGGATGAATCCTTGTCCGGCCAGTTTATACTCTTCTGATAATCTCCTTCCGCACGCTTGCCTTTTGCCTCTTCATCGAAGTCATTTACCGACTCGATCTTACTAAGTTTAATCAGGTAGCTGAATGCCCCTCCTCCGCCATACTTAAAATCATCAAACGTATACTGATTACTTCGGATGAGTAAAACCGCTTCGTTGGCTTTTGCCTTAATGGTATTTATGAAACCATACTTCTTCTTTTGGAGCACTTCCAACAAGTTCTTAAAGAATTCGGGTTCGGAAGTACTCTTACTTAATGCATCTTCAACGTCTTTAAATTCATCCCGGAATATCTGCTTTGAAAATTCCATCAGACTGGTGCGCACATCCCAGGCACGCTCGCTTTCCAATTCCTGATTGGCGAACTTTACCACCCAGTCCGTCAACAATGGATTACTTCCCAACTCATCGATCAGTTTATCAATTACTTCTTCCATGATGGGATCGTTCTCTACTTCCAACCGGTAATCACCGGCAAGGCCGGCCTCGCGTGTGAAGGAACGAATCACCCGCTGAAAGAAGGCGTCAATCGTGCTGATGGAAAACTGGGAATAATTATGCAGTACCTGAGCCCGCACTTCCTCGGCATAATTCTGAAATGTCTGTGGATCAAGCCCTAGTTCTTCCTGCAACTCACGTGATAAGTCATTCTGCTTGCCCTGAGAAAAATCATTGAGATAGGCCAGAATCCTATCCTTCATTTCCTGGGTAGACTTGTTGGTAAAGGTTACTCCTAATATGTGTTTGAAATAGCCAGCCCGCGATTGAAGAGCAAGTTTCAGATACTCTTTGGCCAATGTGCGGGTTTTACCGGAACCGGCTGAAGAGCGATAAATGGTAAAAAGTGCAGGCAAAAATATAGATCGTTAATGATTCGATGTACGAATATAAAACTTTAAGGTCACCGATTAATTGTTTTTCTTATTTAGAAAAGGATACCTGTTTAGTAACTGATTTTTAATAACTTGGAAAAGCGAATAGCATGAGAAACCTCTACCTTTTTATTCCCAGGTTATTTTACTCCTTTCCTGTTCAGCTTTTGTTGAACAATATCAGACGCAACCATGTGCTCATGCTTTGCTGGATTATTCTATTCACCATGATCACGGGTAATTTTGGCAAATACCTCGGCATACCTTATCTCTTTCTGGATCCTGAATACATGAATGAAGTTGGCTTTGTCAGCTTCCTCATTATGGGCATCCTCACGGCTGGTTTCACCATGGCCTTTCACATCACCTGTTATATTTCTGATGGCCATCGGTTTTCGTTTGTCGGCACGTTGCCAAGTCCGTTTAAGAAATTTACGGTGAACAACAGTATAATACCTGTCGTCTTCCTTATAACGTACGTCTTTCAGATTATCGCATTTCAGATCAGCAACGAATACTCGTCAAAGGAAGGGTTAGTGATAAACCTGAGCGGATTGTTCTTAGGATACGTACTGATGACCACCCTCTTCTCCATCTATTTTCGGTTGACGAACAAAGATATTTTCAAATATATGGTGTGCCGTATTGATGAGCAGATAAAGCAAAATGTGAAAGTGACTCGTGCCAGCGCCATGCGAAAGTTAGACATCGCCCGTAAAAAACAAGTGCGTGTGGATTATTACCTCACCGGATACTTGCACGCCAGGCCGGTTGATTCCACTACTTTCTACGACCGCAACACGATCATCCAGGTGTTTGATCAGAATCATTTCAACATTGTGGTGATTGAAGTATTTATTTTTATTCTGGTGCTCATCTTAGGAATGTTTAAAGACTACCCTTCCTTTCAGTTACCCGCTGCAGGTACCTTTATTATTTTCCTTACCATGTTTGTAATGCTGGCTGGCGCTTTCTCCTATTGGTTTGGCGGCTGGTCGGCTACGGTGGCATTGATTTTATTCCTGGTGGTCAATCACCTGGTAGGCGAAGACTTCTTTGATAAAAAATATGAAGCCTTCGGATTAAATTATGAGACCTCACCAGCTGAATATTCCAACCGTACACTTCAACTTCAGGTGGATAGCGCAACCATGGAAAGTGATCGTCTTGCCATGCTCCCTCAATTGGAAAATTGGCGCAAGAAGTTTGATCATAAACCAAAAATAGTTTTTCTATGTGCCAGTGGTGGTGGCAAACGCGCTTCACTCTGGACACTTAACGCACTACAAACTGCCGACAGTCTTTCTGGTGGTCAACTGATGCAACAAAGTGTGTTGATTACCGGTGCCTCGGGGGGTCTTATTGGTGCCAGCTACTTTCGGGAGCTTAAGTTAAGAGAACAACAAGGTGAATCCATTAGCCCGTACGGCCATATCCATCGTGAAAAAATTTCGAATGATAATCTGAACCCGCTTATTTTCAGCTTGCTGGCCAACGATTTTTTTATCGGACTTACAAAATTCGAATATGCCGGGAAAGCATATACCCGCGATCGTGCCTTTACCTTTGAAGACCAACTCAACCAGATTACCGAAGGGTTAATGGATAAGCCCATTCGCGATTACGCTGAGGAAGAAGGAAAGGGAAATATCCCCATGATCATTCTTACGCCAACGGTAATCAATGACGGACGTAAACTTTACATTGCTTCGCGCCCGGTATCGTTTATGAATTCAGAGGTGGAGAACTTTACCAACTACAATCAAGCCAAAGTAAGCGGCATCGATTTTAATCACTTCTTCAAAGAACAAGATTCCGGAGACCTTCGTTTTCTTTCAGCACTGCGAATGAGCGCAACCTTCCCTTACATTACGCCCAATACTACTTTACCAACAAATCCTCCTATCCAAATTATGGATGCCGGCATATCGGATAACTTTGGAATGTCGGATGCAGTCCGTTTTCTTTATGCCTTTCGGAAATGGGTCATAGAAAATACTTCGGGAGTTGTCTTTGTATCCATTCGTGATTCACCCAAGCTCCGCCAAATCAGTGAGAAAAGCTCTCAGACTATTATTGACAATATGACGCAGCCCATCAGTAGTGTATACAACAATTTTGAAAACTTTCAGGACATCACCAGTGATATGCTGATTGGTGAGGCCCACTCCTGGTTGCCACTACCCATCGATCGGGTAGATATTGAATACCAGGCAGAAAGTTATTCTCCCATTCTGCAAAAGATGGATAGCATCCGAAACAATAGCGCACGTGCCTCACTGAGTTGGCGACTAACTACGCGCGAGAAAGAAGGCGTCATCGATAATATCACGTCCCAAAAAAACAGGGAGGCAATAGAAAAGCTGGTGCAGTTGCTGAAATAGGTTATCTGGCCACTGGGCCTTTCAAGGCTTGGCCACTCCGTGCACCGGTATGTTTTCCGTTTTCAACAACCACTTCTCCATTCACGATCACAAAAGAAAACCCGGTTGAATAGGCGTGAGGTTGCGTATAAGTAGCAGCATCTCCAACAGTGTGCTCATTAAACACAACAATGTCCGCTGCCAAGCCTTCACGCAATAATCCACGATCTCGTAAATTAAATTTTTGAGCAGGCAGTGAAGTCATCCTTCGAATCGCTTCTTCCAGGCGAATCACTTTTTGTTCTCTTACATAGCGACCCAACACACGGGCATTCGTACCATACGCTCGGGGATGAGGCATGCCCGAACCAAATTTCGCAATACCTGCATCCGAAGCAATCATATTAAAGGGATATTGAAGAATACGTGTAAGGTCTTTTTCATCCATGCTGAAGTAAACCATTTGCGTGCGATTGATGGCACCAACCATTTCAAGAATTGTTTCGGCTTCGTATTTCGCTTGCGGTTTTCTTCCTTTAAGTATATTTATTTCAGAAATATTCTTACCATTAAAAGTGGTGTCGGGTACATATCGAGCCACTTGTGCATAACTGTAGTTCTTCAATTTTTTATCTTTCAACCCACTCAACATTTCCTGTTTTATTTTATTACGCGTTACCGGATCATTCAACCTAACTTTCAATGAATCGCGACCACCGCTGAAGGCCCATGTAGGCAACGTGGTATCTAAGGTTGTGCTGCTGGCCACATAAGGATATTGATCTATGGTTACATCTAATCCCTCAAGGCGGGCACTTTCCACCAATCCAATCGTCTCGGTGGAGCGCCCCCAGTTTGGTTTGTAGGTAACTTTGAAATGAGAAATCTCTACGGGGATTTTTGCTTCCCTGCCAATAGAAATTGCTTCGCTTACTGCTTCGTGCACCTTATCACCTTCATCGCGAATATGCGATGCATAGACGCCATTGTACTTTGACGCCACCTTGGCGAGTGACACCACCTCGGATGTTTTTGCATATGTTCCTGGCACATAAATCAACCCAGTGGAAAATCCTACGGCACCTTCTTTCATAGCGCTTTCTACCAATGCTTCCATCTGCTTTTGTTCTTCGATGGTCGGTTCGCGATTAGCATCCCCTAACACAGCACTACGAACCGTGTTATGTCCAATGAGAGTAGCTACGTTGATTGATGTTTTTACAGAGTCGATTCTTTGAAAATAGCGATCCACCTCCAGGTTGGAGCCGCCACAATTTCCGGTAACTACGGAGGTCACGCCATCAAAAATAAAATTATCAGCCGTAGGCACCGTCATGTCTCCACCTTCAATATGAGCATGCACATCGATGAAACCCGGAGCCACAATGAACCCCTTCGCATCAACCGTCTTTTTCGCGTCATAATTCTCTCTCTTGCCTATGAAGGTAATCTTACCTTTAATGATACCCACATCTCCGTAATACCACGAGTTGCCACTGCCATCGATGATCTTTCCGTTTATTATGATCAGGTCAAACGTCTGTGCAGAAAGGGCAGATGAAGTAAATATCGCACCACAGATTAAAAACATGTATCGCATAGTCATCAAAATTAATCAAATGAAACAAAGGTCAAAAGGGCTATTCTGCCAAAAACAGTTTTGGTAAATGCCTTACGATGTGTAGATTGAATCCGCAACTCATCGTCCATGGAATTTTTGCCCAGTGTTAGGTTCTTGAAGATTCCTTCGCCTTCTGCCACCTTTCCGGAAGTCATTAAATCATGAATTTCAGGAAATACGTACCCTACCGTTTAGTGATTCTTTCCCGATGGCTAAAGCGATCCATTCATGAACGGCTTACTAAGGAAGGTCCCTTTAGTTTAAGCGAGTGGGTCCGTGGCATTTATAATGTCAGCACTACGTTGTTCCCACTAGTCGTCCTGATTTTATTTGGTCTGATTATTTACGACTTCGGATTCTTTCCTTTCTACAGTCTTGATGAACGTTTATATAAATATATCCATTACCTGCTCACCTTTTCTGAAGTGTTGCTCGTTGGCCGATTTGCTACTGAGTGGTTGGATATCAAGAATTGGAGAACACACGTCTATAACTTCTTTCTGATTATACTGGTCTTTTTTCTGAACCGCCTTAGCCAATCTATTCACTTCTCTGCATTAGATCACACCAGTGATTTTATTTCGAAGAAATTAATCCTCTATGTCGGTATCACGTTTCTGTTTTTCACAGAAGCTTCCAACCTTCTTAAATTTATCTATTACCGAAGGCAAAATCCTGCATTCGTCTTTCTCATCAGCTTTGCAATCATTATTCTCTCTGGAACTCTCCTGTTGATGCTACCTAACTCTACTACCCACGGAATTTCATTGGTCAATGCCTTGTTTACTTCCACGAGTGCGGTGTGTGTAACGGGGCTTACTGTGCTAGATACCAATACCGATTTTACAGCCATCGGGCAAGTGATCATCTTAATTCTCATTCAAATCGGTGGGCTGGGCATAATGACTTTCACCGGATTGTTAGGCTACCTGGCAGCTGGCTCAGTTTCGTTTCATAACACGATGGCTCTGAAAAGTATGGTGAGCAGCGACCGAATCAGTAACGTTATTACCATCGTGACAAGAATTATCGCAGTCACCTTATTCTTTGAAGGAATTGGAGCACTGATGATCTACCTGAGCCTGGACAAAGCATTGTTCACCAGTAATATTGATAGGGCCTTCTTTTCTGTGTTTCATTCAGTCTCTGGTTTTTGTAATGCTGGATTCTCCACGGAAACTGCCGGATTATATACACCCTCCTATCGGTTCAACTATTCCCTTCATATTATTATTGCCTTCTTGATTATCCTCGGAGGTATGGGCTTTCCGATTGTGTTCAATGTTTTCTCCTACATCCGGATTAAATTTATCAAGTTGGTTTCCCGATTCACGAGAAATCCATCCCAGGACGCAATGACGAGAATCATACAAGTAAATTCAAAACTTGCCCTTACCACCACCATTGTTTTACTGGTTACAGGTTTTCTACTCTACTTCTTTTTTGAATACGATGCCTCTTTAAAAGATCATCCCACCATGTTCGGCAAAATAGTCACCTCATTTTTTGGATCAGTTACTCCCCGCACAGCCGGCTTTAACACCGTGGACATGACCAAACTTTCTATGCCTATGGTCATGATCTACCTTTTTTTAATGTGGATTGGAGCCTCTCCTTCTTCTACCGGGGGAGGAATTAAAACAACCACAGCGGCTGTCGCTTTTCTAAATTTACGATCAGTTATTCACGGACGAAACAGGACAGAAGTACTCCATACTCAAATCAGCGAACAGTCCATTAACAGAGCTTTTGCCGTGGTTTTATTGTCATTGGTATTTATCGGTGGCGCTGTTTTTTTTATCTCCATCTTTGACGGAGATAAAGGAATCATGAAAATTGCATTTGAGGCGTTTTCAGCATTCGGCACGGTGGGGCTTACATTAGGTATCACGACTGAACTCACAGACCCAAGCAAAATTGTGCTCGTTATCACTATGTTTATCGGACGAGTAGGTGTGCTCACTTTATTTATTGCCCTGATAAAACAGTTTCAGGAACGCGCCTATCAATATCCTGTGGAAGAAATTATGTATTAGCTACGTTAACGATTGGAGTTATGAAAATAATTGTATTTGGATTAGGGAATTATGGATCATCCTTGGGCAGGAAACTAGTTGAATTAGGTCACGAAGTTTTTGGCGTGGATGTTTCAAACGAACGCGTTGAAAAGATGAAGAATCGCTTCACCTATACCGTTGCAATGGATGCCACTAATCGCGAAGCCATTCAAGGACTGCCCCTAAAGGAAGCGGACATGGTTGTTATTGCCATTGGAGAAAATGAAGGAACCATCATTTTATTGGCGGCCCTGTTAAAGCAAGTTGGTGTAAAGCGGATCATCTGTCGGGTGATCTCCACTCTTCACAAAGCCATTTTAGAAAGTATGGGTATCACGGAATTTGTATATCCTGAACTTGACTCAGCCGAACGAAATGCCTATACCCTCGACTTCAGGGAAGTAATGGATTCTCACCGGGTTTGTGAAAAATTTCAAATCGCTGAAGTAGCGCTGCCGGGTCGGTATGTGAGTGTAAAAGTGGGCGAAATCGGTTTTGAAAAGAAGTACGATGTTCAATTGGTCAGCGTGAAGAGATCTTTTGAAGACCGCAATATTATTGGTGTGATGAGAAAGAAAAGAAAAACGCTGGGTAAAGTGGGTGCGGACCTTGAACTGCAGGCAGGAGATTCCCTGATCCTTTTTGGAGAATCAAAAAATATCAGTGATTTTCTGTTAGAGTAGCATGAGTAATAACACCCCGGTTGCTGACCGTGTTATTTCATTTCTTCGTTCACTCCGGTTATCAATCCCCTTGTCGAAAGGTATACAGGTACTCAATCCTTATCAGGAACCTGCAGTCATGCAATGGTGTGAACAGTTCTATCAAAAATATTACAACGACACCACTACCCGAAGAATTATTCTGGGCATCAACCCGGGGCGGTTGGGTGGTGGACTAACCGGGATTCCTTTTACCGATCCGGTTAACCTTGAAAAATACTGCGGGATCGAAAATCCACTCCCCAAGAAAGTTGAGCTATCCAGTACTTTTATCTATGAAATGATTACTGCGTTTGGTGGACCAGAAAAATTTTATGCAAAGTTTTATTTTAGCTCCATCTCTCCTTTGGGATTCACAAAAGAGGAAAAGAATCTCAATTACTATGATGATGCCCTCCTTCAAAAGAAACTGGAGTCATTCATTTTATCAAGTATTCGTGCGCAATTGGATTTTGAAATCGATCGCAGTATGGCATATTGCCTGGGCGAAGGAGCAAACTATAAATTTCTGAAATCACTTAACGAGCAGCATCAGTTTTTCAAGGAGATTATACCCCTTGCTCACCCACGCTTTATCTTACAATATAAAAGCAAAAGCAAGGATGCCTACATTCAGCGCTATATGGATGCCTTTATATTCACGCCTGGACGGGGTACCACTTGATCAGTATAAACGCTTCTCCTAATTCACACTATAAATTAAAAAGATAAACAAAGTAAGGCCTACACTTTTATCTCAATGTTTGCTCCTGCATCTTTGCGCGACTTTACTTTATGACTTCCCAGGAACAACTTCAGAAAACACTTACGCTCATCCAGTTAGAACGCCAGGCCGATCTGGAGCAATACCGGCAAAAGGTACTATTGCGTTCGGTAAGTGATCGGGTAAAAGAGGGTGTAACATGGTACCCCGTTCGACTATTAAAAGATTACATCGGTACTGGAGAACGGATCATCATCGAAGTAGAAAAGACCAATCACCTTGATCAGCCTCACTCCTTTCAGAGTGGAAAACTGGTCAGTGTTTTTTCAAATGCTTCCGGCACACCGCAAAAACATCATACCCAGGGAGTAATCAACTACGTTCGCGAAAACACCATGGTTGTTACTATTAATGGTGATGACCTGCCCGATTGGATAGGCGATGGCATGCTGGGTGTGGATGTCATGTTTGATGAGATGACTTACAAAGAAATGGAGTTCGCACTCAAGTCGGTCATCAAAGCGGAAGACAATCGGGTGGCTGAACTACGTGAACTATTGCTGGGGACAAATTCAATAAACACTCCTCATCCATCTACTATCCACACGTCATTGGCCACTAACAGCCTACTCAATGAAAGTCAGGAGAAGGCCTTAACTAAAATCATGTCATCTCCGGATGTCGCTTTTATTCATGGTCCGCCCGGCACTGGCAAAACAACTACCATCGTTGAAGCGATACGTCATACCATTAAAGAAGAAAGACAGGTGTTAGTGTGTGCACCCAGCAATGCCGCTATCGATCTATTGGTGGAGAAGCTTTCTGACAAGGGAGTGCAAACCCTACGCATCGGGCATCCGGCACGCGTAACGGAGCAAACCTTAAGTAAGACATTGGATGCACGAATTGCGGCACATCCACACTTCAATGAATTAAGGGCGTTGCGTAAAAAGATGGAGCAAGTGCGCAGCCATGCTCAGAAATTTAAACGCAATTACGGTTATCACGAAAAAGAACAGCGCAGGATGTTGTACAATGAGGCACGAGCCCTGAAAGGCGATGCCGATGTGCTCGAGTTTTATATCGTCAATGACTTACTCAATACCAATGAAGCCATTTGTTGCACATTGGTTGGATCTTCCCATCCTGTGATGAAAGGCAGAAAGTTTAAGACGGTGTTTATTGACGAAGCAGGTCAAGCCCTGGAGCCAGCCAGTTGGATACCGTTATTAAAATCACATCGGGTAATTTTTGCAGGTGATCATCAGCAACTTCCTCCCACCATTAAATCGTTCGAAGCTGCGCAGCAGGGTTTATCGAGAACACTGTTCGAGAAGGGAATTGAAAAATTTCCTGATCATGCCCACATGCTGCGCATTCAATATCGCATGCATGAAGCCATCATGCGTTTTTCATCTGATTATTTCTACGAGGGGAAACTTCTCGCACATCCAACGGTGGCACGCGAGCTATTAAGGCCCAACCAGTCTCCTATTGAATTCATTGACACGGCAGGATGTGGATTTAATGAAGAGCAAGACAAAGAAACACTCAGCCGGTTTAACAAAGAAGAAGGCGCTCTATTAATTCGTTTGGTAGAACAACTGGTGGATGAAATCGGAATTGAAGCGTGCATAGAACAGAACCTGACCATGGGTATCATCACGCCATACAGAGCTCAGGTAGATTATCTCCGGCATTTGGCGGAAGCATCATCGCAGTTAGAACCATTGCATAAGCTGGTTTCCGTCAACACGGTAGATGCCTTTCAGGGACAGGAGCGAGATGTAATTGCGATTTCATTTGTGAGAAGTAATGATAAAGGTGAAGTTGGATTTCTTTCCGACATCCGCAGAACCAATGTGGCCATGACACGCGCTAAAAAGAAACTCATCATGGTGGGTGACAGTGCAACACTAGGGTCGCACCCCTTCTACTCGAAACTTCTCGACTACGTTCAGGCTAATGAATTTTACAAAAGCGCGTTTGAAGTGTAACTGGACAAAAGACATCGAACGTTGAATATTGAATTTTGAATTTAATCCCATGAAACTAAAAATCTACCAGGTAGACGCCTTTGCCGATAAAGTCTTTTCAGGTAATCCAGCTGCGGTGTGTCCGTTGAATGAATGGCTGCCCGATACAGTTATGCAGAACATTGCATTGGAAAATAACCTGGCCGAAACAGCCTTCTATGTGAAAGAGGGGGATCAATATCAGATTCGTTGGTTTACTCCCACTGTAGAAGTGGATTTATGTGGGCACGCTACATTAGCTTCTGCACACGTGTTGTTCAATCATGAAAATCATCAAGGCAATGAAATTACATTTCACTCCCACCGAAGTGGAGTCTTAAACGTGAGTAAGAACAACGACTTACTTACACTTGATTTTCCAACCGACACCATTCATAAGATCGATTGGCCAGAAGCGAATCATTCGGGCTTCAACCTGGTGCCACGGGAAGCCTACCAAGGCAAGACCGATTACATGCTGGTATTCGACTATGAAGAAAGCATAAAAAATATTGTACCCAATTATGCCGTGATCTCCACCTGGAAGGTGCGTGGAGTTATTGTTACTGCCCGTGGAAATGAAGTAGATTTCGTTTCGCGATTCTTTGCACCACAATCCGGAGTGAATGAAGACCCTGTTACCGGATCTGCTCACACTACACTGATACCTTATTGGTCGGATAAACTTGGCAAAACTGAATTGTCGGCCATCCAATTATCAGCCCGTAAGGGATACCTCCACTGCAGGCATCTCGGCAATCGCGTTCATATTAGTGGGAAGGCCAAAACGTTTCTAATAGGGGATATTTATGTCTAAATTTATATTCAATAGAATCCTGTAAATTGTATCTGGAAATCGTAGTGATTAGATGAAGAACTCATGAAATAGAAGATGGAAGTTACCGAAAAGATAAAATACGGGTTAAGCGATGAAGTGATTTCTTCATTAAGTAAAGTCATGGCGATGGTTTGAACTCAGGGCAATTCAACATTGATGCCAGTTGAAAACCAGTATTTTACAATGGATTGCATGAATTCAAAATAGTGCTCAGCTCGAAAGCGAACGGATTTGTTCGGATGCGGGCACTTAAAAAGTGCGCTCTATGGTAAGGTTCAACTGGTCTGCAATTGTTTTCATCTCCTCAGCGATATCTTGATACTCCATTTTTCGTGCGAGTTCAATTGACTTTCCGTAATCATATTCGAGCATACCAATATATTCGTTGAAATCAATAAGCCGATCGGATGATCGGGTAGATGCATGGTAAGCATGTCTTTCTTTATCCAGCCTGATCCCATTCAATGTTGAGAAGGAAAAATTTTCTGATCTTATTCTGATCCACAACATATGGAATGAATCGATGATGATTTTCTTCTCTGTATCAATGATCAATGAATACTTTGTTGAAAAGCTTATCAGAGACAGCACGATGAGTAAGGGGATAATCCACTCGTAACTTTCTATGAATATAAGACACAAACTACCGGATGCACTGCCAATAAGTATTATCCATTTAAAGGCTTCAGAAAAATAACTATCCTCCAGTTTTGCGGTCATCCTATTTTGGTTGATCTGACATCGCTCAAAAAAAACATCGCCTTCCGGGAAGACGATGTAAATTTACAATTAAGGAATCTAAGCGTTATCTAAAATCAGTATCTGCTTTCGTCAGCTTCAATTCCTTGATCCAGATGTTGCGATACAACACATCATGACCTTCGGCTTGCAACTTCAATCCACCAGGCCGATCAGTAATTCCCTTACCACCATCATTCCCACCATCAATACCAGAATTGACACCACCAAACACCTGGCTGATGACCTGATTGGTATGAGCCTTCTTGCCATTGAGGTAAACAGTCACGATGGGCTTTTCCACCAACTTGCCATCCTTGAAACGGGCTGCACGGAATACAATGTCATAGGCATTCCATTTTCCTAAACCATTATAAGCAAAATAGGGCGACTTGCTTTCATTGATCACTGCACCTAAACCATGCGAAGTAGAGTCGCCATCCAGGACTTGAATTTCATAACGATTTTGTAAATACACTCCACTGTTCCCTCCTGGTTTTGCAATCAGGAATTCTACGTGGGCACGGAAATCACCAAACTCTTTTTTCGTAACGATATCAGCAGCCCCATATAATCCACCGGCCGCAGCAGGGTCATTTGTATTCACTGCCGTCCCTTTGTCAACCGGATCATTTACGATCTGCCATTTGATAGGCATGGCCGCTTTGAAGCGTGGACCTTCCCAATATTTCCATTTGGCATGCAGCATCTTTTCACTGCCATCAAAAAATACTTCTGCTCCTTTGGGAGGTTTCACTCCAACTCCTACCTGAGCCGCAATGGCCAGCGGAAAAAGCAAACTGGCCATTATAAATCCGGCACTAAAAAATTTCTTTATCCTTCCAATCATATTTATAGGCTTTAATGCACAACTACTTTACTGAATGCAAGATAGATATCTTCTGATTCTCCTCAAGCTGATTGACTAATAAATTGATCATTTACCCTTTGAGAATTTCCTGTTGACGAACTCTCTCCTTTGTTGTACTTTAGGCTATTAAATTCCATAACAAACATCAAACGTCACAAATAACCCAATAACACATATAGCAACATTTAACACTTCACTCGCCAGGATTAAAAGAAAAATGTAACGATGCAGCTTTTTGAAATCTCCTACGCATACAAGTTCCTGGGTGGCTTCTATTTAGCCATGGCGGTGTATCACATTATTCTGTTTATTTATCACCGGCACCGGAAATCACTGATTATTTATAGTGGAGGAATGTTAATGGTCTTTTTCAATTTTACCTTCCTTCACGATTCTGAAAAATGGTTCTGGGGATTTAAAATAAATGTGTTAACAGACCTGGCAGCCAATGGGGCCCTACTCTATTTTATTAGTTATGCGATACTTTCCTCCAGCGTGTTTAAGAAATTCATTCAAACATTTGGGTGGTTTTACTTCGCTGGGTTCATTGTAGTTACTATTAATTCTCAGATATCATTCTATGAAATACCCCTTGAAATTATACTTAGAGGCGCAATCTACCTGGTCATTGGAGTCAGTTGTATAATAGGCCTCATCAAGAAAATTCACAACTTTCTCTTAATTGTACTGGCTACACTCTTTTTAATGATCATGCATGTTTTTTTTGGCGCTGATATTTTTAACATCTGGAATCAAAAGTTCCCCGTTGCGAGAGTGTTTTTCCTATTGATTGGATTTATTTCGCCCTTTATTGCCTATTCAAATTACATGGCAAGATTCTTATCCTTCACAAGAAAAAATTATTTATTGAAAGAACTGGATATCAAAGAACAATTGTCTGTCGAAAAAATTCAGGCTGAAAAAATCAAAGAATTGGATCAACTCAAATCGCGTTTTTTTGCCAACATCTCGCACGAGTTTCGCACCCCACTTACGCTTCTCCTCTCACCGATTGAAAAAAGAATTGCTGCCGCAAAAGATCAGGAGGATAGAACTGAACTCAACCTGATGCACCGCAATGCCAGCCGGTTGCTGAAACTGGTGAATCAACTTCTTGATTTATCCCGGCTCGAGTCAGGCTCTGTTAAATTAAAAACATCAAAGGCAGAATTAATCTCTTTTGTAAACAGGATCGCCCAGGCGTTTGATTCGTTGGCGGAATCAAAACAAATCTCTTATAAGCTGCATACCGATCAGAAGGAAATTGAAATATATGCCGATGCTGAAAAGCTGGACAAAATCATCCATAATCTGTTGTCGAATGCACTTAAGTTCACTCCCTCCTCAGGCTCTGTAAACATTAGTCTCATCACAACAGAACCAACTCCCAACTATCCGGATGGCGCGGTAGAAATTCAGGTAAAAGATACCGGGGTAGGCATCGCTCAGGATCAGCTCGAAAAAATCTTTGACCGTTTCTACCAGGTCGACAATTCTCAAACACGCGAATACGAAGGAACCGGAATCGGGCTTGCGCTGGTAAAGGAGCTGGCAGAATTACATCATGGTGAGATTTCCGTAAGCAGTGAGTTAGGAAACGGCTCGTGTTTCACGCTGCGACTTCCTCGTGGCTTATCACACCTGAACTCAGATGAGATTATAGAAGAACCTTCTGATCTTCAAATCTCATCTCCAGACATGGAAACCCATGAATCCGAATTTACCTCCAACATAGAAAACCCTAATCCATCTACGGCCACGGTGCTCATTGCCGAAGACAATAAAGACTTACGTTCTTATATCCGTGATCATTTTACAAAACAATATACCGTACTGGAAGCAGCCGATGGTGAAGAAGCATTGGCTTTAGCGCTCGATAAAATTCCAGACCTCATTATCTCAGACCTGATGATGCCTAAACTAGACGGCATTCAGCTTTGTAAAAAATTAAAGACAGACGAAAAGACCAGTCATATACCCGTGATCATCTTAACGGCCAAGACCAACAGTGAAACAAAAATTGAAGGCCTTGAAATGGGTGCAGATGATTATATCGGCAAACCATTCGACATGAAGGAACTGGAAGTAAGGATGCACAATTTGATCGATAACAGAAAAAAACTGCAGGAAAAATATGCCAGGCAAATGACTATGATGCCGGGCGAAGTGAAGGTTACCTCAACCGATGAACGGTTCCTGAAAAAAATCATGGAGGTAGTGGAAACTCACCTGGCTGATACCTCCTTTGGCGTTGAGCTGTTTGCACAGGAAGTGGCCATGAGCCATGTTCAGCTCTATCGAAAACTAACCGCACTCACGGGGCATTCCCCCAATGATTTTATCCGCCACATCCGGCTGCAACGTGCTGCCGAACTGCTGAAGAAAAAAGCTGGAAATGTAACTGAGGTTGCTTACCAGGTTGGGTTTAATAATCTATCGTATTTCTCGAAATGCTTCCGCGAAACCTTTGGAGTAAACCCGAAAGAATATGCAGGTAATGAGAGGTCGTTGACGGCAAAGAAATAATAGTACGAAAAACATCGACTCGTCCGGGTAGTCTTCCTGATTTTTTCACCTACCAGGCACATATAACTCAATTTGACAGAAATCTGTTGGTAAATGAAACAGGTCTGTTAGTCCCTTCCATTTTTCCTGGTGAACTTTCGCCTGTCAGATGTCTGAAAAATATCTGGTACAAGTTCTCTAACGGCAACCCATCTTACCCAACCCACCATGGAAACATATGCCCTAAGGCTCGTGGCAGTACGTAGTTTTTTATTCCCTACCACCTCAAGGTTCTTCATTTGGATACCTTTAATAGTGAGCCTTTGGTTCAACATAAGGGTTGCACACGCTCAATCCTTGGAGATTGTTGATAAAACCTATGAAATACCAATCTTAGAAAGGACCGGACAATCCTATCACCTTATTTATAAAGTTTCACCTAAAAGGACTGACCTGTCGACTAAAAAGAAAATAGCTTATACTAAAGAGCATTTACAGTCAACCTCAACATTCAGGCTTATTGATTTCGATACGCTTTTAAATGTTTACGATACTACGGTCATCACCATGGCTGGCAATAATCGTTTGCTTTCTTATGCCAACGATGGATTGGTCAGTTATGCCCTTTTTAATACAAAAAATGGTCCGATGCTATACACCTCCCATGGAGTCACCCATGAGCTGCATTTCGCTGCCCTGAACATTCCTAAGCTTAAACCGATGAAACATTTCCAATTTGGGCTCATATCAGCAATAAACGATCATGGAGTTTATCTGTATCGACAACTAAATAACAACCAAACGGAGGTAGTACGTTATAATGAAGAGGGAATAAAGGTGTGGTCGAAAATGTTTTCGACTAATAATTTATCCTTCATCCTTCAGTTCATGGCTAATCCTCAGCATCTGATAGTTATTCAAGAAAGATACCCCATCAAAAAAAATAAGTTACTATCAATCTACACGCTGGATGCCAACACCGGAGAAGAAATCAGCATCACTGACTACACAAAAGGCGCTGAAAGTTTTTCCATTGATAATTTCTTTATCCAATCAGATACTAATATTCTGATCACTGGTCGGGCATTTCCTGGAGAAGAAGTAAGTCAGTATAAAACGGGAAGGCCCTACATCATCAGTCACACTGACAAGGGCAACGCTCATGAAATTAATTTCGATCGTTCTCCCGTAATGATGAACAAATTTATGTGGGAGACTATTGTCTTCGATTCTTCTGGTCAATCTTTTTTAGTGGGTGAAACTTTTACTAGTGGCACACTGGGTGGCTATATCACTAAAATTGTCCTCGCCTCGCCTTTGATCATGCTGGAAGCGATGATTCCTCCTTATTCTTCTGGTAGTCTGATACTTTCTTTAGTTGATAAAACCAAAATAACATTTGAGGGTGTAGTGTATATGCCACTAAGCGAAAGCTCAGAAATCAATACTCCAAAGTTTTACTATCTCCTTCCCAAATCTTACAATCACAGAGGTTTCTATCATACTTATCCGCTGGCCCAACTTGTCCCAAACCGACTGATTGGTTCCAGCCATACCGGCCAGGTTTTTTTTAAAGAGAACGATGGTTTGAAAGAACTTGATCTTAATGTGTTCCGATTCAAAACGGCACCCATGGATCTCAACGGCAGACCTATCTTCTTTTCTAAAGACTACTCCATTCAAATGTCCACTTCCATTCACAATAATTCATACTTATTAAAAGTTGTAAGATGAAATATCTAATTCTTCTGACTTTATTGCTGTGTGGATTCGAAACGGCACAAGCGCAAGTAGTTTTCGGAAATAAGGAAACCCTGAAAAAGGATTCTTCAGGATTTAAGCTGACCGGATCCATGCAGTTTGGATTTGGAGGGGTAAACCCTAAAGATGTTAACCACTATATAGAAAAATACCTGCTTGAGAACGGCTTTACTAGAGCTATAACCCTAGCCAATACATTTAGTCTGTTCAAGCAATATTCCCTTTCCGATTTTGAAATGAAAAGCCAAACGTCAATTGGTTTCTCGCTAACGGCTCAACCCATTAGTAAAATGAGACTAAGGCTTATGTATGAATTTGGGTATAACCCAAAAAGCAATAGGAGTCTGTCGGTTGGAAATATTGATTCCGATTTCCATCTGCGCAGAAATTCCATTGGTGTTTTGTCTCAATACTATATTCAGATTAAAGACTTTAACCACATTTTTGTTGGGGTGGGCATTCTGAAACATTATATGAAGTTTGAGCAATTTCATGCGAATGCGACTGGATACCGTTTTGAACTGGGATACAGTGCCATGGCCTATTATCTTGATTGCGACTTTTTCCTGTCTGTTGATTATGCCAATGGGTCCGTATCAAATCAATATGGACCATACAGCCCCGCCAGTATCGATTTCTCAGGAATAGCTTTTGGAATAAGGATTACACCATGGTTTCGCTAACGTTGTAAGTTTGAACAACTGAAAGTAATTGGTTAACAATTCACTCGAGCTCTTTATCACACATCATCTTCTAAAGTACCACTTGTCAAGTAGAATTTCCTCAACCTGTTGATGGGAGTACTCGACTTTCCTTAATCAATAAGCGGTACCTTAGTAAGCGCAGATCGCCATGAGCCTTATCGAAAATTAACCGCACTCACGGGCCTCCCCCTATGATTTTATACTCCACTTCCGCCCGTAGCCTGCGAACACAAAAAATAAAACAGGACTAGTTTTTATCCGGATTATGCATTAGAAAAATAGCCCCGACATTTATGTCGGGGAACAAATGAAAACAATCTAAAAGGGCTTTAGCCCAAAGATAATTTTGGCTAAAGCCAAATATTTTTTTGTTTATTTCCCCCGACCTGAAGCCCGCCTGTCCGGCCATAGCCGTCAGGGTCGCGGCTATTGCATAATCCGGGTTTATTCATTCGGGCATTCGCCTCAAATCCTCATCCCACCTACATTTTCATCACCTTGACAGAAATCTGTTAATAATTGTAATCCTTCTGTTAGTATTTGTCACGCTGGCGATTTCCATCAGAAATCTGCGTTTTCATCTTTCAATCTGTTGTAAGAATTCTATCTATTAATGCAATAAGCCTGTTAACAGCAGGCCTATCCTTTTCATGACCTTTCGAATAGATAAGCGGAAAAAATATCTGCTTAATCGTTCAAGTGCACTAAATCTAACCTCCTAACTTATGAAAACAGTTGCCTTCCGTTTTGCCATCTTAATAATAGTCACCTTTCACCCTATTCTTACGGCCCAGGCTGGTAAGAGTAATCCACAGAAATTAAACTCCAAACTATCCAATCAAGCGGTCAGCTATGAAACAGATGGTCATTACTGGACCGTATTAGTCGTTGCCACGATGCTACATATAAAGGATGCCAAAGTAGTGGCCTTCAATTCCGAGTATCCCGACAACGTTATTAATGAGGATGGCTATTGTGTAAGAGGTCGGTTAACATTCCTGCTTCCAGGGCCTCAGAAAAAAGTTCATGCCTTAACCGGTGGTGATCCCGAAGTGGAAAGAGCCAAATCATTTCGCATGTTGCAAGAGGCGACTGATGCCAGATCGATTGGAATTGCTTCCCATCGCCTGGGCGATAGTTATTCGCATATCAATGACAAAACTGGACGTATGTATCCCAATGTGCTTGGACATGTTTTTCGCTGGCAGGAACCTGATAAAATCCGAAATAATGCAAAACGATATCTGGCCTATGTCTACTCCCTCGTGAAGGGCATGGGTGGACCTGAAGCCAAGATTGATATGACAGTTTTCAACTATATCGCTGAACATGGTATGAGCAGTGACGATAATTCAGCCATCCTGAAAGCGGAGTACAATTTATTGAATAGTTCAGTCGCATTTAATGTTGCACGAAATCAGGTCACCCAGGTGCAACAATACTTAACGGAACGGATGACCCATGAGGATCGCTCCTACATCACACACTCCAATACGGATGAAAAGAAAAGAACCACGATTACGATCATTCTGACACCACGCTATTACATGGGGCAAAATGCCCGGCTAGAAGAACCTAGTCCTGCAAAAGAAAATGACAAAATTGAATTAAATCATTAAGCCATGATACTGAAATATGTTTCGAAAATATTCAACCCCGTTTTTATGATCGTTCGCTTAATATTGATCTACCTGTTCTCGTCATGTGGTGGTGGATATTATTTTGCTGGTCCGTTACCCATTGGTGCGCCCTCTCTATATAAAGCCAAAAAAGAAACAACGGCAAAAGAAATTCTCCATAAAATGTACAGCGCCTGTGAGGCTGCTACCTCCTTCTCTTCCGATTTAATAAAAGAAGAGCGATTTGACGCTGAAAAAAGACTGCGTATAACTAAACTCACAATGAAGGCTACCACTCAACCCGATTTTAAAGTGGCTGTTTCGATAACAGATTCTGATGCATTTGGCGAAACGGGCAGCGAACTTGTATTCCCAGCAAAAAAAGACACGGCTTGTTTAAAAGGCTGGCGAAGTGTCCTTAAAGGAAAGTATCACAACATCTTTCAGGATGAGGTAATACGAGCCAAAGACAAAGAGCATCACGCCTTTTCGCACATCGGGTTTCAATACTTAGTCAGCATCATGCGCTACCATCAAAATAGAGACAGCTCCAAATACTATAGCACGACCACGGTGGAAGAAAAGGAATTTTATTACGAAGTCACCATCACCGATACCACCTACCATGAAAAGGCCATCTATCAAGTAAAGCGGAAAGGAGAAACCATTGTCTCCATTGCTGACGCGCTCCATATCAATCAATTTAAGATATGGGAACTCAACAAAGATAAACGCATTGATTACCTCACTCCACTAAAAATTTCAGAAAGAATACGAGTGCCATCCTCGTATGCCCGCAAAACGATACTCCATATTGACAAGGTCCATTTTCTTCCACTCACGCAAATCATTTATGATGATGATATCATCCCCTACGAGAAGTACACCTTCTCAAGTTTCCGGCTAAATCCGGCAGAGTTTTCCAAAGAAACTTTCATTGTGAATTAAATCAATATAACAACTACACGCATTCAATACGATCCAATATGAATTATCCCATAAAAATATCTTCTCTCATCATATCCGTAGTCTCTTTAGCTGGCCTCTCCATCCTTACCTCTTGCGAAGGCAATCACTTTGCCAATCCTTTGCCTGTTGATTCAAAAGACATATACGAGGTGCCTACGGCTTTAAGAGGAACCCTTATTGACTACAAAGACGGCTCTGAAACCTTTGTGCTGGACAAAAATTCTATTACGTTCCCCGCCAAAGAAACGACAAAAATCATTAACGGGATATGGTTTCATCCGAGAGACACGATGTCTTTAGCAGATACCGCAGCCTGGAAAAAAGTCAATGATCTTCCCGAATACATAAGTCGATATAGTCTCAAATATGATTCAACTAAGAAGACCACCGATACAACAGAAAATTACATACTAAAGGGAAATAAAATTTATAAAATCCTTTCCGATGGAATTGACCATGGAAACTTCTATACACTAACCGGAGATACCATCTATATGACCCATGAACCACGAAAAATTATTTTGGGTACCGGAGCGTTTCTCAGAAAAGTTACCGATGACTTATATATAATCAATATCCGCGAAAGCGAATTGGGAATCGGCACCATCCACTGGTGGCAAATACGGTTATTGAAGAAAAGCAAGGATGGAACAATCATCTTCTATGACTGGAGTGATGAAATCGAAAAAGATTCATCGCTCATTTATTCCAAGTCAGACCATAATTACTTCGATAGTCAATGGACAAAAAAGGATATTTTAAAATTAATTAATGAAGGCTTTTTTGAAGCGCGCAATATAAATAAATGAAAATCTTCATCCTGATTTTGGGCACCTATGGTTTATCGATGGTCATTTCCGGATGCATCAGCACGCACACCTTAAATGCAGTGCTGGCAAACCAGCAGAAATTCGAGGCACCCTTGATATTTCAAAACTTAAATTCTCCGATACCCATTGAAATAACGGTCGAAAATGAATTGAGAAATAAAACAGAAGCAACCGTAGCGATGGTAACTATTATTCCATTAATCATTTACAATGAATTTGAAGTAAACCATCGGATATTTCTTGGGCAATCTTCACTCCCAATCAGTATGTCTGAAGATCTTAAGCAGAAATTGAATGAAGCACTTTTATACTCGGGATCACCCTTGGTAAAAAATCTCAAAGAAGGATATCACCTGACCATAAATGTAAAAACGATCGAGGTTTATGGGGCCTACCTTTCAGGATGGTGGGGCTTCTTCTTTGGGTACGGTTATACTGGCGCAGGTCATGCCGAACGGATTCATCTCAGTAAAAATGCCAGGTCAGAAATAACCTATTCTTTGCAGTTATATCAAAATGACTCAACGCTCTTCACCAAAGAAAAATCACTACGGATTCAGAATTCATATCTGCATACCTGGTGTAAGGGTAAATATACTGATATAATCACGGCTGAATCGATTCCTATACATCCTTATGAAATGGATGATCTCTATGAGATGCACGTGTCTCAAATTGACGGTGGCAGTAAAAAAGAGAATGCTCAACTACCCTTTATCCAGAATCACCTCGTGAAAGTGTATGAAGTCTATCAACTATCTCTCACTGAAATTGCTCAAAAAATAGTGTTGGAGTTAGAAAATTACTTCATCCAGAAATATCAACTCAGTAATACATTAAACTTAAATCAACTAAAATGAAAAAATCAATCCTACTCACCCTGTCTATCACAATGATGTTTTCAACCTTGATTGCTCAGGATAGAACACACAGCGGCTTCTATTTTTCTGCTGCCTTAGGTCCGGCATGGGGAACTACAAATGGATCCGACAATCAAGGCTCTACATTGAAAATGATTGGAGCAGGAGCAGAAATTGATTTGCAAATTGGTGGGTCTATCACCAAAAATCTCATTCTGCATGGCACCTCTAATGGCTAAATTAGTGGTGGGACCCGAAATCAATGGAACAAAAATATCCAATCCATGTATGGTGTCGGGATCACTCATTATACCTCCAAGAATTTTTTCTTCACTGGAAACGCAGGAGTAGGAAAGTTCACTTTTGACGATGGTAACAGCAGCATGTCTACCAGCAATGGTTTTTCGTTTTCACTGAAAGCAGGAAAAGAATGGTGGGTATCAAAGAAACTTGGTATTGGAGCTGCCTTCACTTATGGCAAAACTAAATCAACCAATACCGAATTCAGTTATACCGAAAAGTGGAATAGCAACCGGCTTGGAATTCTTCTGCAACTCACGTTTGATTGAGAAAAGAATTATTAAGTATAAATTTAATACATACGTTACTAGTCTAAATATCATCAAAAAGGTCGCTGCTCTCATTTCATTAGTGATTGCAACATGGACATTAAGCATCACTTGTTCCGCTCAGGAATCAGGATGGATGTGGGTAAGAACAGGTGAAACATATGGCCCTACAATTGAAAACTGCATGGGACGTTCTGTCGCCACGGATAAGGATGGGAATGTGCTTGTTACTGGTTATTATCACGGCCCTGAGGCTAAATTTGGCTCAATCACTCTGGTTCCTTCTGGCTATGTTAATTTTTTTGTAGCCAAGTATGATTCATCAGGAACTGCGCTTTGGATAAAAAATTTCGGGGATCTTCTTGCTGATGCAAGTAATGCCGTGGCGACAGACGCCATGGGAAATATTTTTGTAACAGGTCAGTTTACAAGTTCATCCATTGTATTAGGGAGCGAAACATTACATGCCAGCTCATATGAAAATTTCTTATTAATGAAACTTGATCCAGACGGAAATGTGCTTTGGGCTAAAACAACTAAAGGAAATCACAATGACAGCATGAGAGGAGAAGCAATCGTAGTTGATCACGCTGGAAATATAATTGTAAGTGGCACCGTCAGCGGTACGTACGACCTGGACAACGGGATTAATCTTACCGGATCAGGTTACTTTCTTACTAAATACGATACCCATGGAAATATAAGTTGGGCTAAGCTATTGGGATTGGGCCTTTCAGAAAGTTATGGAAGAAATAGCGTTACCATCGATCCTACCAATAATATCTATGTAACAGGAGCAATATTGGTGACCTTATTCGTGGACCAGGTAGAACATTTAGTGACAAAAAGCTTTCTAACAAAACTGGAACCAAATGGCAACATCGTGTGGACAAAATACCTTGAAGGAAGTGGTTACTATCCGTATAATTATGCTTCTGGCGTCACCACCGATGATTGGGGGCAAGTGTATATAACTGGCTCCTACCACCAAACGATCTCCTTCGGTGACACTACATTTTTTAGTCCTGGCTCATTAGGAAATATGTCCTCTATCTTTATCGCCAAGTTTGACGCTAACGGAAATACGGTATGGGCAAGAAGCGCCACCAGGGGAAGAGGCGAAGCGCGTGGTATTGTAGTAGATAAATCAGGAAGTGTATTTATCACAGGCAATTTGTTTTTATTTGGTCTTAACCGGGATACTTTAAATTTTGGAGACATCTATCTTAAAAGTTCGATCCAAAATAGCAGCACTGATCACTCTTTTATCGCTCAATATAGTGCAGAAGGAGTCGCTTTATGGGCCTACCTCGTTGACTCAGAAAGTCCAAACATTAGTCTTAGTATTGCATCCGATGGTTTTGGTAGTATCTATATGACGGGGCAACTGAATTACAATCCGAATTTTAACCGTGATCCACTCTTGAACTTTGGAGATATTACAGTTCAATCACTAAATGCTGGAATGTTCGTTGCAAAACTTAAACCGTGTCGTTCTCTGTTGCCCCAAATCAAACCACCCGTTTCCTTTTGTGTAGGGAAAAACGTAGTGCTGAATTCGCCATCGGCCACCAATAATTTATGGAGTACAGGATCTAGTGAACCATCCATTACGGTTACACAGGCTGGAAACTATATAGTGAAGGTAACGAATCAAAGTCAATGCACAACCTCCATCATTTCCACGGAAGTGATCATCAACCCGTTGCCAGAGGTATTCATCTCCCCAAGTTCTGATTCGATGTGTGAAGGGAACACCGTAACACTCACGGCCACTTCAGCCAAAACCTATTTATGGAATACGGGAGCCACCTCACCTTCCATCGATGTAACGCAGCCTGGGAGCTACGAGGTCAGCATTACCGACAACCACGACTGTACCGCTTCATCTGCCCCTATTCAAATAAAGCAAGATCTGCCACCGCCTGATATCGAGTTACAATCAAATTGCAGTCAATTATTCGTTAACCATGAAACCCTTGTAGCGTGGTTTAAGAATGATGAGATCATCTTTCCAACAGAAGCTCATTTACAAGCCATTTCACCATTGGATTCCGGAGTGTTTTATGTGGAAGCATCTAACGTCTGCGGAACCAAGCGAAGCAACTCTATTCACTTCAAAGCGCCACGCTTAGACCTCTTGTTTCAACCCAACGTGATTACCCCGAACGGGGATGCGCTGAATGAATACCTGGTGCTCGATGAAAAACTATCGGGTTCAGCATTGCTGATTGTAAACCGATGGGGCAACGAAGTGTATTATTCTTCAAACTATCAAAATACCTGGAATGGCGCTGACCTAGTAGAAGGAATCTACTATTATAGTATTCAGAACAGTTGCTTTAAAGAAAAAATCAAAGGAGCACTGACCTTCGTAAGATAAAGACGTTGGTATTCTCTTATCAGATTTCCAGCACTCTCGCTACTTGTCTTTCGTTCACCCACGATGGGATCATCCGGAAAAACATGTTTCTGAATTTAGTGAGTATTGTGTTTTCCAGCTGTGCTAACTTCCCTAAAGAAAAACTGGTGTTCACAATATAGTTGACGCGCGACACTCTCCGTTGCTCAAATTTCTTAAATGCCTTCACAACATCCTCCGGTTGTTTCATCATCTCTTCGGCCACCAAAAGCGCATCTTCCATCGCCATGCACGCCCCTTGCCCCAAATTGGGTGTGGTAGCATGAGCCGCGTCACCGATTAATAAAATCCGGTTGAAGGCAAATGATGACATTGGTTTTAAATCAACGATATCACTCCAGATTAAATCTTGTTGTCGCGTACTTTCAATCAATTGAGGAATAGGTGACGCATAGCTTCTGAAGTTGTCCGCTAAATGTTTAATGCTAATCTTACTCATCGCCTCATCTTTGAAGGGTGCATTCTTGCAGGCAAACCAATACACCTGGTTATTTCCGATCGGCACATACCCAAACCTTCCATTGCTACCCCAGCTTTCAACAGCATGATGCTGAAGGTTCCATCGGTTGTCCACTACACCACGCCAACAGGTGTACCCTGAATAACGAGGAGTTACCGTTGGCAATAACTTCTTTCGGATAGCAGAATGTATTCCATCAGCAATGATAGCGGCTGTTCCCTCTGCCGTGCTGTCATCGCTAAAGTAAATAGTAATACCATCACGGTGTTCTTTGAAGTCCACGGCCTTTTTTCCAGTAATAATTTTCTCAACTGGAATATTCTTCAATAATACCTGGTGAAGGTCAGCACGATGGATGGCTACGTTATCCAGGCCATGCTCGCGACTGAGTTTTTCAGCATCCATCACCGAAATGCGTTTGCCTTTCTCGTCTTCAATGATCATAGAAGAAATCAGGTGACCTTTTGCTTTTACCGCTTCGGCAATACCAATTCTTTTCAAGACACGCATGGCATTGCCAGCCAGCGTGATGCCTGCACCTACTGTTTTTATTTCCGGCACGGCTTCGAAGATGCGGTAGTCGATATTGTGTTGTTGCAGGGCGAGTGCAGTGGTAAGCCCTGCAATGCCTCCGCCAATAATGAGAATCATATTTTTCATGATGCGTGTAACATTTATATGCACGTATACGCGCAGAGAAAAACCGCGCATTTTACATATGTTAAATTCTCTATCACTACTGCTTTCCTGCGCGAATACGAATGATACTTACCTGCGTGAAGCCCAGGTAAGAGGCAATATATTTTAACGGAGCCCTGTTGGTAATTCCGGGATATAGTCTTTCCAATTCCTCGTAACGCTCCCTGGCAGAAAAGAAGCGGATACTCTCAATACGTTTTTGCTCTTCCATCATACCAAAGATCGACATCTTTCTGGCCGCCCTTTAAAGATCGTGATGATGCTCACAGAGTTTATCAAATACCGTATAGGAAAAATATTCAATGTCAGAATTCTCCAGCACTTCAATGGCTTTGTGCGATGGCTGCTGACTGAACAAGGCGGGCAAAGCACCAATAAACTGATGGTCGATGGCAAAGTAATCCGTAACATCCTGTTCACTCCGAATATAATACACGCGTGCCAGGCCTTTTCCGATAAAGTAAAAGTGTTGAGGCACCTGCCCTATGCGCACCAACAGATCACCTTTCTTAAATGCTTTGTCTTTGATGATTGATTTCAATGCTTCCACCGTTTCTGTGGAGAGCGGTTGAATGTGCTGAAGGACTGAGATAATCTGGCTCATTGCATTTCCATTTTCACGGCTCACTTACACTTCGATGCCTGGTAACAAAACTTTTCCCCTCCCAATGGAATCTTTGCTTTCTTATCCAGGATGCCATCCATGCGCAAGTTGGCGATAGCAGGTCCATCTTCATTGTAGGAAACCAAGGTGATGTGATCAAATGCCATATCACTTTTTGCATCCTGACCACCACTGGTAGTGGCTACCATGATGTAGTCATGATTGTTGCGCTCGGTATAAGAATACTTATGCAAGTGTCCATTGATCACCGTGAAGTGGCGTTCACTTAGTGCATTTTCAATGCGCGATAAATTACCTTTTCCTTCGCGCATCCACACCGGCTTGTGCATCAATACAAATGTCCAGCGCACATTAGGATGATCGGCAATCACTTTTTCAAAGTAGGCGGATTGTGCATCGCTGATTTCACCGGTGGCACGTTCTGGCATCTTAAAGTACTCGGTCTGCTGTGCTTCCTCCTCTTTGCCACTGTCCATCAACTCAAGTGCATGCTTGCGGGCTTTGTAAATCTTCCACATGCGCGCTTCGGCATAGTCTTCAGAGTCCATCATGAGGAACAACACGTTCTGATAAACAAAATGATAATATCTTCTTCCGTAGCGATGCTCCCAATATTTTCGCATAACAGGATTGGTAAGATCATGATTGCCACCCACGTGAAAGAACGGTGCTTTGGCTTTGTTGACACGTTCATCAAAATGATCGTACTCTTTTTTTAATTGGGTAGTGTCTTCCGTGCCTCCTTCAACCAGGTCGCCAATGCTTAATATAAATTCAGGACGCAGTAGGTTCATCTGCTCCACGGCCACTTCAAATACTCCATCACGTTCACCACTATTCAGGTCACCGATAATGGCAAAGGTGAATTGATCTGTTGGCTTGCCCGTTGGGGCGTAAGTCCATGGAGTATTTTTTAATGAATATTCTTGCTTAAAAGGTGCGGATGGTTTTTGGCTGCATTGAAACAGAAGTAAAACGGGAGCCAGATAAAAAAGGGTGGAATAGAAATGTTTTGATTTCATGGTAATGGGTTAAGATTTAATATCCGTTTTAACCTTGTAAGTGCAAGTTGGTGAAAACACCAACTTGGGTAAGGGGGCCAGATAAAAAAGCGTGAAATAGAAATGTTTTAATTTCATGTTATTGTATTAAGATTTAATATCGGTCTATCATCGGTGTGTGCAAGTTGGTGAAAACACCAACTTGGGCAAGGGCAACTTGGGCAAGGCCCAAAGATGATTTTGGCTAAAGCCAAATACTTTGCTTTCCTTCTATTCCCCGACCTGAAGGTCGGGGTTATTGCATACTGCGGGTTCATTGTATCTTTTGCTTTCGATATTCCCATTCCCATACATTGCCATCATCATTATCCCACACCACGCCAAGGAACTCAAATGAATTGTGCTGAAGGATTTTGGTTGAGTAGTTTGGCTCTGGAAGTGTGCGCGCAGTAATGACCACTTCGGGATCTGTCTTTAACGCCAGCATCACCAACTTTTTGCAAATGTCCTTTCCAATTCCCTGGTGCTGGAAGTCAGGAAAGGTGCCATAGGCGATTTCAACTCTGTTGGAAATGGGTTGGCCTTTATAGCCCCCCACGCCAACTATTTTATCATCTTGCTTTGCCAAATAACCAATCCATGGTGTCCGGTATCCTACGATCTTATAGTAATCCATCATCATCGTCATGGCTATCTCGCAATCTGCATTGCCGGCAAATTCAGCGTTCTCCGGCTGAGTGGGTTTTATGGGAATAAAACGTAACATTCTCCTCCCAAATTAGCGAATAATTAGCAACCGCTTTTTCTATCTAGAAATCAACGATATAACTAATCACCGGAATGATAGAGGTATTATACCCATATGCGATTTTGCCAGTCCACCGGTCGAAATAAGGACGTTGTGGATTCTGATAGTTAGTCAGGTTTTGAATATCGAGTGACAACTTCCATGAAAAACGCTCAGCATTTTTTCGCAAGGCCACGCGTGCATCCACACGGAAGTAATTTATATTTTGCTGGGTGTAGGCTTGTGAATAAACATAGATGGACCTTCCTGTTTCAATGGATCGCTGTGTATCAAACGGTGAGTAACGCATACCACCACTCCATAAGATACGTCCACCTGCTTCCAGGCGCCTGGCATTGCCTAACTCCCACTCCTTGCCGAAAGTAAGTGCTGAATTAAAGTTCGAGTTGTACTTGGTGTTGTAGTATTGGTCTTTGCCCCCATTGTTGGTTTTATATTTTGAATCATATACCGATCCGCTCAGCAAAAAGAATAGCCGGTTGCTGAATGATTTCTCCAGTGTAAGTTCAACGCCCGCGTTATAACCGGTGCCCTGATTGGTCAGGCTATCCGCAAAAAAGTTCCGATCCTGATTAATCAGCGAATAGGTATTCCATTCATGGATGCTCACGGGCACATGAAACAACCTTTGATAATACGGCTCCACTTTCAATCGCACATTTCCCGCCAACGGCTTGCTCACACTGAGCGCTATATGATGTGCCCGCCACATGGAAAGATGCTGATTCGGTTTTCCGGCATAGGCGCCAGTGAGTGAATCCGTAGTAACAGCTTCATAAGTCTGAAATGGTAAAATCTGGCTGTGCATACCATACGCAAGATTGACGGCTGCGAACGGCAACTGAAACTGTACTCCTGCCCGTGGCTCTACAATAAATTCGTGGGTATAATGGAAGTACATGCTATTCAATCCGCCCTGCACGGTCACCACCTTATTAAGTTGCGAGCGCACCATGGCATACGGTTGCAATAGCCAGGTGTTCCCTGCTCCTTGCATTTGAAGGCGCATCTTTGAAAGGGTGTTGTCATAGTCTTCACGAAAAACATCATAGAACAAATGACTCGCCTGGAAACCCGCCTTTAGGTTGGTTGCCTTACCCATCTTGCGATTGTAAGACCAGGCCGTGGTGACGCGACCATTCAGGTAACTTTCATTTCTGATCCGTGTCTTTATGAATTCTGTGTTGACGGTGTCGTCATTCGATTTAATATCGTTGGCACCGGCACTGAGCACACCATAGATATACGACTTGTCATTGATCAGGTAGGTGTAAGTAAAACCAGTGACGCCCAGCTTCGTGTAAAAATCATAGGCATACACCTCGTTATAACTTCTCCATTTGTTCACATCCGATTCTGGTTTTTTATTCTCGGAACTGGATCCGCCAAACGCAAAAAATGTGAGGTGCGATTTATTATTGATGGGAAAGTAGAGATTGAACGACAAGTCGTGAAACGAATTGCTGGTGAGTGGATTCACCACGTTGACCCCCATCTTGCTGAGCAGGCCCAGCGTGGAATAGCGGTAGTTGAATAAATAAGAAGCCGATTTCTTCTTGCGTGATATCGGACCTTCCGAAGCAAAATCCAACCCGATCAGGCCGGCCTGAAAACGGAACTCACGATCCTCGCGGTTTCCTTTTCTGAACTTCAGATCCATCACCCCAGCGAGGGCATTGCCATACTCGGAGGGGAAAGCGCCTGTAAAAAAATCAGATGCACCTAACACATAAATGCTCAATGCGCTGATGCCACCACCACTGGAACCCGCTTCGGCAAAGTGGTTGGGATTGGGAATCTCCACGCCTTCCAGTCGCCAGCTTAAGCCGATGGGTGAATTAGCCCTCACTACAATGGTGTTCTCATTGTCTTGCGATGAAATCTGTGTGCCGGGTAAACTCAGCGCCATGCGGCCTGGGTCGTTGATGCTTCCGGCAAAGCGTTGTGTTTCTTCCGGTGTGAACGATCGTCCGCTGACCATGCCAAATTCATTGCTTGTTTCGCTGGGCAAGCGTGGCGCATGGATCACAATTTCTTCACCCATGGTGATGGATTCCGTCAATGCAATAGTAAGATTCAATTGCTTTGCGGATGTCAATTCCAGGTAGGGCGATACCCAACTCTCATAGCTTATGTGAGAACAATTCAGGTAATGACGGCCCACCGGTACTTTGTCGAGCGTGAATCTTCCATCCACATCGGTGACGGTGCCGAGCATGGTGGACTTCTCATCGTCCAGCTTAATGAACACATTGATCCCTGGCAACGGTTGCCGACTGGCCTTGTCCAGGACAATACCAGTGATCCGTTGTGTAGGAGTTTGAGAAAAGGCAGTATGAATAAGGCCACAGAAAAGAAGGAAAGAAAGCAGGCTGTGTAGACAGTTCTTCATGCGGGCATGGTTCGCGGTGATTGGCAATATTAAGATAAAAGATTTAGGGGGAAAATTTTAAGTTTAAAGTAGAAAGTTCAAAGTTTAAAGTTCAAAGCTTAACCAACGTTGTGAGTCATGTACACATTCTGCTCACCTCCTACAACGTTGTCATGCCTGCCTGCCAGAGTGCACGCACGCAAGGCCGGACGGGTAACTCTTAGTAAATCCTGAGCCTACACTTAAATCCCGAGCCGGTATCCGTGGAAGCGGTAGTGTCGCTGCTATGAAAAAGTATTTGCTCTATAATTAATTAAGGTGTATCGTGAGCAAATTCAAAATCATCTGACACAGTTTATGGAACAGACCCTATTGCATTAGAGTTACACCTGCCAGCAAATAGAGTCACATCTACCAGCAAATAAAGTCACACCCCACAGCAAATAGAGTTACAACTGCCAGCAAATGAAGTTACACCCGGCAGCAAATAAAGTTATACCTGCAAGCAAAAAAAGTTACAGCTGCAAGCAAATAGAGTTATACCTGCAAGCAAATAAAGTCACACCTGTATCAATATAAAGATGCAGGCGTAGCGATATAAAGTCACACCCGTATCAATATAAAGGTGCAGACGTAGTGATATAAAGTCATTGCTGGACCCATATAAAGTTGCACTCGTACCGATACAAAGTCATACCAGGTGGCAATAAAGGGTGGGTCCGTAGCCATAGATGATAGTTAATGGGCAATGATGGATACGGAAACAAAACAATCTGACTATAATCCAGAGCGATCAGCGAGGAGAATAGTTTTGGGATGATAAACCTTAAATGCTGCTGCGTATTATGGAGGTAGACCAACGAGCGAAGGATCCCCCCCGGTAGAAAACCGAGCTATGGTTGAGGGGATCCTTCGCTGGCGTTGGGTGAATGATTAAGATTGTTCTCGTCTTTAAATTTTTTGTTGGGACTATTAGTGCCCAACTCTTGCCGCTCTGGATTGGAGTTGTTATTTGGGTGTTGGAGTCCAGAGTCGATAGTCCATGGTCGATAGTTAATGGGCAATGATGGATACGGAAACAAAACAATCTGACTCTAATCCAGAGCGATCAACTGGGAGAATAGTTTTGGGATGATAAACCTTAAATGCTGCTGCTTATTATGGACGTAGACCAACGAGCGAAGGATCCCCCCGGTAGAAAACCGAGCTATGGTTGAGGAGATCCTTCGCTGGCGTTGGGTTAATGAAAAGATTGTTCTCGTCTTTAAATTTTTTGTTGGGATTATTAGTGCCCAACTCTTGCCGCTCTGGATTGGAGTTGTCATTTGGTTTGGTGGAGTCGTTAGTTAATGCACTACGGACTAACTACTAAAGACTAACTACTACCGAGCGCTATAAACTACGGCTTGGCGAATTGGTGAAAAATATATTTTTTCTAGTATGAAAAAGTGTTGTCAAACGTGCCAATGACATTCGGGTTGTGGTTTTGGAATAAAATAAAGTTTATCAAAAACATAAAAAAAACACAACAAACCAGGGCCTATGTTGCGTTCAATAACCATAACTAAAAAAAACAGTTATGTCAACAATTAAAAATGCAGCGGTCTATGAACAGTTCATCGCCTACTGCTCCGGGTATGGAGGATCATATAACCCCGGATTGCCGAACCTCACGTTAAGTGCCTTAAACGAGTTGATGGCGAAAGCCAAACAATCGTATGAGGACATGAATGTGGCGAAGTCTTCATTGAACATCGCCACCAACAGTCGGGAGATTGCCTTCGGGCGATTGCCTAAACTGGTATCCGCTGTCATCTTCACCCTGGCTTCTTCCGGTGCCAGTGAACAGACGCTAAAGGATGCGCGCGTATTCTTTAGACAGATGACCAGCCGTAAGTTAAAAAGCCGGGGGCCTGTTACATCGGAAGCGGCTGCAGAGAAGCCGGACCAAGAGCGATCATTTTCACAGCGTAGCTACGTGAGCATGGTCGGACACTTTGCCCAGTTGATTCAAGTCGCTACTGATGAGCCGCTGTACAAACCCAACGAGGTGCATTTGACCATAGCCGGGTTGAATGAAACGCTGGAGAGTCTGCGCAGCCTGAACAAACAGGTGACGGATGCCAAAGTTACCTGGGACAATGCCGCGGTAACCTTGCGCAGGGTTTATTATGGCCGGGAGCAATCGTTGTACTCCACCAGCCTGGCGCTGAAGAAGTACGTACGCGGAGCTTTTGGGTTACAAAGCGAGGAGTACCAACAAATCATCAAGTTAAACATCATTAAACCCGTACGCTGATGGCATCATTCAAAAACTAAACCCTCTGTAGCAATGCAGGGGGTTTTCTATTTTATAGTCCTGGATGAAAAACTACGCAAATAAATATCGGGAGATTAGAGCCGAACTTTGGCATATGAGTGATTTTATCCGAATTTTAGGAAGGAATATATCACCAATACAGCTACTGAGACGTTGGCAGTAATAGGGCCCCGGACAATTTAGTCATCTAACGGGCGACACTCTACTAACAATGATTTCCCACGTGGACAAGATTACGGCTTCGGGACAACTTGGACTTGGAAAAATAAATAACGTTGGACAAATGAAAAATGAAATGGCCGACCCTTCGCATTTTTAAAAAGATTGTGCCTCGACTTCCCCCACGCATTTGGCACATGCCATAGCCACACAAACCCCACGCGACACCAAAGCTATGGCAAGAGCCAATTCTCCCACGCAAGCCTTCCATGATAGTAATGTAAACACTATCTTTAATCCACAAATAAAATAATCTGTGTCGCCTATCAAGAATTTAGTATCCCATTTTGACCGCTATCTCTCTTTGGACGATAATGAAAGCCAAGCCTTAACGAGTCGTTTAACGGAGAGGAAAATAAAACGCAAACAATACATCTTACAAGAAGGCGACATTTGTAAATATTTTACATACGTTGTTAAAGGTTGCTTCAAAATGTATGGAATTGATAAATCAGGGACAGAACACAATCTTCTGTTTGCTGCTGAAGATGACTGGATTACAGACTTTGACAGTTTGCACAAAGAGAGACCTTCCAAATTATTTATTGAGGCTATCGAGCCATCAACCATACTTCAAATATCAAAGGGTGACCTTTGGTATTTGTACACCAATCATCCAAAATTTAACAGAAACTTCCGTGTTATCATTGAAGACAAGTACATTGAACTTCAAAACCGATTGCTTCAAACTTTCAGTACAACGGCATATGAGCGATACGAAAGTTTTTTGGAGCAATATCCAAACCTGTCCACCCGCCTGCCCAACACACAAATAGCATCCTATCTTGGCATTACCCCCGAATTTCTTAGTAAAATAAGGAACGAGAGAAGCGGCAAATAGGGTACTCTTAATCTACATTAAGACTATTTCTTAACCCATCTTATAAGCACTGGCGGTTCGTTCACTGCACCTTTGTATTGTCAATTTTGACACAAAACAAATTCAATACAAAGTAAAATGAACACAGAAAATACAAAAGTAGCCATTATAGGGCTTGGCAAAATTGGTGAGGCAATTGCAACAAACCTGGTTAAAGGAAAACATTCGGTAATCCTTTCCTCAAGGGATTTGGAAAAGGCAAATTTACTTGCAAAAAAGTTTGGTAGTCTGGTAACAGCCAAAGAAACATCCACTGCAATCAAAGAAGCCGATGTAATTATTCCGGCCATTTATTTCAACTCTCTAAAAGAGTTTTTCCAAACCTATGCCAAAGAGCTAGAGGGCAAAATTATTGTTGACGTTTCCAATCCAATCGCACCTGACGGAAATGGTGGGTTTAAAAAAATTGTTGGAGAACGTGAATCGGCCGGACAAATTCTTTCCAACTTAATTCCTAAAAGTGCCAAGTTGATTAAAGCTTTTGGCACATTGGGTGCTGGTTCTTTGGTTGGAGCAGCGTTTAATAGTCCTGAAAGAAAAGTTCTTTTTTATGCTTCCGACAGTACTAACAGTAATCAACAAATAGAAGAGGTCATCTCAAGTAGTGGTTTTGAACCATTCCATGTTGGAGGCATAGACCAATCTATACGAATTGAGGTCTTTGGTGATTTGCACGAATTTGGCCGACTTGGCAAAACCGTAACACTTGAAGAAGTAAAAGGAATAATAACCAACTCGTAATAAACATAACAAAATGAAACACCTCACAATAACCACTGCGCTGTTAATATTATTAGCCGCTTGCCAAAACAAAACAGAAAATCAATCAAACATTTCAAACCAAAATATAATGGAACAGACAACAGAAAAAACAGCAATCGAGAAACTATTATTCTCTTACCGTGATGCACTTAATACGTCTGATGTAAATAAAGTGCTCCCACTTTATACAAACGATGGAGTATTTATGCCATCCAATGCACCTTCGGCAATCGGACAGGAGCAAGTAAAAGCCGCCTACGAGTTTGTATTTTCACAAATTCAATTAAACATTCAATTTTATATTGACGAAACAGTGGTTAATGGCGACTATGCTTTTGCACGGACGACTTCAAAAGGCACCACATTAATACACGCCAACAAACAAACCGTGGCAGAAGAAAATAGGGAACTTTTTGTTCTCCAAAAAACAAATGGACAATGGAAAATAGCCCGTTACATGTTTAACAAAATGAAATAAACCACAAACGTCAATCTCACACACTTTGTCTGGCCACACATGCAGCCAGCATCCAAAGCCAGGCAAAGAGTGCGCTCAGTGTTGTGTAAGTGGAGAAAGTATTCAATTAAAATGTCCCACCCAACGACTGGATAATGGAGAGTGGCGTAACTTAACGGGTGACTAACGACACGGCTTCGAATGATGTGAGGAGAAGGGCCCTACTACTGCCAACAAAATGTTTGCGCAATGATGGGGTGTAGTGTAAGTTCAAAGTGCTATCTTCGTTCAACGTTTGGTCACGTGGACAATGAAGCGTTTCAAAATCCCACCACTGCGCAAACACAAACGTTGGCAGTAATGCCGCTGGACAATGATCCCAAACTATTATAATCATCTTATGTCAGTTGGACGACTAAGCTAAGGGTTCAACAATGTTGCAGGACAAAGGTGAGAGAAATATCTTCGCGACAATTAATCATAAAAAATAATGAGCGACATTAGAATTGAAAAAATTGAATCAAATATAATCCTTGACAAGTGTGCGAACATTTTGGTTGACGCATACAATTCAGAACCTTGGAACGATAACTGGACTAAGGAAAAGGCTTTAGAAAAATTGATTTGCTTTTATAACTCACCAAAATTTCTTGGGTGGACAGCATGGGACAATGACAAATTATTAGGTTGTTGTGTTGGTAATATCGAACCCTATTATTTGGGTGACTATTTCTATTTGAAAGAAATGTTTGTTTACCATAACTCACAAAAAAAGGGAATTGGCGCACAACTAATGACAACAGTAAAAAAACATTTAGACACAATCGGTATTAAGACCATTATTCTATTTACAGGCAAGGACTTTTTCCCATTTGAGTTTTACATAAAGACCGGATTTACCGTAATGGAAGATATGAGGATGATGAACTTTGGACAGACAGAGTAAACAATTTTCTCCGTACCGACAAAAGATAGTGTTAGCGGCACTACTGCCAACAATGTGCAACCGTTTTGAGGCCAGACAAGCATTGACGGTTGAGAAATGATTAACGAGTTTATAAACTTAAATAGGGACAAGCTAAAGTTTGGACTCAAGTGGTCATCGATAATTTTTACATCATTAGTGTTAATTTTGTTTACTTGGGGACGGTTTCACGGACAAATTCCAGATTCGAGTTTGTTTGTAACAGTTCTTCTATGTGAAAGCATCCTATTTTCATAATGACAGTTGGTTCAATAAAGGAATTTAGGACGTATAAAAGAACAAAGGACATTTTGGATAATTATCCATTTAACGAGTTGACTAAAAATGGATTTAGACTATCTTATGAATTTCAGAATAGTAAATGGATTTTTACGCAACTATTGTGGGGGGACAATTTGACGACTTTCAAATAGATTGCGAAGTGAAAGATTCAACCTTCAAAATGATTGCCATTTCGGATAATGTAAAAGAGAAACACATTAGAATATTGAAGAAAGAATTCGGGGAGAATAAAATTGAAGTTGAAGGTTTTGGTGTTTCTCTAAATTATGACACAAAGAGAGAAAGAGTTACTGTCAACTGTGAACATCGGAATTCAATTCCACAGATCAGTGAAATGAAAGCTATTGTTTATACAAAATACGGAACACCTGATGTTCTTGAGTTAAAAGAGATAGATAAACCTATTCCAAAGGACGATGAAGTCTTGATAAAAGTTTACGCAGCATCACTCAATGATTGGGACCTTGGTCTCCTTACTGGAGATTTTATCAATCGCATGCTAAACGGACTTCGTAAACCGAAGATAGAAATACTCGGCTCTGACATTGCAGGGCGAGTTGAAGCGGTGGGCAAAAAAGTAAAAAGGTTTCAGCCAGGGGACTATGTGTTCGGAGATTTAAGCGGCCGTTGGGGAGGCTTCGCAGAGTATGTGTGCGCTGGTGAAAATGCATTAGCGGTAAAGCCTGTCAGTATGACGTTTGAAGAAGCAGCGGCAATACCTCAGGCGGCTATGTTGGCTGTACAGGGTCTAATTGATAAAGGGAAAATTCAATCAGGACAAAAGCTGTTGATTAATGGCGCTGGTGGTGGTGTAGGTACTTTTGCCGTGCAGATTGCTAAACAATACGGAGTTGAAATAACGGGTGTTGACAGCTCAGGGAAATTAGAAATGTTGCGCACCATGGGCTTTGATCATGTCATCGATTATACACGGGAAGATTTCACAAAGAATGGCCAGCAATATGATTTGATTCTTGACGTAAAGACGAATCGTTCGATGATTGACTATATCCGTGCATTGCGTCCAAATGGAATGTATGTAACAGTTGGCGGTTCCATGGCCCGTCTTTTCCAGGCTCTAATCCTGGGGCCATGGATTTCGATGATCAGTAAAAAGAAGATAGGTATTGTTTCATTGAAGCCTAACAAAGATTTAGCGTATATAAACGAGCTTTTCGAAGCAGGTAAAGTCAAACCTGTGATCGATGGACCGTACAAGTTAAGCGAGGTTCCTAAAGCATTCAAACTTTTTGGTGAAGGAATTCACAAAGGAAAAATAGTAATTACTGTGGATCCTAAATTATACTGACGATGAATTTTATGAATGGATAAAATTATGGTCAAATAGGACTTAAGAGAAAAACCATTTGAGGCGGGCACGTGGCGCTAGTCGAGTTGGTAGCCTCACCGCTTGAAAGCGATGAGGTGTACCTCTCACACCACGTAGCGTACGGGTCTCGTACTAAGTGGGTTCGTTGAGCACAATGCAGTCGCTCTTTACACCAACTGCATCTTGGTTATACTGTCGAAGTAGGTAGTGACATATTTAGAGCTTTCAGTTTCTTCGATAAAGGACAACTGGACAGGACGCGGGTTCGAAGGGCCACCACTGCGCAAACACAACGTTGGTGGCAATGTGGCGGGACAATGAAGTCATCATACTGGGGAAACTCTGCTAATAAAGATTTGTGAAATGAGTCTCCCGAATGCAAGGTGACAATTAAATGTTGTTCAATTGGAATATTTTGATCTTTGAAATGGTCTAACCTTAAAAATACAGCTATGATCTATTTATTGACGACAACCATTTTCTTAGCAAAAATTAAAAGTAAGATTTTTAGAATGAGAAAGTTTAATGTTTTGATGTTGTTGTTTGCGGCTTTGTTTCCTCTTAGAGGACTAACCCAAACGACACAACAGGATAAACTCAAAAATACTGCAAAGCAAGTCATGCTGATGAATCGTATCGGACCCTCAGCATCTGAACTTTATATAGCTAATGCGGATGGTACAAATGAGCATAAACTATTAGCGTCATCCGGGTTTGACTATCATCCATCCTATTCAGCCGATGGCAAATGGATAATTTTTACTTCTGAAAGAAATGGCTTGGGGCAGGCGGATATTTTTAGGGTTCACACTGATGGCACTGGATTAGAACAACTCACCAATGATTCTGCTTTTGATGATCAAGCTGTTCTTTCACCTGATGGCAATAAACTTGCATTTGTTTCCTCGCGTCAAACAGGCACTACCAACATTTGGATATTTAATCTTAAGACAAAACAATTAAGTAATCTCACTTCTCAAGACGGAATAAAAGGAGACCCGATGAAACCTAATGGTTTCTTCAGGCCTGCATGGTCACCAGATGGTCAGTGGCTTGCTTTTGCTTCAGATAGAAATACGTTATGGAAAGGACACACGAATGGAGCAGGATGGGAACATATACAGGAGCTTCATATTTATTTGATCAAGCCTGATGGCTCTGGCCTTCGTCAAATTTCTAAAGATGGCGTTGGCTCTGGCTCTCCCAAATGGTCAGCAGACGGAAAGCGCCTGGTGTTTTACGAAATCGACCCTGAAGCAACATGGCCCGCCAGAACGTCATTCGGTGCATCAAGGGCAACATCACAAATTGTTTCTGTTAACATTGATTCAGGCGAACGGACTGTTCATACTTCAGGTTCAGGTTTAAAATTATTGCCACAATTTATCGGTAACGACAACATTGGTTTTTTGGTGAAGGCAGGTCCAGATGAAGGAATAGGATATACCAATGGGAGTCCAATCAAAACTAAATTACGATCACCCTCCTGGTCGCCCGATGGAAAGTCGGTTATCTATGAAAGGCAAGACTGGACACCCAAAAAACAGAATCAATTATTATATAGTTGGGATTCAAATTATGAATATCGGTACACAGACGTCTTCCCAAGTTTCTCGATTGACGGCAAACTTTTACTTACTGAAAAAGATGACAATTCATCCATTGCCTATATGGATGCCGATGGCTCAAATAGGAAACGAATTTTTAACGCTTCCAATGGTGAGGCGTTTTCACCCTGTTGGTCGCCCGATGCTCAAAAGATTGTGTTTGGCTACGGAGGTTATTTTCAAAATCGCACAACGCGAGCTGCCAAACTAATGATGGTAAATCGTGATCGCAGCGGACTTGTTGACCTAACGGATGGAATACCTAACGCGGGTTTCCCAAGCTGGTCACCGGATGGAAAGAAAATAGTGTATCGGGTATGGAGTAAAGAAGAAGGCGGATTAAGAATCATGAACTTGGCCGACAAGAAAGTTGAAGTACTGACAACTGAATATGACAACGTGCCGTTTTGGTCACCCGATGGTTCAAAGATTCTTTTCACGCGAAAGCATGGCGATAATAATTTTGATGTCTTTACCGTCAAACCAGACGGCACGGATTTACAACAACTCACCACTTTTCCAGCCAATGATGCGCATGCAGTATGGGCCAATAACGGAAAACAAATTTTATGGAGTTGTGGTGACTTTGGGTTTAAAGAAGAAGCCGCCCTAAGCGACAACACGTTTCAACCTTACGGAGTAATTTTTATGATGAATGCCGATGGTAGTAATAAACATCCACTAACAGATAGTGTCTGGGAAGACTCCATGCCATGCTTTGTTCCGCAAACGAAGCGCCCTTAAATTGACATGTGACTAAATACAGTTATTAATAAAATGTGGAGAAGGCCACACAGCACACAATCGAGTAGACCGCCTCACCGGGTGTTTCACCGATGAGGTCGGCCTCTCACACCACTGTACGTACGGGTCTCGTATACAGAGGTTCATTAGGTTGTGGAGTACTTTTTCGTAGTAAGAAAGCAATGATTCGTAGCCTCGTTTGTTCAGCCGTTCCAACGTGATGGTCGTAACCATAATCGGACTTTGAGCCACGGCCCATCCACCCATTCGTGTTCTGCTCCATGGTGAAAAAAGGACAGGCACACAACGACAGACACATCCTAAATATCCAACATAACTGAAAGACAAATTGGTTTTGGGTTTCGTGACAGGCGACAACACGATTAAAAGAACGTCTGGTCACAAGTGCTAATGACAAACAAATTATTTTACTCCACACCCAAATAAAAAGATTCTCTCCGTTTTGGACGGAAAATGCAACCCTTTCGGGTTCGTACGGTCATTCTCTCACCATGCCCATCACTTTTTCACAAATTCCAGTAACCAAATGTAAGATGTGCAGTAATCACTAAGGGGCAATGGGCTTCTTTTTCTTAACTCTGACGCTATGATAAAAAGCTATTTCAAAATCGCCTTCAGGAATCTTCTCAGGAACAAAGGTTATACGTTCATTAATGTGGCTGGCCTCGCCTCGGGCATGGCGGTGGCCTTGCTCATTGGTCTTTGGATTTGGGATGAACTCACCTATAATCAGTATCATAAGAACTATGACCGCATCGCGCAGGTGTGGCAACATAATGTATATAATGGTGTAAAGGGCTCGCAAACGGCCAACCCTTACCTTATGGCGGAGGAGATTCGCAATAACTTTGGCAGCGATTTTAAATACGTATTGCAATCCACCTGGAACTTTGGCCGCGTACTTACCGTGGGAGATAAAAAATTTAGTAAGTCGGGTATGTATTGGGAACCTCAAGTCCTCGATATGCTTTCCATCAAGTTGCTTCGCGGCACGCCCGATTCCGCCCTGAAAGATCCCTACTCCATCCTGCTCTCCGAGTCCGTGGCGAAAGCCTACTTTGACGATGCCGACCCGATGGGACAAATGCTTCGCGTCAACAACAAAACCGATGTGAAGGTGACGGGCGTGTATGAAGACATTCCTTACAGTTCCAGGTTCAACAACATGGCTTTCATCATGCCCTGGGAATTATACCTGATCGAAAACCCATGGATTAAAAAGATGGACGAGCCGTGGGGCAGCAACTTCACCCAGGCCTGGGCACAGCTTGCAGACCATGCTGACATGGATCAAGTCTCCGCCAAGATTGTCAATGTAAAGTATAACAAAGTTTCGGAAGACGATCGCAAATACAAACCGGAAGTCTTTCTGCACCCCATGACCAAGTGGCGCCTACATACCGAATTCAAAGAAGGCAAGAACGTGGGTGGCCGCATCGAGTTTGTTTGGCTGTTTGGCATCATTGGTGCGTTTGTGTTGTTGCTGGCGTGCATCAACTTCATGAACCTGAGCACGGCCCGCTCAGAGAAGCGCGCCAAAGAAGTAGGCATCCGCAAATCGGTAGGCTCTATGCGTTCACAGTTGATCAACCAGTTCTTTACTGAATCTGTGGTGGTGGCGCTCATCGCGTTTGTTTTGTCGTTGGGATTCGTCTATCTCTCGTTGTCGACATTCAATCAAGTGGCCGATAAAAGACTTACGTTGTTATGGGATAGCTCCACGTTCTGGCTCATTGGCATTGGCTTTAGTCTCTTTACAGGAATCATTGCCGGCAGTTACCCTGCACTTTATTTGTCATCATTCCAGCCGGTGAAAGTATTGAAGGGCACTTTCCGTGTAGGACGTTTTGCTTCCATTCCGCGCAAAGTATTAGTAGTGTTGCAGTTTACTGTTTCCGTAACACTCATTATCGGTACCATCGTAGTGTTTCGACAGGTAGAGTTCGCGAAAGACAGACCCATCGGGTATGATCGCAACGGACTCATCAATATTTATCTGCAAACACCAGACATCCACAAACATTTTGAGGCCGTACGCAACGAGCTGACGAGTGAGCGTGCCATCGTGGATATCACCGAAGCAGGCAGCCCAACAACACAAGTATGGAATACCAATGGCGGCTTCACCTGGTCTGGCAAAGACCCGGCACTGGCGGTAGATTTTCCCAACAATGGCGTGAGTCACGAGTTTGGCAAAACCATAGGTTGGACATTTAAAGATGGTCGCGACTTTTCGCGCGAGTTCGCATCCGACTCCAATGCGTTTGTAATCAATGAAGCAGCCGCGAAGTTTTTAGGATTCAAAAATCCCGTGGGCGAAACCCTGACCTGGAATGATAAGAACTATACGATCATTGGCGTAATACAAGACATGATCATCGAGTCGCCCTACGAACCTGTGCGTGCATCGCTCTGGCACATCGACCGGGATGGAAATGCAAACCTGGTAATTTTAAAACTCAACCCGGAGATGAGCTCACACGAAGCTATCGAGAAAATAAAAACGGTATTCACCAAATACGATCCGGCCTCACCCTTCACCTATGAATTTGTGGATGTTGAATATGCACGCAAGTTCAGCGATGAAGAGCGCATTGGTAAACTCGCCTCTTCTTTTGCTGCGCTGGCCGTCTTCATTAGTTGCCTCGGCATTTTCGGGCTGGCCAGTTTTGTGGCCGAGCAGCGTACCAAAGAAATTGGTGTGCGCAAAGTGCTGGGCGCCTCTGTCGTTAACCTCTGGGGTATGCTGTCAAAAGACTTCATTGTGTTGGTGAGCATCTCTCTTCTTTTGTCGATGCCGATGGCCTGGTACCTGATGACTGACTGGTTACAGAAATATGAATACCGGAGCACCATCTCATGGTGGATCTTTGTGGTGGCTGCGGTGGGAGCGTTGGTGATTACATTACTCACGGTGAGTTTTCAGGCCATCAAAGCAGCACTCATGAATCCCGTGAATAGTTTAAGGTCGGAGTAAGTTGCCTTCACCTTGATTTACAAGATTTTTAAACGTGGTCTGTGTTGACGCAGACCACGGAGTTGAAGTACTCAATAATTATTACCTACCTACCAAACCGTTATCCTTTCGTTTTCGGGTTTAAACATTTTATCGCCCGGTTGCACATTAAAGGCATTGTAAAAAGGCGTGAAGTTCATCAACGGTCCGTTCACACGCCACTTGGGCGGTGAGTGCGGATTGGTGTTTACATACATGCGTAAATACTCATCTCTTGTTTTTACGCGCCATATTCTTGCTATCGAGATGAAGAAACGCTGATCGGGTGTGAAGCCATCCAGTTTTGTAGTGTCTTTTCCTTGCTCCGTTAATTTGAAGGCATCGTAGGCAATAGCCACCCCAGCAATGTCTGCTGTGTTTTCTCCCACCGTTAAGGCGCCTTTCAGGTGCACCGAATCGAGCACGGTAAACAAATTGTATTGATCAATCACTTGCTGTGTTCTCGCTTTGAATTTTTCATAGTCTGCTTTTGTCCACCAGTCTGTCACATTACCGACTTTATCATATTGTGCTCCCTGATCGTCAAACGAGTGTGTAATTTCATGACCAATCACCATTCCGATGCCGCCATAGTTCAGCGCATCATCGGCATATAAATCGAAATAGGGAGATTGTAAGATTCCGGCAGGGAATACGATTTCATTCATCGGAGGATTATTATACGCGGTTACCGTTGGCGGAGTCGTAAGCCATTCTGTTCTGTCAACGGGCTGTCCCACTTTATCCAGGCTGTAGAGGTAATCATTTTTATTAGTCGACAAACGGTTTTCAAAATAAGTGTCTCTTTTCACTTCCACCTTTGAGTAATCTCTCCATTTATCTGGGTAACCTATTTTCTGGTTGAAGGCATACAGTTTTTCTTTAGCCTTTGCTTTGGTAGAATCACTCATCCAATCCAGCTTGTTGATGCGTGCCTCAAATGCTTTTTTCAGGTTGTCTACCAATACAGCCATACGTTTCTTGGCATCTTCCGGGAAATATTTTTTTACATACAACTGTGCCAGTGGATGTCCGAGTGAGCGATCAACTGCTTGAGTCATTTCTTCGGCACGTCTTTTCTTAACAGCTTGTCCGGTTAAAATTTTTGTATACTCAAAAGCCGCATCAGTAAATGGCTGGCTTAGAAAATTCGCATAGTTGGTAAGGGTGTTGGCTTTCAAATAGATTTTCCAATCGTTGATGGAAACCGATTTCAACATGGCGTTCAGTTTGTCATAATAAGCAGGTTGCCCCACGTTGATCGAATCAACCTTTATTCCCAGGTCGTTTAGCAATATTGTCCAGTTTAGGGCAGGATGTTTTTTTGACAGAGCAGCGACAGCCAATTTATTGTAGTTCGCCTTCACATCCCTGAGTTCAATGTTCGTTCTGTGTGAAGCGGCTAATTGTTTTTCAATTTCATAGGAAATGGTTGCGTCTTTCTCTGCGGCAGTCACATCCGTTCCTGTCAATGCGAATAGAGTGGCAAGGTATTTTTTATACGCTGTTTGAATGGCGAGTGTTGCAGAATCGGTTTTGAAGTAATAATCTCTTTCAGGCAAACTAATTCCGGTTTGATAAAACTGAGCAATATTGACGGTACTCTTTTTGTCATCGGGGCCTATATAAAAACCAATCATGGAAGCATCACCTACTTTTTGTTCTTCGGCCACCAACTTCAGCAACGAAGGCACATCGGTTAAGGCATCGATGCGTGAGAGCAAAGGCTTGATAGGTTCATAGCCACGTTTGTCAATGGCGACTGTATCCATTCCTGAGGCATAAAAATCGCCCACCTTTTGTTCGATGCTTCCAGCCGGATGATTGATTGCCGAGATGCTATCCAAAATTCCCTGCAGGCGAATGCGTTGTGGGTAATTCATAAAAGAATAGGCACCTACGCCAGTTTGACTGGCCGGTATCTGGGCACTGTCGGACCAGATGTTGTTGACATACGAAAAGAAATCATCACCCGGTTTTTTGGAAGGGTCTATACCTGTAATCACGATGTGTTTTGTATTGGTATCAGCAGCTTGCTTGCAGGCTCCTGCCAATAACAGTATGAGAGAGAAATACAATAGTCTTTTCATGGTTTTAATGTATGGGTATTATTCAAGGCACAGCCTAATTCACGTCAAAGTTAAAAATGCATCAATTTGAATTGATCCACAATAGTTGAACGGTAGAAACAATTTTACAATGGTTAACACGGATGCTTTGCCTGGATACTTCAAATGTTGAGGATTCAGGTGTTGCTAAGTTAAGAGTAAAAGTAAAATATCAGTTTCAACGTTTACATTTGTGCCTTACTTCAGGTCGCAACTGGTAAAGGGAATTGACTTTTATAAGCAAAGACAACTAAAATGGATAATACAAGAGTATTCAGAATGCCTTTTGTGAGTGTGTATCCTCACTATATAAAAAAAGCAGAGAAAAAGGGACGCACCAAGGCAGACGTAGATACCATCATTTATTGGCTGACGGGATATAATCAACAAACGTTGCAACAACATATCGACCAGAAAAGTGATTTTGAAACCTTCTTCGCGCAAGCACCGCAAATGAATCCAAATGTTTCTAAAATTACCGGTCTCATCTGTGGCTATCGCGTGGAGGAAATGGAAGACAAACTCATGCAAAAGATTCGTTATTTGGATAAACTGGTTGATGAGCTGGCCAAAGGAAGGACCATGGAGAAGATTCTAAGAAAGTAAGGAGATGACTGCCGGAAATTACAACCAGTGGAATATCAACAACTCAACACAATGAAAAATCTATTCCTGTTCTTCCTGGTTTTATTTCCATTTTCTATTTCCGCACAGAAAGTCAAGTCGGCTGTAATAAAACAACACCATGGCAGGCCCACACTTTTTGTAAATGATCAACCTCAATCACCTGCATTTTATGCGCTTACTCATGCTTATGGTGGGCGGTGGTCATGGGAAGAAGTGCCCGCGCGCAATCTCAACAACTTTTGCGAAATAGGTTTCAGGCTTTTCCAAGTCGATTTATGGCTCGAAGACATCTGGTATAAAGACAGCAAAACCTTAGACATTGCAAAAGCGCAAAAGCAAGTCAGGGGAGTTTTAGACCAATGTCCGGACGCCAATGTTGTAATCAGGATTCATGTAAATGCTCCCTTTTGGTGGAACGAAACTCACCCCGAAGAATGTACACAATTTGCCGATGGCCCCATCGACACGACACTAAGAGCCGGACCGCCTTATCACAATGAAGAGTATGATATTAACAGAGCATTAAGAGCAAGCCTGGCTTCAGAACTTTGGAAAAAAGAAGCGGGCGAAAAGCTGGTAGAGTTTTGCCAACAGCTTTCAAAAACTCCCGAAGGAAACGCAGTGATGGGCATGCATGTGGCAGGAGGCATTTATGGCGAATGGCATTACTGGGGTTTTATTGACCACGACCCAGACACGGGTGTTGCCATGACTTCATACTTCCGAAGGTGGCTCAAGAACAAATATAAAACCAATGACCTATTGCAAAAATCATGGGCCAATGATGCCTTTACTTTTGAAAACGCAACTGTGCCTGGCATTCCGGAACGTCTAAAGACACAAGATGGTTTTTTCAAAGACCCTATGGTTGAGCAACGGGTAATTGATTATTTCACCGCACAACAACAAGTAGTAGCAGACGATGCTGAATATTTTTGTCGTATTGTGAAAGAAACATGGGGAAGGCCAATCATTACCGGTATTTTTTATGGCTACCTGCACATGACATTCAATCGTCAAACCGTGGGTGGGCATTTGTTCATTAAGCAAATTCTTGAAAGCAAATACATCGACTACCTGGCTGCTCCACAAACGTATTGGAACGAAAGCAGGAAAGCAGGCGGCTCAGGAATTTCCCGTGGAATTATAGAGTCCACTCTGTTGCATGGAAAACTTTGGCTTGATGAAATCGACAACGGCTACTTACACCCCAAAACCGACAAAGACAATATTCGATACACCGAACGCTACGATAGTACCTACGCCAACATCATGAAAAGGTGTGCCTTATTACCATTGATGCGTGGCATTGGATTTTGGTTTTATGATTTTGGAGTTCAAAAAGGTTTTGGATGGTGGGACAACCCCCACTATTTAGCCACGATGAAAGAAGAAAAGGATTTATTTGATAAACGCCTTTCCATCCCCTACCAATCAGAAGCTGATGTACTTTATGTATGGAGCCAGGACGTATTTTACTATTTAAAATCCGCTCCGTTGCCTATCACGGTAAACGTGCTTGACCATTCCATTGAACAGGCTTTACGCTCGGGCACCGTAGGCGATCATATTTATGACTTCGACTTAGGGTTGGTCAATTTGAACCAATACAAAGCCATCGTTTTTATGAACGATTATAAATTGAGCAATACTCAAAGAGATTTTATTCAGAAAAAAGTGGCAAAAGAAGGGAGAACCATTGTCTGGAATTACCTCACCGGATACTCCAATGGAGAAAAACTGGATGTGAATTTTGTGAAATCGCTAACGGGAATAAACATAGAGCGGTTGACATTGGAAAAAGCTCCGGAAGTTCGTTTTCTAAAGTCAAATGATGAATATAAGTTCAGTGGTTCAATTATGCCACTCTTTGTAGTGAATGACAAAGAAGCAGAAGCGCTAGCTGAATTAAAAGAAACCCACCAAACACTTATCGCCCGAAAACAATTGAAAGACTTTGTGTCCGTTTTTTGTGCTGTACCTTTAAACGGAACCAACAGTTTCAGAGAAATATTTCGCAAGGCGGGCTGCCATATTTACAATGAGCAAAACGATTTTATCTATGCCAATTCAGGTTTGCTGATGGTGCATACAAAGGATGGCGGAACACGGAATATTATCTTCAAGTCCGGAAAAAAACTAAACCTGGATTTAAAAGAAGGTACCACTATTTTATTTGATAGTGTCACGGGAGTTGAGGTATTGAAATAGTAATAATTTAGACTCCGCCTTCAACCCTTCCAGCACACATAAAAGACGGATTCGTCAACTGATTCGTATCTCCCTTTAAGACAATTTATTAACCACGATTTTGCTCTTGTTAAAGTAATTTACTTATTTGCTTCTCAAATCAGAAGTAAATGGCAAAAGAATTTTTAGGGGACTTTGAAGAAGTGATACTCACCATGGTGGCCGTCCATCAGGAAAATGCCTATGGCGCTGCCATCACCATTGAAATCGAGCAGTGGCTTGGAAGAAAGGTGACGTTAAGTGCCGTACATGTAACGCTGTATGATCTTGAAGACAGAGGCTATATCAAATCGAAAGTCGGAGGTGCAACCAATGAACGGGGTGGAAGGCGTAAAAGAATTTACACGATTACCAGTGCAGGCGTTGCCGTGCTAAAAGCAATGAAAGAGACAAGATTAGAATTGTGGAAAATGGTGCCTCAATTGAAATTGATCCATAACTAAGGATGAAACAACTTCCACGATGGGCGGAAAGGTTGATGAGGGCGATATGCCCCAAAGAGCTATTTGAACAAATAGAAGGTGATTTGATCGAGGTGTATAACTATGATATAGAATTCATTGGCCTGTGGGAAAGCTTGTCGCCTTTTGGGATATAAAGATGAAAGAGGCTGGACATAAACTGCTGCTGACGAGTGCGCTTATTAATGAGGATGCCCGGCATTTTTACAGAAGAATCGGTTATCAAGATATTGGGAGTTTTACTATCCCAAAGGAGCCTTTGGAGATAATATTCATTAAGATATTGCGAGTTAGTGGAAAAAAAGCCTGAACCTTTATGTTTTGTGGGTGCTCTCGCACGAATTTGCGACTGCTACACTCACGTGGAAAGTCATATTACGGAGGGCATTTTACGGTATCATTCTTAAATCAGTTCAGCAAATCAATTAATCATATAACATGAAAAAGGAATTATCATCAAAGCAACGTACAGAACTACTTCACCTATTGAAAGCACGTTTTGAGAAAAACATGAATCGGCATAAAGGAATAGAATGGACTAAGGTACTGGCCAAGCTTGAAGCCAGTGTCGGAAAACTCTGGTCCCTCAATAAAATGGAAGAATCCGGTGGCGAGCCGGATGTTGTTGGTTATGACAAAAAAACAGGCGAATATATTTTTTATGATTGTTCAGGGGAAAGTCCCAAAGGACGAAGAAGTATTTGCTACGACCATGAAGCTCTTGAAGCAAGAAAAGAACATAAACCAGAAAATAGCGCCATTCAAATGGCTGATGACATGGGCATTGAACTTTTATCGGAAGAACACTATCGGGAACTGCAGAAACTGGGAACGTTTGATACGAAAACATCGAGCTGGATAAAAACACCCGCAGCTATTAGAAAACTCGGTGGTGCCCTCTTTGCTGATCATCGCTACGGCAATGTTTTCGTGTACCACAACGGTGCAGAGTCTTATTATGCCGCCAGGGGATTCCGTGGCTCACTAAGGGTCTAATGGACGGTAAAATAAAACTCTCCGGTTAACGAGTTATTTTCCCAGGGAGTTTGGCGCCCCACCGATTCGCCCAACACATCGATACGCGACATCTTGAAAACTTCTTCCAACTTAAGACCTGGTGTGTTAATGTATTTCATAAGTTTGGAAGTGTAGAGTCCATTTCTTCCTTCACCATCAGAGGCAACGTCTCCTGGCGCTGTTGCAAAAGCAACGATGGAACCTTGTTTGGCACCATGCGGAGGATCCATTCGTGTAATTCCTTTTTCATCAGACCGGGAGAAACTTCTAAAGGGATTGTTTCTGCAGGCATCAAGAATAACAATGTTAATTCGGTTATTCGAATACTCCATCACTTTCAGCACCGTGGATGCACTTACACATTCTTCGGCCACTTCAGCTTTAAGTTGTATGTCGGCATCAAGCGGAACAAGGTAGTTTACACCATCCACTTGTAGTCCATGACCTGAATAATAAAATAAACCCACTCCGCCTTCAATGATCTCATTTCCAAATTCGCGAATAGCCTCGCGCATCTCCACCCGGCTGGCATCTTGTCGCAGAATTACTTTAAAGCCTTTTTCACTTAACAGGGACGCCATATCAAGGGCATCATTTACCGCATTTTTCAACGGACCGTTTTTATAACTACCATTACCGATAATCAATGCGGTTTTCTTTTCGTTTTTGTAAAACTCATAGTTGGTCGTTATGGCCAACGAGGTCGTAGTGGTGTCTTTTGATGGCACGATATGAAAAGACGAGGGCTTGCTAAAACCCTTGATCACCCCTTGCCCAAGAACAGGATTTACGAATATGAGCAACATGCCAATCAGAATGAATTTAACCATTGGTGAGATTTCAGTTTCTAAATTTACCAAATCATTTTTTAAGAGACTCAATTCGGTTAACTTTATTACTTGTCTCCCTTTGGCATATGAAAAAACGCATTGCGGTTTGGTTATTGGTGTTCCCCTTTTTTCAGGGATTGCAAGCCCAAAGCATAACAAATGTTATAGCGGAGGCTGTAGGGAGCAAAATTATTGTTCGGTATGACATTGAGAATTCTAACCCGGATCAGCTGTTTGAAGTAGCATTATACTCCTCCAAAAATAACTTTTCAGAGTCCTTACCAGCAGTTAGCGGTAATGGAGTTGGTTTGTCCGTTTCTTCTGGCAAAGACCGTGTTATTATCTGGGATGTTCTCAAAGATGTTAAGGAGTTCACAGGACAATATTCGTTTGAAGTCCGAGCTCTGAAGAGAACAAGAGTGGTAGAAGTGGTAACGATGACCAGTGCCCATGACCGCACCGTGAATGTCTCGAATAAGGACGAAGCATTTCCGCTGATTTCTAATACACTCACGGATTATATCAACGAGGCGAAGGACTTTAAAGATGCTTTTCAGATGTTGGGCGTGCAATCAACTGAAAGTCGCCAGGCGCTGGCCAAGCTCACAGATGCCACCGAGCAATACAACAGGGCTTTCGAAAAATTAAATAAGGAACGGCTAACCTATGAAAAATATGTCTCTGCGTTCTGGGAAAGTCCGGTGAAGACGCTGGAGTTCAAATCACTATTGGACTATGCGTTAGGTGACTTACATGGCGTAAATATTCTTACGCTTAACCAGGAATTAGCAGTCATTAATGATATCGCTAACGGTCGTGTTAAGCAAATTAATGCCAGGAAAAAGGAATTGGAAAAAGACATCAGTGAAGAGGTATTGATGTTGGATAAGCGTCTTCAGGAATTGGAACGAAGAACCAACCGCATCCTATACGACCTCAGTCAGAATTGAGCAGAATGAGAATGTTGAAGGGTAAGTCAGGAGTCATTTTATATCATCAATTACAGCATTAGTTAATAAGTACCTTGTATGAAAATTTACAAATCACTTTTCGTAGTCTTGGCAATGCTGGGGCTGGCACTGGGCCTCTCAACGTGCAGTGAGCCCGAGAAACCAAAGCCTGTTATTACCACCATTGAACCCATACAAGGACCAATTGGAACTCCCGTTACGATTACGGGTCAGAACCTGGCAACATCCGAGTCCGCATCTTTTGGTAGTACAACATCCCCACTTGCTTCCAAATCGGACACTAAAATTGAAACGGTTGTACCACCCGGCATTTTACCTGGCTCAATGGCGGTATCGGTGAAGACTGATGTAGCAACTTCGAATAGCGTATCCTTTTTAGTGTTGCCTAGTGAACCTGAAATCACATCGATTGTGCCGGCCAAAGCATCCATTGGAATGAATGTGAATCTGGTGGGTAAAAATCTAAACACCGCTTCATCCGTATCGTTTGGAACAAAGACCGTCACTACATTTATTTCAAAAAGTGATGCCGAAATAAAACTGACTGTGCCAGAAGGCCTATCGCTGGGCGCTCTTGATGTTACGGTTACCACAGAAGGAGGAATTTCAGGAAATGCAACGTTTACTGTAGTTGGTAAACCAACGATAAGTTCACTTACCCCGGCCATCGGACCTGTGGGAAAAATAGTTCTGATTGCAGGCACATTCTTTGAAGAAACAAGCCAGGTGAAATTTGGAGCGGGTGTAGCCACTGTCGTTGATATCAAAAATGCAACCCTTATAGAAGCCACCGTACCCACTACAGCAACCACGGGAAAAGTGACCGTAACAACTCCTGGCGGTGATGCTGTAAGTACAACTGACTTTGTGGTGAAAGATGCGCCAACGATTACCTCCTTCACACCAACCAGTGAGGCAGTGGGAGCGGTCGTCACCATCAATGGAACAAGTTTCGATGCAGGTGCTTTGGTAGTTAAATTCGGAACGGGTACAGCATCATCCCTCACCCTGGTGAGCCCAACAAAAATTACAGCAATAGTTCCATCATCTGCAACTACCGGAAAGATAACCGTTGAGACCGCTGCAGGGTCAGCACAAAGTGCAACCGATTTTACGGTGATAGGCAGTCCGGCAGTCACCTCGTTTTCACCTACCAGCGGAGCGGTTGGAGTGGAAGTTGCGATTACAGGGACAAGCTTTGTTAATGTAACTAACGTGAAGTTTAATACAACAACGGTATCATCACCTAATTTCACTATTGTTTCTCCCACCCAAATAAAAGTCAATGTTCCTGCTGGCGCAGCCACAGGTAAGATTTCGGTCACTACTCCTGCCGGCACCGGAACATCAGCCACTAACTTTGCTGTGTTAGTACCCCCAACCATTACCTCCTTTAGTCCTGCCAGTGGTGCACTAGGCAGTAGTGTCATTATCACAGGAACAGGATTTTCCGCGATTACAGGTGTTTCATTCAATGATGTAACGGCTACGACATTCACTGTTAATTCTTCCACACAAATCACAGCTACCGTACCCGTTAGCGCCACCAATGGAAAAATTAAAGTCATCAATGCGCTGGGTACTGCGATAAGCGCCAATACCTTTTATGTCACTCCTTTCATCGCAACTATAAATCCGACATCGGGAACTCCCGGTACCACGATTACATTGACTGGCACTAACCTGGGCGCTGCAACGGTCAAATTTAATTCAACCACTGTAACACCAACCACTAATACGGCTACCAGTATCACTGTTGTCGTTCCTGCGATCGCTAGCGGAGCAGTTAATGTAACGGTAGTGAACCTGGGAGGAACTTCGAACAGTAAAACGTTTACCATCACCTCGCCCGTTGTTCTGGATGAAATTGTGGCTACATCAAATATTACTGATCAGTTGGTTCTTCTGAAAGGAAGTAATCTATTAGGTGCTACGAAAGTTCTATTTGGAACGGTTGAAGCGAGTGTGCTGACAAACACCTCTACGGTAGTTACGACCATCATTCCGTTTGACTTGCCCGTAGGAACTTATACGATGACGGTAGTAACATCCAATGGCACTTCGAATGGTAAAACGTTTAACTGCCTGAGTGTTCAAAATCCAAATACAGGCGATGTCAACATGGTGAATGGTGCTATTGTAGTAGCGCCACCGGGCGGTTATGTGCCGCCTGTTTCAAATGGGTGGAAAAATACTTTTGATCCAGCACAAAGCTTCCAATTGAATGATAATAATTTTGGATCAACGACCGGAACCTTTACTGTCGAATTTCGTGACAATTCAATTTTAATTGCATCCGGCACCGGATCCTATGATAAGGCAAACAATTATATTGAGTTTACGCTGCAAGGAATCCGGTATGTTGGAATATGGACTCCCCGCAATGCCTTCAATGATGGATTTGATGATTACTGTGTTTATCACATGACCTTGATTTCGACCGAGTCGGGCAAACAATTGGAGTTGGCGGTTAATGTTTTTGGTCCCTGCAACTAATTATGCTTAAACGAATATTCCTCCTTTTGGTCATCACGATCGCATTGGTTACAGGCACTTCACAGGCACAATCCATAAGAAAACAAGTGTACGATTCACTTTTGATTGGTGACCGGATAACACCTGCAGTTTCTTCCGTGATGATGCCGAAGAGCTATACAGAAATCATTCTTTCGAATTCGCTGCTTACTACCAATTCGATCTATTCTTCAACCGGTGAGTTACTAAACGCAAATAGACGGTATACCTACTTTATCAATACGTTGCAAGTCACCCATGGTGTGACTTCATCCGGTCGGCTTAACATCGGATTGGATTTGTCCTATCGCACCGGTCGCGCAGATGCAGACCCTAATAGTTCTCCTATGAAAGTGTTTGGCAACAGCAGTGAAGGATTGATTGAATATGGAAGGGGACTCACCGCCATTGGGTTTCGAACCCGGTACGTTCCGACTCGTAACAAAAATTTTGTGGTTCAAAATACGTTTCATGTGCCCATCAATAAGTCCAGCGCAGAAAGTAAATTTCTGGGGGATAACCGGTACGCCTTCAATACTCAATTCTTATACACCCAATTGTTGGGTAGAAAGGTCTTTTTGTTTGGCCAGACTGACGTTTTGATTCGGTTTAAAGACGATCAGAATGATGCTGACCTCACCATGCCCGTTAATTTGTATTGTACGTATCTTATTAATCGTCACCTTTTTCCATTTATCCAATTAGCTATGCTGAACTCGTGGGGCGATGTTACCCGTCAATCGTTCTCCTATGGTGCTGGCTTGCAGTACCAATTCAATACGATGTTTAACATCAACGTTTTTTATAGCGATGTATTTGCTGGAAAAAACACGAATGTATGGAACATCTATAACCTTGGCATACGAGTGGTGCTCTAACGCCACTAACCAAAATAGTGCAAAAACTGGATTACAAAAATATATGAGTACGGTAGACATGAAAGATATCTCCTCCCTAAGGACTACTTAACAATGTATAACTGGAGTAGGCCAACTTCTAACTAACAGTATTTGACGATATGATGATAGACGCGTTGAAAGAAAGTTTGTGGAAACAGTTCGGAGCAAGTATTGACATGCTTGAAAATGCGATTCGGATGTGTCCCGATGAGTTCTTTACCAACAACAGAAAGTTTTTTTTCATGACCTATCACAGCCTCATATTTCTTGACTACTACCTGACGATACCACCCAACAACTTTTCTTCACCCCTCCCCTTCACTATTAAAGAATCGAACGAAGTACCAGTCGATGCCATCGATGATATTATCCCCGATCGGTATTATAGTAAAGAAGAATTACTTGGCTACCTGAAGTTATGTCGCACCAAATGCCAAATCGTGTTATCAGGCTTGACAGAGGAAAAATTAAATGAGCGATTTATCGAAGAGCCAGAATCAGGAACTAAGAATTATTCTGTATTAGAAATATTGCTGTATAACATGAGGCACGTTCAACATCATGCGGCACAATTAAACTTATTATTACGACAGGGAATAAATGATGCGCCTAAATGGGTATCGCGGGCAAAAGACAGCGGTGACTAGCATATCCCGTTAACATCAGGTTTTAGGTAAGTGCCACTGACAATACAAACTACGGATGCTCGCAGCAAATGATCTGATCAAATACAATGGAATTGAACATGCCAGCCTGCTCCATCTGAGGAAGGTGACCCGATTTTGGGAGGACGAATAGGTTGACGTTCGGGATTCGATCCATGAGATTGCCGCGAACTTCTTCCAGCTTGACTACCGTATCATGCTCTCCCCAAATGGCAAAGACGGGAATTCCTGATTCTGCAATCCTGCGATGTTCATTCTCTAAACTGGATCTGTTCTTTCCTGTAGATAGCAACGCCCGAACAAAACCCTTGAACCGCATTATCTTCTTATACTTATCGTCCCATCCCCGGAACGGCACAGAGTCGTAGAAATCACTGAGCTGACCCTGAGCCATGTTCCTGTAATTGTCGCTGTTAATAAAGGCTTGCATTTCTTCCTCCGAAACCATGACCGGATAGTTTCCTTCTGCAGTGATGGTTTCAAAACCTGCCGGATCAACATAAATAAGATTTTTGATTCGCTCAGGATATTGAAACGCAAAAGCACTGATCGTTCTGCCACCGTCTGATAAGCCAAGTAGATTGATGCGTTTGTTAATCTGAAGAGCATCCAAAAGTTCCCGTAGCTGTTGAGTATACAACGCCAAATCATATACCACATCCGGGTTATCGGAATAACCTCTGCCATAGGTATCATACCTCAATACACTATATCCTCTTTTCGATGCAGCGTAATAAGTCGAATCCCAGATGTAGGAGGGCACTGAAAATCCATGAACCATTACCAGCAGCGTGTCGTTGCCCGAATTCTCAAATTCATAATAGGTATATCCAGCACTTAGCTTCACAAAGTTTCCGGTTTTTATACCCGACCGAAAACTTTCATCTTTAGTGATCGTCTCATCATCAATACGACTATTCGTTTTCTCCTTTGGTGAGCAACCTAAAAGGAAGCACAATTGAACTGCTGACACAATAAATACGGCAATCTTTTTCATGGAGACTGGCTTTAGTTGGGTTAAAAGTACACGATAAAAATATCACTTCCTGTTTCCATGCGACTAAACTAAAACGTATCACAGACAATGCTATTAATGTCGTTCAGACCACCGTCTCGCAAGAAACCGCAAGTGCAGGAAACCTGCCTATTGTAAGAAAGCTATTGCGCGCTATTTAAAATCTTAGGACATTACCCGACAAAATTAGAATCTCACAAAATTAATATGGATAACCTTACTCCCGACCAGGCCTTTGAGCAACTAAAGCTTACCCTACCACCACCTCCTACTCCGATGGGTGTCTACAAACCATTCCTCATCGTGGACAAATATGTTTATGTATCGGGTCATGGCACCGTGAAAGAAGATCGCAGTTTGATCATTGGAAAAGTCGGTGTGGACTTGACGGCTGAAGAAGCCAAGTTGGCAGCACGACAGGTGGGGTTAGCAATACTTGCAACATTAAAAAACAACCTGGAGAGTCTCAACAAAATTAAAAGAGTAATAAAAGTATTAGGGATGGTGAATGCTGTGCCTGAGTTTGAGCGTCATCCTTTCGTCATCAATGGGTGCAGCGAATTGTTTGCCACCATCTGGGGTCAGGAAAACGGAGTGGGTGTTCGCAGTGCGGTAGGCATGGGTTCCTTGCCCGATAATATTCCTGTGGAAATCGAGGCTATGTTTGAATTACATCAGATGAGCTGGTTATGAGTGAATGGTACACCATCGACAATATTGATCAACTGGATACACCGGCCCTGGTGGTATATCCTGAACGCGTAAAAGAAAATATCCGGATTCTAAAACAATTTGTGCCGGATGTCAATCGCTTGCGCCCCCACGTAAAAACCAATAAGTGTGCAGAGGTATGCAGGATGATGATGGATGAAGGAATTTATAAATTCAAATGTGCTACCATCGCAGAAGCAGAAATGCTAGCATCCATTGGCGCTACAGATGTACTGCTTGCCTACCAGCCAGTTGGACCAAAAGTACCGCGGCTTATTAAGTTAATTCAACATTTTCCATCCACTCATTTCGGATGCCTCATTGATAATCTTGATTCTGCCGCTTATTTATCAAAGGAAGCCGTAAAGAATGGTTTAAAAATTTCAGTTTACATCGATCTGAATGTGGGCATGAACCGAACAGGGATTTTAGCCGAAAACGCGCTTGCACTTTTTGACAATTCGCAAAACCTGAAAGGAATTGAAATCAAAGGGCTCCATGCCTATGATGGTCATTTAAGAGATAGTGACCTGGAGATCAGGCGCGCAAAATGTGATGAGGGTTTCAATCCTGTTGAAGCACTTAAAAAACAAATCAATGATCAGTTTGGAAAGTCGCTTGTGATCATTGCAGGAGGAACACCTTCCTTTCCTATTCATGCGCAGCGAAACGATGTCGAATGCAGTCCGGGAACCTTTATCTTTTGGGATAAAGGATACCAACAACTTTTGCCAGAGCAACCTTTCCTGTTTGCCGCCCTGGTGGTATCGCGCGTCATTTCAAAACCTGATGCCAATATTATTGCCACTGATTTAGGACATAAGGCCATTGCCTCAGAAAATCCTATCACCAACCGCGTATATTTCCTGAATGCACCCGAAGTGCTACCCATTGGACATAGTGAAGAGCACCTGGTGTTAAAGATTAGCCCCGGCACTTTTCACGTTGGCAATATTTTATATGGAGTGCCTTATCACATTTGCCCCACAGTAGCTCTTCATGAAACGATGGCCGTGATTGAAAACAATAAAATGACCGGTAGCTGGAATGTGGTATCTAGAAAGAGAAAGATTAGTGTTTAATATTTTTACTGAATTCACATACTAATAAACGTAGTCTACCATGGTCGAAATCCTCGATGCGATTAAGGATATATTTCTTAATTTCTTCTCTCTACATGAACTGATCAAATTAATAGACTCCGGTAATTACGAATCACTACGCACCTGGGCAGGCATCACCGCAGCGCTTTCACCATTGATTCCCGTTATCGTCATCATAGAAATCTTGATTGCGTTTGCGCATAAAAAATTCAATGCCGCTGAATATAAGATTCCCTTTCTTATCTATGTATTCAACCGCGTAGCAGGCAGGTTTATATCCTTTGGCATCGTTGCGTTTTGCATCGGCACATTTTCTCCGTACGCCATTCTTCCTGCTTCGATGACCTGGTATTGGTTTATCTATGGATACATCGCCTGGGAATTTTCACATTTCATTTATCACTACCTGGGGCATAAAGTAAGGTTGTTCTGGTGCCTTCACTCCACTCATCATGCCCCTGAAAGCATGAACCTATCGGTGACCTATGCCCATTTTATTCTGGAAGGCCCGTATGCCGATTTTATCAGAACTTCAATTTGCATGTTGGCAGGCGTTCCACCGGCTATGTTGTTTATGATCATGTTTATTGATGGAACCTGGGGTGGCTTTATTCATGTGGGTGAAAATTTCATGAAGGATGCGCGCTTCGGATTTCTTGGTGAGTTCATCCTTACACCGTCACATCACCGCGTGCATCATGCTAAAAATCCATTATATATGGATACCAACTTTTGTAACCTCCTCAATATCTGGGATCGGGTATTTAAAACATACCAGCCGGAAAAGCAGGAGATCAACATTGAATACGGAATCACGCGAAAGATAAATGCGCAAAATTTTTTCGATGTGTATTTTGGCGAACTCTATTATCTATGGAAGGATATCGCATCGGCCCCTGGCTTGATGAATAAGGTACGCTATATTTTCATGCCACCCGGATGGCATCACTCCGGGGAACATAAGACCGCTGCCATTATTAGAAATGAATACAAAAATCAACAAAATTCTTAATTGAGATTTACATGTCAAGTGTCACTAATTCCGATTTCATTAACCAGGTCGCCATCGTAACTGGTGGAAGTTCAGGACTGGGCCTGGCCATCACCAAAGCATTGATTGAATCTGGCGCTGACGTAGCGGTACTGGATTTGAAAACGCATCCTGATATTGAGGATCATCCCAAGGTTTTTTTTCAAACCGTTGATATTACCCAGGAGGAAAAAGTAAGGGAAGCCATTAACATCGTAGGGAATAAATTCGACCGGATTGATATCCTGGTTAACTGCGCAGGGATTGCAGATAATAAGAACATCAAAAGTCACGAGACAGTAACTGAGCATATCCGGAAAGTATTTGACATCAACTTCATGGGCAGCTACTTCACCTCAAAGCATGCGATACCTTTCATGTTGAAAAATAATTACGGCCGCATTTTGCACATCGCTAGTATTGCAGGCAAGGAAGGAAATGTTGGTATGCTCGCTTATTCATCATCGAAAGCTGCGGTGATCGGAATGACTAAAGTCCAGGGAAAAGAGTATGCCGAAACTGGCATTACCGTTAACGCACTCGCTCCTGCTGTCATTCAAACTCCATTGGTGGATGCCATGATGCCTGAGCAGGTAAAATACATGACCGACAAAATACCGATGAAGCGCTGCGGAACATTGCAGGAGATCGCGAACATCGCTTTGTACATTGTGTCTCCCAAAAATAGTTTTACAACTGCCTTCACGTTTGATCTTACGGGTGGAAGGGCCACTTACTAAATAAAAAATCTCATGCACGAAAAAATTGAACCTGCCAACATCACCATAGGAGTAGTTGGCCTTGGATTAATGGGATGCAGTATTACTACCTGCCTGTTGATGGCCAACCACAAAGTTGTTGCCGTGGCGCCTGTTTCAATCGATATGCAGCACGCAGAAAAAAGAATCACGGGTCATCTTAAAAAATCAAAAGAGGAAGGTCTTATTCGCTATGATACTGATCACTATCTGAATAACCTGATCATCACTGAAAACTATGCCGAGCTCAAACCCTGTATGCTGGTCATTGAGTGTACCCTGGAAGATTTGAATATCAAAAAACAAGTGTTCGACAAGATTGAAGCAGTCATCACAAAAGAATGTCTTCTCACTAGTAACACGTCAGCCATTCCTATCAGCATCTTACAAAAACTTACTACTCTACCTCAGCGTTTTTTTGGATTACATTGGGCTGAGCCTTCACACACGACACGGTTTTTAGAGGTGATCTGTGGCCATGAAAGCGATATCGGTAAAGGAGAATTTCTGTATGAACTTTCGCAACACTGGGGGAAGGAACCCACGCTAGTGAGAAAAGATATCCGTGGGTTTATTACCAACCGCTTAATGTATGCGATGTATCGGGAAGCATGTTACCTCGTTGAAAATGAATATGCCACAGTAGAGGATGTGGATCGTGCCTGCCGCAATAACGCTGGTTACTGGATGACGCTGGTAGGAGTATTCCGATGGATGGACCTTACCGGAGTAGATGCCTATCACCGGGTAATGAAAGATCTTTTGCCTGACTTGTGTAACTCTACATCCATTCCAAAACTAATTGATGACGTTGTTAAAAGCGGAGGCAAAGGTGTCTCCAATGCCAATGGATTTTATAAATATACTCCCGAAGAAGCTCGCCTATGGGAAGAGACATTCCGCGAATTCAGCTACGAGATCAGGAAGCTAGCCTTAAAATATCCTGCTGATGTAGTCGACAAAAAATTATCCGGTAAGAAGTAGTTGCTTGCTGTTAACCTAAACATTGATCTATGGCCAATCATTTTATCGTTGATGCTCATCTTGATTTAAGTATGAATGCGATGGAATGGAATCGTGACTTGCGCAAATCCATTTCTGAAATTCGTGAACGAGAAAAAGGAATGACCGATAAGGCAGACCGGGGTAAAGGAGTCGTAAACTTTGAAGAATTGAGAAAAGGTGATGTGGCGATTGTGGTGGCTACCCAAATTGCCCGGTACGTAACTCCTGATAATCCATTACCCGGATGGCACTCACCCGAACAAGCATGGGCACAAACCCAGGGACAACGGGCATGGTATAAGGAAATGGAATCATGTGGAGAACTCACTCCTATCACTGATCTTGAATCGCTGGAAAAGCATTTAACAACATGGAGAACTGAAACTTCTCCCAATAAAGCCATCGGTTATATTCTAAGTCTCGAAGGTGCTGACTCAATGGTAACGGTTGATAATCTTGAAAGAGCTTACTGGTATGGATTGCGCGCCTTGGGACCTGCTCATTATGGGCCGGGTCGATATGCAATGGGAACAGACGCAAGGGGAGGATTAAGGCCAAAAGGTAAAGAATTGTTGAAAGAAATGGAAAGACTCAACATCATTCTCGATGCCACTCATTTGTGCGATGATAGTTTTTGGGAAGCACTCGGTATCTTCAAAGGTCATGTGTGGGCAAGTCATCATAATTGCCGGGCGTTGGTTGATCACAATCGTCAACTCAGCGATGACATGATCAAAGAATTAATCAATCGCGGAGCAGTAATTGGTGGAGTGCTTGACGCCTGGATGATGGTGCCTGATTGGATTCGGGGTAAATCAAATCCAAAGGAGATGAACTGCAATCTTGAAAAACTGATGGATCACTACGATCACATTTGCCAGATCGCGGGCAATTCCCATCACATTGGGATTGGCTCTGACCTGGATGGTGCCTATGGAAAAGAGCAATCTCCGTATGATTTAGAAACAATTGCTGACCTTCAGAATATTGAAACGCTCCTTGCCAAACGTGGATATACCAATAAGGACATTGAAAATGTAATGCACGGCAACTGGCTTCGGTTTCTCAGAAAGGCGTGGGCTTAAAAAAGAGGTTCAATAAATACAAGAATGTTATTGAACCTCCTTCGGTTGAATATCCTTATTGGTTCGGTTTCTCTGTATTAATCTTTACCGGTTTTTCATAACCAAAAATCTCATCGAGCGAAAGCTGCTTTACTTCCCCATATTTCCCGAGATCTTTGAAGTTGATTTTATCTTTGCTACCAATCAGGACAATATTGTATTTGTTATTCTTCAACTGCTGTGCCTGGAAATTAGCCACATCTTCTAGTGTATAATTTTGGACTTGCTCATACACGTCCTTGCGTACATCATGATTCAATCCTTTTTTTCGCGCTGATTCATAATTGAACAGGATGCCAGCTTTAGTTATCCGTTGACTTTCAATTTGATTCAGAATAGCATCGCGTGCGGCATCAAAACCATTTTCTGACCGCGGAAAATTCTGGAGCAAATTCAGCATCGCACCCATCGCCTCCGGTTGTTTATCCGCCTGAGTGCCGATGTAGGCATAGAACAAATCATTTCCAGTCGGCTTGCTGGCAGTTCCATAATAAGCGAATGCTGAATAAGCAAGGCCTTGTGCCTCGCGCAATTCCTGAAAGACAGGAGAACTCATATTGCCGCCAAAATATTCATTAAACATTCTGGCCATCGGTATCTGTTCGGCATTAAACTCCGGCTCTTTTGAAAGGAACATGATCTCCTCCTGCACCATGTCATAATCAGCCCAGTATACGCTAGAGGAATTGACGTCTTGCATTTTAAATTCGACAGGTGGGGGAACTGGCTTTAGCTGCTCGGGCAAGGTGTGATACTTATTCAAGGAGGCTACCAACTCATCACCTTTCTTAGGTCCATAATAAAGTACTCTATGTTGTGTTTTTGTAAAGTCTTTAATGATATCAGTCAATTCCTGGGATTTCAATGCTCGTAAATCCTTATTACTAACCACATTGGTAAATGATGATTTAGGTCCATACAAACCATAGTTCATCAATCCACTGAACATAATGGACCATTTGCTCTTCTTCTCATCATCGCGCTTCTTAAAAATTCCATCAATCATCTTCGCTAATGCCTCGTCATCGGCTTTCGGGTTCGCCAGAAGCTTTTCGAATAGCTGGATGGACTTATCCATATTTTCAGTTAGTCCTTCCAAAAATACATAGGTCTGATCACCGGAGGCAAAAACATCAAAGGCGCAACCTAACTTGTAGAATTCTTTTTGTAAATCCTCGGCAGTCATATCGTCCGTTCCAATGTATTGGAGGTATTCTACCGCAACATCCATTTTAGAATTATTATTAGTGCCGACATCCGACAAATAATACAAGGTGAATAAGTCATTCTCGCTGTTAGGTGTGTACAATACTTCCACGTCTTTATCCATGGTCAATTTTGTGACATCTTTTTCATAATCAAGAAATACCGGTTGAAGTTTATCCACTTTATTACTTGCGATTTTTTCGTGAAAGGGCGATCTGTCTTCTTTGTTTAGTGGAACCTTGGTGATGGATGGCTTAGTAACTTTTAGTGCAGCTGAGTCTTTTCCATTTCGCTTATATACGACCACGTAATTATCTTTGTAGTGCGCGTTGGCGAATTTCACGATATCCTCTTTGGTATACTTCCTTAAGTCATCAATTTCAGCCAGGTAATTTTGCCATGGAATATCATTGGTAAATGCGGTGACCATACCATCCGATCGAGAGTAATTATCCTCATAGCTGCGGATACTGGATTTTTTAAGATCATTGATCGTAGCTTCAATCAGCCAATCTTCGAACTCACCTTTCTTGACAAGCTCGATTTGTTCGAGTAAAAGTTTTTTCACTTCATCCAGCGATTGGCCCTCGCGTGGGCGACCGGTGAAGGTATGGATAGCATAGTCATTGAGATAATTCACGAAGCTCGTGGGCTCAATTACTTTTTGCTGTTGTTTAAGATTAATGTCAATCAACCCTGCTTTGGAGTTGGCAAGGATCATATCAGTAAGGCGTAGCAACTTTGTATCTTCACTGTTGCGTCCATTAAACCGGAAACCGATTTGTAACCAGTCCGCATCTGGCCCATAAACTTCTTTTGCGATCGGGGTTACGATGGGATCCTCCTCCACTTTTGACCATCGTGGTAGCAACTCATTCGGTTGCCAATCACCAAAATATTTATCGATCATCGCAATCGTCTTGTCATAATCCAGGTCACCGCTCATACAAATCGCCACGTTGTTAGGTCTGTAATAAGTATTGAAATATTTTTTGATCTCTGTGATTGAAGGATTTTTCAAATGCTCAATGGTGCCAATAACAGTTTGTTTTCCATACGGATGTTTAGGGAATATGGCCTGATAGAGCATTTCATAAGTCTTCGAGTAGTCGTTATCAAGACTCATGTTCTTTTCTTCATACACTGCCTCAAGCTCAGTATGAAATAATCTCGGTACGATTTTCTGAAAACGATTTCCTTCAATCGCTAGCCAATTCTCAACCTGGTTGGCTGGAATATCATTGATATATACTGTACCATCTTCAGACGTGTAGGCATTGGTTCCCTGCGCCCCGATCTCACTCACCATCTTGTCATACTCATTGGCAATGGCATATTTTGCTGCTTCACTGGAAACTTTGTCAATCAACGTATAATATTTTACACGCGCTATCGAATCTGTGAGCTTGCCATAGGTATTGAACATATGCTCAATACTGTCGAGCAACAATGATTCCTTCGACCAGTCAAGCGTTCCAAAATCAGCAGTACCTTTAAACATGATGTGCTCGAGATAATGAGCCAGGCCAGTATTATTTGCAGGATCATTTTTTCCTCCTGCCTTTACAGCAATTTGGGTTTGAATGCGAGGTGCAACATCATACCGGCTCAGATAGACTTTCAACCCATTCTTCAGTGTGTAAATCCGCGCCTTTAGCGGGTCGTTGGTAACATACTCGTAGGTATAACCATTAGTTTCGGCTGTCTTTGCCTCATATTTGCCTTTTTCAGCGCAGGAGGCAACGAACAATAATGTTACCAGCGCAAATAATCCTTGCCTATAATTATCCATAGCTTTTGTGGGGTTTTGTATTCTAAATTTAGTGTTTTATTCAAACGGAAGGCCTTGATTTCAAAATAACGTAATCAGCTCAACTTGGTTGATCGGTAATCCGTATCTTTATCGACTGATTGGACTTCCCCTATTCAATAATCAAGGTATGAAAAAGAAGGTTGTTGGTGTTTGTGCGGTTATGCTAGGTTTGATCTCATTATCATTCATGCCTCCGGCCGAGCGCTATTTTGAGATCGCTAAAAACCTTGAAATTTTTGCGTCCGTCTTCAAAGAAGTAAATAATTTATATGTGGATGAAATCAATCCGAATAAAACCATTCGGATTGGTATTGATGCCATGCTTGGTTCCCTTGACCCCTACACTAATTTTATTTCCGAAGATCAGGTAGAAGATTTTCGTACGCAAAATACGGGACAGTATGGAGGAATCGGAGCTGTAACCCGCACGATTGGGAATCGCACAGTAGTTTCCATGGTCTACCAGGAATATCCTGCATTCAAAAATGGATTAAAGATTGGTGATGAAGTATTGAAAATGAATGGTATTGATCTTGCCAAACTTTCAATGGAAGAAGCCAATCAGTTGATGAGAGGCCAGGTAGGTACTGTCGTGAAACTAACTGTAAAGAGAACCGGACGAAAAGATCCCCTTGACATTGAATTCAAGCGCGAAAAAATTAAAATCAGTAACGTCCCTTATTTTGGAATGATTGCCCCTGACATGGGCTATGTGCAACTCACCGAATTCACCGTTGATGCAGGCAAAGAAGTAAAAAATGCAGTGGTTTCCCTGAAGGAAAAAGGAGCAAAATATATTGTGCTGGATCTGCGTGGCAACCCTGGTGGATTACTTCATGAAGCAGTGAATATCTGTAACATCTTTATCCCAAAAGGAAAAAAAGTGGTGGACACTAAAGGAAAAGTGCCAGAGAATAATATTACGTATGAAACTCTGAACACTCCTGTTGATTTAGAAATACCACTGGCTGTCCTTATCAATCGGGGAAGTGCCTCAGCCTCTGAAATTGTAGCGGGTACCTTGCAGGATTACGACCGGGCGATTGTGCTGGGTGAGAAATCCTATGGAAAAGGTCTCGTGCAAATTCCACGCCCCCTCTCCTATAATTCGCAGGTAAAAATTACTACCGCCAAATACTATACTCCTACAGGTCGTTGCATTCAGGTGTTGGACTACTCTCACCGAAGAGAAGATGGAAGCGTGGGTAGCATCCCTGATTCAGTAAAAAAAGAATTTAAAACCATTCACGGCAGAAAAGTATTTGATGGTGGGGGCATTGATCCGGATATAAAAATCGAATCATCGACACCCTCCATGATAACGCAAACACTTTTTCGCGAAGGACTGCTCTTCGATTTTGCCACGCAATATGCCTATGCACATCCGAGTATTTCTGAAGCAAAGAGTTTTACACTTACTGATGCCGAATATCAGGAGTTTGTCACGTGGGCAAAATCTCAATCAGTGACGTATGAATCCTCGCTCGAAAGTGAACTCAATGATCTCATCGCCCTTTCGAAAAAGGAAAGGAGCTATACCGATTTGAAACCTCAATTGGATATCATCAAAACACGGATGGCAGAAGGACGGAAAAACGATTTGATCAATTTCAAAGATCAGATCAAACCTCTTCTGGAAGAAGAGATTGTGTCACGCTATTATTTTGAAAAAGGAATTGTAGAGACACGGTTCAAAACTGACAACGAAGTAAAAAAAGCCTCTCAAATTTTACGCGATAACGCAGAGTATAAAAAAATTCTGCGCATCGAATAATCGCTATGACCAATGGCAAAAAGAAAAAATGGATTTACGGTTTTTTCGTTTTAGCTATCCTTACTGGTGCCATGCATTCTTGTTTACAGTTCAGAATGAGCAAGTCAGAGATCAACTCATTTTTTGCTGATAAGAAACAAAAAGGAGTAATCGTTAATTACAAGGAAGGATTTAGGGTTGTAAACTATGTGATTGTAGGCGATGAACAAAAGCCATTGGTGATTTTTGTTCACGGATCACCTGGCTCATTGAGTGCGTTTATCGATTTTTTAGGAGATAGTTCTTTGCTCAGCAAGGCACAACTTATTTCTGTTGATCGACCGGGATTTGGATATGCCAATTTCGGAAACGCAGAACCATCCTTACAAAAGCAAGCAGAGCTGTTAAAATCAGTAATCGTTAAAAATAAAAACAATCGCCCGGTATTTTTAGTAGGGCATTCCTTAGGTGGTCCGTTAATAGCCCGCGTAGCGATGGACTATCCTGATTTGGTGGATGGACTAATAATGGTGGCCCCTTCGATTGATCCAGCCTTAGAGCCAAAGGAATGGTTCCGGGCTCCACTGGCTACTCCCTTTCTTCGGTGGATATTACCTCGTTCATTTCGGGCCTCAAATGATGAAATCTATCAACTTAAGCCAGAGTTGGAAAATATGCTACCCTTATGGTCGCGGATTGTATCCCCCACAATTGTTATTCAAGGGAAACAAGACCGGTTAGTGCCTTATCAAAATGCCAATTTCGCAAAGGAGAAAATGGTGAACGCAACTGTTACCCTGGTTATGGTCGATTCGATGGATCATTTTGTTCCCTGGTCAAATCCGGAACTTATCAGCCATGCCATCGATGATATGATCCAACATTATTCCAAAACAGCTAAGAAATAAAGAAGCCTGTTCTCACATTGAAAACAGGCTCCAAAAATTTCTGACTGACAATTCTTATCTAAGGAAAAGCAATTCTCTGTATTTCACCAATGGCCAATCTTCATCATCGACCAGAAGCTCTAACTTGTCAACGGCATCCCGGATTTTATCAAAATACTTTTCTTTGATATCATCGCAGTAGGCGAAAGCACGCTTGTGCGTATCCGTGATTTTGTTGATCCTCTTGCGTTCTTCAACCATTTCGCGAACTCCGTTCTTGATAGTATCAATGTGACCAGATATGTCTTTAATAGTTTGAAGAACGGCAGCGTTATCCAGCCCAAGCCCTTTCAATCCGTTTGCATTGGTGATCAACTTGTTTTGATATGCAATAGCGGTAGGAATGATATGGTTCATTGCAAGGTCACCAATAACACGTGCTTCAATTTGAACACGTTTGATATAGCTTTCCAATTTGATTTCGTTGCGAGCCTCTACTTCCTTGTGGCTCATCACACCATGCTTCTCAAATAAGCTCAACGACTTCTTTGAAACATACGCTTCAATAGCCCGTGGCATATTTTTGACGTTGCCCAATCCGCGTTTTTCTGCTTCCTTCACCCATTCGTCAGAGTAACCATCTCCTTCAAAGCGAATCGCTTTTGATTCTTTGATGTATTGACGCAAAACGTTTACGATCGCAATTCTCTTTTCTTCGCCTTTCTCAATTTGTTTGGTTACTTCTGCATAGAAATGAGTAAGCTGCTCGGCCACGATCAGGTTAAGGACACTCATTGGAGTACCGCAATTGTCGCTGCCACCCACGGCACGGAATTCAAACTTATTTCCAGTAAAAGCAAAAGGAGATGTACGATTACGATCGGTAGCATCCAATATGATTTCCGGAATCTGATCGATTCCAAGTTTCATATACATGTTGTCGCCTTTCTCAATCTTTACATTGCCCTTGCTCTCCAACTCATCCAACACAGCCGACATCTGTGAACCAATGAAGGTTGACATGATGGCCGGAGGGGCTTCGTTGGCGCCCAGACGAAAATCATTTCCCGCTGTTGCAATGCTGGCACGAAGAAGATCAGCATGTTCATGCACTGCCTTCACGGTAGTCACGAAGAAGGTCAAGAAGAGTAAATTATCACGGGCAGAGCTTGATGGTGCATATAAGTTTACACCAGTGTCAGTAATTAATGACCAGTTATTATGTTTTCCACTTCCGTTCAATCCTGCAAAAGGTTTTTCGTGGAAGAGAATTTTCAAGTCGTGTTTTTCACCAACCCGACTCATCACATCCATCATCAATTGGTTGTGATCGTTCGCTACGTTTACTTCTTCGAACAACGGAGCCACTTCAAACTGGCTTGGTGCCACTTCGTTGTGACGTGTGCGAACAGGAATTCCTAATTTCCAGCTTTCAATTTCAAAATCGCGCATGAAATCATAAACGCGTCCTGGAATAGTTCCGAAATAGTGATCTTCCATTTGTTGACCACGTGCTGGGGCATGACCGAATACGGTGCGACCTGCCATAACGAGATCAGGACGGGCATTATACAATGCTTTATCTACTGCGAAATATTCTTGCTCAGCACCCAGTGAAGCCACCACATGCTGAATATCTTTATCAAATAACTGACACACTTGAGTGGCGGCAAGGTCAACAGCCTTTAACGCTTTCAATAAAGGAGACTTGGTATCTAGTGTTTCACCGGTATAGGAAACAAAAATGGTTGGAATACTTAATGTCTTACCATATAAGAACATCGGTGATGTAGGATCCCATGCTGTATAACCTCTGGCTTCGAATGTACTTCTGATGCCACCACTTGGGAATGAGGAAGCATCCGGCTCTTGTTGAACCAATTCGCTGCCTTTAAATTTTTCAATCCCGGATAAAGCATCGAAAAATGAATCGTGCTTTTCAGCCGTTCCACCGGTCATAGGTTGAAACCAGTGTGTGAAGTGCGTGGCTCCTTTTGTGATTGCCCATGACTTTGCTGCAGACGCAACGGCATCAGCAGTAGTCTCATCAATCTTCTCATGGTTCTTAATTGCCTGACTTACTTTCTTGAAAACTGCGGGGGCCAGAGTTGCCCGCATTTGTTCCATGCCAAAAACGTATTCTCCAAAAAATTTAGAAATGTTAGGAGACGTTAATTCAACATGGACTTTAGAGCGCTCATTTAGCTTCTTTAATGCTTCAAATCTCAATTGTGCCATAGTGGTTGTATTTTTTAACAGATGGCAACAAAATTATTCCTTTTTTAATACCCAAGGTTAATTTTTAAAATACTTTTATAAAAAATACTAACTATTTAACATGATCAGGGTAAAATTGACCCTCCATCAATGAAAGCAATTCAACTTATGTTCGTTTGGACTTTGACCGCAAACTTCCATCCTACTAAAATTTTTAATGCAGAATAAACAAATGGGTTGGTCGTTAAGAAGAAGGGACTTATTTCAATCGATTTCAATGCATGAAATTCAAAACCAGACTAAAATCTGACCTATTCATGACTATTAAGGCTGAAAAAGGCAAACTAAAATCTTTGTTTTTACGTCTTTCAAGAAAAAATCAGGTTTATGAAAAACTTTGTTATTAAGCGACCAACATTAGCGATTAGCAAATCCGATGCTTCTTACCTCAGGAATTTCAAATTGGCTCGCATCAACTGGGAGCTGAACAGGCAGGAGGACCGTCTGTTTTCACAGGAAGAAAGACTTATTCACTCTATTAGAAAAGGCTCCAGGGTCTTTTGATGAAAGGAACGGTCAATTTGATTTTTTAACAGAACCACCACTGCTGGAATCTGTATTGGTTCTTGCCGGTGTTCCGCGATATCGAATACTTCCACCACTGCTGGCATGCCCATCCAATTGCTTGACCACATTAACTTTTATGCTTCCTGCACTGCTCGCAACTGCGTCAACAATTTCTCCTTCCAGATCATAGGCATCAATTTCTCCGGCACTACTCGCTTCCATGGTTAATTGTTTGACCTTACCCTCAAGGTGCACATCACCAGCGCTGGAGGCTTCAATGGTAGATGATTCTGCATCCATTGACAATTCTACAGAGGCTGCACTTGAAACGCTTATGTCTAATGAGTTTGAATGGATGGTTCCTTCTGAGAAGACATTGGATGCGGAACTGGCCGACACTTTATTAATACTAACATAGGTAACATGCACCTTTACATTGGTATTTCTATAGTTGCCTTTGAGCATGTGTATTCTTAAATATCCTCCTGATACCTCAGTAAGAACATCTGATAACTTTACTCCGGTCGCTTCAACGGTTACACTTTCCTTATCACCTTTTTTCAAATACACATCAATTGCTTCAGCTGCCTTTACCCCGGTGAAACTACCCACCGATCTGACCTCACTTTGCTGAGCAACTGAAATGATGGTAACAAAAACCAGTAAAACAATACTCACCCACTTTTTCATATATAAGAGAATTTTGTTAGAAAGACAGTCCAGGTAAATCAGGGTTGCATGATACAATAACTAGAGTAACATTTTTCGCCAAGATGTAAGAAATATTGGTTTTTTGCGGTAAATTTCGATGGTTGAGTAATTATTTTTGTCAAAAAAATATCCCTTATGATTAAAGAGCAACTAAATGTGCTAATTAACCTTGCCGCCAGCGACCGGTCGGTGGGCGAACATGAAAGCAAAGTCATCCATTTAATTGGAAAAGCAAACGGCATGACCAAGGATGAAATTGATGAAATGCTTAAAAGGCCTGCTGCCATTGGTGATCTAAGTTCACTTACTGAGGATCAAAAATTTGAAAACCTTTATCATCTGATTCAACTTATGAAAAGTGATGGTCAGGTTTTCCGAAGTGAGATCCACTTTTGTGAACAAATAGCCGAAAAACTTGGATATAAAAAAGGGGTGGTTGGAGAGTTGTCCTCTAAGATCTACTCCGATCCTTCTATTACTGCCGATAGAAAGATGCTCTACGACAGAGCGCACAAATTTTTGAAATCATAGAACACTATAACCGTAATGGTGCAAAGCCTGTTCCTTGTGGAGCAGGCTTTATTATTTCTTTTCATACAAAACTTTGCCTCCCAGAATTGTCATAGAAACTTCGGCTGACAGAATCTGATCATCGGAGACTGTCATAATATCTTTTGAAAATATAGTGAAGTCAGCAAGTTTGCCAGGGGCAATGGATCCTTTTATGTTCTCTTCAAAAGCACCAAAGGCCGCATCTAATGTATACGACTTTAACGCTTGCTCGCGTGTCATTTTTTCTTCAGGCTCATATCCTCCAGCTGGTTCACCTTTTAAAGTTTGACGTGTAACCGAAGCAAAGAAAGAGGCGATAGGATTAACTGGTTCCACAGGGGCATCCGTACCGTTCACAATTTTTGCTCCTGACTTCAGTAGCGACTGCCACATATAAGCTCCTTCCTTGATACGCTTTTCTCCCAGCCGCTCAATGGCCCATGGTCGGTCGGATGAAAGATGAATGGCTTGCATGGCCGGGATCACACCCAATTTCCCAAATCGTGAAATATCGGACGGCTGGAGATGTTGTGCATGCTCTATGCGGAAACGGTGATCTTTTATATCAGGATTTTCTTTGAAAGCTATTTCATAACGGTCCAGTATCTCTTTATTAGCACGGTCACCTATTGCATGAGCGCAAACCTGAAAACCTGATTTAAGTGCCAGGCGCGAAATTGCAAGAACTGTATCCATTGAAATCGTTGCCATTCCAAAAAAACCAGGACGGTCAGAATAGGAATCAAGTAACCAAGCTCCCCTGGACCCTAACGCGCCATCACAAAAAAGTTTGATAGATCGAATAGTAAGCCAATGAGAGGAGTCAATTTCAGGACCTTTCTTTAACCATTCCTTCACCAGCCCAATATCATCCCCACCTAACATCATATAAAGGCGAATGCCAAGTGATCCGTCTTTTTTGGCCTGCCTTAGGAGTTCAATTCTTTTGCGGGTAACATCAACGTTTGCAGCATCATGAAAACTGGTGATTCCGTTTTGTAAACAAGCTTTCGTAGCAAGTTCAATTGCCTGCCGGTCACGATCATCATCGGCAGCGGGCTTATATTTATAAATCAAATCTGTCGCTAACTCATTAAAAATACCAGTGGGGTTTCCATTTTTATCTCTTATTATTTCACCCCCTTCGTTCGAAACTATGCTTAAACTCTCTTTAGATAACTGATTAACACCTGCTATCTCCATAGCTTTTGCATTAACCTGGATCGCATGACCGCTGGCATGCTCAAGCACGACAGGATTATTGGGAGAAACTTCACTTAACCGATCATGCGTTTGAAATCCATTCACCATATCATCAGGTAATTTGTCCCATTTATCCTGGTGCCATCCTCTTCCTAAAATCCATTGACCCGGTTGGGCTTTTTCAGCAGCGACACGAACCATTTCAACTATTTCATCGTAATTCTTTGCCTTCATCAAATTGAGGTCGATTTCAAAATAACCCACCTCAAAAAAATGCCCATGTCCTTCAATAAATCCCGGGGTCATGGTCTTACCCTGAAGATCAATCACCTTTGTGTTTTCACCTTGAAATGTTGAAATACCTTTAATATCACCGGCATAAACAATCTTATCTCCAATTACCGCTACAGCCTCCACAATAGGGTTTGGATTCTCTACAGTATAAATCGTTCCGCCACGAATAATCAGGTCAGCAGGAGTTTTCTTCTCTGAGCAACTTAAAAGGGTGAGGCAAAGAAATAAGATGAAAGAGCTTGCAACTCGTGATTGAAATCTGATTGACATAAAAATGAATTTATGTAGTCAAAAGTACTAATCAATTTTATTCTTCAACACAACTTTTTACCAACGGCACATTGATTTTGGCTTCGTATCTTCGCAGCCAGCATGAGAGATCGCCTTCGGTTTTTTGGATTATTGAGTCTTTTCTGGCTCCTCTTTTTTGTTTTAGGCAGGATACTCTTTTTTGTTTATCTCCATTCTCAAACATCGGAATTAGAACTTAAGGAAATTCTCATGCCCTTTGCGCTGGGGATACGCATGGATGTGGCCATGACAGCGTATTGGATGATCATAACAGGGCTGGTCTTCACTGCTTCTCCTTTTATTTCAAATCGAACTGTATTACTATTTCAAAGTTCATTTACGATTCTCTTTTTAGCTCTCAGCTCACTTGTTATTGTGGCTGATCTGGAGCTATATAAGCATTGGGGATTCAGAATAAACTCTACACCCCTGATGTATATTGGCTCAGAAGCTGCGAGTAGCGTATCGGTAGGCGTCCTGGTTACCCTGGTATTAATTTTTATCTTGGTGTTCGTTTCATTTTTATTTATCTATCTGAAACGATTAGCCCCCATACTTAAAACATTGGGTCGGCTCGAAAAAAAATGGGCGCCTGTCTGGCTGATTCTCACAGTTGCATTGATTATCCCGATACGAAGTGGTTTTAGTGTAGCCCCGCTGAATACGGGAGTTGTTTATTTTCATAAAACAAAAGCATTTCCCAACCATGCAGGAATAAATCCAATCTGGAATTTCTTAAACAGTGTACTGCGGGATAATCAAAGTGAATATCCTGACAATTTCTTTCGGGAATACGATAAAACATTTAGAGAACTTATCCATTCCGAAGGCAAAACCGCCACCCTGATTTCCAAAGAAAAACCCAATGTCATTTTAATCATCCTGGAAAGCTTCACCGCCAAAATTATTGAACCCCTCGGTGGTCTTCCTGGCATCACGCCTTCGCTAAACGCGCTGACGAAAGAAGGAATACTCTTTACAAATTTTTATGCAAGCGGAGACCGTACCGACAAGGGCCTGGTATCGATACTAAGTGGATATCCCGCACAGCCCCGCACATCCATCATTAAGAATCCTAATAAGACCCAACACTTGCCCTTTCTGACCAAGGTCTTGCAACGACTCGGCTATCATACTTCATTTGTCTATGGTGGTGATATTGGATTTGCCAACATGGAGTCCTATCTCACCAATGCTGGATTCGGAAACATTACCGATGATGAAGATTTTGATAATAGCATCGATAATTCGAAATGGGGTGTAGCAGATCATTTTGTATTTAATCAGTTGCTTGCAGAGTGTGATACGGCTAAGCATCCATTCTTTAAAGTGATGCTCACCTTGAGCAGTCATGAGCCGTTTGAAGTACCCATGGCTCCCGTCTTCGAAGGCAAAGATGAAAGCGCAAAATTTCTTAACGCCTGCTATTATACCGACAAAAGCCTGGGGGATTTTATTCGAGAGGCTAAGAAGAAAGACTGGTGGAAGAATACGCTTATCATGATAACGGCAGATCACGGACATCGCTTTCCTAACCCCGAAGAATTGAAAGAAAAGGAACGATTTAAAATTCCTATGCTCTGGCTGGGTGGTGCCATCCTCAAACAAGATACTACGATACAAACTTTCGGTGGACAAACGGACATTTCCAACACGTTGTTAAATCAGTTCGGTGCAAATTCTTCTGACTTTACTTTCAGTAAAAACCTGCTGGCAAAGGATACCAAATCATTTGCTCTTTACATTTTCAACAATGGATTTGGTTATGTAGCACCAAATCAAGAACACATTTATGACTTTGACCTTCATAACTATTTGAAAAAAGAAGGAGAAGAAACACAACTTCCCTTTGGCAAAGCATATATGCAAAAACTATTTCTTGATTATAACTCCCGATAAAATGAAAAAAAATCTTTTCGTTATGCTGTTTGTGGTTGGTGCATCACTCACCGCTGCAGCGCAAGAAGTGGGCCTGTCCTTCTCCTATTTCATTCCAAGAAATGGATATTTTTCAACACCCATCAGTCCATTTTCCATACGTGGCATCGGGGTGAACTTAAATAAGTATATCGCACTTGAAACGGGTGCATCACTTTACCGCATGTCTGGTTTAAATATTATGGATTTACCTTTTGAAAGCAAAGATGCTTTGCTAGGGCCGAACTTCACGTTGTTTGTCCCTGCGGAGCTTGTCATTCAACTGCATGGCAAAAATGTGGAGTTTGATATCAAAGGAGGGGGCTTTGCTTTTTATGGATTTGATAATAAAATCAACTATGGAAACCTTGATCGTGCCATACGAAAGCATGAAAATTGGTCTGTCGCTAACTCAAATGTGAGCTACGACAATCATCCTGGTTTTGGATATCATTTTGGCGTAGAGTTTACTTTTTATGTAACGCGTCAATTTGGTATTTCGCTTGAAAGCAACTACGTCATGGGCAGCGCCAAATTCCCACTTGCCGGCACTTACAGTGGTGGCACAAGTTCAATCGAGACGGTCAATTTTGAATATCCTGATGCGAAGGTCGACTTCACCGGTTTAGAGTTTTCCATTGGTTTGATTTTTTCAGGCAAGTAACTCTTGACTAGTTGCCGGAAGTAGATTGAAGTGATTCATCCTGCACGAGGCGCTTGGCTACATGAATATTCTTAAATGTAGTTTTTGATTGGATTTCAATGAGCGCTTTCTCGGCCGAAGCGCGATCAGCAAAATTTCCTGCGTACCAAAGGAAATGCGTGTTTCCATGAGGTGTTTTAGAAAGAGTGTAATTCTTTAATTCGGAATTTTCAATTGCTTCCATACTGTGCTCCACTAAGAAAGACCCCAGACAAATCGAGTAACCCAGAGAATCCGTAGAAGAAGTTGTACTTCTTTCCGAAACGTTCATATTATGTTTCGCATAAAGTGCTCTTGCATCCTTTCTGAAAATATCAAATGCATCGCGCAAAGGTTTATCGGCAATGAAGGCAGTATCTGATTCAAAATAGCGGAATGGCATAATCACAAAATCTTTTTTTGCATCATTTGATTTTTGAACCCACTCCAGTTCATACGCTGCATTCTCAATGGAGGTTATCGAAACAGAATCCTGTATGACCTTCTTCAAATCAATCCAAACCATAGCTCCTCCATCGCGATAACGAGGTCGCTGACCAGAAACAAAATTTCCCAGAGAATAGACGACAAATTGATCTTTCTCTTTCCTCCACTCCATGGGTTGAAGCACGTGAGGATGTGACCCAATTACGAATTTCGCCCCTTCGCGGAAGCATAGTTCTGTTACCTTCTTTTGCATTTTGTTGGGCAGGCTCTGGTATTCATCTCCCCAATGCAGAAATACAATAATCGCATCGCTTTGCTGATCTTTCGCCCTGGCCAGATCAGCCTTGATTTGTACGGTATCTATTAAATTAACAATGCTGGGACGTGGAACAGGAATTCCATTGGTACCATACGTGTAATTAAGTAACAAAAGACGAAATCCGTTTTTCTCAATCAACAAAGGATAGGAAGACGCTTTTGACATTGAATCCTTAAACGTGCCGGTATGCAAAATTGAAAGCGTATCCAGAACATCAATGGTGCGTTCAATTCCTTTTTTACTGCGATCCACACTATGATTATTGGCTGTTACCAACACATCAAAACCTGCTCGTTTCAATTCGTATGCGAGTTCATTAGGAGCGCTGAATTGAGGATACCCTTTATATGGTTTTCCCGCCAAGGTTAATTCAAGATTACCTATCGCCAGGTCAGCTGATCTTAGAATGGGAGAAACATATTCAAAGCAGGCGGAATAATCATACTTACCGGCAACGGGATTGTAGGCAGCAGCAATATTTGAGTCATGTTGCATAATGTCTCCAACAAAGAGCAATGATAACCGGGTTGTGTCTTGCGCAAAAGACTGGAGTTGACAAAAAAGACTTATTAAAATAATTATTCCTCTATGCATATGAGTAGGCGATGATTTTATCATGGGCAACTACAAAAATTCTTTCCTCTTTTTTTGGACTCACTCTTGCCAATCCGGTGAACGAACCAAAAGCCGGAAGAATGCCCTGTTGCTTTCCAAAATAAAAACAGGGCAATGTCATGGATTGCTTTCCAGGACCGCGAAGCTGAACTCCGGGATGCAAATGGCCGGATAGATTATAGTGTCCCTCTTCTATTGTGTCCATTGGTTCATGGGTAAAAACAAAATCACCCACCTTAAGTTCATTAGGATAAACGACCATTGCATGGCGTTCATACTGGAGCGCGCTAAGAATATCATGATTTCCTAATACCAATTCAAAAGAGCAAGCAGAAAAGTGTTTTCGAATCTGGCCTACCACCTCCCACTCCTCATTATAATGACTATGAAAAAGGTCACCTAAAAAGACCAGTCTGTCCGGTTTGGTTTCATTGAGGAGGTTAATCAGAAGCTCGGTGTTTTTGTCATTCGCCTTGGCGGGAACTGGAATTCCAGACTTCCTGAAATGATTGATTTTTCCAAAATGTAAATCGGCTACCAAAAGAAGTTTTCTGGCCTTAAACCAAAGTGCTTTCTGAGGCAATAAAGTGACTTTTTCGTGAAATAATTCAACTTCCATAACAGCTAAAAATAGGCTTTTGGGCTCAAAAAAAGAGGAATTTGTTCAATTAAGTCACCGCGGAATTCTTTTGCGGAGAAAAGAATTACTCAAAAATAAAAATGGTAACATTGAATTAACATTGGCCCCATAGCTTACCATTAGATTTACGCGCAATTTTCACCTATATGTTTGATTTAGACCTGTCCTATTCCGCCCTCCTTATTATTTGTCTCCTGGCCGCATGCGGCTTCGAATTCGTAAATGGGTTTCATGACACAGCTAACGCGGTGGCCACGGTCATTTATACAAATACGCTTAAACCGTGGATAGCAGTAATATGGTCGGGCCTCTGGAATTTTCTAGGTGTTTTTGCAGGTGGAATTGCTGTGGCGATGGGGATAGTAAACCTCCTGCCGGTAGAGTCGCTTGTTGACCAAAACATTGCTCATAGTATATCCATGGTGATGGCCTTGCTGTTGTCCGCTGTTTTCTGGAATCTTCTTACCTGGTATTTGGGAATACCTTGTTCAAGTTCTCACACACTGATAGGATCGATCCTCGGTGTTGGATTAGCATTCTCTCTGTTACCAGGCTCAACCAGCGAGGCAGTGAATTGGGGCAAAGCTCAGGAAATTGGATTATCCCTTCTCATTTCACCATTGTTTGGATTTTCAATGACCATCGTGTTGATGTATCTGATCCGAACAACTACTAAAAAGACGGAAATGGGAGACACCCTTTTCAAGGAACCCAAAAAGAATCAACCTCCTCCATTCTGGATTCGCGCGATTCTTTTTATTACCTGCACACTGGTTAGTTTTTTTCATGGATCTAATGATGGACAAAAAGGAGTTGGCTTGGTCATGTTGGTGTTGATTGGAATTGTACCCGCATATTTTGCTTTGAATGTAAATTATGATCCGGCCAAAATACCAGGTTCGCTCACCAAAATAGAAAGTGTAATTTCATCGATTGACTCAAGCACGCTGTCGTCAACCGATCGGAAAAAGTTGTCAGACACGAAGTCGATGAATAACCACCTTCGACAAATATTTTCCAGCATCACTACTGTCAACGCTATACCCAAGGATGAAAAGTTTGGCGTCAGAAAAGATGTGATGGTCATTGATAGAAACCTTAAGTCGTTGATGCAAAAGGAGGAAGTGAGGCTTAGTGAGGCAGACAAAGCCACTCTTAAAAATGAAATGAAGACCGTGCGAAAATTAACCGACTACTCACCTACCTGGGTATTGTTTATGATTTCCTTATCACTAGGCGTGGGTACTATGATTGGATGGAAACGAATTGTAAAAACAGTGGGTGAAAAAATCGGTAAGGAGCACCTTACCTATGCACAGGGTGCCAGTGCTGAATTAGTTGCAGCCAGCACCATTGGTTTATCTACCTATTTTGGATTGCCCGTAAGTACCACCCACGTATTATCATCGGGAATTGCCGGAAGTATGGTGGCTAATAAAGGAGTAAAAAATCTACAGCCAGAAACCGTAAGGAATATTCTTATCGCCTGGTTTCTGACATTACCTGTAGTCATGGTGATGGCCGGTACCTTGTTCCTGATATTCAGATCGATCTGGTAAGACTAATCAAAGCTGATCATCATTTTTTTGATGCGATCCTCTAATCGTTCAGTGGTTAGTTTCTCGCGCGTGCGATCCACCATGATCGGGAATGCAAAAGGTGTGGGCATATCAGGTTCTGTGATCACAATCTTCTGATGAGCGATACGATCGAGCGCCATCCTCAATCGTGCCTCTTCCAGTTGAAAATCCATGACCTCTTCAAATGCCTGTAGCAAAAGCAGGTTGTGAGACTCATATTCATGAAACACATTAAAAAATAACTGCGAAGACGATTGAAGATGCCTCTCCTTCACCTTCTGGCCTGGCAATCCTTTGAAGATCAAACCGGAAATGGCCGCAATGTCTCTGAATTTTCTTCTCGCCATCTCAGTAGAGTTGATACTTGCTTGAATATCCTTGAGCAAATTCTCAATTCCTAGTACATTGGTTTCTACTGCTTCATAGATCGGAATTTTCTGATCCGACAATAACTCAAATCCGTAATCGTTCATGGCAATTGAAAATGTAATGGGCATGATCTGCGCCAGGCGATAGGCTACCAAGGCAGCCATACCTTCGTGCACAAACCTTCCCTCAAAGGGATACATCACTACATGATACCCTTCCGAAGAATGAAAGTATTCGATGAGAAATTCATTTTTCTTAGGGAGGTGAGATCGATCTTTTTGCAAATCCATGAGCGGACGAAGGAATTTCATTTCCTCATCATTTTCAGTATTCGTTGCAGCCTCATCAATTTTCAGACGAATCATTTCACTCATTTGAGAAGACAGCGGCATTCGTCCACCTTGCCACGAAGGCACTTTTCCGGACTTTCGGTTTGATTTTCGCACATGCACTTCCATTTCTTTAATGCGCACCAGTTCCAGACATTTGCCGGCAAACCAGAACACATCACCCGTATTGAGCCTGGATATAAAATATTCTTCTATGGTGCCCAGATATTTTCCTGTTACAAACTTCACATACAAAAGATTGTCACCCACAATGGTGCCAATGGAAAGTCGGTGTTTCATGGCAATGCGTTTATTCTCTACTTTGAAAATTCCATTGTCAACAATCACTTTTCGGTATTCATTGTAGGCGGTTAGCGCTTCGCCACCGGTTGTAATAAAACCCAGCACCCATTGCCACTCTTCATCCGATATGGAAGAGAAGCTCACCGTATTCCTTATTTCAGTCAATATCTCATCGGGGTGAAATCCATCCGATACGGCTAGCGTTATCAAGTATTGAATCAATACATCAAACGAACGCAGATAAGGAATTCTATCCTCAACAATGTTGCGGTTCATCGCTTCGCGCAAAGCGGCTGCCTCGGTAAGCTCTAAAATGTTGGTTGGTAAAAAATAAATCCGGCTCACCGCACCGGGCTGATGACCACTCCGACCAGCACGTTGTAAAAATCGTGCAACACCTTTTGGGCTACCAACCTGGATAACCGTTTCAACAGGTCTGAAATCCACACCTAAATCCAGACTGGAAGTACACACCACTGCTTTAAGTTTGCCTTCATGCAGTTGATCTTCCACCCACTCGCGCAGATCTTTACTGATGCTTCCGTGGTGCATGGCAATTAACCCAGAAAGCTCCGGAGCTTTATCCAAGATTTTCTGATACCATATCTCGGCAAAAGACCGTGTGTTGGTGAAGAGCAACGTGGTTTTACTCTGCTGTATAATTGGAATTACTTTATCAAGCAACTGAATACCCAAATGACCTGACCATGGCAAACGTTCTACCTCATCGGGGAAAATGGATATGACCTCCACTTCTTTCTCAATATTTGCTTTTACTACACGATACGGCTTTGCCTGGTAATAATTTCCCAGCAGCACCTGCAGTGATTGCTCCATGTTGCCGATGGTAGCAGATATACCCCAGATTTTTAGTGAAGGATTTATTGATTTCAATCGGGATAAGGCGAGCTCCATCAGTACCCCACGTTTTGACCCTAACAACTCGTGCCATTCGTCTGATACAATTGTCTGCAGCTCTGCAAAATAACTTGCGTACCCTTTTTGTGATAGCAACAAGTGCAAACTTTCTGGTGTAGTAATCAGAAAATCAGGAGGTCTTTCTTTTTGCCTGGCGCGCTCACGAGTAGAAGTATCACCACTGCGCACACCCACCCGCCAGTTCAGGTTTAATCCTTCAATTGCTCTCTTCGCAGAATATTCAATCTCCTTGGCCAACGCGCGGATAGGAGTTATCCATATCGCCCTGGGGCCATTGTGTTGTATTCGCTGACTTTCTTTTTCTGAATACTCTAATAATATAGGTATCAACAAAGAATATGTCTTTCCACTGCCCGTGGGAGCATTTACCAATCCGCTCTCTCCCCTCCACATACTTTGCCACGCTTCTACCTGAAAAGGAAAAGGCATCCACTCCTGCTCCTCAAACCATTTGCGACCCTTTTGTTCCCGAACATCCATGGTTCAAATAAAGAATAGTTTTAATAACTTTTTCATCTTTGCACTGTTATGGTTGGCAATACTGACACACATGGGAAAATATTCGATTAAAGAATTAGAACAGTTATCAGGAATAAAAGCCCACACCATTCGCATCTGGGAGAAGAGACATCGGCTGGTTGAACCCAAGCGCACTCCTACCAATATCCGATATTATTCGGATGAAGATCTAAAAAAAATAATCAATGTTTCATTACTCAATAATCACGGTGTAAAAATTTCCAAAATCGTTGATTTGAGTGTTGAAGAAATTAATCAAAAAGTAGCCGAGCTAAGCGAAGCAAAAGACAGCATTGAAATCTATATTGATCAGTTGGTACTCGCCATGATTGATATGGAGGAAGAACAATTTGAAAGAATACTTGGAAGCCTGATTCTGAAATTTGGCTTTGAGCGCACCGTCATAGAAATCGTATATCCTTTCCTCGAAAAGATCGGAGTGTTGTGGCTAACCAACAACATTTCCCCGGCACAAGAACACTTTATTTCACATCTGATCCGACAGAAATTAATTGTAGCTATTGACAGTATTCCACAGGCACCTAAAACTTCCAAAAGGGTACTTCTGTATTTACCGGAAAATGAATTGCACGAACTCGGATTGCTGTTCTATCATTATATCTGTAAAAATCTAGGTTTCAGAACCTATTATTTAGGTCAAAGTGTGCCCTACAATGATCTCAAGTCTGTTTTCGAGGCGCATCAACCTGATATCATTATTTCGTCTTTTACTACGCTACCCCAGGCAAATTCGGTAGATGCTTACTTGAATAGGTTGGCTACCGATTTCAATGAAACAGACATTCTTGTTTCGGGATATGTTCTAAAAAAGTTAAAAAATACACCAGCTTCAAATGTTCATGTTTTTTATAAAGCATTGGAGATCAAAGACTTGTTGATGAATATAGAATAATGTTTAATTTTTTATAAAATTAATTAAACAATAAATTGAAATACTGATCATTTTGTCTAATTTTGTTTAACAATCACAATAAATAATTAAACATTATGACAGCGATCGAATTCAACCATAAAGTTGCCAGTCTTCGCCCAATGCTGAGGACTCTGACGAGGAGATTTACGACAGACCGAGACGAATCGCTCGATCTTGTTCAAGACACTATCTTAAAAGCGCGTACCTATCGCGATAAGTTTCGGGATGACACCAATCTAAAGGGATGGCTTTTCACCATCATGAGAAACACCTTCATCAATAACTACAGAAAAAATCAGCGCGCCAAAACTTCGCATGATGATACAAAGGAATTATACTTCCTGAATGTAGAAGATACCCACACTTTCAATAAGCCAGAAGAGAGTGTAGAATTTAAAGAGGTATGGCGCAATGTTAATTCACTGCGCGATGAATTGTTGATTCCTTTCAAGATGCACACCACCGGTTACAAGTATCATGAAATAGCACAACACCTTAGTATTCCCATTGGAACCGTTAAGAACAGAATCTTCCATGCACGAAAAGAAATTCAGAAGAAACTGATAGGATATAGTGAGTTATAATATCTGTTCTTAGAGATGAAAGCACGGTGTGAAAGCCGTGTTTTCTGTTTATACTCGAACAATGAAAAAGATTGCAGTAATAGGGTCTGGTTTTGCTGGTTTGTCGGCTGCCTCGTGTCTTGCCAAGGAAGGATACGATGTAAACGTATTTGAAAAAAATTCAATGGCTGGAGGTAGAGCCAGAAAATTTGAAGCCGATGGATTTACTTTCGATATGGGTCCGAGCTGGTATTGGATGCCCGATGTATTTGAAAGATACTTCAATCTCTTTGGCAAAACGACTTCCGACTTTTACGAACTGCAACGCTTAAGTCCCTCCTATCGCATCTTCTATTCAAAAGATAAGGTGTGGGATATTCCTGCCGGAGTGGAGGCGCTTATCAACTTCTTTGAACAAATTGAAAAAGGAAGCGGTGAACGTCTCAGAAAGTTTCTCGATGAAGGTAAATACAAATACGAAGTAGGTATCAATGACCTGGTGTATAAACCTGGAATTGTACTATCTGAATTGATGGATGTGAAACTCATTCAGGGAATTTTTAAAATGCATGTATTTCAGTCAGTATCCACTTACGTGAAAAAATATTTTAAAGATCCGTATCTTATTCAACTACTTGAATTTCCTGTCCTATTCCTCGGATCTTCGGCTCAAAAAACACCTGCACTCTACACATTAATGAACTATGCCGACATGGCCTTGGGCACATGGTATCCGGTTGGTGGTATTCATAAGATTGTTGAAGGCATGGTTTCGCTGGCAACATCCCTTGGAGTAAAGTTTGAATATAGTAGTGAAGTGCAGGAAATTTCCGTAGAAGGAAAAAAAGCAAAGGGTCTTGTAGTAAATGGAGCTCTGCGCCAATTCGATTACGTGGTGGCGGGTGCCGATTATCATCACGTAGAACAAAAATTACTACCAGCAAAATATCGACAATACACTGAAGACTATTGGCGAAAGAGGACGATGGCGCCTGGCAGTCTCATCTTTTTTCTTGGAATCAATAAAAAATTAATAAATATCCTTCACCACAGTCTTTTCTTCGATAAGGACTTTGCGCTTCATGCCAGGGAGATTTACGAAACTCCGCAATGGCCCAGCGAGCCCTTGTTTTATGTGTCGTGTCCTTCCAAAACAGATCCAACCGTAGCTCCGGAAGGTCATGAGAATATATTCATTTTGATTCCTGTCGCTCCAGGCCTTAATGATGATGAAAGTGTACGTGAAAAATACTTCGATCTGGTGATTAACCGGATGGAGTCACTCATTGGAGAATCCTTCCGTCAGAATATTGTGTATAAAAGGACGTATGCCCATTCCGATTTTATTTCAGATTACCATGCCTTTAAAGGAAATGCGTACGGCCTGGCTAATACGATTCTACAAACGGCCAATTTAAAACCCTCTATCTTAAACAAAAAGGTCGACAACCTGTTTTATACAGGTCAGCTTACGGTGCCGGGGCCAGGCGTACCACCTTCTCTTATCTCAGGGCAGGTGGTTGCGAAGGAGTTAATAAAGCGAGACAAGAGAACTGTGTACTAACTTCTAATTGGGAACTCTATGATTATGTTTATAAAATTAATTGTCGAGACACGGAGATGAGCAAAGAATTATTTGATAAGGTCTCTTTAAAGTGTAGCAAACTTACTACACGATCATACAGTACCTCATTCTCATTGGGCATCAGATGCATGGAAAAAGAATTGAGAAATCCAATTTATGCCATATATGGATTTGTTCGTTTTGCCGATGAAATCGTGGACACATTTCATGACTATAATAAATCGGAATTATTAACGCGATTTAAGGAAGATACACATCATGCCCTCAAAGACGGAATAAGTCTCAATCCCATTCTCCACAGCTTTCAACTTGCTGCAAACAAGTTCAAATTTGAGCCTGAACTGATTGATCAATTTCTGAAGAGCATGAAAATGGATCTTGCCTTTACTTCTTATGATCAGAAAGGAATTGAAGAATATATTCTTGGTTCAGCGGAAGTGGTTGGACTTATGTGTTTACGGGTATTCTGCAATGGTGATGAAAGTATGTATGTGCACTTGAAGCCATCTGCCATGAAATTGGGTGCCGCCTTTCAGAAAATAAATTTCCTACGCGATCTGAATGCTGATTTCAATGGTATGGGAAGATCATATTTTCCCGAGGTTGATCTTACTAACTTTACTGAGGGAACAAAAAAGCAAATTGAAGTAGATATCGCCAAGGATTTCAAAGCGGGCTATGAGGGGATTAAACAACTTCCACGATCAGCCCGTTTTGGGGTTTATGTCGCCTATCTATATTACATGGCTCTATTTGAAAAGATAAAGAGCACACCTTGTCATGTGGTTTTACAAAGTCGTATAAGGGTTAAGAATAGAAGAAAAATTTCTATTCTTGCCTATTCTTATCTGAAACATCAACTTAACTTGCTGTAAGATGGAGCATATAATCTTGGTTGATGATCATGACCAGGAGATCGGCACGATGGAAAAAATGGAGGCCCATCAAAAAGGTCTTTTACACAGAGCGTTTTCCATACTGATCGTTAATTCTAAAGGTGAATTGCTTTTACAACAAAGGGCGCTATCAAAATATCACAGCGGTGGCCTTTGGACAAATACGTGTTGCAGTCACCCCAGACCAGGAGAATCTATTGAAGGTGCAGCCAAAAGAAAATTGAAACAAGAAATGGGTATTGAGGTAAACCCTGAGTTCGCTTTTAAGTTTACCTATAAAATCAATTTAGATAATAACTTGATTGAACATGAAATCGATCACGTATTAATTGGTCATTTCGATGGCTCGCCTAACATAAATCCCAATGAGGCAGAAGATTGGAAATTTGAGAAGCCTGGAGTTCTGATAGAAAATGTAATGTGTAACCCAAATCAATATACGTATTGGTTCAAGGCCATTCTCAATCACCCTGAATTTAAAAATATTTTCCTTAATCCTTCTTTTTAGAAAAATCAAGATTATAAGTAAGCTGGGTGTTAATGCCAACATTATTTTCTTGTTGCGCACCATTCGCCTTTATTAACATCTGGTAGAAAAATCCGCTCTGCAGTGAAACATTCTTGGTAAATTGATAGCCTAACCCTGCAAATATTCGGTTTTGATCAGGTTGATGGAAGGTTACTCTTCCTCCCCAACTTATAAAAAACTCATCATAGACTGCAGCAAACAATGTTTTAGATTCAATTTTATCCTTATTTAAGGGATACGTGATCGTTCCCCGATATCTAAATCTTATTTGCCTATTTTCATCAAACCCTTCATTCACCACTTCACCTGTCGAAGTCTTTGAATGAGCTTGAATAAATCGTTCTTCTATCCGAAACCTATGATTAAATCCGAATTTTCCGGTAGTGTATTTTAGTATTGCCTGCTGATAAATACGATGTTCATTATTCTTATAAGTGGCTGGTTGCTCTCCGTATTGAAAATTTGCTACGTATACATAACCAATCGGAATCACTGACCATTTCTTTGAAATCACCCACTCCCCGGCAATTCGAATTTGATTTTGCATGGGGTCTAAAGATTCAGCATAACGCAGATGTGTATCCGCATATAAATTGATACGATCGCTGATCTTCATCGTGGATGAAACGGCAAACCATTCAATGGGTTGATTAACAATTGCCCTGCCTGCTGGTTGAGCCCACAAATCAGCCGCAAATACAATAATGATAGCTACAAAAATTATCCTTTTGTTAACTGAAAGATCGACAAATGACATTTTTTAATTGATTTAGGGCAAAAATAGGATGGTAATATTAATAGAATGTTATGTCAATATTATCGAATTAACATTAAGGAAATAGTATGATTCTACTCCAGTTTCGCATATTTTCTGAAATTTTTAATACAACTTATTGAAGGTGGACAGTGCTCTGCTAAAGGGAATAACCCTGTCAGCAATTTGGATACGACCAGCTGCTTTACGATTTTAAGCAATGGGACGAACGCTTTTACGTGCAGATTTTAAACCAAATACCCGATTGCGTGTTAAATAAATATGTTTTCATTCATAAAATCCGATCCCTTAAAAAAACTTCAGGCAAAACGAGCTAAAATGCTGTACGAAGCCATGCACATACAGCGGTTGGGAGATCTTCGGCTGTACGCAGAAAAAGTCGTTATCATTGATCAACTCGAAAAAGAAATTGAAGCGCTTCGATCAAAAAAGTAGTAACCTGATCAACTCCACGACAACCCTCTTCTGGTTTAGAAGAGATTTGCGTCTGCAAGACAATGCAGGACTATATCATACCCTTAAAGAAAATGAAAATGTCATACCCATTTTCATTTTTGATACGAATATTCTCGATAAAATCGAAGACAAAGCTGACCGGAGAGTAGCGTTCATTCATCATTCACTTACGTTAATACAACATCAATTACAGGAACTTGGGAGTTCTATATTGGTTTTTCATGGAGATCCTATAGCAATATTCAAATCGTTAAAACCAAAAGCGGTATACACCAATCATGATTATGAACCTTATGCCCGTCAACGTGATGAAGACGTAAGAAATATTCTGTCCTTACATGGAATCGATTTCAAGACCTTCAAAGACCAGGTAATTTTTGAAAAAGATGAAGTGGTTAAAGAGGACCGGAAACCTTATACGGTATTCACTCCCTATAGTCGCAAATGGAAAACATTGCTCACTTCCTTTGATCTCAAAAGTTTCCCCACGGAAAAACATTTCGACTCATTCAAAAAAATAAAAGAAATACCAATACCTTCTTTAGAGGATATTGGTTTTGAAGAAACCGGGGGCGCATATCCTGAGAGAATAATCAAACAATCCATTGTTGAAAAGTACGACCAGCAGCGAAACTTTCCAGCCATAGATGGAACAACTAAATTAAGTGTACACTTACGCTTTGGAACCGTGAGCATTCGCAAGTTGGCACAGCTTGCACAGAAAAAAAATGAAGTATGGCTCAATGAGTTGATCTGGCGTGATTTCTATCATGCGATTTTATGGCATTTTCCTCAAGTAGAAAATCAGGCCTTCAAACCGGCCTATGATCGTATTCAATGGCGAAATAATGAAAAAGAATTCAGCGCGTGTTGCGAAGGCAAAACAGGATACCCTATTGTGGATGCCGGCATGCGGGAACTCAATACCACCGGCTTCATGCATAATCGTGTGCGGATGATAGTTGCCAGTTTTCTTACTAAACATTTGCTCATCGACTGGCGATGGGGCGAAGCCTACTTTGCAAAAAAATTATTGGACTTTGATCTCGCAGCCAACAACGGAGGCTGGCAGTGGGCGGCAGGGTCGGGGTGTGATGCTGCACCTTATTTTCGTGTATTCAATCCTGAACTCCAAACTGAAAGGTTCGATCCAGAATTAAAGTATATCAAAAAGTGGGTGCCTGAATTCGGAACAAAAGATTATCCCAAACCGATTGTTGACCACAAGTTTGCCCGGGAAAGAGTATTGAAAGTGTATAAAGAAGCACTAGGGAGTATTGAGTAGTTAGTCTTGAGTCTTAACTAATCTTTGCAACTCCAAGCTAAAGGCTAAATACTGTCGACTAGTATTCAATCCCAAACAAATTTCCAATTTCCATCTGGCTGGCGTTTCCAGACGGTGTGAAAGATACCTTCATTTTTCTGTGTATTCCCTAATGAATCTGTAGAGGTATAAACATACTTTCCATAAGTATATCCCAGATCCCCGGAAGAAGATACATCCACAAAATCGGGTGACCAGCTAAGCGATACCTTCCCTGATGAAGTTCTTTTCTCGTAACTCGCTCTTAATTCCTCTTTGCCTTTTATGAGGCTGTTGTTTCGAAGTATTGCAACTTCCTCTGCAGCAAAGGTGGTAAAGGCTTTGGGTATTCCTTCCAACCTTGCCATTTCAGCAAAGGCATGTTCGGTATCAACAATTTCCTTTTTCCACTTCCCGATGTCCTCTTTTTTATTCTGCTCGCAGGAAATAAAAACCAACAACATTAGTACAATAAGAATCGAATATCTATTCATAACAATAAAAATTTGTCAGCGTTTGGCTTCGGATAGCAAAAGTGAATCCTCGTAGCTATTGATTAATCCTTCAATGGATTGAATTCTGTTTTCCAGCTCTACCCGATAGGCGTTTAAGTTCTTTAATTGCCTCTCCTTTTCCTCCGGAGTACGCATTACCTGGTGTACGTCCTCAGTCGCAATATAGCTCTCTGATTTTTCGTACTCAATTTTGAGAATACTGAGTGAATCACTATAGATGTTCAATTGAAGTTCATAGAATACCTTTTCTTCTTTATATCTTTTGCCGGAAGAAGCGCAAGACACAAAAATTAAAAGGATTAGAACTAATCTCATTTAATTATCGCTAATTTTTAGTTGTTAATATCACCTACTTAAAGGATGTATATTAATTATACGTGTCAATAAAAAAACAACTCATCGGTAAAGAACCATCCTTTCTGCCCTTTGCCGCTGTGCCATAGTGGGAGTTTGCTTACCGGCCTTGCCACAATTTTGTAATAAGAATAGGTTGAAGAGTCAAATGATACATCCATGGCCTGCATGCTTTGTGAACGATAAGCGGTAGGTTGTTCTACCTTAACAGACGTGATTTTCTTCAGATCTTTCTCATTATTTCCTCCCCACACTTCCACTTCAGTAGGAGGAAAAATGTGACCACCTAAATTATCACAATAACTCAACACCACTTTATGAAGAGCGGGAGGATTTTGCCCAAATGAAATTCCAGCCTCAAATGCATTCTCCCGGAAGGCAAGCCATGATGGCTCCTTCAATACATCAGGAAATCCCTTTCGTCCATCAATCAGTGAACCAGCTCCTTCACCGGGGTATTGCTTGTCGGGTGGTAATAATAATGTTACTTGTTCAGGTTTCTTCCCTTGAACATAGCAAGTCATATCCAGAAGTTTACTGCAGTACCACCCCTCCTTGCATGCTATTGCCTTAAGTTTCACCGTCTCTTTCAAATCAATTGGCTTATCATAAACAGATCCCGAAACACTATCCGGAACCGTTCCATCGATTGAATATCGAATCACTACGCCCGGCATGGTATGTTTCAGTCGAAGTAATTCATCTACCTTGATGATACCCTCATTGAGTAAGATAGGTTTGCTCAAAGCGAGCATACTATCATCTGTAAAAAGCGTATGTATAAATTCAATCTCAGGATACAATTTTTTAAACTCATCGATCGCTGTAATCGCAATAGCCGTGTTCCAAATAAATACTTCTGTCAAAGCAGGGAGCGAAAGCAGTTCAGTCAATGCTTCTTTGGTCACTGCGGTGCCAGACAATGAGAGAGATTCCAGGTGAGTTAATGATTTTAAACTCGTTAAGCCTTCACCTTTGATGGATGTAAAATTCAAATTAAGTTGTTCAAGGTTAATGAACTGGCTAATGATTTTTAAGTCAGCGTCCGTGATTGGCATCTTCGAAAGATTCAGCACTACCAATTGGTCTTTAATCTCCCTAAGCTCTTCCAGCGCAGCGAGTTTAAAGGATTCCTTAACAAAAAAATCTGCCTGCAATGCAGGACTATTCTGATATAAAGGAAACACCGTTCTGAAAGGTGTATTCATTTTCTTGATTACATCAGTGGAGGCGGCCTTAAACGTGTACGTTTCCACTTCAGCACTTTTACCGATCGAATTTACCACTGAAGTCGCCAGCAATTTTAGTGAATCGCCCTGATCAAATTCATTGAACTTCTTTTCAAAGTCGGCACCAGATTGTATCCAGGTTTCCAATAATGAAATTTCAAATGGAGTTAATTGAGGTTTACCATCCGGTGGCATATGATCGTCATGTTCCAATGGTAAGTGAATATGCTGGATCATGCGGCTGGAGTCAGGGTTACCTTCTATCCATACCTTACCATTCTTGCCACCAAGTTTAAATTTCTCTACGGAAGTCATGATCAACTTACCTTTCGCCTTGGATTCGTTATGACACGAAAAACATTTCCGCTCCAGTACCGGCATCACCGCCAATGTATATAAGGATGCATTCTCTGCCGTTAGTGTTTCTTCCACTTTGTTGGAAACGGGCTCAAAAACAAAATTTTCACCATGGGTCAAGACAGACCCGGTGTGACCTGCAAACACCAATAGCATGATGGTGAATATCACAGAACTGTAGAATACAATTTCACTTTTCTTTACACTATGATACCAAATCAACAGAAAAAAAGCGATCACGCTTAATGCCACTCCGCTGAACTTATGTTGCTGCAATGCGTCCGCTCCGTAGTCTCCACCGATAGAAAGAAAGAAACCAAAAAGTGCTGTTACTGCCGCGGATAAAGATGCCATTATAAGAGAGACCAGCACAACTTTGCGAAACTGCTTCCTCGTAAACATGTTCCTCATTATTATGAACACAAATAACAGAATCAATATGCCAATCGGCACATGCAACACCATCGGGTGCATGCGGCCTGCTACCTGAAGCCAGGCTGGTAATTCGATTCGATCTTCAAAGAATAAAAGAAAAAGAAGAAGAACCTGAATGAAGAAAATCAGATTGATAAAAAGACGAGTAGCGCGCTGCATGAAATAAAATAGTTAGGCTAAAATTCCAGGCACCACTTTGCCCGCTACATCAGTGAGCCGGTAACGTCTTCCCAAATGTTTATAAGTAAGTTGTTCATGATTGAGACCCATCAAATGAAGTATCGAAGCATGAAAATCATTTACATGCACGGGATCGCGAACGATGTTATAACCAAACTCATCCGATTCGCCATAGGTGATTCCAGGCTTCACTCCTCCACCTGCCATCCAAATCGTATAAGCACGCGGATGATGATCACGACCATAATTTTCTGCTGAAAACTTACCCTGACAATAATTAGTACGACCAAACTCTCCACCCCAGATCACTAATGTTTCATCCAGCAAACCACGTTGTTTCAAATCCATAATCAGTGCGGCTGTTGCCCGATCAACATCCTGCGCTTGCATTGGCATTTCACCGGTCATGTTGCCGTGCTGATCCCAACCCTGGTGATACAATTGAACAAAGCGAACATCAGCTTCAGAAAGTTTTCTGGCGAGCAAACAATTCGCTGCATAGGTTCCGGGTACAAGACAGTCTGCACCATACATTTTGATGATATTGTCGGGCTCTTTCGTAAGATCCGTCAACTCAGGTACCGCGGTTTGCATGCGGAAAGCCATCTCATATTGCTGCACGCGTGTTTGTATTTCAGGATCACCAAACTCCTTATAATTCAGATCATTTAGTTGTGCCAGGTTGTCAAGCATCTTTCTGCGATCAGCGCGATCACGTCCTTCCGGATCTTTCAGATACAAAACGCGTTCTTCACTACTGCTAAACTGTACACCTTGATGTACACTATCTAAAAATCCGTTAGTCCACAATTTTGAATACACGCCTTGTCCGTTGCCACGCCCACGCGAAAGAAGAACACAATAAGCAGGAAGATTTTTATTTTCGCTTCCCAAACCGTAACTCAACCATGCACCCATACTTGGACGATTTCCCTGCTGAGCACCTGTCTGCATAAAAGTGAGTGCAGGGTCGTGATTAATCGCCTCTGTATGCATCGACTTAATGAAACAAATGTCATCGACTACTTTAGCAATGTTTGGAAAAATCTCACTCACCCAGGCACCTGATTTTCCATATTGATTGAATTTAAAATGCGATCCCACCAATGGAAACTTTGCCTGACCGGAAGTCATACCAGTCAATCGCTGGCCCATCCGTATAGAAGCGGGCAGTTCTTCTCCCGTCATTTTATTCAGCATGGGCTTATAATCAAAACTCTCCAACTGCGAAGGAGCTCCATTTTGAAAAAGATAGATGACGCGCTTTGCCTTAGGAGCAAATTGAGGAAGGCCTAATGTTTGTGCAGGTCCTTCGGCTGATGAAAATAAATCGGGTATCAATAATGACCCCAGGGCTGCAGAGCCTAATCCCAAACTCACCTTACCCAAAAAATGCCTGCGGGTAATGTGAAAACGGTGGTCAATAAATTCTTTACTCATTAAATAGGTAGTTAGGTTTTTGTAATGGCTTCGTCCATGTTATAAATGGTTTGCACCACCTGCATGAGCGCTGCCAGTGAAATTACATCGCTGATCTTTTCATGCTGATATTCACCGGCTTCAACAAATTTCTTTGCCTTTTCAGGAGATTGCTTAAATCCTGCTTTCTCTTCTTCAAAATAGTTAAGAAGTAATGTCAGCTCCTCCATTTTCGGCTGGCGACAGATAATAGACTGGAAAGCCTTCTTTACTTTTTCTTCTGGAGTTGACTGATCCGTCATCAATCGCTCAGCGTAAACCCTTGCAGCTTCCAGCATTAATGGTTCATTCAATAGCACCAATGCCTGCAGTGGTGTGTTGGTTCTCATCCTGTTCACTTCACATTGATCCCGATTACTACCATCAAACACGAGCATGCCCGGAGGAGGAACGGTACGTTTGATGAAAGAGTAAAGTCCCCTGCGATACAATTTATCACCATGATCCTGCAAATACCTGGCAAGTACTCCCCTTCCGGAAGTAGATGATTCCCATATACCCTTTGGTTGGTACACTTTTACGCTTGGTCCTCCAATTTCTTTTACCAGTAATCCACTGCTTGCCAGGGCCAGGTCACGAACACCTTCAGCCGTTAGGCGGGTGCGCGGTCCTCTAGAAAGCAAAATGTTATCAGGGTCGGTGGCCAATTTTTCTTTGCTCATCGCGGAGGACTGCTGATACGTAGAGGAAGTTACAAATTGCTTAATCAGTCTTTTCACATCCCAGCCATGCTCCCTGAAATCTACAGCAAGCCAATCCAGAAGTTCGGGATGAGATGGCATCTCTCCCTGCATACCAAAATCTCCACTGGTTTTCACCAGGCCTCGGCCAAAAAATTCCTGCCACATACGGTTGACAAACACGCGCGCAGTCAATGGATTCTTTTTATCAAATAACCAGTTGGCAAGGCCAAGTCGATTGGCTCCATAAACAGTTGAATCAAAAGGTAAAATACCTGCAGGCAGGCCAATGTCTACCACGTCTCCATGCGCATCATAAACACCGCGCGTAAGAATATATGTTGGTCGCTTCCAGGTGGTGTCTTTCATCACCATTACTTCCACTGGTGTGGTATCTTTTTTATTGATGAACGTAAGGATGTTAATGATCTCTTCGGTAGTGATTTTAATCTTTGGAGGATCGGCCAATGATGCCAGAGAGATATCGCCAACCAACCCTTTTTCAGGAACACGATTAAAGAAGGCGAAGGTGCGATAATAATCCTTTTGAGAAATGGGATCATACTTATGATCATGACAATGGGCGCACTCAAAGGTGAGAGCGAGGAATGCTTTACCAAAGGTGTTGGTGCGATCGGTTACATACTCTACCCGATATTCTTCATCAATGATACCTCCCTCCTGTGTGATTTTATGATTGCGGTTAAATCCGGTCGCCAGCAATTGCTCTCTGGTTGGATTAGGCATAAGGTCACCGGCAAGCTGCCACGTTACAAACTGATCGTAGGAATAATTTTTATTGAAGGCATGAATTACCCAGTCGCGCCATGGCCACATGGTACGCAGTCCGTCATCCTGATAACCATGTGAATCGGCATACCTTGCCACATCCATCCAATACACCGCCATCCGCTCTCCATATTGAGGTTGCGCTAATAATTCATCCACTATCTTTTCATACGCATTCTCTGATTGATCTGCCAGAAAACGATTTTGCATTTCTATAGACGGAGGCAATCCAGTGATATCAAGACTCAGTCGCTTTAACAATCGTTCACGGTCCGCTTTTTCGTTGGGCTTTAAACCTGATTGTTCCATCCGTGCCAGCACAAAATGATCAATTTCATTCGATGACCACTCCTCATCTTTTACTTCCGGAAGACTCTTCTGAACGGGAGGTATGAATGCCCAGTGAGGTTTATATTTAGCACCCTGTTCAATCCATTTCTTTATTAATGCAATTTCGTTTTGTGTCAATGACAAATTCGATTTAAGCGGGGGCATGACTTCGGAAGTATCGGAAGAAGACACTCTACGAAATACTTCAGATTGATCAGCCACACCCGGCACAATCGCATGGGCATCAGGATTATCTTTGAGGGCGGCTAAGGCTCCTTCGCGTGTATCCAGTCTAAGGTTAGACTTGCGTTGGTTGGCATCAGGGCCGTGGCACTTAAAACAACGGTCGGACAAAATCGGTCGGATATGAATATTATAATCAACCGAATCTGGGTTGATCGCAATTGAGTTACTCTTCTGGCAACTGGTTAAAAAAGCGCCAAGAGTAAAAAAAACAATTAGTGTGAATCCAATAGCAAACTTCATAGTGTTAGAATGGCCTGTAAAATGAGAATTTTAGGTCATATTTGAAACGATTATTTGATGACCATTTCCTTTTCAAATAATTTCATTCCTTCCGTAACTCTTCCTTGGCTTCGTTGTTTGATTATCAAATGAAAATTTACAACCTAAAGCGTCAACAATTTCTGCCCATACCTACCGAAAAGGCTTGGGAATTTTTCTCAATGCCCAAAAATCTGTCAAAAATCACCCCAAGACACATGGGGTTTAAGATACTATACATATCAGGTGGAGATAAGGCCTACGCAGGCCAGATCATTCGATACCATGTGAATATTCTTCCTGGCATTAAAGTGCATTGGGTAACCGAAATAACACAGGTGCAAGAGCCATTTCATTTTATTGATGAGCAGCGTTTCGGGCGTTATGCACTTTGGCATCATCAACATCATTTCAAAGCAGTGCCTGGTGGCATTGAAATGAGTGATGAAGTTAATTATGCAATACCCTATGGATGGTTGGGCAGACTGGCTCACTTCATTTTTGTGAGCCGTGAGGTAAGTCGTATTTTTGACCATCGTTTTAAGGTGCTGGAAGAATATTTTAAGGGAGAAAGTAAATAATGGGTATGGACTTGAAGTTGATATTGATTTGCACACTGATTACAATAGGCACATTTTTATTTTGGGAGTTTGTCGCCTGGTTTTCTCACAAATACATCATGCATGGATTTTTATGGTCGTGGCACAAATCCCACCATACCGTACATGATCATGTTGTTGAAAAAAATGATTTGTTTGCTGTGGTGTTTAGCATACCCTCCATTGCGCTGTTTATCATATCCACGACTATCTATCCAAGTCCATATTTATTTGCTGTGGCTCTGGGTATTTTCTGCTATGGATTGTTCTATATGATCTTTCACGACATCATCGTTCATCAACGCTTAAAATGGAAACCTACCAAACGGAGTACATACTTACAGCGAATGATTCATGCGCATTATATTCATCACGCCAAACACACCAAAGAAGGCTGCGAGGCATTTGGATTCTTATATGCCCCAAAAAAGTTCGAACCTAAAAAATTCATCCTTAAAGAGAAGAGACAAGATACGCAGTAGAAAAAGTTAAAAATATCATCCTAAATACTACGGTTTGGAACAAAAGTATCTTTATCTCGCCATTGATTTTTTCGCTATTCTGTTCCCATTCATTTTTAGTTTTTACCCGAAATACAACTTCTCGAAAAAATGGAAGTACTTACTTCCTGCGATAATATTGCCAGCTATATTTTTTATAGTGTGGGATGAATGGTTCACCCAAATGGGTGTTTGGGGATTTAATCCTCGCTATTTAACGGGTATTTATTTTTTTTCACTTCCACTTGAAGAGGTGCTTTTCTTCATCTGCATTCCTTATGCGTGTGTATTTACTTATGAAGCGGTGAATTACCTGTTGAATTGGAGAATGAACAGAACACAACAGGACCTAATTACTGATATTCTTGCCGGTATTCTTTTCTTACTTGGTGTGATCTTTTTCGATCAGTGGTACACCTCAGTAACATTTATATTTACTTCCGTTTTCCTAAATCTTCATCGCTGGGTCTGGAAAAGTGATTATCTGGGAAAGTTCTTCATAGCATTCCTTTTCATTTTGATTCCATTTTTCATTGTAAATGGAATTCTAACAGGAACAGGAATTGAAGATCAGGTGGTATGGTATAATGACGCAGAAAATCTGGGCATTCGTATTGGTACCATTCCAATAGAAGATACTTTTTATGGAATGCTCTTGTTGCTGATGAATATTTCTCTTTTCGAATATCTGCAAAAGAAAAAGGGCCCCGCTTAGGCCCCTTCAATATTGGTTTATACTTACGCAGTTTCTAATTCAGGTTCTTTTACCTTCTTCGCCTTTTTAATCTTCATCACTTTAGCGTGCTTATCGTTTTTTTCCTTCACTTCTTTCAACTTCTTCAACTCCGTTTTCATTTGTTCGGCCACCAATTCAGATATCCGCTTTGCCGACTTGTTGATCGCCTTTTCTGTCTTCTTTTTAGACTTGGCGATGCCAACCGCCTGGACGGTTTGATGAAGAGAATCTGTCAAAAGAAGCCTGATTTCCTTTTTTCCTTTCAATATTAGCTTTTCCATAGAAATTGTATTTGATTCTAAATTAGAGGGTTGATCCTGCAATACCAAAGACTTAAAAAAACTTAATATTAAAAGATCATTTTCCCTCAATCCGCTTAATTTCAGGGGATTTCTTGATCAATTCAAATTGACTTTGCACCTCGGCAAGCCTGCCCGTAACCAGCTGATATACCTCCTGCTGCTGATCGGTGGGTGCAGCATCAGAACTGGAAATCTGGCCCTCTTTGGCCATTGCAAAAAGACGTTCCAGTACCTGTGGTGGATTTCTGAAAATATCCATCCGCGCGCCTGTTTGATGCACATCGTGTAAGGCAGCCTCCAATTGATAGATTTTTTCCTCCAGTGCAGGCGCTTTCTTATCACTTTTCTTAGCCAATAGACCGGCCCTCATCCTTTCCATTTCATCAATCATTTTAAGCGTTGCATTTATCGAGCTGAACAGTTTCAGTCCAAAACCATATTGCTTTATAATATCGGCTTCTGTTCCTTTTGTGTTCGGGTCTTTCAATACGTTGATCGATTGCTTGTATTCCTTACCGTTTACTTTCAACACAATCGTGTAGGCACCTGGAGGTACCATCGGTGGAGTTTGGCCTGGTCCGATATCGAGGTCATAAATAAACATCGTGCGTTCGCCCTTTTCATTGAGTTGAACCCAATCCTTCCCTCTTGGTTTAGTGCGAAGCTTTGGCAATTCATAAGGCTGCAAACGAAGATTCCACCATATGCGATTTACTCCTGGCTTGTTGGTGGCTTCTACCTTCCGAATGATTTCATTCCTGGAATTCAGAACAACAACCTCTACGGAGTCTTTTGATTTTTCCTTCAGATAATAATTTATGTCTGCCCCTTCCGGGGGATTTGTACCTGATACATAACTATCATCTGTCTTTATCCCATTGATGGCCTGGAAACGATATGCTTTGCGCAATGAAAACAAATGGGCCTCAGCATTTTGAACCTGCTCGCTGAATTCACGAATGGGTGTAATGTCATCGAGGATATAAATGCCCCTTCCATACGTAGCAATCACGAGGTCTTTGAAGTTGCGCTGTATTTCAATTCCGAAAATAGGTACGGGTGGTAAATTATTTTTCAGGTGGATCCAATTTTTTCCATCATCAGGCGAAAAATAAAGTGACTTCTCTGTTCCCATCCACAGCAGGCCCTGTTTATCAGGATCTTCCTTAATCTGATTAACAAAATTGGAATTATTCGAAGGCAGGTCTATTTGCAATCGCTTCCATGTTTTTCCATAATCCGTTGTCTTATATACATACGATCCAAAGTCACCCACATAATGAGCATCTACTGCGATATAGCACGTGCCCGCATCAAAATGGGAGGCATCAATGTGGTGAATAGTTGACCACTGCGGCAAATCAGGAATGTTTGTAGTAACATTTGTCCAAGTTTTACCACCATCTTCAGTTACGTTGACTTTGCCGTCATTGCTGCCTGTCCACAGCACACCTTCTTTCACCGGTGATTCTGCCATCGAATACAAAGTACAGCCATCCCAGGTCATCAGGTTATCGCTTGCCATGCCACCCGAATTTCTCTGATGCGATTTATCATTGGTTGTGAGGTCCGGGCTGATTACTTGCCAACCTTGTCCACCATTGTTGGTTTCATGCACATACTGGCTTCCTACCCAAACTCTTCCCTTGACGTGTTTGGAAAGTACCATGGGGAAATTCCAATGCCAACGATACTTTGCATCGGCCGGGGTTGCACCAATTTGTGTTTGAGGCCATACGCGCACATCGCGCGACTGCATAGTTGTCAGATCAAATATATCAAGGCCACCATCATAACATCCGGACCATACAATATTATTATCAAATGGATCGGGTTGGGCGAAACCACTCTCACATCCTCCTACACCATGCCATGTTCCGAGTGGAATTCTCCAACCTCCCAGGTAACGACTCGGTCCTCGATATGACCAGGCGTCCTGCCGATTTCCATAAACCCAATAGGGAACACGATCATCTACCGCTATGTGATACATCTGCGCAATGGGCAAATTAATATTGCGCCACGTTTTACCACCATTGTAGGTCATATTCAAACATCCATCATGTGCGCATAAAATCCGGTTGCCATCTTTGGGATCAAACCACATGTCGTGATTATCTCCGCCCGGTCCCCACTGATTAAAATCTTTTAGAAATGATTTGCCGCCATCAATGGATTTCAGAATACCTACACATATCGTATATACTTCATCTTCATTGGAAGTTGAAACACGCAAACGGGTATAATAACCGGCACGTTGTCCCATCGAATTATTTTTCTGCATGAGCATCCAGCTATCACCGCCATCATCGGAGCGATAGAGTCGTGGTTCCGTATCCTCCACCAATGCATATACTCGTTTGGGATTTGTATAAGAAACATCCACCGAAGTCTTTCCAACAGGATGACTGGGTCCGCTTTCGAGTCCATTGCGCAATGGTTCCCATGTTTTACCTGCGTCTTTCGATCTGTAAATGCCGCTGCTTTCTCCGCCACTTTGCAAATTCCACGTGCGGATGTCAACCTGCCACATAGCTGCGTAAAGTATATCCGGATTTTTAGGATCGATACTGAGATCAGAGCATCCCGTATTTTCATTCACAAAAAACACCTGCTCCCATGTTTTGCCGCCATCCGTAGTTTTATAAACGCCACGTTCTTGTTGCGGCCCATGAGTATGGCCAAGGGAACCAACATAAACAATGTTGGAGTCAGTTGGGTGAACAATCACGCGGCTGATGCGATACGTTTTTTCAAGGCCCATATTTTTCCAGGTCTTTCCAGCATCACTTGATTTATAAACGCCATTACCAACTGCATGAGCAGGGCGGATCAGAAATGTCTCACCTGTTCCCACCCATACTTGCTTTGGTGATGAAGGGGAAATTCCGATTGCCCCTATGGCAGAATCTTCGGTATCATCAAAAACAGATTTCCAGGTAATACCGGCATCATCGGTTTTCCATAAGCCACCAGATGCTGCACCGGAATAAGCAACATTGGGATTCCCTGGTTCACCTGCAACGGCAATCATGCGATTGCCATCCGGACCTATGAAACGAAAGTTTAATTTTGAAAACAGTTTTGGATCAAACGATTGGGCCAGAATTACATGAAAACCAATCGTCAGTGTTGTAATTAAAAAAAGCTTTCTCATAGGTATCATTTAGGTGAGTAAATTACCTAAGAGAAAGCTGAAATAATAGTTATCAATGATCCAATCTATCAAGATTGTGATCAGTGGCTAAACTCCCTACTCGTATCGCAACGAATCGACAGGGTTAGCGGTTGCCGCTTTAATGGACTGATAACTCACCGTAAGCCATGCTATCAAAATGGACGCCAGACCACTTAGTATGAATACAAGAGGGCTAATATCCACCCGGTAGGCAAATCCATTTAACCACGTATCGGAAATATACCAGGCTAAAATTGAAGCAGGTATAAAGGCAATTACCACCAGTTTGGTAAACTCCTTTGAAAGTAAAATTGAAAGGTTGAAAACAGAAGCTCCCATTGACTTACGAACTCCTATTTCCTTGGTGCGTTGTTCTGTGGTAAAGGCTGCTAACGCAAACAATCCGAGGCAGGCTATAAAAATTGCCAAACTGGAGAAAACGGTAAATAATTTTCCCATTCGTTGCTCAGCACGAAACAAGCGATCAAAGCTTTGATCCATGAAGGTGTATTCAAATGGCTCATTAGGCGCCTGCTGCTTCCAGAGTTTTTCAACATTGGCAATTGTGGTAGACGCATCACCTTCATAACGAATCAACAGGTTATTTGAATTTTGACTGAGTAAGATGGAAATTGGTCTTACCTGATCTTTGAATGACTCAAAGTTGAAATTCTTGATCACACCGATCACTTTATATTTTTTAAAGGCATTGCCCCCATCATTATAAAGAATTTCTTCACCAATCGGATTCTCAAAGCCAAATTCTTTTGCTGCCGATTCGTTCAATAAAATGGCTAAGGAATCGGTGGCAAAATCTTTTGAGAAATATCGGCCGTCTGTCAATTCAAACTTAAGCACATCCTGATGATCATAATCAGCATAGTATACTCCCATGATATGATCTTGCTCAGAACCGGCAGTTTTGAATACCGTGGTATTATTTACACCCGGAAAAGTGTTGTTCGTGTAGCTGATTTTTGCAATGCCGGGTAACTTTGCCAACTCGTTACGGAAGGTTTCCTTATTGTTTCCCAATCGCCCAGTGTTCTCCATGATCAGCACGTTGTTTTTATCAATGCCCATGTTCTTCTTTTGCATGAACTGAATTTGTTGATATACGATAACGGTGAAAATGATTAGGAAAATCGATAGTCCAAATTGGAACACTACTAATACACTTCTTATTCCTTTGCTCTTTGCTCCTGCACGGATTTTTCCCTTCAACACTTCAACCGAACTGAATGACGTCAAATAGAAAGCAGGATAACTTCCAGCGATCACGCCTACCAGTAGCACTAAACCAACAATTCCGGCAATGAACCACGGAGCCTGAAAAATATTCATGTTCAATTCCTTTCCTGCCAAGGTATTAAATGCAGGTAGCAGGTAATAACAAGCTACCAGCGATAAAACAACTGCGAGTAAACTATATAACATTGATTCAGATATAAACTGTCCGATCATCTGGCTGCGAAGCGATCCAAGAGCCTTGCGCAAGCCTACTTCTTTTGCCCGGCCGGCAGAACGTGCTGTTGACAGATTCATAAAATTGATGCAGGCGATGATGATAATGAATATGCCAATACCGCTGAAGAAATAAACGTACATCATGTTCCCCCCCGGCTCGAGATCACCCTGTGATGTAGAGTGAAGATGAATATCTTTAATATTAGTCGTGTAATATCCATAAGCACCGCCAGCCTCTTGCATCTGCTTTAACGTGGTGCCCATAAATTTCTCTAGCTCAGGCCCAATATATTTTTCCACCAAGGGGATAAATTTTGCCTCCACCTGCTCAACCGATGTGTTGGGCTGTGTCTTGAGATAAGTGTACATGAAGTTATTCAGCCATATACCGCGTTTTAGATTTTCAGTAGACTCTGCGGAAACCAATATGTTATAGGCAAAGTGTGAGTTGGTTGGGGGATTCTCTGCAAGGCCGGTTACCTTGAATGTTTTATTTTCATTTCCGATCACCAGCAACTTTCCAATTGGATTTTCATCACCGAAATATTTTATGGCCATCGTCTCAGTCAACACTAAGGTGTTGGGTTCTTTTAATACGGTTTTGATATCACCCTCTCTTAGCCGGTAACCAAAGAATTCGAAGAAGTTGGAGTCCACATAGAATACCTTTTCTTCAGAAAAAATCTTCTCACCGTTACGCACTACGGATTGGCCAAAGGATGCAATACGCGTAGCGGCTTCTACACCCGGAATATCCGATACCAAAGCGTCTGCCATGGGAGGGCAGGTATTGGAAACGCGAATATCCTGACCACCGATTTTTCCGTTTAATCCTATTTGGAAAATACGATCAGCATCTGGATGAAATTTATCGTAGCTGAGCTCATGTGTTACATACAACACGATCATCAGGCAGGAAGTAATCCCGATGGTCATTCCCAAAATATTGATGGCCGAAAATAACTTGTACTTCAGGATATTTCGGATGGCGACTTTATAATAGTTCTTCAACATAGCTATTGATTTTAAAATTCACGTTAAAAAATTACATCCTCCCTATGAAGAGAGCGCTTTCAAGATTAGACGATGTAACAGAATGAAAAGTTACAGGCTGAACTAAAAATTATCGGATATTATACTACTCATCCCTCAATACATTGGCTGGATTTAATCGTGCCGTATTGTATATCTTAAAACCGATTGACAATGCAGATACGACAAAAAGTATTGCTGCCGACATGATTGCAGTGGCAATGGTTGCATCTTGATAATAATCCCAAATGCTGCTCATCAGCATTCCCGCCATCCATGCACCCAGTGCTCCACCCAGAACAGACGAAATCAATAGAATGATTACAAACTCCATATTAATAACCCTGGAAATGTTGGCAACCGATGCACCCAATACTTTGCGGACACCAATTTCCTTCATCCTCTTAATTATGTTCAGCGAAACAAGCGTGAATAAACCGGTCGCAGAAAGCATCAGTGCAACAATACCAAGAAAAACAAACATCTTGACAATGTTATTATTTACCGTATTAGCCTCAACTATTTCCTCGTCCATAAAGCGCCCATTGTAGAGTCGGTTAGGGAAAATTTCCTTCCATTTCGCCTCCATAAATTTATTTATTTCCACCACTTTGTCTGGGGATGTACTTACTAAGACATGACTTACCTTTTCTTTCGATCCATATCGAAGCATGATAGGTTCCAGTTGTTCCCATAATCCGTTATTATAAATATCACGAACCACGCCCACCACGTATAGTTTCACCGTATCCATCCAGATAATTTTTTTTCCAACTGCCTTATCCCATCCAAACTTTCTGGTCATTTCTTCTGTAATAATCACCGATTCCTTTCGGTCGGTCTCTGAGTCCGTTATGAAGTCTCTGCCTTCAATCAGTGTTAATCCCACCGTTTTTAGGTAATCATCACCGACATCCAAAATATCCACTTCTATTTCCTTCGTCTCCGATTTAATGGGATCGTTATACGCACTGGAATAAATATGATGTTGGGAACCTGCCACTGAAATAATATCAGGATTCTGTAAAAGAGCATTGCGGTACGTTTCATATTCAGATCGATTGTTGACATAGGTAAACACCACCCCACTTTTATTAAAACCTAAATCAAACTCACGCTGAAATTTTGCATTGTCAGTAAAGGCAAAGCTACACACGATCGCAATCAAGGATATGGCAAACTGAAGTGTTAGTAGAGTTCTGGTAAAATAATTAGTGCCACCAAATTTAAGTTTCCCTTTCAAGATACTCGTGGGTTGGAATTTACTGATATAAAAAGCAGGATAGCTTCCAGCCAAAAAACCTGTGAATAACAATGTTGCGATCATGAACAGGAGAAAATTCGGCTTACCAAAGTAATCTGTCTCAAGCTTTAACTCCGGCCATAATTGATTGAAAGCAGGGATCAACGCCACTTCTGCCAGGAGAATGCCTAACATCAAGGAAACAAAGCATACAAACATGGTTTCACCAATGAACTGAAAAATCAAATGTTTGCGCATGCTGCCCATCACCTTTCGAATGCCTATTTCCTTAAGTCTCCTCGATGAGATAGCTATGGCGGTGTTTGTCAGGTTAAAACAAGCGATTAGCAAAACAAAAATTCCCATCATGCCAATACCCACCACAGCAGCTATGGGAGAACCGTCACGTGTCCAGGTGCCCGGTACTTCGTTATAACTATCACGTACAGCCATGCCTACAAACGGTTCCAACTGAAACTCCTTGATAATAAAATCTTCTCTAAGCTTATTATTGTTTTCGGTATATGGAAGAATTTGATTGGTGATAGATGTAATACGGGATGGGTCCTTCACCTGGACAAACAATGTGCTTCTGATTTTCCAACTATTTTCATCCAGCTCTTTGTCCAGCTCAAACTGATTATCAAAATGAGTGATTGCCTGAGAATAAAAACTTGAGTTTGATGGCTGTTTTTTAAAAACACCTCCAATGGTATACTCCTTTAATTTCCCGCTGTCGAGAACCTGTGTGATGATTTTCCCCAAGGCTTTTTCATCACCAAAATATTTCTTTGCCAACTCATCGGCAATAAAAATTTTGCTCTTGTCCTTCATATCTCCATTCCCTTCTTCAAATTCGTACGTGAAAAGTTGGAAGAAAGGTGTATCCAGGTAGATCAAATCGGTATTAAACAAGTCTTCTTTGATCCTGAAATTCCCTCTCCCCGGTGAATAGCGGATGACTCGATCCACATCTGAAACATTTTGACGTATTGCATTGCCTAAGGCCATTGGCACATAGCCATACTTAGTTCTTTCATTCTGAAACTCGCGCACGGAATTAACACGATAAATGGTGGTTGCATCAGTGTGATTATCATCAAAACTTAAATTAAAATCATAGTTAAAGTAAGCCACGATGCAGGAAGCAATGGCAATGCCCATCCCAAATATGTTGATGAACAGGTAAAGTTTATTTTTCATCATACTCCGAAGCGTGATGAGAAGAAAGTTTTTAATCATGTGAAGGGGATTTGATTACAACAAGACTTTCAAAAATTAAAGAGGTTGCATGTCATCGACAAGAAATATACCAGCGGGCAAACAAGTGAATTCTGAAAAAAAAGAAAGGTGAACTTAACCCTGTTGTTCAAAAATGCACAGTATCATGTTCGGTATTCAACAAAAAAAACAATGCCCGTATCGATTTGGCCCGACACAGGCATCATTAACCTAAACCTAAACTATGAAGAACGTATCAGGAAAGCGAATTCCCTGAAATCTTAAATCAAATTAAATATGAAACTGTTCCTTGATGTTTTCGGTCACCACTTTACCATCGAAGAGGTTAATAATGCGGTGAGCATAATTAGCATCATACGGTGAGTGAGTAACCATTACGATGGTAGTTCCCTCTTCATTCAATTGAGAAAGCAGCTTCATTACTTCTTCTCCATTGGCAGAATCCAGGTTACCAGTAGGTTCATCGGCCAGGATCACTTTTGGCTTAGCAACGATAGCACGTGAAATAGCAACACGTTGTTGCTGACCACCTGATAATTGCTGAGGGAAATGATTCCTTCTGTGCATGATGTTCATGCGTTCAAGTACTACCTCTACCCTTCTCTTTCGTTCATCAGCAGGGACTTTCAAATACAGCAATGGAAGTTCAACATTTTCGTATACAGTCAATTCATCAATCAGGTTAAAGCTCTGAAATACAAAGCCTATTGATCCTTTACGTAATTGTGCACGCTGACGCTCTGAATACTTTGCCACCTCGTGCTCTCCAAAATGATACTCACCATTGGATGGATTGTCGAGTAAACCAAGAATATTCAACAGGGTGGATTTACCACAACCTGATGGGCCCATGATAGCCACGAACTCGCCATCTTTAATTTCCAAATTGATATTGTTCAGAGCGGTAGTTTCTACTTCTTCTGTAGTATAAACTTTTTCTAAGTTTTTTAATTTAATCATGGCCTATTCGGTTTTGTTTTGAGATGATGTGTTGTAGGATTTAGTTTTAAGATTACTTCTATTTCTATAAAAGGTTACTATTTTTTTTTCAAAATACACTCTATTAGACGCGTGAACTTTCAAATGGTTGCATTAATTCAGAATTAAAACCTCGTTATTACCAAAATTCTCGTACGAAGAGGTGATAACACGATCGCCAGGCTGAAGCCCTTCAAGCACTTCAAAGTTCTCAGAATTCTTACGTCCAAGCTTGATATTTCTTCGCACCGCTTTGTTGTCACTATCCAATACAAACACCCAATTACCACCAGTGTCTTTATAAAATCCTCCTACTGGTAATAATAACTCTTCTGAAGCCTGACCTAATTCAATACGAAGACGAAGGGATTGGCCTCGTCTGATATCATCAGGTTGCGCTCCATCAAAATCCATATCCACTTCAAACCGACCATTTTGAATAGTTGGATAGATGTAAGTGATCACCAGGCGATAATCCTTTCCTGCATAGGTAGTGGAAGCTGGCAACCCAACTGAAATTTTTGGATAATACAATTCATCAATGGGTACACGTACTTTATAGCTACCCACAATATCCACCTGACCCAGTCGCTGAGCTTGTGTTACGGACTGACCAACCTCCCAATGCGGGGTTGAGAGTTGTCCATCGATAGGAGCACGTATAACCAGGTTATCCAGAATTTTTGAGAGGCCATTTAAGCTGATCATCATTTTTTGTTCTGACTCTGCCGTAAATCTCAACTGGCGAATACGGTCAATCGAATCATTTTTATAAACTTCATAAGTGATTCGCTTACGCTCCAGGTTGTATCTATAATTCGCTTCAGTTTGTTCAAATTCCTGCTTGGCAATCAATTTCTTTTCATACAATTTTTTCTGTCGATTATATTGAGGCTCTAATATCTGCAGTTGATTTTCAATCTGCGCCAGCTGTTGACGTTGGTCAAGATCATTTCGCATAATATTCAGTTTTGTTTCACGGGCTCTGTTGATACTTTCGTTGAAGGAGGCCTCTTGCTGCAAAACTGTGAGTTCACGGTTCAGGTTGGTGAGTTCGAGAATCACATCACCCTTCTTCAACATCTTGCCACTTTCACTGACAACATTCTTAATGTTTCCACCCTCAATAGCATCAAGATAAACAGTACGGCTAGGTTCTACAGTACCTGTTTGAGGAATGAATTCTTTAAACTCTCCACGCTGCACTGTCGCAATGGTTAGCTTATCTTTATCTGTTTTGAAAGTGGATCTTCGATCCGCAAAAATAAATTGGTACGATACAAAACCAACCAGCAAGGCAATACCTCCAAAAGTTGCAATTCGCTTTACAGTCCAGGTCTTTTTAGCAATCTTCTTATCCATGTGAACACTTTAAACTCATTATTAATATTTGAAATCCATCTCCCCTTGCCAACAAGCATGCCAACGGATAATTGAATCAAAAAGACGAGTTTTTTCACACAATTTTTAAATTCTCACGTTCAAATGTGAACGAACTTGTCCGATTGCGGACAAGAATTAACTAACTTTAAAATGAATTCTGCTTAAAAGAGAGCCATTTATTGATGTTTCGATTTCGGTATCAATATTGCCCACTGGCGGACATATTTAACATTAAGCGCTATAGTTATGTCAGATACCAAGCAAGGAAAAATTCTGATCGTTGATGACAATGAGGATTTGCTAAAGGCAGCAAAGATGCATTTGAAACGTCATTTTGCCCAGGTCGATATTGAAAAAAATCCCGAAGCTATTCCGGGGCTAATGAGCCATGAAGATTATGACGTAATCCTGCTCGACATGAATTTTACGAAAGATGTGAGCAGTGGAAGCGAAGGGTATTATTGGCTTGAAAAGATACTGGGCATAGATCCCTCTGCTGTGGTCGTTCTGATTACTGCTTATGGAGATGTGCAAATGGCGGTAAAGGCGATTAAAGCGGGAGCCACTGATTTTGTTTTAAAGCCCTGGGAAAATGAAAAGCTATTGGCCACGCTTTATTCTTCAATGCGCCTGCGTGAATCACGCGATCAGGTTCAAACCTTAAAAACAAAAAACCATGAAATCAATCAGGCGATCAATGAAAAATATAAAGACATCATTGGTCAAAGTCAGGCTATGCAGCGCATTTTCCAAACCATTGAACGCGTAGCACAAACGGATGCCAATGTATTAATCCTTGGAGAGAACGGAACGGGGAAAGAACTAATCGCACGTGCTATACATCGGAATTCGGCCAGAAAGCAAGAATCATTTGTAGGCGTTGATTTAGGTTCCATAACTGAAACTCTTTTTGAAAGCGAACTCTTTGGTCACAAGAAAGGATCGTTCACCGATGCAAAAGAAGATCGCCCAGGCCGATTTGAACTCGCTAATAATGGTACTTTATTCCTTGATGAGATTGGAAATCTCTCCATGCCCTTGCAAGCCAAATTACTCACCGCCATTCAAAACCGGAAAGTAAGCCGGGTTGGATCTAATAAAGATACTCCAATTGATATACGATTGATATGTGCGACTAATTTGCCTTTGTATGAAATGGTGAAAGAGAATCGTTTCCGCCAGGATTTACTTTATCGCATCAATACCATTGAAGTCGAGATTCCACCTTTGCGCGAGCGCATTGAAGATATTCCCTTGCTTGCCAATCATTTCTTAAAACATTATTCTAACAAGTACGGAAAGAGCGTAAGTAAAATCAGCGAAGCGGCTATGACACGAATGACCAAACATTCATGGCCTGGAAATATTCGCGAGTTACAGCATTCACTGGAACGGGCAATCATTTTAAGTAATTCCCCTGTGTTACAACCCGAGGATTTCAACTTTTCAACTTCCGCGATAAAAGAAGGCGACCAACAAATAAATCTTGATCAGTTTAACCTCGAAGAGGTAGAAAAGCTGCTAATCAGAAAAGTGTTAAAAAAATATAATGGTAATATAACCCAGGCTGCTTCCGAGTTGGGACTTACCCGATCATCGTTATACCGGAGACTGGAAAAGCATGGACTTTAAGCGTTAGCTATTGAAGTATTAATTCATTCCGTATACCAAATTGGCCTATATCTTCATAATCAACCTTAACCATAACACGTAGATACCTACACCATTTCATGCGATTTAATGACTTTCGTTTTCGGGTGGCTTTTCGAGCAGTGCTGTTAGGTTTAACCATTGCACTACTGGTATACATGTTGAGCAAACCGAACATGATCTTTGCAGCTGGTTTGACTTTTTTAATAATTATAGGACAGCTTTTTGAATTGTATCGATTCACTTCACAAACTAACAGGAAACTTACTCGCTTTCTCAAATCTGTAAAATACTCCGATTTTATTTCAGGATTTACCAGCGATAACAAACTCGGAAAAAGTTTCCGTGAACTTAACGTGGCTTTCAACGAGGTTCTGGAAGCATTTCGAAAAGCGCGATCAGAAAAGGAGGAGCATTGGCAATATCTGAATACTATTGTTCAACAAGTAAGAACTGGCATTCTTTCATTCGATACAGAAGGAAATATTCAATTAATAAATGCCAATGCAAAAAGATTTGTCGGCCTTGTTACCATTAAGAATATTCATGAATTGGAGAGGCATAATTTAAAACTTTACCAGGCTTTGCAGGAAGTGCAACCCGGCAAAAGCACACTATACAAATCAGGCACTGAATTTCTGCTCACCCTTCAAGCTACCGAATTGCGGATTCGCGGCAATACCGTCAAGTTAATTACGCTTCAGAATATTCAAACCGAATTACAGCGCCAGGAATTGGAAGCATGGCAAAATCTTACCCGGGTTTTGCGCCATGAAATTATGAACTCCATTACTCCCATATCTTCGCTCACGTCAACGTTACGTGAAATCCTCGACCACGAACTTATCAAGAAAGACCATCACTACGAGCTAAAGGCCGAAGGTGCAGAAGATTTACGGGATGGATTGGAGACGATTGAAAATCGTAGTAAAGGACTTATCAAATTCATCGATGCCTATCGTGAATATACTTCGTTGCCACAGCCTAAATTAAAAACGGTAGGAGTTAATGCGCTGATCGAAAAAGTTTCTCAATTACTAAAACCAGAACTAAAGAAAACGAATATTCAATTCTCAACGCATTGCGAATCAGAATACCTAACGGTGCAAGCGGACGAAGAAATGATAGAGCAAGTACTCATCAACCTGATTAAAAATGCCATTGAAGCAAGTGATCATTCGGCTCAGGCGAAAATTGAAGTCAATGGCACCTACACCGAAAATGCTGTAATCATTACCATCACAGACAACGGCCCTGGTATTATTCCGGAAGCCATTGACAGAATATTTGTACCATTCTTCACCACCAAGAAAACCGGATCAGGCATTGGTCTTGCGCTATCAAGACAGATCATGCAAATGCATAATGGGTCACTTACTGTTGTTTCAGAACCCGATGTAAAAACCACCTTCACTCTTCGGTTCTAATACTCAATTGATCTTCACTCTCTTTTGATAACCACTTAAAAGAATAGTAGCTTCAACAGCAATTTATATTGTTATGTTGAAAGAGAATCGCCTTGTCTCGCTGGACGTTTTCCGTGGAATTACCGTTGCCGCTATGATCTTAGTCAATAATCCAGGAAGTTGGGATAGCGTGTATGCTCCACTATTACATGCGAGTTGGAATGGATGTACGCCTACCGATCTTATCTTTCCTTTTTTTCTTTTTATCGTTGGCGTTTCCATCCACTTCGCCTATCAAGCAACCACTTCAACTGGATTGAATAAAAAAATATTTCTTAAAATTCTAAAACGCACACTGATCATTTTTGGTCTGGGAATATTCCTTGCCTGGTTTCCTGTGTTTTCCTTAGAACGACTTTCTACTTTACGTATTCCCGGTGTGCTACAACGTATCAGTCTGGTCTTTTTCTTTTGCTCCTTACTATACATTCAAACAAACTGGTTGACTCAAATCAGAATTGCCATACTTCTTCTGGTCGGGTACTTCATTGCTATGACTCTAATTCCAGTGCCCGGTGTCGGGTATGCAAACATGGAACCGGCTACCAACCTTGGGGCCTGGTTTGATCGCCTTCTACTAGACGGTCATTTGTGGTCACAAAGTAAAACCTGGGACCCGGAAGGATTGTTAAGTACAATTCCCGCGATAGCAACCGGTATCTTAGGAATACTGACCGGACAGTTATTTAATAAAATAAATGAACCGAAAGAGCGCGTAGTTTGGATGTTTTTTCTTGGTGCCGCCTTGATCGTAGCAGGACTGGCATGGGACCTGACCTTTCCTATAAACAAATCACTTTGGACAAGTAGCTATGTATTGTACGCGGGCGGAATAGCAATGCAGTTTTTTGCTGCCTGCTATTGGATAGTGGATGTACTTGGATTTTCGCGCTGGGCTAAACCATTTACCTACTATGGCACTAATGCAATTTTTGTTTTTGTTGCATCCGGACTATTGGCAAAAACGCTTATCCGTATAAAAGTAGATAACGAAGGCAAAGTTTCATTATGGTCTTATCTTTATCAGAATTTATATGCAAGTTGGCTTGCTCCAAAGGATGCCTCATTACTTTTTGCCATTACGCTGATTCTCTTCTTTCTGGCCATCTTATGGCAGATGTACAAAAGAAAGATATTCATTAAAGTCTAAACCTCGTCAATAATAAAGCAGGTTTATATCTCCACTTTTTCGATAGCGTGAACAGGAATAATACAACCACCTTTTAATTCAACAAAGTCGCCTGTTAATTCAATAAAGTTGCTTAACACTTCCACACGTTCACCGGTGGCCAGGTGTACAATCAGACCTATATCGTCATGGTCACTGTGTGTTTCATTCATAGCTGTATGGAGGTCGTGCTTTCTGGTCGCCTTGTCGTCAGGGTTTTTCAACACATCATAAGAAGAAAAATGCTCGGACGAAATTTCACGTGGAGTCATGCTGACAATTTTATTTGGATGAGCCCGCCAGCTTGAAATCTGATTTCGGAACCAATTATCTGCTGCCTCGGTCCAATTGAAATTTCGCCTGATGAAGGCGATGGTATCTTTTTCAATTTCCGTATAGGTATTTCTATCTTTAATCACAGCAAAAATTTCCTCTGAGTCTTTTTGAGAAATCCGGCCATCCCCAGTACCTTTTATAGCATTCTCGGCAATCTCAATAAGGTCACTATCCATCTTTTTGCCTTCAATGATTTTGTAGTTGTTCATAGCAGTAAAAGATTTTAGTAAAACGAGACCAATTTTTAGTTCATCACATAAAAATTATTTGCATTATCAGGGGAGCAAAATTTATAGAAATCCATTCCTTTTTTCCAGAAAATCATCCCATTCATTGTGCGGACTATTATTATCGTGCAGGAAGAGAGCGTAAGATGGTTTGTGTGGTTTTCGTTTTAAAAGCATTTGAGCTTCCTCTGGTGTGTAGTCACCTTTCTTTGCATTGCAACGCTTGCAAGCCGTGACCAGGTTGGTCCATGTATGTTGTCCTCCGCGCGAACTGGGCACCACATGATCCAAGGTTAAATCCCTTCTTGTACCGCAATATTGACATTCAAAATTATCACGCTTAAAAACGTTTTGACGGGTGAGAGCCACGCCTTTGTACGGGGCATGAACATAGCGGTTTAACCGGATCACTGAGGGCATAGGGAAAGAGTGTGAAACAGAGTGGAGTTTATGACCATTGGCAGAAAGTACCATCTCGCTTTTATTGAGGTAAACCAAAATAAATGCACGCTGCACGGAGCAAACCATGAGCGGACTATCATCCTGATTCAACACCAATACACGGTTGTTCATATGGTAAGATAAACCCAAACTTCCGGTTTATCAAGGCAATAAATTCCACTGAAAAGTTGAACCTGGATTAGACTGGGTTGACAATACGCCTGATTGCTTTCAGGTAATGTGTATAAATCTTGGAATCGCCACGCATAATGCCTTCCGCCAATAAATGATCCACCCGTACACGACCGAACGAATGAATCACTTTCTCATCGTTAAGAACGATTCCAACGTGATCAATTCCGTCATTTTTTCTGGAAAAAAAAGCCAGGTCACCAGGTAGTGCATCCGCCAGCGATTTTACAGGGCTCCCTTCTGTTGCCTGGCTTTTTACGGAATGAGGAAGTGTATAGCCTGCAATTTTAAAAACCATCTGGATCAAGCCAGCTTCATCAATTCCAAAAGGACTTTTGCCTCCTGGCAAATGAGGAGCATTTAAGTATTTCATGGCGAGGCTTTTTATAAACTCCACGTCACGCTTTTGTCCCAGGCTTTTCGCTTCGCCATTAAATGCAAACTGCTCCTCCATTTTAAAAAGCTCTGAGTTTGAAATGGGCACGATGCTGCCAAGCAGAATAGTTATTGGGCTCTTCTTAAATAAGATATTGCATGTCAGATCTGTAGTTATTTTGAAGTTGGCATGATTGATCTGATCAAAATATTCTAGTGAGATAGCATGATGTTGTTCTGTCTCGATCCAGCCTTCACATCCATCAAAATGAATTCTAATAAAAAGCCAACTGTTATCATCAGTCTTTTTGAGCACTTCATAGTGATCACCAAAAAGAAGTTGCGTTATCTGTTTTGCGTCTGCATTGGGTGAATGACGGACAGCCACTAATGCAATGCGGCTTACACCATAATCAATGATCTCAATGCTGTCTTTCATTAACCTAGCTTAACTCTGCTTAATTCTCTTTTCAAGTCTTTTTCCTTGATACTGTCTCTTTTATCATGAAGTTTTTTTCCGCGGGCTAAAGCAATCTCTAGTTTTGCTATACCCCGATCATTAATAAAAAGCCGAATTGGTATCAGTGATAATCCCTTTTCTTCAGCCCGCGCCTCCAATTTATTAAGCTCGGATTTCTTCATTAATAATTTACGTTCTCGGGCACCTTCGTGATTGTAGTGAGTGCCTTGAGCATAAGGAGTAATGTTTATTCCCTTTACAAAAGCTTCCCCATTTGAAAAATAACAATAGCCATCCTGCAAATTTACTTTGCCTTCCCGTATCGACTTTATTTCAGTTCCCCTTAACACCAGCCCTGCTACGATTTTGTCAAGCAACTCGAACTGAAAGGAGGCCTGGCGATTCCGAATATTTATGTGGTCTGAAAATCTCTTTTTATCCTCTGCCATGGCCAAATAACTTATTTAGTTTCTCCTTTTTCAGCATTTTCTGACCCGTTTTGCCAGTCGCTATAATACGGTTACCTGATCTTGCCTCTATTATACAAATTAATTCGTTACCTGTCACAGATTCGACCTTAGCGGTAATGGTCACTTCTTCATCAATTTGAGCCGGACTATGATGCTCAATTTGCAGGAAAGTGCCAACGCCTTCCTCATCGTCTTCTTTCATATCTAAAAAAAACAATCGCGAAGACCATTCAATATCCCGTGCTAAAGCAAACGTTGCATAAACGGGATGAAGTAGTTCACCATGAAAATTGACTGCATCGTTCATAGTGACTTTTTTGGCGTACACTTTTATGTCTCCGGGTTTGAAAATTATTTTCATAAGCCAATAGAAAGATTTGCTATTGGGGCGACATCCATCGTGGCGAACCTTTTCTGTAGAAATTTATAATGTGCAGCCTTGGCAATCATGGCAGCATTGTCCGTACAGTATTGAAAGTCCGGAATAAAAATCTCCCATCTATATTTCTCAGCTGCTTCACGAACAGCGCTTCTCAATCCCGAGTTAGCCGCCACCCCGCCTGCAATGGCAATTTGTTTTATACCGGTTTCTTTGGCTGCTCTCCTTAACTTTTGCATAAGCATGGTGATCAAATGTACCTGCAAACTGGCACAGATGTCGTTTCTGTTTTTTTCAACAAATGCTGAATCCTCGGCCAACCGGTCACGAAGAAAATACAAAAAAGCCGTCTTGATTCCGCTAAACGAAAAATTGAGACCCTGCATTGCTGTATCTGGAAACGAAAAAGCTTTAGGGTTACCCTCTTTCGCATATTGATCTATGAGCGGTCCACCAGGATAAGGCAAACCCATAATTTTTGCGGCTTTATCGAAAGCTTCACCAACAGCATCATCCTGTGTTTCCCCTATCACCTCCATATCAAGATAATCGTTCACTTTAACCAATTGGGTATGACCTCCACTCACGGTTAAGCATAAAAAGGGAAAGGATGGTTTGGGATCCGCAATAAAATGAGCTAACACATGAGCTTCCATATGGTTAACTTCAATCAATGGTATGCCAAGTGCCAGCGCCATGCCTTTGGCAAATGAAACCCCTACCAGCAGCGACCCCATTAGGCCAGGACCTTTTGTAAATGCTATTGCGTTTAGGGAAGAGGGTGAAATAGCGGCAGATTTGATCGATTCATTCACCACATTCAAAATATGCTGCTGATGTGCTCGTGATGCCAACTCAGGAACCACACCTCCATATTTATGGTGCACTGTTTGTGAGGCAATTACATTATTAAGTACCTTGCCATGTTCAATAACGGATGCAGAAGTTTCATCACAAGAGGACTCGATGGCAAGGATAACAGGAAGCATTTTTTTAACAAATGAAACTGCAAGTTATTAAAAATAGCGTGTTTAAATGGGCTAAAAAAACCTTTCTATACGGGGTCTATAGTCTGCTTATTTTCCTGCTATTGAGTTTTATATTATTACAACTGCCGGCCACGCAGAAATCTCTCATCAATCGATACACTTCGAGATTTTCAAGCATTTCAGGATTTGATATCACCTATCAGCGCATTTATATAATCTGGTGGGACCGGATTGAGATCGAAGGACTCTCGATTAAAGACCCAGCCCAAAATGAAATGATAAAGATAGAAAGGCTCGAAGCAAACTTTAGGCTATCCACTCTCCTTCAGAATAAAAACGTGAACATTGATGGTGTGAGACTGGATGGAGGCAGTGTAAACGTTACTAAAATTGCGGTCAGCGACACACTACGTGATTTTAATATCAATTTATTCATCAATGAAATCAACAAAATGCTACCTGCAGGCAATGGCAAAAGTGGCGGTAAGGTGAATATTGGTGAGATCGTTGTTCACAATACAAACTTTGCGCTACATGATCCTGAGAAAGAGCTGATGCGGGATGTCTTTGACTATAATCATATCCGCCTGGCAATAGATGAAATAGAAGCGCAAAACTTTAAAGTAATTGGTGATACCATTGAATTTAATATGAACACCCTCCTGGCAAAAGAGGAGAACTCAAAACTTCAAATTCACAATCTATCTTCCTTCTTCCGTGTCTCTCAAAGCGGCATGGAGTTTTATAAACTGCAGGCTAAAATTGGTGAAAGTTCTTTATCCGATACCTTGACATTTAAATTTGCGTCACTAAGAGATTTGAATGATTTTAATCAAAAAGTAACCATTAAAGCTGCTCTGAAAAATACAGTAATTGCGCCCGAAGATCTTTCCCGATTTACAGGAGGTAGAAAAGTGTTTGATCAACCACTACACCTAAACGGAAATATTTCTGGAAAAATCTCAAAATTATTCTATCAAAATATGGATGTTGTAATAGGAAACACAAGACTGAAAGGAAAACTAGAATTGGATGGCCTTCCGGTATTTAATGAGACCTTTATCAATCTCAGTGTAAAAGAAGGAGATGTCGCTATCAGGGATTTAGAATTCTTATTTTCTGATAATGTTTATGAGCGACTGACACCACTCGGTCAATTTCGATTCAATGGAAAATTTACCGGATTTATGGATGATTTTGTCGCGAATGGAGATTTCAAAGGTGCATTTGGTGAGATTAAGTCCGATATCAATTTAAAACTTGATAAGAATCATATCGATCGATCCTCTTTTGAAGGAAATCTTTCGCTGACCAATTTCGATTTGGGCACTGTATTTAAAGACACTATAAACTTTCAGCATGTAACAATGACAGGTAAAGTTCGTGGGAAAGGGTTAACTCAAGAAACGGCTGATTTCAATTTAACGGGAGCAATTAATTCTATAGGAATCAGAAAATATAACTATCAAAACATTGTTACTGATGCTCGCTTTGCTAAAGAACTCTTTAATGGGAAACTCACCATCAATGATCCTAACTTACAGTTAACAGCCGATGGTTCTATCAATATTAGACAGGGACAAGAAATCATAAAAATTAAAACTAATATTGACACCTTATTTGTGGATCGATTGGGTTTTGCCAGGCAACCACTATTCATCCATACGCTGGCTGAGATCGATACGAAAGGGTTGAAGTTGGACAGTTTGTTGGGAAGTATAGTGTTAAGGAACACGTTCGTTAAATACCAGGATGAATCATTGGAACTGGATTCGATCTACGTAAGGTCCATTCTTTCAGAAAAGCAGCGGAATCTACTCTTACGCAGTTCCTACGCAGATGTTGATCTGGTTGGAGACTTTTACTATTCTACATTATTCAACGATCTGTCAAGTTTATTTCAAGAGTTTCAGCTCAACGTGAGAAACGACAAGAATGAACTCGCTCGTTATTACTCAAAAAAAACCAATATCAATCAGGAATACTTTGCTGCCTTTACGATCAAGCTTAATAACATAAACCCACTTTTGAAACTATCCAAAGCGAGTATTACTATTTCACGCAACACCACGATTGAGGGTGAATTTTCAAATGGCATTACCTCTTCACTTCAAGCGTTTTCACAAATTGATACCTTTTCATATCAGAAAAAATATTTCTACAAGAATGAAATAGAGTTTTCGGGATCAAAAATCCGCGACAGCACTACCTCACTGGTCATGATTAATGTACGATCAGAAAAGCAAAAGATTTCAAATGCCTTTAAAACGAAGGATCTTTTTTCAGAAGCGATCTGGGATAAAGACCACATCGATTTTAATCTTGATTTTGATCAGGACAGCACAGATCAAAACACCAATAATTTTGTGAGACTTCAATCCGAAATTGATTTTCTTCATGATAGCACCCGGATAAAAATTTTGCCAACTCGGATAAAAATTCTTAATAAGGAATGGCGTGTAAGTCAAAACAATTACACTTTACTAAGAAATCAAGAATGGGCGATCAACAATCTCGAATTAAATCATGAGTCGGAATCTATCCGATTAAATGGTTTTATCTCGAATAATCCGGTTCAAAGTCTAAATCTCTCGTTGTCCAACTTAAACCTTGACATATTAAATTCCATTAGCTTTTTCAGATTTGGTGGAATTGTAAACGGCAACGTAGAAGCTAAAAATATCTACCACGACCTCTACTTACAAAATGATCTAAATATAAAGGATTTGGTAGTCGATGATTTTCTTATCGGTACGGTCATGGGAAGCAATATCTGGAATCATGAAGAGAAAAAATTTGATATCAACTTCACGATCGATCGGCTCGAGAAAAGAACACTTACATTGCAGGGGTATTACAATCCAGAAGAAACAAATCCGCTTCATGTTATTGCCACACTTGAAAAAACGAACATCAAAATTATTGAACCCTTCCTGAAAGGAATTTTTTCTGAAATGGATGGTACCTTGTCGGGTCTCTATAAAATTGAAGGAAAATTTGCTGAACCTCTGATACGCGGAGAAGGAAAAATTGAGAACGGCAAGATCATGGTAGACTATCTGAAAACTCAATACACTTTTAATGGAGGGCTGAAGTTTACACCCAATCAAATAATTTTTGAAAACTTTACTATGCTTGATGCCCTTAAAAACAAAGGCTTTCTGGATGGAGAACTCAGGCATCGAAACTTTTCAAAATTAAGGATTAACCTGGATGCTACTTTCACCAATTTCCAGGTTCTCAATACTACCAATAAAGACAATAGCCTATTCTATGGTCAGGCTTATTGCACTGGCAAACTCAATATACTTGGGCCATTATCAAACATGAAAATTTCGGCCACTGCAAGAACAGCAAAAAGCACGCGCATATTTATTCCAATCGGTGGAACCAGTACTGTTGAAAAAAGTGAATTCATCACCTTTGTTAATTTCCAGGATTCAACAAAAAACAAAATCAGTCTCAAAAAAAAGAAACAGGATGAAGAACCATCCGGGATTACCATGGACCTGAATCTGGATATAACGCCAGATGCCTATGCCGAAATCATATTCGATATAAAAGCAGGAGATATCATTCGGGGATATGGCAACGGAGATATTAAACTGCAATTAGATACCAAGGGTGAATTCAACATGTTTGGGTTGTATGAATTTGAACGAGGCAACTATAATTTCACGCTTTATGATATCATCAACAAAGAATTTAATATTACGAAAGGCAGCAGAATAACCTGGTATGGGGATCCCTATGCCGGTCAACTCAATCTTACAGCAAACTACAGACAATTGTCATCGCTTGCTCCTATTCTGTCAAATCAAGTAACCGAGGCAGCGCTTTCTTCCCCGCAGATCAGAAAAAAATATCCCGTAGAGGTGATACTTGACTTGCAAGGCCCCATGTTATCGCCTCAAATACTATTTGATATTGTGGCGAAAGATTTACCCGATAACGTAGTGGTGGAAGGTGAACCGGCACCAGTACGGTTAAAATTTTCATTTAATGCGTGGAAAGCTCAGTTAAATGAACAAGAATTAAAACGTCAGGTATTTAGTTTGATTATGCTCAGGCGCCTATCTCCACCTGATGCATTTAGCACGAGCGGATCAATCTACAACTCTGTAAGCGAATTATTGTCGAACCAACTTAGTTATTGGCTTACACAAGTGGATCAAAATCTTGAAATTAATATTGACCTGGGATCTCTTGATCAGGAAGCATTCAACACATTTCAATTACGCCTCTCCTATTCATTTTTGAATGGCCGCTTGCGCATTACCCGTGATGGAACTTTCTCCAATCAATATAATCAATCCGAACTTGCCAGTATGCTTGGCGATTGGACGGTCGACTACTTGCTTACCCCTGACGGAAAGTTAAAAGTAAAAATGTATAGTCGGTCCAACATAAATACCGTTACTAACACGCTTGGCACCCAGTCAGCAATCACAACGGGTATCAGCCTCTTACATACTCAGAGTTTTAATCAGATCAAAGATCTTTTAAAATCTTCGCGCGAAAAACAAAAAAAAGATCAGCAAAATCTTAATGAGACAGGAGAATCGATTTTGGAAGAAAAAGACATGGATTGAAAGGCATTTGAAAAATCAGTCAAACCATATTGCAAGCCTGGGTTATTCATTTTTAATATTTGCCTTTTCGTTTCATTCGCTTCACGCACAGCAAAAAGATTCTATAAATCACAAAAGACTCACGACAGTCATTGCGTCTACCGGGGTTTTATATACCGGTGCCATGATCGGCCTTAGTTCCATTTGGTATAGTCAATACGATAAGCAATCATTCAGGTTTTTTAACGACTGGCCAGAGTGGAATCAAATGGATAAACTCGGACACTTATATTCATCATTTCAACTTGCCTCTATTGGTTCTCATGCGTTGCAGTGGAGTGGAGTTTCAAAAAAAAAATCAGATATCGCTGGTAGTATAGCAAGTTTCGCAATCATGTCTTCTATTGAACTATTAGATGGCTATTCCTCGGGCTACGGTGCCTCGGCCAGTGATCTGGCTGCTGATGCTATCGGGGCAGGATTGTATTTGGGGCAAAACCTTCTGTGGAAAGAAGTGCGGATCTATCCGAAATATTCATTTCACCGATCCGAATTTGCGCATCAAAGACCCAGTGCCCTTGGAAATGGATTGCTGGAAGAAATGATCAAGGATTATAATGGACAAACCATTTGGTTTTCATTCGATATAGATAAGTTCTTAAAATTTCCTAAGTGGTTGAACCTCGCTGTCGGATATGGTGCCGAGGGTATGATTTACGCACGTAATGCTCAGAATATCGAACAGGGTATCTATCCCTATCGCCAGTTATATTTAAGTCTTGATTTTGACCTGACAGCCATTAAATCACGATCGAAGGTAGTTAATACCCTTATCTATTTTGCCAATATGATAAAACTCCCTGCGCCAACCATTGAATTTTCGCAAGGTAAACCAAAAGCTTATCTCTTTTATTATTGACAATGTGCGAGTAAAATCCTTGTCAATTTCCTACTTTAGTAAGACAATAAAGTTACCCCTATGGATATCAGTTCATTTTTAAAAAATTATGCTGACCAGATTGGTGGGCAGTACACCGCGTATAATAAAGAGCAGTCCATTATTATCGTACCGGTTTCAGGAAATCGCTTTCAAACGGTAATAGGCACTATCAAAAAGAACGACCTTTATAATCGCAGTATAGTAACACTCAATTCAAAAGTGTGCGATGTTCATCCGGCACTTGACTACAAAATGCTATTGGAGCAAGCATCCTATTTTAATTATTGTCGCTTTATTATAAGCGGAAATCACCTGCAGATTGAATCCGTTGGAGCCCTGGATGGAATTACTGAAGGAGATCTGAAGGAAATGGTTCAGGAGGTTGCCAACCTGGCCGATCAGTATGAAATGAAACTGACGGGATCAGATATTCACTAATCAAAGTTACTTTTAAGTCAGTACCTTTGCAGGAATGCAAGCCGGCTTATCGCCTTCCGCCAGCTGGCGGAGGGAGGAAAGTCCGGGCAACATAGAGCATCGTACTTCCTAACAGGAAGGCCCGCCAACTGGCAGGACAGAAAGTGCCACAGAAAACAAACTACCTCCGCCTGACTTGTCGGGCAGGGGAAAAGGTGAAAAGGCGGGGTAAGAGCCCACCGCTCTAATGGTGACATTGGAGGCACGGAAAACCTTACGAGTTGAAAGGCCAAATAGGTCACGCTCACGAAAGTGATTAGCGGCTCGCTAATAGTTTTGGCTGGCGTGATTGGGTAGGCTGCTCGATCCTTCAGGTGACTGAAGGACCAGATAAATGATAGGCACCCGAACTTGTTCGGGATACAGAACCCGGCTTACAGGCTTGCATTTGTTTTGAATATATTCCATTTATTAATAAACATACGTTGTGCCCAGAGTATTATTAATCGAAGATGAAGCCAGCATACGAGCTGTGCTGAAAGACATTCTAAAGGATCAGAAGGAATTAAAGCTTGAGGTCGATGAAGCAAAGGATGGTGCAGAAGGCCTGGCTAAATTAGAAAGTGAACACTATGATCTCGCGTTTTGCGATATTAAAATGCCAAAAATGGATGGCATGGAAGTGCTTCAAAAAGCAAAAGAAAAAGGCATAGCCACTACTTTCGTAATGATTTCAGCACATGGAACTACTGAGATTGCCGTTGATGCTACCAAGTTGGGTGCGTATGATTTTCTACAAAAGCCACCTGACTTAAATCGTTTATTGATCACCCTCCGAAACGCGCTGGACAAAACTAATCTGGTGAAGGAGACCAAAACGCTAAAGAAAAAAGTCTCTGAAAAGTACCAGATCATTGGTGAATCAAAACCCATCCTGGAAGTTTTGGAGATGATCGAAAAAGTGGCCCCTACCGATGCCCGGGTTTTAATCACAGGACCTAACGGATCGGGAAAAGAATTGGTCGCCCGACAACTGCACGAAAAAAGTGCGAGACGAGGAGGTCAGTTTGTTGAGGTTAACTGTGCCGCTATTCCATCCGAACTTATTGAGAGCGAATTATTTGGTCATGAAAAAGGATCGTTCACTTCGGCCATCAAACAACGGCTCGGAAAATTTGAGTTAGCAGAAGGTGGTACACTTTTCCTGGATGAAATTGGTGATATGAGTTTATCGGCTCAGGCAAAGGTATTGCGGGCACTTCAGGAAAATAAAATTACCCGGGTTGGTGGGGATAAAGATATTCCAGTCAATGTGCGCGTGCTGGCGGCTACCAATAAAGATCTTAAGAAGGAAATTGCTGAAGGTCGCTTCCGCGAAGATTTATATCATCGATTGTCAGTCATCATCATAAAAGTACCTTCGTTGAATGACCGATCGGAAGACATTGTTCTTTTGGTGGATAAGTTTCTGAATGACATTGCCAACGATTATGGCTCTCGTAAAAAGGACATCGATAAGGACGCTTTAAATATGCTTCAGGAAAATAATTGGACTGGAAATATCCGCGAGCTACGTAACGTAGTCGAAAGACTAGTAATAATGAGCGAAGGTACTATCGGACCTTCGGAAGTGAAAAAATACCTCTGAGGTCAGATTCTCTTTGCAGAGGACTCCTTCTTAACTTCTTTTTTAGCGTAAGTAGGACAGGTATACTGGCTACATGCAGTCAATAACCCTACTAAAGCGGCATAAGCTAATATTTTCTTCATACGTATAGTTTTGTTAGATACAAAGATATTGATCTTTCAATATTCTGCAAATAATGCAATAGAACATGTGCTTGGGTCGCATTTACCTACCCCACCAGCAAATTGCATCCCCGAATGTCACTGTTGTCGATACGGCCAAGCACCTCAAAATGAGAGTTCTCTTTTATGGAACCGATATCCTGTGTTTCAATAAAAGCACAGGAATGAAAATTGGCCAAATCGATAATGTTAATCCCTCCTGTTTTACCTTCTTGCAGAAACTCAAATGGGTCATTTATATTGCGCATCATAATTTTCATGGATGTTGGGCATTCATAAAGTCCATGCCCTGAAGAATAGGCTTGTGACATGAGCTCAGTCATTCCATACTCTGAATAAATCACTTTTACATTGAATCGTTTGGCCAGGTAATCATGCAGTTCCTCCCGTATCCATTCTCTTCTTCTGCCCTTCATACCTCCGGTCTCGATTATGATACAATGGCTCAGATCCAACTCAAAATTCTCCGCCAGATCCAACAGGGCAAATGAAACGCCCCATAATATTACTTTGCGCTCGTCTCCGCGAAGGCTAATAAGTTTCTCTACCAGCTCATTTTGATTGTGCAGATAAAACCCAGAATGCTCCGACTTGCTTTGAATAATAAAGTGGTTCATCATTTCAATTAAAGACGAACCATCTCGTTCGAGATAAGAGGGCAAAAGGGCCAAAAAATGAAAGGATTCAAGCTTACCAAAGAAATCCACAAAGAGATTTTGCGAATGAGCCCGGTAAAAATCCAGATCATACACAAGATGCTTACTGGTTATACTTCCTGAAGTTCCACTACTGGAAAATTCAGCATGCACTTCCCATTGCCCTGTTTTAATCAGTTGACTTTTAAAAAAATTAATGGGCAAAAAGGGTATCTGATAAATGGTTGAAATCTTATCCTTTTCGCATTTCAGACACTCCAAATAACGCTTGTACACAGGGTTATTTAAAGATTGAAAATGGAATAACTGGAGCGCAATATCATCAAAGTTGTTTTCGTTTATCTTTGCTAAAGACTGTGCAAAACTTTTGAATGTCTCCAAGTGTTAGGTAATTTACAGATCGATAAAGGTAGAAAATGCATTTGATACGAGGATTTGCTCTTTTTGCAATTATTTTAACAGGGGTTAGTGCTTGTTTTAATCCGCCCGAATTTGCCGTTGAGCCTCAAATTGAATACGAAAGTATTCAGTATAAAGAATACGGAACTGGTTTCGATTCAAACTATGACTCACTAATTTTGATCATTTCATTTAAAGACGGTGATGGTGATTTGGGCTTAGATCCATCAGAAAGCAACCCACCATATAATAATAAGTTTTACTATCAATCAGGTGGTAAGTACATCACTTATAATACCAAAAGAACCGACCCCAATTATGATACTCTACCCGATTTTGTGAAACCTTATAACTGTATCAATTGGGAAGTATATAAACAGAATAACATTGTAGTTGATACGCTTTACTTTCAATTAAATCCGGACTACAATAACATTACTGTTGAATTCCTTGTAAAAAATTCAGATGGAACCTTCACTGAATTTGACTGGCGGGAAGCGTTCAATTACCCCAACTGCGGAATTTCGTTTGATGGAAGATTCCCTATTCTGTTTAAAGATAAACCCGGAGCACCGCTGGAAGGAAAAATAAGATATGGAATGGGCTCTATCGGCTTCAAAATTCTCTTCAGTACCAAAACCCTGAAATTGAGAATTCAAATAAAAGACAGGGCCCTGAATACAAGCAATTTTATCGAAACGGCTGAATTCACTCTTCAGTGAAGTAAGCAATCAATACAATGACGGAAATTTAACGGGATCAGTTTCGCTCATCAAAGCATAAACTTTATCAAATACATCTTCCTGATTAGGCTTTGAGAAATAGTCACCATCCGATCCGTAAGCTGGCCGATGTTCCTTCGCGGAAAGGGTAAGCGGAGGCGAATCCAAATATTGGAATGCACCTTGTACTTCAATCACCTGCTGCATCATAAATGCAGTTGCGCCACCTGGCACATCTTCATCAGTAAACAAAACACGGTTTGTTTTACGAACAGAGCGTTTAATCACCTGGTGCACATCAAATGGCAACAACGTTTGAACATCAATTACCTCCACCGAAATACCAATGCGTTCCAGATCCTCAGCCGTAGCCATCACTATTCTACACATGGAGCCATAGGTAACTATCGTTATATCGTTCCCTTCCTTCAATATTTCTGGCACACCCAATGGAATGGTGAATTCCGCCACATTATCCGGCAATCGTTCTTTCAGTCGATAGCCATTCAAACATTCGATAATCAAAGCGGGATCATCCGATTTCAGCAGTGTATTATAAAATCCTGCCGCCTGAGTCATATCTCGCGGAACGAGGACATGCATTCCTCTTATTGAATTCAATACCATACCCATGGGCGAACCTGCATGCCAAACACCTTCCAGGCGATGTCCGCGTGTACGCACAATGACTGGAGCTTTCTGCCCACCTTTGGTCCGATACTGAAGGCAAGCCAGGTCATCCGACATGATCTGAATTGCATAGAGCAAATAATCGAGGTACTGAATTTCTGCAATAGGTCTCAGTCCGCGTAATGCTGCACCAATTCCCTGACCAATGATGGTACATTCACGAATGCCGGTATCGGTTACTCGATACTCTCCAAACTTAGCCTGCAATCCGGCAAACCCTTGATTCACATCACCAATCTTACCGACATCCTCACCAAATGCCAGAACCCGTGGATCGCGCTGCAACGCTTCTCTAAAGCACGCTTGTAACACTTCACGTCCATCTACCAGTGGTGATTTCTCCGAATATTCTGCAGGTACATGAGTAATCTTCATTGCCGACCATTCTGAATTGCTTAGCAAGTAAGAATTAAACCGATCAAAATTCTCAGCTTCTACTTGTTTGATCCAATCATTCAGATTTCCTTTTGAAGGATGTGATTGATAAGTAAGAATACGATTTGCTCTTTTTGCCGCAATCATCGCATCCATTCTTAATGGATTAATGGTCTTCCTTAACTCCAGCCTTATTGCTGCGATCTCAGGAAATTCTTCAGTTGCTGACGATAATATCTGATCGAGTGATACCTGGTCTCTTTGAATATCAATGTTAAATGATTTCCAGGATTGATCCTTTACTGACTTGACTAAGATTTTCGCTTCCTTTTCAATTTCAATCAACTCCTCTGTACTGGCAATACCCTGTACAATAATCCATTCACGAAACTTATGAAGACAATCGTGTTCCATTTCCCATGCCAGTCGTTCTTTTGATTTATAGCGCTCATGTGACCCTGAAGTTGAATGACCAAGAGGTTGCGTCATCTCCAGGACATGAACTAATACTGGCACGTGATCTTCCCTGCATACTTTCTCAGCATTCTCGAAAGTCTCACAAAGAGCAACATAGTCCCAACCATTTACCGTGAATATTTCAAATCCTTTTTCGGTATCCGTTCGCTGAAAGCCCGCTAACAACTTAGAGATGCTTCCCTTCGTGGTTTGGTATTCCGTTGGAACGGATATTCCATAGTCATCATCCCAAACGGAAACCAGCATTGGCACCTGAAGAACGCCAGCAGCATTAATTGCCTCGAAAAACATTCCTTCCGAAGTAGATGCATTCCCAATAGTTCCAAAGGCTATTTCATTTCCATTATCACTTAACTCTTTATACGCAGCAAGATCAGGGTTATTTCTAAATAGTTTGGATGCATAGGCAAGCCCCAGCAACCGGGGCATCTGAGCAGCTGTTGGAGAAATATCTGCGCTGCTATTTTTTGATTTCGCCAAATTCTTGAATGCTCCATTTTCATCAATCATTCTGGTTGCAAAATGACCATTCATTAGTCGACCTGCTGAGGCTGGGTCGGCTTCCACATCCGTGTGAGCATACAACTGCGCAAAGTATTGATGAAGTGTTAACTCCCCGATTGCCAACATGAATGTTTGGTCACGATAGTATCCTGCACGGTGATCTCCATTACGGAACACTTTTGCCATCGCAAGTTGAGCCAGTTCTTTTCCATCGCCAAAAATTCCAAACTTTGCTTTGCCCATGAAAACCTCTTTTCTTCCAAGCAAACTTGCCTCCCTGCTTTCGCATGCCAATTTATAGTCCGCAACAATTGCGGCTGTCTTTTTGGTGGAGAATCCACTTGTCATGGTCTTCGTTTGGCTCACTTAATTAAACAGTTGTTGGGTAAAAATAGAGAAAAACCTCCTAGGGTTCAAAGCAAAATAAAATGCCCTATAAAATCCCGCAAATTTGATTATTGTCCAAAGAAAACGCCCCAGTCGCCAGAAACGATCCGCAGATTATTCGCGGTCTCTTCGTATAAAAATATCGTTACCGGTTCGATCCCAATCATAATTTTTTCAGAACGATAACCGGCATCAATTTCAATTTGATTAATACTTGCCGCTGTTTCCGGGTTTGAAACACTCATCACTTCTACTAGAATTTTGTGTGTTGAGTCCAACGATTTTACAGCATACGGGTAATTTACCAATGAATATAAATCATATCCGGTAAGCCAAATGCTGTATAAATAATGTAGCTCATTTTTAAACTGGTTATGCAGCCTCATTCCCCTGCGAAGGGAACCATAAAATGCATACAATGATGGCTTCATTAATTCTTCAAAAATTAGAAAAACACCTCCCGCAATCGTATCCGAATGCTATCTTTGACCCGGATTTGATCTACCTATCTCAAATCTAAATTAACTTCATCAATAACTCACTAAATCACTATTAATATGATTGTCGGGGTACCAAAGGAAATAAAGAATAACGAAAACAGGGTCGCTATAACGCCTGCCGGAACTCAGGAGTTTATTAGAAAAGGTCACACTGTGTATATACAAACGAAAGCCGGTGAAGGCAGCGGATTTAGTGATGATGATTATGTGGGTGCTGGCGCTAAAATTCTAGCTACCGCGGAAGAGACATTTAGGATAGCGGAGATGATTATCAAAGTCAAAGAACCAATTGAACAGGAATACGGTCTGATCAAAAAGGATCAATTGGTATTTACTTATTTCCATTTTGCTTCTTACGAACCACTCGCACATGCTATGATTAAAACCGGTGCGGTTTGTCTCGCTTATGAAACCGTTGAGCGATTGGATGGCAGTCTTCCTCTGCTCATTCCGATGTCGGAAGTAGCCGGAAGAATGTCTATTCAGGAAGGAGCCAAGTATCTTGAAAAACCATTGAAAGGCCGCGGCATTTTATTAGGTGGTGTTCCCGGTGTTATGCCCGCAAAAGTCCTAATACTCGGTGGTGGTGTAGTTGGAACCAATGCAGCAAAAATTGCAGCCGGTATGGGTGCCGATGTAATTATCACAGATGTAAATCTGAATCGACTACGCTATTTGGATGACGTAATGCCCAAGAACGTTCACACCATGGTATCGAATGATTATGTCTTGCGCGAATTGGTGAAGACACATGACCTAATCATTGGTGGTGTGTTAGTTCCTGGAGCCAAGGCGCCAAAACTGATTACACGCGACATGCTTAAAACCATGCGGCCCGGCACTGTGTTGGTTGATGTTGCCGTGGACCAGGGTGGCTGCATTGAGACCTGCAAGCCAACAACACATGAGAATCCTACTTATATCATTGATGACATTGTTCACTATTGCGTAGCCAATATGCCAGGGGCAGTTCCTTATACCTCAACGCTTGCCTTGACCAATGCAACTTTACCCTATGCAGTAAAACTTGCCAACTTAGGTTGGAAAAAGGCTTGCAACGATCATGGTGATCTTAAAAAAGGACTGAATATTGTCAACGGCAAAGTAGTATACCGTGCGGTTGCCGAAGCATTCAATCTTCCTCACACAGATGTAAAAGAAGTATTGAGTTAGGCAATTACCGGAAATTCGGGAAATGAGGTAAGGTGATTCACGTTACCCCGGTGAGAAGGTTCAAAACAATATTGAACCATACCATTGGTTACGGCAACAAATCGAGCACCAATGGTCATGTTATAGACCGCCACTTGATTAAAAGCTTTTTGTGTGAGCTTGATATTGGGTGCCTTGCATTCCACCAGCATCCAGGGTTTTCCTTCACGATCATGAATTACGATATCTGATCTTTTCTGCAATTTATTAAAGGTAAGACTGCCTTCAATTCGGAATAGAGCTTTAGGATAATTAAGGTGATTAATCAAGTAATGAATGAAATGTTGCCTCACCCATTCTTCGGGAGTAAGCACGATGTACTTCTTTCTGATAATGTCAAAAATCAATACTTTGCCCTCCTCTTTACGAACAGTAATATTGAATTCAGGTAGATTTAGTTTAAACATCAGTTTAAAATTAGGAAATTTAGAGACGTATGAAGACAAAACAGGAAATCGTTGAAAACTGGCTGCCCCGCTATACCGGTATAAAACTGGAAGACTTTGGAAAATATATTCTGCTCACCAACTTCGACAACTATGTTAAGAAATTTGCTGAATGGAATAATGTTGAAATTGCAGGACTGGACAGGGCCATGCACAGCGCTACTGCTGGAGGCATTACCATTATTAATTTTGGAATGGGAAGCCCTAATGCAGCTACAATTATGGATTGCTTATCGGCCATTAAGCCTGAAGCCTGTGTCTTTCTGGGTAAGTGCGGAGGATTGAAAAAGAAAAATGACATCGGTGATTTCATTCTCCCGATTGCTGCCATTCGCGGGGAAGGAACGTCAAACGATTATTTCCCTGCAGAGGTGCCAGCACTCCCTGCGTTTGCCTTGCAGAAAGCAATTTCAACTACCATACGCGATAACAATCAGGACTATTGGACAGGAACTGTGTATACCACTAACCGAAGAGTGTGGGAGTGGGATGAGCACTTTAAAGAATATCTTCGGAAAATCAGGGCAATGGCCATTGATATGGAAACAGCAACAATCTTTTCAACCTCTTTTTATAATGAAATACCAACAGGAGCTATCTTATTGGTTTCAGACCAGCCGATGATTGTAGATGGAGTGAAGACAGAAGCCAGTGACAAAGTAGTGACAACGAGTTTTGTTGACTTACATTTAAAAATCGGAATTGAATCGCTGAAACTATTGATTAATAAAGGAATAACAGTGAAACATTTGAGATACTAAAACTTACACTACCTAAGTCAGGCCTTTCTACTACTTAATTTACGTTCTCCTGATGGCTCGCGATTGGAAAAAAGGTAGTAGTTATTACTAGGTTATAGACCGAATTAGCCCAGTCGTACATGCATCAGGCATTGATCGTCTTCGATGTTTTTTGCAACGCAGCGGTTATCATAAAAAAGAAAGCCTTCCATTTGCTGGAAGGCTTTTCATTTACCTTAAATTAAAATTACAATTTAATCGTTCTTACGATTACTGCCCTCAAGTAAAGTAGAATAGAGCAATTTTCTGGCATTGGCTTTTCTCAACTCCACTTCTACGTCAGAAATAATTCCACGCTTTGCCTCTTTGTCTACTTTCAGCGATACAGTAATTTGTTCGCGTTCATTCTCAGGCAACTCACTTTTCTTTGTATTCACCCAACGGACGATATCCCTGACTTCTATAAAAACATCGTCCGCCTGGATCTTCGGTTCCTTTCCATATAAAGCAGGCTTCCTGGGCTCACCTATGTACAGGTTGGCAACAAGCGATTTCCGCAACAACTTTCTTAGCTGCGTGGCTCTTGGTATTTGCTGCTTTACTTCAATGGTTGTCTCACGCATTTCTGTAGTTACCATGAAGAAAAACAGCAACATGAACACAACATCAGGCATGGATGAAGTTGGGATATCCTGCTTAACCTGTGTTTTTTTCTTAAATTTCGCCATAATAATTATCTTTTAATTAGCCACTTTCGTGGGATCTGCGATAGAAATATTTAAAGGAATTCCTGCCCTTCCTTTATCATAAATTGCCTTATTCTTCGGAACCGACAAATCAGATGCTGCCTCCCTGTATTCTGCATTGGATACACCAGCCTGATCAGCATATATATCATAGTAAGCATTCTGAATTATGTCGAGCAATTCAATAAATCGTTTATGGCTTGTACCCCGATCTGTTTTGAATGATACAATTGCCTTTTCAGGGTTATCTGAACTGGCTGGGTTTTGTCCATTATTTAAGATAAAGGCTTTGATATCGTCCTTCAGGGTTGAGACATCATCCTTTGGCTCTCCTTCAATAAGCAATGCATCGGAAGAATTTATCTGGATTTTAAACATATTACGCTCCTGAATCTTTACTTCTTCCGGTGGGTTTGCCTCGGGAGGTGGTGGAAGTCCAATGCTTAATCCTGCATTGTTAGGCATCGTAGTTGTTACCAGGAAGAAGGTAAGCAACAGGAAGGCAATGTCTGCCATGGATGCGTTAGGGATTTCTGGTGTAGTGCGTGCCATTATTTAAAAGCTTTACTAATTTCTGATGCGATGATACCAACTATTGAAATCAGCAGAAGGAAATAAAATAGTGTAAGACCGGCACCAATAAGTTTTAATGCCCCTTCTTCTACCCCCATTGCAGTAGCTATGGAAGAACGCTCAGTACCGGAAACGGTATAAGCAATAATGAATAGAACAACTATTGCACCCACTCCAACCAGCGACTTAACCAATGCGGCAGGATGCTTAATTGCATGTACTAAAGGTAACACCACGGCCGCCACTAAGGCTACTGCCACAAAGATGTAGGTTAAATAAATACCAATATCTATTAAGTCCATAGTTACTTTATTTAGAAAGCTTATGTTTTACAAGAATATCAATCATGGTAATGGATGCATCTTCCATACTGTTCACAAGACTATCAATTTTTGAAACGAGATAGTTATAAAACACCTGAAGTACCATACCAACGATTAATCCGCCTACTGTTGTAATCAACGCCACTTTCATACCACTAGCAACAATGTTAGGAGAAATATCACCGGCAGCGGCAATGGCATCAAATGCTTGCACCATCCCGATTACAGTTCCAAAGAAACCAAGCATGGGCCCGAGTGAAATGAACAATGAGATCCAGATCAAACCTTTTTCAAGACGGGCCATTTCAACGCCACCATAAGAAACAATTGATTTCTCAACCATATCAATTCCTTCTGAGGATCTCATAAGACCTTGTGTAAAAATTGAAGCAACAGGGCCTTTGGTGTTTTTAGTAACTTCCTTGGCTGCTTCAATTCCGCCTTTTGCCAAAGCGTCTTCAATCTTTCTTAGCAATTTATCCGTGTTTGTTGTTGCAAGATTGAGCGTTATTATTCTCTCAATTGCAATAGCAAGACCTAAAATCATACAGATCAAAATGGGCCACATATACCCAACTCCGCCTTCAATGAATTTGTCTTTAATACCCTGATGGAATGATTGCTCAGGCTCAGCGCTTACATCAGCTGCAACATCGGTAGTGGTTTCTGCTGGAGCAGCAACTTGCTCGGTAGCGGCCTTAGTAGTGTCAGCGTCTTGAGCATAAGATTGGGGGGTGCTGAATGCCATAACTCCCAAAAAAGCGAGAATAGTAAGTAATTTTTTCATGGTTTAAGGTTTAGATAATACTTGAAGTGGCCAAAATTAAATGTTTTGATCATTTCTAAACAATCTTTTGTAAAAAAATTAAAATTCTATTCTGAATAACTCGCATTCTGCCATATAATTCAAAATATGTCCGTTAGTCACGGAATATTTTACTTCCTCAAAATAGAATTTCACCAAGAATATCGCCTAACACCCCTTTGGAATAGAGATTTTAATCTATTTCTTTGTGGCCCTTTTGGAGAGGTGTCCGAGTGGTTGAAGGAGCACGCCTGGAAAGTGTGTATACTTGAAAGGGTATCGCGGGTTCGAATCCCGCCCTCTCCGCGATTAGGCCATTTTTAGGCTAAATTAACCTGTTTTGTTACTACTCTTGTTACTAATTTTCCCCCTTGGGGGTGAATAACAAAAGTTGTAATTTCTACATATATATAGTGTATGAGCTGGAATGTGGAGGATTGCTTGTGTGAGATGCCTAAACTATCAACTTCCCTTGCGGTAGTTGATTTTGCAGTCTCTTGTGTTTTTATCTCACCATTCCTTTGTCCATCCTGTATAAGTATAAAAAAAGGAAGGCCCGGGATATCTCGTAAACCGGGCCTTAGTTGAAATACAATCGAAAAATTAAAACACACTTTTTTTTACTCCTCTAATTTATTCACCATTGCATGAATGAATATTTCAGGAGTTCCGCGCTCAATATGAAAGAGAATCCTTTCGGCTTTCTTCTTAGTCTTGCGCGATTTATCAGTAATGAATTCAGGATCTTTTTTATGCATCTTGTCGATGTTTTTAATTATATCCTTCATTTCTTTTTTTATCTCATCCATTAAGTTAACAGGTCAGAACCTCCCAGGATACCTTTGACGAAACCCAGACTTTGTTCGTGTAAAGGCTTCACATCGGCCCTCATCGCAATCAAAAATCCGATCTGGTTATTCTCAGCGTAAAGAGTTGGCAAAGGAATAATTTGCACTTGGTTGCGAATACCAAATACAAGCTGGCTCCAATCTCCAATAAACAATTTACTCGCTGCGTTACTCGATCCGTATGAATCAGTAATACCAATCGAAGTGGTTTGATACCAAGGCTGATCTTTGATATAATCAGGACGTCTTAGGGGCTGATAATCAATACCTGATTTAAGGGCATTCATTGCCTGAAGTGTCCGAGGATGCATGATCGCAGCTGAGTTACCATCTACATTTGTATTGTTAGCCTGTAGTTCATAGACTAGTGATAAAATCTTATCATAGTCTGAAGGGGCTTCACCATTCGCACCACTCCATATAAAGGGCGCGCTTGTATAGTTCGCAATTCCTTGTGGTTCAGAACCAGTCCCCGATCCTACCAAGGCCACACGGTCCAGCTCTGCGGCAAATGCTCGTGTTGCCTCTTGCGCTAAAATATTTTCAATGTTCAAAGAATCTTCGAACAACTCCCGTGAGATTTTTATTAAAGCACGTAAAGTTTTAGGTGCAAACTGAACATTACCAAACGCCATATCAGCGGCACTTTGTGAGGCATTTTCTGCTTTCCATTCTGCCGTTAGGCCGGTGGTTAGCTTTGCCATGTTATAGCTATTTGTCCCATCAAAAGTAATGGTTCGCGCACCCGCACGAATACAAGTTGTAGCAGGACGAAGACGGTCAATGAAGTCAGCACTTACCACACTATCAACAGTGTAACCTCCAGCCGATGGGGTCCCTTCACTCATCGCTCTTTCTTCTGCTTCATTCTGTGGGCCCGTCTGATGGATACGCATGATCTTACCAATATGCATTCCTTTTGAGCCTTTACTATCTGTTTTGGCTTCGTAATATTTTCTTACTGATCGCTTATCACCATTGGCAAATACAGCAACAGCCGAACCCCTGGCCGATCTTAGCAAATGATCCTCATCATTTTCATCTTCAGAGTAATCAACTTTTTTAGCACTAGCAGCCTCTTTCCCTAACTCTATATCAGCATGTCGTTGTAATACTGAGATAGAATCATTTAATGAATCCACTAGCTTGCCAGCATCATCAAACTCTTTTCTCAACTCTGGGGTGCCTTTTCTCTCTTCGACTATGGCCGAGATAGCTTTCATTCTATCGATTGCCTTTCGCTTCTCTTCATATAATTCTTTTAATCTTGGACTCATCTTTTAATTTATTTATAGTTAATAGAAAATTATTTTTATTTGATGCATTCGTTCTCTTCGTCTTCCGGGCCATCGTATTCAAAAATTATATTGCTGGCTTCACTTACTAAAGTTGCCTTAAGCTTCACGGAAAAGTCATATAAGAATTGCTTTGATAATTGAGTCAACCGGCTCACCTGTTTTGCGACGGTCGGGCCTTGAAATATTTTTATTTTGTCATTGAAAGTAACGTGAACGAGGTTTGCGTCTTCGTAAACCCAAATAGTCTGAATTTCATTTTTGATCCTCTCAGGATTTATCAAAAGTTCACCCAGCCAGATAGTAAAGCGCTCGTCTCCGCATTTCAAATCTCTTGAACAAAGTATCGCATCAACAAACGCCTTTCGTGTGGAAGTCTTTCCGGTTTTAGACATTAAATAAATAAGATTGCCAGCGTCATATTCAGAAACATTATCAAGGTATTGAGGAAACCCTGGCATTACTTCGCGCATACGTCTGCACGACTCGAATGTCTTACTTTTGCCCCACGATTCGATCAATGTGCGTTCGTTGTATAAATCTGAAGCTTTCATAATTTTATTAATGTTTTCAATGCAAAGCTCGGGACTATAAAAAATATATAGGGTAATCGATTTAACTATTTGCAGGACGTACACACTTTGTCTTTACGCTTCTGTGAAAGCCTGGCTTTAAAGCTGGGGTAGTTTGTATATGGTGAACTAAACCCGTGTTGCTTTTCAAAGTCTGCTATCACTTTTTCAAATACATCATCATAGTTCTCACGTGGTTCGCGTTTAGCTAAACCCTGATAGAATCTTTCCTCGATATATTCAAAAACTGTTGGCACCGCTTAATCTAAATCATCGGTTACGTTGATCTTTTTCTTACGATCTAGTTGGCCTTTGAAAAGTCGCTGGCGTGAATCAGCATTTAGTAAAAGTTTTGAGCTGCCTTTGTTTATTTGTGCAAAGCATTCCTTCATCACTGTAAAATCAGGATTTACGCTTTGGTAGCCTGATTGTGCAGGCGGGGTTTTATAGCCATTTTCATTGATGTTCTTTGCCGCCAAGCGATAGATCTCGAACGCATTTGCCACCACCGCCACTTCAAAGAAATCAATCGGCTTGTGAAGATTGTTCTCTTTCAAGTGAGCAATTATCTCATGAAATATTTTGAGGCCGTCTTCTGTCAAAAAATCTGTGTAATCTTCCATTTTTAAAATATTTAGTATCAGAATAATATTTTGTCAAACCCCCTTATGGGGCACTATCCGGTTAAAAAGTTGAGGGCGGTTCACAAAACGTAATGACATAGGACTTCAAATAGTGCCCCTGGGACTCAAAAACGCCCTTTTTATACTCATTCCTTTTTTATTCTGTTTTAATCTCTGCCACGATTGACTATACGATCTTTCGCTGCCAAATTATATTTTGATTTATTGTTTGAGTTCTATCCCTTGTTTATAAGTAATGAAATCATCTTGTAGACTATTGAAATCTATTTCCATGTTTTCAAGTCGTTGTTCCATTTCCTTAATTTGTTCCTTATGCTTTATAAGGATTTCAAATATTTGCTCTTTAAACTCTGCGTCCGTTAGTGCTGTAAATTCTTGTTTATTCATATTGGTATTTTTTTAAATAGTTATAAAATGTCACAAACTCATCGAATGACCTGGCCACAAAGTACACGCCACCGGAGCGCTCTACATCTGCCTTCACTTTCCTCTGTGCCTCACTCATGCGGTCCTTACCTACCTTCACTTCAATGCTGACGTGTTTGCCTCCTATGACCGCGTGAATGTCAGCGGTGCCACGTTTGGTGGTGGAGGGGATATACTTACCCATCAATGGTAGATAGCGTCCTGCGCTGCTTACACGGGTTGCCCAGCATCCGTTTAAAATCAACCAATCAACTATTGCCTTTGTCAGTCCGTTAGCCGTGGAGGTCTTTACCTTTGTCCGTGGTAAGGCATAATCTGGGACCAATGGGTAGCGCTCTGCTTTTGCCGCTGCTGATAATTTTTTTAGTTCATCTATGGATCTCATAATTTCTTGTCTCACTTTAGTCTCATTAAGGTCTCATTTCTTGTCTCAGTCTCACACCCCCCTGTATTAAAGGGGGTGAGACTAACTGATATTTTGAGACTGAGACTAAGCATGATTAATATTATTTAGTTGATATACGCCATCCCGATTTATCAATAAACCGCAATCAGTTGAGTTTGTGATCCATCTCTTTGCGGTCCCTTCCTTAGTTCCGTTGTTAATCAATGCGCTTACTAAATCAGAATACCTCAGTCGTTTGCCCTCACTTAAAATGGTTGTCATTATGCCAGTGATTTTTTCTTCCTTACCACGCGTTTCTTTTGGCGTGTAGTCGCATTCCATCATTAGGTAGGCATCACCGTCCCATTTAAAATAGATTGGCTCTAATTCGTTTTTATCAGCATGGCTTAGCTTTGCCATATCCGGTTCTCCTGTCAACTCCCTAATTGATTTTTCACCTTGTACGGACCTGACAAATAGAATGGCCCTGCAAAATCTGTAAAGAAATGAACCAAGGTGTCCCGCGATGGTGTCCGTTCCTTTATTTGGGTGGATCGTAACTACTACCGCGCAATTGTGTTTTACTGCTAATGCCCGAACCCATTTAACAACCTCCGTGGCATCCTTGTCGTCATTCATGGATTGTGAGAAGTCTAAAATTCCATCTAAGACAACGAGATCAAATTCATCACTTGAAAGTTCACGCTCTAAAATGGATTTCAATTCTTGGACCTTTCCAAACTCAGAAACAACCAAGTGAACAAGTCCGTCAATCTCTCCCTGATCGTCCAGATTTGGATTGCTTAGACGTTTAACAATATTGTGGTGTGAATTGCTAACGTCATCCGGTGGACGCTCTGTGTCCATGATTAAAACTTTCTTGCCGTTGCCTCGATTGAATTTGAATTGAAAATATTGTTGACCTGATAAGTAGGCGCAAATAATGCAATCAATGATTGTTGTCTTTCCCATTCCAGGGAGTCCGGCAATGGCGAATATCTCACCAAAGTTTATGAGTGTGCTTTCTCTCAGGGTAAGTGCTGGATATTTATTTCTTTTCTCATACTTCAATGTCATTCGTAATTGTTCACGAGATGGCAATCCGTCTGCTGTTGCAAATAATTCCTTAGTCGCTTTGGAAATGTTTCCTTCCTTACAATACAATTCGTTAAAATCCTTATACCCTCCAAACTTTACACGCGCACACCGCTCGCGGCCTAACTTATTAGCAAGATCCTCAGCTAACCTGTTACCTGCATCATCGTCATCGGTACATATTGCAATTGTTGTGGCTGTTTCAAAGTCTTTCAGGTCTATGTAACTAAGGTTATTTGATTTCGTGGTTCCACCATTCGGGACCGATACAACGTTTGTAATCCCTAACCCAATTAATGTAAGCGCGTCAATCTCTCCCTCCACAATATGGATGGTCTCTTGATTCTTAATGCCATCAACATTGTAAAGTAGTAATGGCGCACCCTTAGTGAGTTTAAAATGTTTATCAGTCAGGGTGCGATATTTCGTATTGATAAGTTTGCCATCCCTGAAATAATTTAAACAGATAACAGGTTCTTTATTTTGTGTCTGTGGCATCCACTCCACCGCCTCAGCTATTTGCATATCACACAAAGCATTCTGTGGGATATTTCTTTTATTAAACCACTCTACAACATCATTGCTCAATGTGGTGGTGTTTGTCCAGGTAGGTAATGGTTCCTTTTGTAATGATCCTTTCCATCCGCAATGGTGGCAATTCCAAACGCCATCAGTAATGTTTACCGATAAACAAGGATCATTTTTTTTCTTCCTGCTCTCAGAACATTGTGGACACGTTGTATGGTGCTGACCTGAATTCTTGTTTTTAATATCAATACCGTGATCTGAAAATTCTGTATATTTGTCCATCCTTTAAGTCATTTTTGAAAACGTCCGGGCCTCATATCCTCGGACGTTTTCGTTTATAAATCAGTTAAAAAATCAAAGTCGTTCAGGTTCGTTTGATCCATCAATAGTTTTCGGCTTGCGGTTAAAGTAATTTTCAATCGCTCTATCAAATGCCAATCGCATTTTTATTTTATCCTTCCAATTGTCACCCGATAGTTCAAAGGTAAACTTGAACACCTTGCACCCAGGTCTGTATTGTTGTTCCATAATTAAAATTGATTAGGTTGAATGAACACCTTTCGACCAATGCGAACTACTTTCAGTTTGCCTTGTCGCTCCTGTCTCCAAACTGTGATCCGTGAAAGGTTATGCGCTTTGCAAAAAGTGCTTACAGGAACAAGATCTTTTTTATGTTCGCGCTTGTCGAGTTCGTCTGTAACTATTGCCCTGATTGTTTCTTCAATGCTCATGTTTTTTTTGTTATTACTTCCGTAAAGTTACGGTGAGTAACAAGTAGAAAACAATCATAAGTATCTGTATATCAGAAAGTTGTGGCCAGTTTACTGTGTAAGTTGGCCGCCTAATTGATTGATTATTATATTGATCAAAGGGCTTTAATCAATGAAGGGAAAAAAGAGAAATTATTTTATCCAACCTTGTAATGTTGCTCTTTTTGGTATGCTTTCTTTTTGTTTCACATACCATTTTTTGACATCGGGATTGATTGTATAAAATTTGATTGATGCGTTATCGCTACTGTGAATATGTTCTGACCTCCAATCTATAAAGTGTTTTTTAAACTTAGTTTGTTTCTGTTGCCTTTTTGTCAATCCGCTCTCTTGCTTGTCTTTAGAATTTTGAGTCGCATCATCTTTCTTCTGTAAAAAGAAATTAATTATTTCCGTTTGCCCTGCGATATACATACTTAAAATCTGAGGTGTTTTATATTTCTTCAAAACAATCTCCCTCTTTAATTTTTCCAAGGTAGCCAACCTATTTTCTAACCATTCTTTTTCAATAACTACCGGATCATTGCTTTGGGTCTTTTCAGAAACTAATTCACCTATGCAATCATCATCATTAAAATCAGCCTCAAGCCATGAGTGAGGGTTTTCGCGAAACTTGCGCTCTGATATATCAGCTTTTTCAAGTTCTTCTTTGCTGATTCTCTTTCCGGTATTCGGGATCTTATTTCCGTTATTATCCCATTGATATACAGTAATGTACTTTTCTACTTTTTTCATGCCACTTGCATTAAGGCCAACTCTTCATAAGTCTTTTCAATATTTTCAATCGCCCTGCGAACACGAACGATCCGGTAGTTATGCTCTCCTGATCCAGCGTATAACTCCGTAACTGATTTGTAACTATGTCCAAGTTCATCGCGAGCAATCTCTCCACCACATCCAAGATCATTCAATAGGCGCGCATAGAAACGCCTTCCTGAGTGAAATGCTATCTCTTTATATTTTGGAGTTACAACATCTTTAAACCCATGCCCTACCGCTTGCACTCTTTTTACACTCTTCGTCAATCCTGACCGTTTTAAAAGTGGTTTCAGGGCCGTTGATAAAGTCTGTCGGGTATATCCAACGCCATCAATATACTTTTTGAATAAATCCTCATTAAGGGGGTGGATCGTAACTAATACAGGCAGCTTGGTTTTATTCTGAATACGTTCATAATAAAACTTATGTAGTTCACCCTGATTTAAAGTAAGGATGTCATCAATCCGTAATCCCGAAAAACAAGCAAGTAAAAAAATATCTTTAGCCACCTGTTCTAATTCATTCAGGGCCTCTGTGTCCATCGCTTTTTTCACCTCATCCCAGGTCAGGCGCGGCTTCAATGCGTTGGCGGTTGTATATGGCATCTTGTATTCCTTCAAATCAGGTATAACAAGGTTGGCGTGTTCTGCCACATTGATTAGAGCGCGAAGTCTTTTATATTGGGAATTATTAGCAACGCCCTGAACGGTCAACCATTCAAAAAATGCTTTTATTCTTGGCTTAGTAAGTTTGTCAAAAGTCAACGATTTATTAAACCCCTCTATCTCAAACTTCTCATCCCCTGATAAATTGGTTTTAAGTGTGTGAACCGCTTTTTTCTGTCCTGCTGAATAGGGTGATTTAAGATAATCATCACACCACGCTACAATATTTTTATCAGTCGGTTTCCTTGAATCGTTTAAGTGATCAAGTATATCGTTGAGGGTAGGTTCATAACCCTGATTAATTAAATCTTTATAGGTGGCCTTTAACTTGCCCTCCAGCAACAACAATGAGTCAGTCTTAGACTTAGGCTCGTTCTTTTTTATATTCCATTGGTGAGGATCAATTTTAACTCCTGTATTATAGGATATCTGCTTATCACTATTCTGCTTACTGCGAATGTAAACAGGTGCAAGCCCTGCCTTATCCTTTCTTGCAGTCCATAGGTAATAGGTTACTTGAAATTCTGCTTTCATTTTTTTGTCCGTTAAAATTGTTACTACTAAATGTTACTACTTTCTGAAACAAAGGTAAACATAGTGTAACATAAAACGGCTTAAAAAGCCTATTTTGTTGCTATTGCTTGCTTGAATTTACGGTATTCGGGAACCGCCCTCTCCGCATTTCATATTTTGTCGATCCAATCATCTTGGATTGGAATAGGAAATGCATTCATTCTACTTTATACAGTATAGTCAATTGAAGAAAGCCCAACGTGGTAAATACCATAAAGAAGGCTATTCAGTTATTTCCCCTGCCAGCGGTTTATTGATCAGTTTTCTGACTGTGGATTGATCATATTCACCCAACAGAACCATGAGTTTTGTAATGGCCGCCTCAGTAGTCATATCACCTCCACCAATAACTCCAATTTCACCCAGCGCCTTACTGGTTTCATATTTTCCCTGAACAACCATGCCACCAGGGCATTGCGAAATATTTAATACAATGAGACCATTATTAATGGCTTCCCGAAGGCTCTCAATAAACCAGGGAACCGAAGGTGCATTTCCTGATCCATAGGTTTCGAGGATGATGGCTTTCAATGCTGGAGTGTTTAATATCGCCTGAACTGCTTTTTGTGTAATCCCTGGAAATAACTTCAAAATGGAAATATTGGAATCAAATTTCTGGATCAACTTCATCGTGGCATCCGGCAAAGGCTGATGAATTACCGCGAAATTGTAATCTATCTTAACGCCTGCCTTAGCCAGTGATGGATAGTTTTCTGATTCAAATGCATCAAAGTGCATGCTCTCTACCTTTTTAGTTCTGTTGCCGCGCAACAACTCATAATCAAAATAGATGCATACCTCCGGCACGATAGCTCTTCCCTCTTTTTTGGCTGAAGCAATCTCGAGCGAAGTAATCAGATTTTCCCGGGCATCCGACCGCGGCTCGGAGATTGGCAACTGAGCCCCTGTAAATATTACCGGCTTCGATAATCCTTGCAGCATGAAACTGATGGCAGATGCAGTGTATGACATCGTATCCGTTCCATGCAGAACCACAAAGCCATCCAGATCATTATAATTTTCAAAAATGATCTCCCCAATCATTTTCCAATGGCTGGGTTCAATATTGGATGAATCAATGGGCACCTCAAAAGAGATTACCGTGAGATCGAGAAAGAGGTTTCTAAGTGTTGGGAGCTGTGAAAGAATCAATGAAAAATCGAATGGCACCAATACGCCACTGACATCATAGGTCATTCCAAAAGTTCCACCTGTGTAAATGATCATGATTCGTGAGCGTGGCTTCTCTGGCGTAGCCGTATTAATTTGTATCTTTTTATAACTCATCGCTCTTGAACAAATAAATTTAACGCATTCTTTGTTGTGATCAATTTTACTTCTTGGGGCGATATCATTTTTATCTCCGCTATTTTACTTGCGATAAGCGGGATATATAGTGGATTGTTTCGCTTTCCGCGATGTGGCGTTGGGGCCAAATAAGGACTGTCAGTTTCCAGCACTATGTTTTTAAGGTCCAGTTCAGGAAGTATTTTATCCAAACCGCCATTCTTAAAAGTTACTACCCCTCCGATCCCTAAATAAAATCCCATTGAAACAATTTTTTTTGCTTGATCCAGATCACCCGAAAAGCAATGAAATATGCCAGTTAGTTTCCCATCTAATAAGGGTGCTAACAATTCGATTGTCTGATCAATGGACTCACGACAATGAATCACAATCGGGAGCCGGTATTTTTTTGCCCATTCCACCTGAATGTTAAACGCTTCCTTCTGTTGTTCCCAAAAGGTTTTATCCCAATACAAATCAGTGCCCATTTCACCCACGGCAGAAAACCTTCGTTTCGATAGCCACTCCTCCACTCTATATAATTCACTTTCAAAATCCTTCTTCACCGAACACGGATGAAGGCCCATCATCGAAAAGCACTGGTCGGAATGAAGGTGCTCCACCTCCAGCATGTCATCGATAGAGGTATGATCGATGTTTGGCATATAGATCCGCTTGATTTCGGCATCATGGCATTGCCTGAGCATTTCATCTCGATCTTCGTCAAAATCCTTTACGTAAATATGTGCGTGTGTATCGGTCCAGCAATTCATACCATTGTTTTATAATCTATTGAAGCAAGGTCTTAATTGCTTCATTTAGCAAATTAGTGGTATGTTCTTCCGCGTCAAAACCACGATATGACCTTGACCTTTCTATCGCTTCCTTCAAATCCATCTCATCTTGCGATTGGGTAAATGCTATTTTCTTTCTTTCCAATTGATAAGCAAGATATTCTTGTTCAGGTTGTCCTGGTGTGGGAATAAAAATAATTCGTTTTTTATGCAGGGTAAGCAAGTCCATAATGGTGCTATAACCGCTTCGCGAAACAATAATTTCTGCTTCTGAAATAATTTTTTGCAAGTCTAACGTTGATGCATGGTTAATTAAAGTAATGTTGTCGATCACCACTTTTTCCTTATCCACCTGAGGAAGCCCACGAACCAACAAACAAGGCCGATTCAATATTTTAAACTCCTGGATTAAAAGCTTTTCAAAGATTTCTCTTTGGGGCTCAGGACCAGAAATCAATCCCACAAGCAAATCATTTCTTGAAATCAGCTCACTTGAAGTAAATCGTGAGAGAATGCCAATAAATCTTACATTCAGGTTTTTAGTTTCTGTGAGCTTACCCGTTAACCGCGAATCAGGATTATCAGGTATCCAACACTCATCAAATTTATTTATTAACCGATGATTCATCTTATTGACCAGCCACACACTCCAATTAAGGGATGTTGGGAGTTGCATGTTTAATTGATGCGTCATCAGCACTGATGGCACCTGGCGGGAGTAGCAGCCATATCGATTATCGGAGATGATTGAATCAATTTGATTTTCCCCGATCAATTTTTCTATTGCCTTTCGCTCCTTACGAATTGCGCTGAATATCCCAGGTGATTGAAATAACAGGTGTGAAAAGAAAAAACCGTGTGATGGGTATGTGATTTTATAAGAAGGAAGTTCATGAAAGATCAGTTTTGGAAACTCCTGCTTCAGCAGCTCGAGCGAAGGTCCGTTGCCTGCAACAGATACGTTGCAATGATTTGCCAATAGACAATTGATCACAGGTATGCATCGTGTTGCGTGACCCAACCCCCAATCGAGTACCGCTACTAAAATATGTTTCTGTTTGCCGGACGACATTGATGAGTAAAGGTATAGAAGAAAGTAATTACTCTGCTGATCTAGAGAGTTTCAAAGGAAAAACCTTTTTCAGAAAAATGGTCGATGTATCGAGGAAGGGCATACTTCATATTGCGCTCCGCTTTGATACTATCGTGGAAGACAACGATAGAGCCTTCTCGCGTTGCTTTAATTGAACCAGTCAAGCACTTTTCAGGTGAATACGACTTTAGATAGTCATGCGTGAGCACATCCCACATAATAATCCGGTAGTTATTTAATGCGTGAATCTGGCTTCTTTTAATTCTACCATAAGGCGGCCTGAAGAGCGGCTGTATACCCTGTGCCGGAGGTGGGATTCCGACACTACTTAACTGGTTCTCGCACAACGCTACATTATTGACATATTCCTGAGTTGAATAATTCCAACCTTTTAAATGATTGAATGTATGGTTGCCAATGACATTACCCTGATTTACAATCTTCGTAAGCATCTCAGGATGTTTTCTCACGTTTTCACCGATACAAAAAAATGTTGCTCTGGCATTGAATTTATTAAGTATTTCCAACACAAACTCAGTTGGACCTGGAATCGGGCCATCATCAAAAGTCAGGAATATCTTTTTTTCGCTTACCGCAACTTTCCAAGTCAATTGGGGATAAATCAATGGCAAAAAAAATGGTGTGCGGAAAATCATGATCAACCCACTATGCTTGTTCTACCCGGCAAGTAAGCATCGTAATATCATCGCGATAACCATTTTTTCCTTTAAAACCGTCCAACGTAACTATAATATCCTGATGGATGGTCCGTATATCTTTCGATGAATTCTTCTCGAAATAATCTAACAAGGACTGTAATCCAAACTCATCCTGCTCTTCATTAACCGTTTCAGTGAGCCCATCAGTGTAGGCAAAAAGTGTAAAGTTATCAAGGTCAGTAATAAAGCCTTCGTTCATAAACGGTAGCGGGTTCATCGCTCCTAACACTGTTGAGCCCTCTTCCAGCAATCGGATTCCATTTTTCTTGTCCATCAAAATAGGTGGATTGTGTCCCGCATTCACATATACCATAGTTTTCAGACTGATATCATAAATGGCCCCGAAAAACGTAATGAACTTTTCTCCCTTCGTGTTTTCCATTACCTGGTAATTCAGTGCTTCCACAATCTCCTTCAGGTTAGGCGTTTGTCTTAATAAAGTCCGAAGTGAAGCCTGGAAGTTAGACATCATTAAAGCAGCAGGTATCCCTTTTCCACTCACATCGGCCACGCAAATCAAAAACTGGTTTTTATTGATCGGTATATAATCATAGTAGTCACCTCCCACCAAATCATGAGGGAGATAACTGGCTTCCATTTTCAGCATCTCGGTATAGGGCAGTCGTTCGGGGAAAAGAAACTGCTGGACATCGCTGGCGATTTCAAGTTCCTTTCTGAAAGCTTCCTGAACCAACTGCTTCCTTACCAGTTTTTTATTCTCAATGGCTACAATGATAATATTGCTCAGAGCCTGGATAAATTTAATGCTTTCATCCCGATCGTTATTTTGATTATGATTCAGGCCTCCTACAAAGATCAATGCAAGCGTATCCGATTTATGGGCGACCGGTATCACCAAGTCAAACTCGTGAAATTCACATTCCTCAAACTCATCCATGCGATGCACATTTTTAATGAGTGTAAAGCGCTCGTCTAGTTTGAGCTTTTGAAAATTCTTTTGTGATCCAAAATTTACCTTGCAACTCCACGATTCATCATATACAAAGAGTGCCAATTTTTTGATGTTCAGGTTTGAACGTAGAGTAAAATTGAAAATCTTATAAAGCGATTCTTCAGGAACATTGTTATTTATCGACTGGGTAATCTCCAGCAAGGCATTGAGTTGTAACTCTTTGCGTTCCAATTGCGCTTTTAATTCGAGTTCGTCCATATACTACAGAGGGTAAAGATAAAAAGAAATGCAAAGCCTTTCGCATTTTAACAATATGTTAACCCACGGACTGATTCCTTCTGCCTTTCCATTCATAATCAAGCAGTTGGGAGAGTATCCCGATTAGTACTACATATAGTGGATAGATGATTTGAAGTATCAGGAATGCGATAATAGAAAAGGGTTGACGTGTGTGCTTACTCACGGTGAAAAGAAAGAGACCTTCCAGCATGCATTTGATTCCCAGAAGTACTCCTCCTTCGTTTCTGCTTTCACCTGTTACAAGTAGGATTAACGCTACGATATTTGCGATCTGAAAAATAAAAACGAACAGTGCCAATCCTTTAGCAATTATAGAATCATTGGCATTCCACTTTCCAGCCCAACGAAGTCGTTGATGGACAAAACTTTTAATGGTCGCCTCAGGCCTGGTTGCCACGATGGTGGAGGTGTTTTGAATAGATCGGATTGTTCCCGGAAATTGCTTGTTCAATTTTCTCATCAGAAATTCATCATCCCCGGAAGGTATATGTAAATTATCCTCATAGCCGTTCACCGTTTCAAAACTCTTCTTTCGAAATGCAAGACTTGCACCATTGCACATCACCGGGTGGCCTAGCATATTCATAGCCACACCACTGCCTATTAAACTACTGAACTCTAGAGCTTGAAGTTTTGTAAACAAGGATTCGGTTTGCTGAATCTTTACCAAACCAATCACCATGGTAGTATCCGTATGAAAAGACGCAACCATATTTGATATCCAATCCTCAGGAAGCACCCCGTCAGCGTCCGTGGTAAGTACAATTTCACCCATTGACGATTTTATTCCCTGCGCCAAAGCCTGTTTCTTTCCGTTCCCATGAGCAGGAATGCAACTGCCCTGGACTTGTGGATTGCTCTTTAACCACTCTGAAATAATTTGTTTTGAATTATCCGATGAATGATCATCTACAAAAACTACCTCAAATTGATGAACAGGAAAGTCCTGACGCATCACTGAGTCTAGCAAAAAAGGAAGGGCAGATTCTTCATCGCGAACTGCTATGATGACGGAAATAAACTGATCTGTTTGTGCTTCGTTTGATTTTGCCTGGCGCGTAAATTTCATCCAGCCCAACATACATGCAAGGAGAAATCCAAAATATATGCTAAAGATGAGAATGAGATAAATGAGCATTGCCTGTTTCTCTGTAAGTTTGAGTCGTGGGCAAAGTTGAGAAAAAACCTGTTATTGAAAAGATCATTCTGGGCCTTGATCCCGGCACGAACGTAATGGGCTATGCCATCATCCTGATTCAATTAAGTAAAGTGAAGTTGCTCCAGTTTGGCGTTATAAACATGGGCAAATACGGAGCGCATGAAATGAAACTAAAAAAGATTTTTGACCGTGTGCTTGCTCTGGTGGATGAGTTCAAACCCGATGAGGTAGCCCTTGAAGCGCCTTTCTTTGGCAAGAACGTGCAGTCGATGCTTAAACTGGGACGTGCACAAGGAGTGGCAATGGCCGCTGCACTTTACCGGGAAGTGCCCATCACCGAATATGCCCCTAAAAAAGTAAAGCAGTCCGTAACCGGCAATGGAAATGCCTCGAAAGAGCAGGTAGCGAAAATGCTGATGCAAATTTTCAGCATTAAAGAAATGCCCAAGATGCTTGATGCATCAGATGCCCTTGCTGTAGCTGTATGCCACCACTATCAAAATGGTGCCGTCAAGAGTAAGAGTAAATCATGGGAGGCATTTTTAAAAGACAATCCGGCTAAAATAAAACCACTTAGTAATAAGAGCTAACGCCTAAAATATATGTCCGCAGACACGTACAAACCCTCTCCTACCAAAGAAAGACGATATAAGAAAACATGGACTTTCATGGAGCCGTCCATGTCAAAAGATCAATCGATTCTTGACCTGGGCACAAAAAATCCTTTTTCAGAATTCTTAACATATAAAGGGTTTAAAGTTTACAACACAGAAGGAGATGACCTGGATGAATTTCCGAAAACAGTTTCGAAATACCCTTCTGACGTAACTACCGCATTTGAAATATTTGAACATCTGCTCAATCCGCTTGGTGTGTTGAAGGCCATAAAATCAGAACGACTTTTTGCCAGCATTCCCTTACGGCTTTGGTTTGCCAAATCCTATCGCAATAAAAACGATCAATGGGATCAGCACTTTCATGAATTTGAAGACTGGCAGTTTGATTGGCTATTGGAGAAGGCCGGGTGGGAAATTGTGCGCAGAGAGAAATGGACCAGTCCCACAAAAATTAATGGCATCCGACCGGTGTTAAGATTATTTACGCCACGCTATTATATCGTTGAAGCGCGCAGAAAGAAATGAAAACAATTCTGATTCTGGCTTACAGCGATCTCAACCACGATGCCCGTGTGGCAAGACAGATTAATTTTTTGTCAGAACGATATCATTTAACCGTTGCCTGCTTTGATGCTCCAAAGAATTGGAAACACGAAGTATTTCACATCCAAAGAATAAAGCCAGGTATCCTTCAAAAAGCCATCGGTTCATTTTTTCTTTTGACCGGATTGTTTGAGTTGGCCTATAACCTCATCTATGACTTTCCTTTGTTGCGAAAGCAATTGGAGAACAGAACATTTGATTTGATTATCGCCAATGATATCGAAAGCCTTCCCCTGGCATTTAAAATCAAAAAGACAGAAAAAATTCTTTTTGATGCGCATGAATTTGCACCCCGGCATTTCGAAGATAGACTCATGTGGAAAATCTTCTTTCAACGATTTAACAAATACCTGTGCCAAAAATATTTGCCTCAGGTCGATGAAATGATTACGGTAGGAACAGGACTTGCCAACGAATACGCAGCGCATTATCCGGTAAAACCCGTTATCATTACCAACGCCAATTACTACGCCAATCACGAGCCAGCACCAGTCGATGCAAAAAAAATCAAATTGATTCATCATGGGGCTGCCAATCCATCGCGTCAGTTGGAAATCATGATTGAGATGATGGACTATCTTGACGATCGGTTTACACTTGACCTGATGTTGCTTACCCCTGCCATCGCCAATAAAAAGACAAGAGGTTACCTGGATACATTAAAGAATTTAATTAAAGACAATACCAGAATCAATATTATACCTCCCGTAAAAAGTGCTGAGGTAGTTAATTTTATTCATTCTTACGACATGGGTATTTTCCTTCTTCCACCCATCAATTTTAATTATGCCAATACCTTACCCAATAAGTTGTTTGATTTTATCCATGCACGATTGGCCATTGGTATTGGACCAACTCCTGAAATGGCGAGTCTTGTGAATCAGTATGACCTGGGGGTGGTAGCTGATGATTTTACGGCTCGATCTCTTGGGCAAAAGATCAATTCACTCACGGCACAAAAAATTGCGTTCTACAAACAGCAGACCAATAAGGCAGCTCATGAATTATCTGCCGAAAAGAATAAAGTGATTTTAAATAATCTGGTATCCAATCTTATAAAGGAATAACGAATGGGTCTCGTCATCCGACAAAGTATTTATACCACCATTATCTCGTACATAGGCGTTGTCATCGGATACATCAACTTACTCTATCTCTATCCTAAATTTTTATCCCTTGAGCAAGTAGGTCTCTTTCGCACTATACAGGATGCCGCCATTTTACTTTCGCCCTTTGCTCAATTTGGCATTACGCAAAGCATTTTTCGGTTTTACCCGCAGTTTGTAAAATCGAAAGGCGATTCTCATAAATTTATTACGCTGATGACATTGCTTGCGCTGGCTGGTTTTGCCATCTTCTTTATTGTCTATAAAATCTTTGAAACACCTCTTCTCTCTTACTTTCAGGATAACGCAAAAGAAATCATTCAGTATTCATCGTGGGTGCTATGGCTTACCCTATTGATGGTATTGATTTCGGTATTGGAGGCTTTTGCCAGGTCTGTTTTTAAGACCGTATTCCCCAATTTACTACGCGAAATTGTCGCCCGATTACTCCTATCTGTTTTGGTGCTTCTCTATTTTAGTGGAGTACTGTCGTTTGACCAATTTGTGATTGGTTCTGTAGTGGCTTATTTAATCTGTTTGTTGTTACTCATAGGCTATCTATGGCAGCAAGGCGAGATTTCTATTCAAACAGATTTTAAATCACTTCCACAAAGCAAATTCCCGGAACTCATCCAATATAGTCTGCTGAGTTTTGCCGGAATGGCCGGTATGATTCTCATTGGCAAAATTGATAGCATGATGGTATCGGCTATGCTGGGACTTGAATCCAATGCAATTTATACTACCGCCTTTTATATGGCTACGGTGATTGAAATTCCACGAAGAGCACTGAGTCAGATTACCATGCCGCTTATCGCAAAAGCCTTTGAGCAAAACGAAGTAAAAGAAGTAGCCAATCTCTATAGAAAGACTTCGATTAATCAATTTATCATTGGCTCTCTGTTGCTGATCGGTGTTTGGATTAACCTCGATAATATTTTTGACCTTATGCCGAAAGGAGAAAACTATGAACTCGGAAAATGGGTAGTAGTCATTGTAGGGTTTGGGAAATTAATGGACATGCTCTTCGGACCAAGTAGTGAGATCATTGTGCTGTCTAGATATTATAGGTTCAATATAATCTTGATCGTTACACTGGCTGCCATGGTTATTATTTCAAATAACATTCTGATACCTCTTTATGGAATTGAAGGTGCCGCCTGGGGAAGTGCCTTCGCACTGATCGCTTTCAACTTAATTAAGTTTATATTCATCCACCGTAAGTTTGGCTTTCAACCGTTCGAGTGGGCTACCGCAAAAGTTTTACTCATTGTTATTCTTACCCTCCTTTTGAATATGGTCTTATTGCAACTGGATAATCTATTTGTGGATATCCTTTTCCGGTCTACCGTTGTCACTATTTTCTTTATCACCCTTGTTCTGTGGTCGAGAGCATCCGTGGACGCAAATGGAATTTTTAAAAATTTGATATCTTTAACAGGGAAGCAAAAATAGAATTTCGCCAAGGTAATTCAGGGAATATCATAATGAGTCAACTATTGATCCACAGGAGAGACTTCAAAGCAACTTCCCACTTCATTGGGATATTTCTGATTTTCATCTTTCAACATACCGTAGCTCAAATCCAACACCCCGGCCTGGTCAATTATTCTATTCGTGAAGGGTTACCAAGTACAGAAGTCTATGAAGTATTTCAGGACAGTCAAGGTTTTATCTGGTTTGCGACCGATCATGGGGTGGTGAAATTTGACGGGTATGAAATGAAGGTAATCACCGTAAAGGATGGACTTACAGATCCTGTTGTATTTGGTATTACTGAAGACGAACAACAACGTATTTGGTTCCGGACGTATTCTGGAAAACTTTCTCTGGTTGAGAATGATAAAATCAAACCATATAAATGGAATAATCAACTCGAAGAACTTGTCCGAAATAATTTAATGTATTGTCTTTACTCACATGGCAATGAACTTCAATTTTCAACGGAACGATTTATTGGTAAAATCAAATCAGATGGAAAGATTGAAAAAGAAGAAATAAAGAAAAATGAGTTGCACATTAAAATCACTCCAGATAAAAAATTACTGTATGGGTTTTATGGATCATCACGCTATCTGAAAAAAATAAAAATCAACAACCAATATTATCCTGTTGAGTTAAGTGACACGATCAACCACAATAAAGTTATATCAGGACTTCAGGACGGTGATAATACAATTATCACAATCAATACCGATATTTTCCTTTATAACGGTACTTCCATCAAGAAGGTGTTCACCGGGCGATCATCGATCATAAGCCTTTCCAAAGACAAAGAAGGATTCTACTGGGTTGGTTATACCAATCATGGAGTCGACAAACTCAAGGTAGAGAATTTTACCCTTGTTGATCAAACTCCAATATTGCCAGATAAATCAATAACAAAAGTATTTCAGGACCATGAAGGAGGTATGTGGTTCAGCACGCTTGAGGATGGCGTATATTATACTTCCAATCTGAAAACAATAACCATCCAGTTAAAAGATAAAACAAGGTTTGCCACATTCAACTCCAATTATGCTGTCGTGGGCGATCAGAAGGGGAAAGTATCAGCCTTTGACCTTAAAAACGGGAACCTGGTATGGGAAAGAAATTTCGGAGCTCCCGTCAGATCGCTTTTTATTGATATCAAAAATCAGTTGTGGATTTCCGCCATTAAAACATCCATAGTTTCATTGGAGAAAGGAATATTAATAAAGGAAGTAAGCGGCTCCTATACGGGATTTAGTACTCAATCTGACACCACCGTGCTTGCGGTAGGGGGATTGAGAATTTCACGATCTAATTTGAATGGCAATTCTGATTATATCCTTTCGAATTCAATTCACTTAAAAATTCTTTACGATAAACCGATCATCTATACCACAGGCCGCACCGGGTTAGAAATACTTGATTCGAATTTGAATGTGTTAAAGAGGCCGGAGGTTTTATCAAATTCGAAAATCACCTCGATCCTACCTATTGATGATAACCAGATATTCATTGGCACCATTGGAAATGGCTTTCATCTTATAAACAATAAAGATTTTAGTATTAACTCATTCAATACCGATAAAAACCTGATCGCCAATGATATTTATTATGCTCAAAAAAAGGACTCATTGATCTGGATTTCAACTGAAAAAGGAATGCTATCGTTGAAACATCAATTGCTTAAAAATAATCATATTCAATTTTATAAAACCGTCTCTGACGAAATTCCGTATGAAAGAATTAATTTCTTTCATGTAAAAGATGATGCGATTTGGGCAGTTACTGACTATGGTATCAAGATTATTCCTATTGCAAAAAAGCCATACAATGCGAAGCCACTTTTCTACTATCAGTTGATGAGGCCACAACTGACTTCGATCAACCAAAAAATTGAGATCGATAATAAAGGCTCCATTCAGCTAAAGTTTGGATTTATTTCATTTAGCAATCAAAACTTTTACACCCGCTATCGGATCTCTAAAGATGTTGATTGGACGGAAACTTCCTCAAGAATCATCAACCTACAGTCCATTTCACCAGGTACTTATTTATTAAACATTGAATTCTCTCTTGATAAAGAAAACTGGAAAACAGGAACCACGCTGTCTTTTGTAGTAAAACCATTGTGGTGGGATACCTGGTATGTTCGCCTTATAATAGGGTTAATTGTTTTATTGATGGGAATTTTCATTTATCGCAGAAGGATTGCGCGCTATAAACAAACAAACAACTATCTCGGGCTTATTAATGAACAGCAAAAAAAACTTTTAGAGGCCGAAATTGAAGCAACTGAGCGCGAGCGTGGTCGTATCGCGAAAGATTTACACGATGGTATCGGCATGGATCTCGTCTCGATAAAACTTATGGCCAACCAACTTGCCAAAAAAACGGATGACGAGGGTGCCTTGGAAATACAAAGTCAATTGCAAAAAACAATTGCAGAAATTCAGAATATCATTTATGGATTAGCACCTTCGGGCCTCAAACTTTTTGGGTTATCTCATGGCCTGGAGAATTATATCTCCATGGTAAGAAAAAATCATACCAGTAGTATCATCCTTGATTATACCGGTGAAGAAGTGAAAGACGAGCAGATCGGTGCTATGGTGTTTCGAATTATTCAGGAACTAGTCACCAACTCGATCAAACATTCTGAATGCAATACGATATCGATTCATATTCATGTTTCCGTATCATCCATCACCATCGATTACAACGACAATGGCGTTGGTTTTGATTTAGGAAATGTAAGACCTGGACTTGGCTTAAGTAACATTCGTTCCCGTGTAGAATCTTTATCCGGCCAAATTAATGTCGAATCCGATTTCTCTGGAACCAATTATTCTATCAAACTGCCTCCAAGTAAATAGAACAATCAAATCGATAGTGTCAGCAACGAATTAGATTAATAAAGGAGAAAACTAAGAACTATAAATATCTCGTGATTATCGTAGGAGAAATTGATAGAAGTTAATCCATACTTTCAAGGACGAAAATCAACTGCTGGGTTAAATGAAGTCGTGAATATAATTCAATGCCATTATTTTCATTATTCTTTTCGTTCTTCCAGTCTTGGTAATACCTGGTTAATTCAGATTTGATTCCTATCGCATCCCCTCTTTCTCTAATTACTCCAGCGTGGGTTTGCTGTAATATTTGTGCCGCGTCTCCCGCTTGAGGGCCAATGCCTAAAATTGGCTTTCGAGACGCGAGGTATTCAAAAAACTTCCCCGGCAAATTTCCAGGGGCAATAGCGGTATGCGCCAGCACCAGCAACTGAAGGTCGGTAGCGCCATATAGTTTTAATAATTGATCGTGTGGCATCTGATCTACAATCTCTGTGATGCCTGAAAGTTGAGGATCTTCCACTATGAAATTTTTGAATGTTGAATTCACATTTCCAATAAACTCAATCAAAACATGATTGGCAAAGTCCTTGTCGGAGATACACAATTCCTTGATCGCCCGCATGACAGGCTTAGGATCACGCAACTCATCCACAATGCCCACATGCCGAATGGTAAACTTATCTGTTCTGGAATGAATAATTTCCTGAAAGTCCTCTTCATCAAAACCATTGGTGATCAAATCTACCTTCCTTTCACTGAGCTCCTCTAATCTTTTTACGTGATAAGGTGCAATGGTAATTACCCGATCAGCGGAAGTAAGTACTTTTTTTTCAAGCGCAACATGTCTTTTCCTCGCAAGGGAAGATAATGAAAGTGTATCCAGCAAATCCCATTCACTCCATGGATCTCTGAAATCAGCAATCCATTGAAGCGATGGGTTTGATTTCTTTAGACGCAATCCAATGAGATGAAGACTATGAGGTGGCCCCGTAGTTATGATTTTTTCAATCTGGTTACTGGAAATAAAGTCATGCAGATATTCCACTGAAGGCTTGACCCAAAAAACGCGCGCATCCGGAATAAAGAAATTGCCCCTGATCCACGAACTTATCTTTTGGAAAAAACTTTTCTTTCCGGTTGAAATGAAATCTGTTTGACGAATATTTTTTCTTCCTGTCAACGAGGCTATTTTAAAAAACAAATGGTAAGGTTCCCAAATAGGAAATCGGATTACTTCCGCGGAGTCGGGAACATCCTTTTGCAAAGATTTATCTTCGATGGTGAAGGATGGATTCTCCGGAGTAAATACGTAAGGCTCCCACCCTGCTTTCACCAGGTATTTCACAAACTTCAACCAGCGCTGTACGCCACTACCTCCGGATGGAGGCCAGTAATAGGTAATGATCAGAATTTTTTTATTCAATATTCAAAAATTTAAAATTTAAAATTAACGTTCTAAAGTGACCAAATGGTCAATTGCTCCTGATCAGTTTCCAATTAATTCAATCATGCCATTTACTTGATCTGGCCTCAGCCAGCTCATTTCGGGATCACGCTTAAACCAGGTGAGCTGTCGCTTGGCATAGCGCCTCGAATTTCTTTTTAGCAGGCGAATAGCCTCCACACGGTCATACTTCCCCTCCAGATAATCAAATATTTCTTTGTAGCCTACAGTCTGCAGGGCGTTCAATTCCCGTTTTGAAAAAAAATGTTCTGCCTCTTCAAACAGTCCGTTTCTAATCATGACATCCATTCGGGTTTCGATTCGCTTGTAAAGTATTTCCCGCTCCACCTCCAATCCTATTTTTATGATCCTGAAATCATGACTTCGCTTTTCCTGTACTCTTAATTGGCTTGCTTTCAAACCCGATCCTCTAAATAGTTCGAGTGCCCTGATCAATCGATGAGGATTGTTTCTATCAACTTGCTCGTAATAGTCAGGGTCGCATTCATTTACTCGCTGTTGTAACCAGGCAAGTCCCTTGGCTTCATATTCTGATAGAATCTGCTTACGAATAGGTGCGTCAATTTCCGGCATGTCATCAAATCCTTCCAATACTGCTTTTACATAAAGACCCGACCCTCCGCAAAGTATTAAGGTATCATGGGTCTTAAATAAGGAATGAATGAGTGTCAGCGCATCTCTTCCATAAGCTCCGGCATCATAGGATTGGTCAATAGAATGGGTGTTAATAAAATGATGAGGAACACGATTTAATTCATCAGCAGAAGGTTTGGCAGTGCCTACCTCCAGTTCTCTATAAATCTGCCGTGAATCAGCCGAGATAATTTCTGTTTTAAAATGTTCTGCCAATCGCAATGCCACCTCGGTTTTTCCTACAGCGGTTGGTCCCGCGATTACAATGAGTTTTTTAGAATGCACTTTCAAAATTAGTGAATAGTAGTGAGTCTAAAGTCTTAGGTAAATAAGCCTATGGGCTTGACTATCAATACTAATACCAAGGACTATTTACTCAATACTAAAATTCCTATCTTGCAGGACAAAAATTCGCCACTACGAATGATTAAGTACACCAATCAATTTCTCATTAAACTCGAAGACCTGATTGCAGAATCAGATTACATTCTGCGGTATGAAAAGGGCACTTTCAAATCCGGCTACTGCCTGTTGAAGGAGCAGAAAATCATGATTGTCAATAAGTTCTTTACAACCGAAGGCAAAATCAATGCACTGCTCGATATTTTGAAGGGTCTTGAATTAGATACCAGCCGGTTTACAGACAAGAGTTTGAAACTTTACGAAGAACTCTCTCAATCAGCAGTTAAACTTTAGATTCTGAGCCATGAAAGTTACCTTTCTTGGCACCGGAACATCGCAAGGCGTGCCTGTTATCGGATGCCCTTGCCCGGTTTGCAGTTCGATGGATTATCGCGACAAGCGGCTTCGGTCTTCCGTTTATATTGAGGTTTCGGACAAAAGTTTTGTCATTGATACGGGACCTGATTTTCGCCAGCAAATGCTCCGCGAACAAATCAATAAGCTCGATGCAATTATCTATACCCATGGTCACAAAGACCACATTGCCGGGCTTGACGATGTAAGAGCCTTCAATTATTTACAGAACAAGGACATGCCGATCTATGGCAATGAAGCCGTGCTGAAGCAACTACATATTGAATTCTATTATGCCTTCGGAGCCTTGAAATACCCGGGTACACCACAGCTTCAACTGAATGAAATTACCGAAGATGCATTTGAAGCTTGTGGCGTTCGTTTCCTGCCGTTGCCTGTAAAGCACTTTAAAATGGAGGTGCTGGGTTACCGGGTAAATGATTTTTGTTATATCACCGATGCCAATCACATTCCTGACGCTACTTATGAAAAAATGAAGGGAACAAAGGTACTTGTCCTTAATGCGCTGCAACGTGAAAAGCATATCTCTCACTTCAATTTGGCAGAGGCGCTGGATGTTGCTGCTAAAATAGGAGCAGAACAAACGTATATCATTCATATCAGCCACCGTCTTGGGCTACACAAGCAAATCGAAAAGGAACTACCAAAATCAGTAGCTTTGGCCTGTGATGGTTTGACCATCACGATCTAAACGTGCACAACAACTATTATTTTCTGGCACAACTGAGTGTTCAGTTAAAAGAAACACTCCAAGGCTTCACCATTGTTTCATGCTTTAGTCAAAACAAGGATGAGTTGATCATTGAATGTAATAATAGTCACACCTCATTTTTCATCAAGGCAAGTCTTACCTCTCATTTTTGTTGTCTTTCCTTTCCTAAAATATTTAACCGGGCCAGAAAAAACAGCATTGATCTCTTCAGTGAAGTAGTGATGAAAAAAGTGCTGCATGTAAGGCAATTTGAAAACGAGAGGTGTTTCTCCATTCAACTGGAGGACTCGTATGCGTTACTATTCAAAATGCACGGCAACCGATCGAACATCATTCTTTTTAAAAATGATGAGGCAGTAAGTCTTTTCAGGAATCATCAGTTAACCGATAAGGAGTTAACATTATCAGGACTGGATCGCCCAATCGATTGGAGTAAGGAATCGTTCGAGCAGAATATAGAAAGACTAAACCATCACTATTTTACTTTCGGTAAATGGGCATGGCATTGGCTGGAGGAGAAAAATTTCATCACCAAAGACCTGGAAGCAAAATGGAAGGAATTTAATCAGGTGAAATCATTACTTAAACAACCTGGTTATTATATGATTCAGTTTGAAGGAAATTTGATCTTCTCCCTTCTACCATTTGGGGAAATTTTAAAAACATTCCATGATCCCATTGAATCCATCAACGAGTTCTTTCACACCTGGTCAGTTGCAAACACGTTAAACGATGAAAAAGTAATTATCAGAAAACAACTTTCCGACTTTATTAAATCAGGGAAAAACTACCTTAAAAAGACCTATGACAAACTAAACGAATTGTTGAAAGACAATCACTACCAGTTATGGGGCGATCTAGTCATGGCTCACATGCATGAGATGAAAACAGGAATGGAAGTAATTCAATTGAATAACTTCTACAATGACTCAGTGGTTGAGATAAAACTTAAGAGAGAACTGAATCCTCAAAAAAACGCGGAGGTGTTTTATCGAAAAGCAAAGAACAAACAAATTGAAATTGATAAGCTGAAAGAATCCATTTCACACAAAGAGAAGGAAATTAAAAAGTGGGAAGCCTCTTTGCAGGAGTTGGATACCACAACCGACATCAAAGATTTAAGAAAAAAGAATAACCTCGCCCTAAGCGAACATAAAAGCAAGGAAAAGCCTCTGCCCTACTTTGAGTTTGAATGTAAAGGATTCAGAATTTGGGTGGGCAAAAATGCAGAAAGCAATGACCAACTGACGCTAAAATATGCTTACAAAGAAGATCTGTGGTTGCATGCCAAAGATGTACCCGGCTCACATGTGATTATCAAGCATCAATCCGGCAAGACTTTTCCGAGAGATGTCATTGAGCGTGCTGCTGAACTGGCCGCTTATAATTCGAAACGAAAAACAGAAACACTTTGCCCTGTGGCCTACACAGCAAAAAAATATGTTAGGAAGCGAAAAGGAGATCCTGCCGGAGCGGTCGTGGTAGAAAGAGAAGAAGTGATTATGGTGGAACCGAGACTATAATTCAGTCTCAGATTTCGGATCTCAAACTTTGAATATGAAATCCGAAATCTAAAAAAACGTGAAATTAGCTCACAACGTGAACCTTGATCATATTAGCCCGACCGCGCTCTTGAATGGGCATACTGGCCAGAATGATGAACGTGTCACCACTTTTTACATGACCATCTCGCTTTAATATATTTTCAACATCGGCAATCGTTTCATCGGTGGATGAAGCCTTATCATAGTGATACGCTTTCGTAGCCCACACCAGGTTCATTGTATTGAGAATAGTATCGTTGCTCGTGAATGCGAATATATTTGCATTGGGTCGGTGTGACGCAGCTTTATAAGCGCTATAGCCCAGTTGCGTCATGCCTACAATGGCTTTGGCATTTACATCTTTTGCCAGCTTACATGCGGTAAGAATCAAGCTGTCATTGAAATAGTTCGCTGATTTAGGATCAAGCTCGCGAAATTTAAAAAATATATTTCCCTGCTTTTCTACTGAATTAATAGTGCGAACCATACTGCGAATCACCTCGATCGGATACTTTCCGGCAGCCGTCTCAGCAGATAGCATCAGCGCATCGGCCCCATCCATCACGGCATTGGCTACGTCATTGGTTTCAGCGCGCGTTGGACGAGGATTTTCAATCATACTCTCCATCATCTGGGTGGCAACAATCACAGGCTTAGCTGCCTTGTTACACTTATCTACTAACATCTTTTGCACCATTGGCACCTCTTCCATCCAGATTTCCACTCCCAGGTCTCCGCGGGCAACCATTACCGCATCAGTTGCTTCGATAATCGCATCAATATTTTCAAGAGCCTCAGGTTTTTCAATTTTTGCAACGATTCGGGTGGTTGACTTATGGCGATCGATCACCGCTCTGAGAACTTCAATATCCGTAGCCTTTCGCACAAAAGATAAAGCCACCCAGTCCACATTATTCTTCAATCCAAATTCCAGGTCTTCATAATCTTTGTCTGTCAAAGAAGGGGCAGAGACCTTAGAGAATGGAAGATTAATTCCTTTTCTCGATTTCAAAGGTCCACCATATATAATGGTGCAGGTCACCTCGGTGCCGCGCACTTCCTTCACTTTCAATTCTATTTTTCCATCATCAATCAGAATCATATCACCCACCTTTACGTCCTTCGGCAGACCTTCATAAGAAGTACTCACAAGTTCCTTATTGCCTAGTACTTCTTTGGTAGTAATGGTAATTGAATCACCTTCCTTTATTTCAGTTCCGGGTTCCATTTCATTAACCCTGATTTTAGGACCTTGTAAATCCTGCAAAAGGGCGATATGAGTACCTAATTCCTGATTTAATTCGCGTACATAGCCAATTACTTTGAGATGATCCTCGTGTTTTCCGTGCGAAAAATTTAGTCGGAAAACATCAACGCCCTCAAGGGCGAGGGCGCGAAGCATTTCTTTATTATTTGAGGCGGGGCCTACAGTAGCCACAATTTTAGTCTTGTTGTACGAAATCTTTGTCATGAGAAAATTAAAAAATAAAGTTATCCTTCGATTTTAAACGGCCTAAAGGTATGAAAGCGACCAATTCAATGGAAACAATATTACGCAAGAGTTCTTGCAATCGATTGCTGTTGCCATGTTCCTCTCCCTGGATCAAAATGATATAGTCAAAATGCGGATATTCTGGCAAAAGGAAGTTTCTTCCCTCACTCTCGTTAGGTTTATTTCGAAACAGTTTCAATTTATTTACCTCGCTTTCAAAAGAGAAATAGGAAAATGAAGCTTCGGCATTATTCTTAAACTCCACTATTAAATCAGGTTGTTTAACCAATCTGGCCGATAATTGATTATTAATATCCCAGGCAAGCTTATAACCTTTGGCGGACGAAATAATACCTAATAAATCAAAATCATAACTATATTCGATTTCGAGTCTTTTTTTCTTCATTTTTGCGGGCCAATATTTGAGCGCAACTGCAAATGTTTGACAATATTGCACCAAATCTCTTTATTTGCACAGATTTTTGAATACTCTAAACCTTTATAAACATGTCTGAAATCGCACAAAAAGTAAAACAGAT
>JAYVTB010000134.1:0-11769 GCA_043774805.1 Cyclobacteriaceae bacterium | reverse complement strand
TTCGTTGATTGCTTTCTTTTGCATTGCTCCGTTCTTCATTCACTCGGTGCCAAAAACAGAAATACATTTCCTTCCTCAACCTGGCGATTGGAATCTCATCTTAAGTTCAGGCTTTGCTATTTCACTGGTGTTTGTTGTTTATGCCTACACAGGATGGAATGCATCGGCTTACATCGCTGGCAACCTGGATAATCCACGTAAAAATTTACCCATCTCATTAATCACAGGAACCTTGTTGGTTGTGTTGATATATCTTGCCTTAAACGCCATGTTCCTATATACTGCCACCTTTGATGAACTGAAAGGTCAAAACGATATCGGGAATGTAGTTGCTCATAAGCTCTTTGGAAATATGGCGGGCACCATTTTCTCGGGTATTTTCAGCTTCGCATTACTCTCCACCCTCAGCGCCATGACAATTGCCGGGCCCCGCGTGATTGAAGCCATGGGTGATGATTATAAGCTGCTGCAATCATTCTCCATAAAAAACAGATATCAAATGCCTTATGTGGCTTTACTTTCACAGGCAGGCTGGTCAATCTTTTTAGTATTGGTGAGTTCTTTCAAGGCAATCATCCAATACATTTCGGTGAGCCTTTCATTTTTTTCCATGCTCACGGTGATAGGGATTTTCTTCTTGCGCAAACAATCATTTGTTGCTGACAGTTTTAAAGTGCCATTCTATCCAATTCCTCCCCTGATCTTCATTGTCTGCACTACCTGGATGATTTATTATGTAGCTATCGAGGATCCTAAAATACTATTGTTATCGGCCGGCACCATGATACCTGGTTATCTGTTTTATCTTGCCTGCGTTCGTTATTCAAAGAAATAGCGTCATACCACTCAGACAATTTTACTTCTGATACTGCAAAACTTTTGCTTTCTTCCGGCATTAATTCACAACCATGAAATATTTTATCGTTTTATTACTGCTTGTCAGTTCCTTCTCCTTCGCTCAAACACCTACTGGGTTTTCTGCCAGTAATGCGGAAAAGCAAAAACAAGCTGAATCATTTTTTCTGAACCTCCAGGAAAGCGATCGCTATAAAAATCATTTGAAAAATCTTACGAAGGAACCACACGTGGCCGGAACAAAAGCCAACGAGCGTGTACGTGATTACATGGCCGATATCATGCGCAAGGCAGGATTACAAGTTGAAATTTTTCCATACGACATTTATTTGCCCGTCATGCCAGGCACTGCATCAGCAGAAGTGGTAGAACCCATCCGCATTCCACTTAACAATAAAGAATACATTTATAAAGAAGACCCGTTTTCTTCCGATCCAAATCTTTTATTTGGCTACAATGCCTACACCGGATCGGGAGATGTAACTGCGGAAGTGGTGTACGTCAACTATGGCCGCAAAGAAGATTTTGAAAAACTTCAGGCGATGGGCATCTCTGTAAAAGGAAAAATTGTGATTGCCCGCTATGGCGGAAACTTCCGGGGATATAAAGCAAAGTATGCCGAGGCATATGGTGCAGCCGGACTGATCATCTTCACCGACCCGGGCGACAGTGGTTACGCTAAAGGACTTGTTTATCCTGAAGGACCCTATTATGATGAAAGTGGAATACAACGCGGTTCATTATTGACACTTGATTGGACAGGCGATCCGCTCACTCCTTTCGAACCGGCACTGCCGTTAGATGGAAAAAAGAAAATTGTGCGCAAAAAACCAGAGGAAGTAACGGGCATGCACAACATACCTGTGTTGCCAATGCCTTACGGAGCTGCAAAAGAAATTATTTCACGAATGAAGGGAAAGCCTGTACCTACGTCATGGCAAGGAGGATTACCCTACACTTATCGTATCGAAGGCGGACCAGAATTGAAAGTACGTGTGAACGTATCACAGAAAAGGGAAATACAACGCGTGTATAATGTAGTGGGCACGCTGGTGGGATCAGAATTTCCGAATGAGTGGATCATGGCAGGTGCACACTATGATTCGTGGGGTTTTGGTGCAACTGATCCAAACGGCGGCACTGCCATGTTGCTTGCGTTAAGTGAATCATTAGGTAAACTGGCGCAAGCCGGACATAAACCAAAGCGAACAATTAAGATTGCGCACTGGGATGCTGAAGAACAAGGTGTGATTGCATCTTCTGAATGGGTAGAACAATTTCGCGATGAACTTGAAGCAAAAGGTGTTGCATACTTCAATGCCGATGGCGCTGTGTCGGGCAAAAGTTTTGGAGCCGCATCAAGCCCATCATTGAAAGGTTTATCCATTGAATCGACTAAAGCAGTGTCCTATCCTGATTCATCCAAAACCGTGTATGAACATTGGCTTGGTAACCGCGGAGCAAAAGAACCTCCGTTGGGGAATTTAGGAGGCGGCTCTGATCATATTGCCTTCTACACGCACGTAGGAATTCCATCATGGGGTGGCGGCACAGGCGGACCATCCATCTATCACTCTAACCACGATAGTTTTTCGTTTTACGAACGCTTTGCAGACCCTACTTTCAAAATGGGTCCACTGGTTGAACAGGTATTTGGAGTGATGGCGTTGCGCTTGTCAAATGCAGACGTACTTCCCTACAATGTAAGTCGGTATGGGAATGATTTAAGAACACATTTTGAAGGTCTGCAAAAGCTTACCACAGCTTATGATAAATCTGCAAATGCTTTCTCGTTCGAATCGTTAATCAAAGCAGCTGATGAGTTGAAAAAAATCGGTGAAGACTGCGAAGCGGCACTTAAAAATTATAACGAGGCCAACAAGAAATCCATCAATGCCGAATTGCTTTTACTGGAGCGCCAATGGATTGATAAACAAGGCATGCCATATGGAAGCTGGTATCGTTCCTTGTATGCCTCGCCTGATCCATACAGTGGTTATGCCTCGTGGATGTTGCCCGGCTTCCAATATGAAGCTGCGAATAAATCAACTGCTAACTTAAAAATGTGGGAGCAGAAATACCTTGATGTTATCGATCGTCTTAAAACCAAAATGGAAGCGATTACGAAATTGGCGAAGTAGTATTTGTTCCCTAAAGGGATCATTGGTTTACCTTACTTTCAAATCATGACCACGTGGAAAAAGTAAACATTCATCAAAAACTATCACTGTTCACGGACCACTGGAGTCCTAAAATTGTGGGTGAACTTAACGGTCAGCATGTAAAGCTTGTGAAACTGAAAGGCGAGTTTATCTGGCACAAACACGACCATGAAGACGAACTGTTTTATGTGATCAAAGGTAGCTTCAAAATGGAGTATCGCGATCGAACGATTGAAGTCAACGAAAACGAATTTCTAATTGTACCTAAGGGAATTGAACACCGCCCAGTGGCAGAGCATGAAGTTTCGATCTTACTTTTGAACCTGCTTCCACACTCAATACAGGTGACATTCAGCATGCATTAACCAGGAACGAGTTAGATAAAATATGACCACACCTAATGGCATTGTGTTTTGATCCCAAACTTGCCTAAATTAGAATTGTATTCTCAGCATTTGTAATTTCTGCATCTAGTTTTTTTGTCTTTCTGCAATCAGTACCTCAAGAAAGAGAATCATTAAATTAAGTTTTCATTACTATTAACAACCCCCACAGTATATGGAACAACAACTAGAACAAATCCGCGAACAGCAAAAGGAATCCTGGAACAAATTCTCTCCCGGCTGGAAAAAATGGGATGACCTCATGATGGACTTTTTAAAACCTATGGGAAATGAAATCATTCGTTTACTAAAACCAAAAGATGGAGAGCTCATATTAGATGTGGCTTCTGGAACTGGTGAGCCGGGCCTTACCATTGCCAGTTCAATGCCTCATGGAAAAGTCGTTATTACTGACCTGGCCGATCACATGCTTGATATTGCCCGTGAGCATGCCAAAGTCAGGGGAATTCAGAACGTTGAATTCAAGGCCTGTGATGTTTGCGAACTTCCCTTCGCTGACAACACCTTTGATGCCATCAGTTGCCGTTTCGGGTTTATGTTTTTTCCCGAAATGCAACTCGCAGCAAAAGAAATGACTCGTGTGCTAAAACCCGGAGGTCGCTTAGCCACATCAGTATGGAATGTTGCTGACAAGAATTTTTGGGTTACCGCCATTGGAGGCACTATAAATAAAAATATGCAGTTGCCTCCACCACCTCCTGAGGCCCCAGGTATGTTTCGCTGCGCAAAGCCTGGACTCATTCAGAACTTATTTCAACAGGCCAGTTTAAAAAATACCTATGAAGAAGAAGTTGCAGGTAAAATGAACTGTGGAACCACCGATGTCTATTGGAATATGATGACAGAAGTGGCCGCACCCTTCGTGTCCGCCCTCAGCAAGGCAGATGAGGCCCTGAAAGAAAAAATCAAAAAAGAAGTCTATGAGATGGTCAATCAAAAATACTCAGATGGTAACGTTGTCATTGACTCCAGCGCACTGGTTATTTATGGTGAGAAATGATTAATGCATCTGGGATTATTTCTTATGGATCCGTTATCAGACCATAAAAAGTAAAATACAACGATAGGTAGGTCTTGAAATCACGACCTTAATTTGGGCATTGTTTCTGTTTTATTACTTTAGCGAAGTTTAAGTAGAAAACCGCCCATGCATCGTCTTTTGTCTATCCTTTTGATAGGAATCCTTTTATCCTGCAGCATACTGGAAGATAGTGATATTACTTCTTACGATGAGCTAAAACATCTCAGACTTAAGGGGATTACCTTTACACAGGCGCTAAATAGCGGGACTTACACAAGGGGAATAGCTGCCACTGATTCCGTTCTGAACATTACGTTCGCATTAGGCAAGTTGACCAAACAGACCAGACTGAATTGGGGAAATGTTGATGCCAGTTCCAAATTTAAGTTTACGAGCGGTGCCACTTCAAATATTTCTATTGTTAACAGGTACTTTGATAATGGAAACCTCCGTTCAAGTTGGGTTTATTCAGGAAGCACAGTAAGAGAATTCTATTACTTCACGTACAATCCAAATGGGACGATCCAAACGCTTGCCCGAACACTATATCCAGATCCTATTGACCTAACTAAAAAGATCACTTCTTATGATACAATATTCTATGATACCAATTCTAAATTCTTCGGTGTTGCTCTTCGCAGTTCAAATGATGCCACCAAAAGAGGATTTTTTGGAATAGAGCCAATCACTACCAATCCCTGTGAATTAGTGTGGGTATTTAAAAGATACGCTAACACAACCCTGGGGATTCCTGCCGTTGACAAGGAATACGACTATTGCAGTCCAACCAATTTTTACATTTACCCGGGAGGACAAAGCGCTGATTTTCATTCGATAGGAAGTGATGTCTTGGAGGAAATGTACATCGGAGACCGGCAAACAGATGCTGACAAAAAGTGCTGCGCAGACCGATATTATTATCATCCAATTCTCTTTTTGCCTGTGGATATCCGATATAAGGTGATGTTCGCAGTTGATTGGTGGGAGGAGGTAACGCCCACGTCACCAAGTCCAAAAACCGAAAGCGTACAATTCAATTTTCTTTATGAGCCATAAAAAAATATTTTTATCGCTTGCTTTTTCTACACTCTGTATGCTTTCCTTGGCACAGATAAGTGTTCCATCTATGGATTTTCAACTAAAAGCGGGTGTAGCAGCTTTGATGGATGTAAAAGACAACTATGAAAATCAATATTCCTATTCAGCTCCAATTCTATATGGCGAAATCAACTGGAATATTACCCAACATATATCACTCGGTGCGTTTGGTTCTTCAGGCGTGTATTCAACTTCAAATTATAGAGTGAAATATTTCAGCGGGGAGGCTTCATACGGAGGAACACATTCGCTTTACGGAATAAAATTAAGACTCTCCACAGGCCGGGCTGCCAGGTTCAGACCCTTTGCGGAAATCAATTATGGGAAAATGCAAATGGATATGGAAAAAGCTATTTACCGACTGGCAAGTTCGACCACTTTTTTTGGTTGGTCAATGGGCCTCATGATTCGGGCGGGGAGTAGATTCTATATTGTACTTCCCCAGATAAATTTACGTTTCCGTTCAGAAGGATTTTTCTTCGAAGCTCCTGGCGATCACCTGTTCGGTTCTTACGCACCGTTTGCAGAAGTATGCGGAGGGTTAAGCTATAACATTGGTAAGAAAAAATAATACTTCACATGCGTTTTGCCATTATTAATAGCGCCAACACTTACTTATCACTAACTATTTGGTTATCGATCTTTACGATGTTAGAAGTGCATGGTCAGGATGCACAGAACGTAAACATTCCGATTAAAGGCGCCACGGCCATTGGTTTCACGGCCGACAATCAATATTTCGTTATAGCCAAAGGTTCCAGTATCTATCTGTATAACGCAGGCAATGATACCCGTATCAAAGCATTTGACCAGGGAACGTTACACACAAAAGATGTGCTTGATATGGCGTTTAACAAAACCAGCACACTTATGCTGACGGGCAGTGCCGATAAGAAGGTGAAACTCTGGAGTGTTCCTGACGGTAAAATAATCAATACCTTTTCGGGTCATACGAGTCCTGTGATTGCAGTGCGCTTTGCACAAAATGATCGATTAGTCATCACGCTGGGTGAAGATGGAACTATAAAAGTGTTTAATCGTGAGGACGGAAAAGAAATATATACTAAAAATGATTTTGAAAAACCGGTTAGGGCACTCGATGCGTCTGCCGATGGAAAATATTTTGCTGTGGGTGGCGGTGATCATATTATTAAGATGTATGATACCAGCACGGGTACGATAACCAAAAAACTGGAAGCTCACACGGGTTGGGTGCGCACGTTGGCATTCTCACCGGATAGTAAAACCCTGGCCAGTGGCGGAGATGACAAGATGATCTATTTGTGGGATGTAGAATCCGGCACTAAAAGTAAAACCCTGGAACAACGGGGATGGATCTACGATCTTGAATTTAGCCAGGACGGAAAGTACCTGTGTGCAGCCCTCGAAAAAAACGCCATTCATTTTTACAATGTGAATAACGGAAACATTTCTTTAAAGCTTGATAACATGAAAAGCCCGGTAATGAAATTATCCATTAGTCCGGCTGGTCAGCAGGTGGCCTACACGAATGAATATGGGACCGATGTAAGGCTCGCGAACATCAGTTCCTTAAATATTACCCCGGTCGTTAATTTCAAAGACTCCAAAGACACATCTTCACCTTTGATTCTGGTCTCTAATCCCGCCAACATCATCGATAATAAAGTTGTCGTGTATAAAGACATCCTCGATCTGCGTGGCATCGTCACAGACGAATCGGGAGTACGCTCACTTAAGATTAATAACATTGAAACGCCCGTAAAACAAAATGGAAATTTCCTTATCAATATCCCGCTCGCTATGGGTGACAACTACATCAACATGGAGGTGACCGATGTGAATGACAACATCGCTTTAAAGAAATTTATTATCGTACGCAAGAATATGGAAGGCACTGCGTATGTCGGAGCAACAGCCATAAATCATCTTTTTGTGGTAAGCATTAACAACTACAGTCACTGGCCAAAGCTCAACAATGCGGTAAAAGATGGCAATGATCTTGTGTCCGTACTATTGACAAAATACAATTTTGAATTTGCGAATGTCACGGTAATCAAAGATGAACAAGCCACACGCACCAACATCTACAATGGACTTCGCAGTCTCATTGAAAAAGTGGGATCCACCGACAATCTGGTAATCTATTTTTCCGGTCACGGGCATTTCGACCCTCTATTAAATGAAGGTTACTGGATACCTAAGGAAGCTAATCCTAACTCAACCGGAGAATATATATCCAACACCGACATTCTGAAAATATTGAATGCGATCAACTCGCAACACACATTCTTAGTGGCTGACGCCTGTTTTTCAGGGGCATTATTTAGTGACAGCCGCAGAGGATATACCGATCAGGTAGAAAAATTCAGGTCGCGTTGGGGGCTTGCTTCGGGCAGGTTAGAAACTGTTTCTGATGGTGCTATTGGTAGCAATAGTCCGTTTGCAAAAAGAGTGATTCAATTTTTGAACGAAAATCAAAAAGATAAATTCGCCATCTCAGAACTAATTCAATACGTAAAAACTCAAGTGGCCGAAGACACCAACCAGACACCTATTGGCAATCCGTTGAAAGCACTGGGTGATGAAGGAGGCGAAATGGTGATGTATAAGAAAAAGAACTAATCAACAATCAGTAGTTTCTATTTATTCCTTTTTTATCCGTTAGCCAGATCACTTTCTGCTCCGGGATATGAGGCTGGCCAATGATATCACGATACAAATCCGGTCTTCGCGCCTTTATGTAACGATAACCTCCTGCCTGGGTAAGTTTCTCTGGTATTGCAATGGCCGAAACAAAATCGTCACCCAAGGCTCTGCATTCGGCTATCACATCCCCGAAAGGATCGATGATCATGGCACATCCGTTTTTTAACTGGTCATCATCCATTCCTATCGGATTGGAGAAGACGACATAGACTCCATTATCGTAGGCGCGTGCCGGTAGCCATTTCATCAGCCAGTCCCTGCCTTTCATACCATCAAATTCCAATCGCAATGAAGTTGGATCATTTTCACGATTCATCCACAACTCAGGATCAACAAAACCCGCTCCTGGTCTGCTGGAGGGTGTGCACATGGTGACATGAGGCATAAAAATAATATCCGCTCCAAGCAATTTTGTAGCTCTTACATTTTCGATGATATTGTTGTCATAGCAAATTAGTATCCCACACTTCCAGCCATACAAATCAAACACGCAATACTGATTGCCCGGTATAAGATGAGGATTAATGAACGGATGTAATTTTCTGTATTTCGCTATCAATCCATTCTTGTCAACGCAAACATAGGCTTTGAATAAATTATCATTCTGATCTTTTTCAAAAAGGCCAGCCAGAATAGTAATATTATTCCTTCGCGCTATTGCCTGCAGCTTGCTTATGCTCTCTCCTTCTGGAATTAATTCTGCAAGGTCAAGCATTTGTTCTTTAGACAAATGCCGGGCAAAGGTGTAACCCGTAATTGAACATTCATGAAAAGCAATGACCTGCGATCCTTCTGCCGAGGCTTTCGCAGAAAGTTTATCGATCACCGAAAGATTGTAATGCTTATCACCACTCTTGTTTTCAAATTGAGCTGTGGATATCTTTAGTCTAGTCATATTGCCTAATAGCTATGGCAGAATCAAAGTTAAGTTTGTCTGCCGGATATCCAACTCGCTTTTGGTTGAGGGGAAACGCTTGCAGACGATAATCTTCAATGAATTAACAATCACCCGGTTTACTTTTTCCTAAGCCCGATACCGGCAATTAAACCATTGGACGTTACTTCAACAGTGGTGAATGCCGTTGAATCAGGTAATCCTCTTTTTAAGAGTTGCCAGTGACCACCTCCATCTCCGGAAGAATAAATTCCATGCCACTGACCGGCAAAGATTTTACTACCGGTACTTTTCACTTCGAACGTATAAAAATCCTCAAGGCCACTATTAATATTTGTCCAGCTTTGTCCATCATCCTTTGATTTCAATAATCCAGCTCCTAGCGTCATCGCATAAATACTTTCACCATCATTGGAAATGTCATGCAATGTGTTCGGCTTATAAATGTAGTTCCAGTTTTCACCACCATCCTGGGTCATTATCGCACCATTCATAAGGGCAGCATATATCTTATTGTGCATTTCGGTGAAGCCATTGGTCTGAACTCCTTTATATACTTGCCTCCACGAAGTACCAAAATCAGTTGATTTATAAATACCATCATCCGTACCTGCAAATACCATGTCGTCCATAGAAAGTAAGGCTCTAATGGCGGTATGATTCAATGGATTTATGGAAGGCATCCAATGAAGTCCACCATCATTGGAAATCAAAATACCATTTCTAAACGTTCCGATAATAAATACATTATTTACATTGGCGATGGCATTAATGTCTGTATGATCCGGAAGATCAGTTTCAATTTTGTGCCACGAAGTCTCTCCTTCCTTAATATGATAAATCCCATGATCATCGGTGCTTGCATAAATGGTTTCATCTCTTATTAAAAAAGAACTCACAGTAGCCTCTTGTGAAATACCATTCGCAAAAGGCATCCAGCTTCTTCCAACATCGGTAGATCGATAAATAACAGCCGGAACAGATTTTGAAAGTTTCAGTGCAGTTTGTTCTGGTGTTGACGAATCATCACCAGATTTCCCTGACGGAGAACAACTACAAAGTCCAATTAAGAATACTGCATTTAATAGGATGTAGTAAGTCTTTATCGATAATTGATGAGACATTTGATTATGAAAGATTTTGCTTCTTCAACTCATCAACCGCATACGCTGCTGCGCGTGCCGTCAATGCCATGTAGGTAATGGAAGGATTCTGACACGCTGTGGATGTCATACTTGAACCGTCCGTAACAAATACATTCTTCACTGCATGCATCTGGTTCCATCCATTGAGCACAGAAGTTTTCGGGTCGCGGCCCATGCGACAGGTGCCCATTTCATGAATGGCAAGACCTGGAGCCTGATGATTATCAAAGGCAGTGATATTCTTAAAGCCTGCTGCTTCCATCATTTCACCCGCAGCATTCACCGCATCTTTTGTCATGGCATCTTCATTTCCGCGCCACTGGCAATTGATATTTAATAACGGCATTCCCCACTGGTCTTTCTTCTCTTTGTCCAGCGTCACTCGATTATCCGCATGTGGAAGCATCTCTCCCATCGCAGTCATGCCAAAACTCCACGGTCCGGGTTGTAGTCATTCCATTTTTCAATTCAGCTCCAATCATCTCCATGTTCATGCCTCTTCCCCATCCACCGCGGGATGCACCACACGCGTAGGCATAACCACGAACAAAATCTTTTTGCTTATCCTTGCCCACATTGCGGAATCGGGCCAGGTAGGTTCCTGTTGGTCTTCGACCATAATAGTACATGTCTTCAAAGCCATCTACCATCGCAGTGGCACGACCACGATAGTTGTGATCCATAAGATGACGACCTAACGTGTCACTGTCGTTACCCAATCCATTAGGAAAACGAGTGGAGATAGAATTAAGTAAGACAAGAGTAGTGTTAATGGTTGCTGCATTTAAGAATACAATCTTTGAATAAAATTCAACCATCTCCTTCGTATTCGTGTCAATCACACGCACACCGCTGGCTTTGCCTTTTTGTTCGTCATACATCACAGAATGAACAACAGAAAATGGTCGGATGGTAAGATTACCCGTAGCCAGCGCTGCCGGTATGGTGGATGAGTTACTGCTAAATGCAGCACCAAAAGGGCAACCTGTAGAACATTGATCCCGGTACTGACAGTTGTTCCTTCCGGTTTTCTTATGAATATCTTGTGCTTCCGAAAGATTGGCCGTGCGACTGATAATGTAATAGCGATCCGGATGAGATTTCTTCAGTTGATTCATGAAGTGTTGCTCCACACAATTCATTTCCATTGGGGGGAGGAATTCACCATCCGGTAAATGAGGAATGCTGTCTTTACTTCCACTCACTCCAACAAATTTTTCCACATAACTATACCATGGGGCAATGTCCTTGTAACGGATGGGCCAATCTACCCCGATACCATCTTTTGCATTTGCCTCAAAGTCAAGATCACTCCACCGCTGCACCCATCGTGCCCATAGTAATGACTTACCTCCTACCTGGTAGCCACGCACCCAATCAAATGGTTTTTCCTGGTTGTAAGGTAAGCCTTCGGTGAAGTACATCTTTACCAATCTGCTTGCGGGCAATAATTTTGTTGTCAAAAGATAATCTATACAACGATGGCAACAAAATCAGAAAA
>JAYVTB010000133.1:0-18245 GCA_043774805.1 Cyclobacteriaceae bacterium | reverse complement strand
TACAACGTAAAAGAAATGACACGAGCCGTATGAAGCGAGAGTTTCACGTACGGTTCTGTGAGAGGCTTGAGGGTGAAATTCCCTCTTGCCTACTCAGCGCCTCCGTGGTTCAAAATTCTTGTACACAACTCTTAACCACACGAGGTCACTAAGTTTCACAAAGATTATTCAGACTAGTCATTTGATTTCAGCCCTAAATTTTACATTGTGCCTTTTTTAGTCAGACCCGCTACGCGTATTGTCAAATTACCCTGACTGATTTTGGTGTAAATAGAGAATAATAGTAGCGGTGCAGTGAAACGATTATTGAATAAGTAAGGGATTCATTGATTTTATTTAGTTATTTTTAATTCATATAAACACAAAATACTATGTTAGACCAACTTGTAAAACTCGTAGAACAAAATGCCGGAGAGGCAATTGTAAAGAATCAGGCCATTCCAAATCAATTTAATAACGCAGCGATTCAGGAAGTTGCCGGATCGATATTCAATACCTTGAAAGGCCAGGTGGCGCAGGGAAACATGCAGCAGGTTGTCTCTATGTTTCAGGGAGGGGCAAACATGAATTCACTGACCAACAATCCAATGGTGCAGCAAATGATTACTTCGGTGGCAGCCAATTTCGCATCTAAATTTGGAATATCCTCTTCGCAGGCTCAAAGCATTGTATCGAATTTGCTTCCAACGGTGATGAATCAATTCATTCAAAAAACCAACGATCCAAAAGACAACTCCTTTGACCTTGGCAATATGGTGAAGACTATGAGCGGAAATAGTAACCTGGATATTGGAAGCATCATTGGCCAGGTAACGGGTAGCAATACGCAGTCAAATCCGTTAGGTGCACTGGGCAACCTCGCAGGAAAACTATTTGGAAAGAAATAAGTTAATATGCCTTTATCGCAAACTCCTTCAAGCCATTGAAGGAGTTTTTTTATACCTGCTCCTTAAATACTCCGATAACTTATAGCCGATCCATCCGCACACTAATCCGATGGATCCACCTACAAGAATGTCACTGGGATAATGAACCCCCAGGTAAATGCGGGTATAGGTCATAAGAACAGCCCAAACAAAAATAAATCCGATCCAGCGATATGTCGACTTCATCGTAAGCCAGACAAACAAGGATACCCCTAAGGTATTGGCGGCATGGCCGGAGGAAAATCCATAAAGACCCCCACGATAGTCGCCAACAAAATGTAAAAGACCCTGCATACTGGGATCATGCGAAGGCCTCAATCGTTCGAACAAAGGTTTCATCAGCGTTGAAGTAATCTGATCGCTTAGAAGAATAGTAACGGCAGCACCAATCAGTATAAACCAGGCTTCGTTTTTAAAGTTTTTGAAGAGTAGGAAAATGAGGAATAAGTAGAGGGGTGTCCAAAAAAAAGTCTTGGTAATAACCAGCATCACCGGATCAAGTATCGGTGAGTGAAAACTGTTAAGAAAGATGAGAATTTTTTTATCTATTTCGTTCAACTCCTCAATCATTGCACTTTGCTTCGGTCGATATTAATTATGGATTATGTGACTTCAAAGGTAAACAGAATAAATCACTTTAGGATTCAGTCAAATTTTCTCAGAGTCACAACGAAATTAACTTGTGATTCCGCCCCTTAAAATGGTAAATTGGATGTTTAAGTGTTGAGTAGTTATGAAATATGATCTCATTGTTATAGGAGGCGGGCCATCCGGATATGCTGCCGCTATGCGCGCACTCGATTTTAAGAAGAAAGTTCTTTTGATTGAGAAAAATAAACTAGGTGGAGCGGGTGTCACGAATGGTGCGTTGTCGTCCAAAACGTGGTGGGAACTTTCCAGGGAAGCCTCCGCCTTTCGCAAAAGCCTGAATCGGTATAATATTGAAATCCCATCCATCAGTTTCAAAGAGATTCAAAATGAGGTACGCAAAGCAGTGCAGGAGCGCAAAGGCATGCTCGAAGAACACTTGCAGGAACTGGCCAATACTTCTTATTCAAATTTGCTAGAGTTTAAAAAGGGAGATGCAAAAGTAATTGGCGAGCATGAAGTTGAGATAATCAGTGGCGCAAGGAAGGATGTAGTGCAAGGTGATTATATCATCCTTGCCACCGGCAGCAGACCGCGCAATTTGCCTGAATTACCCATTGATGAGAAACATGTTTTTACTAGTGAAGGTATTGAGGATATGACTGATTTCCCCGAAAGCATGGTCATCGTAGGAGCAGGGGTAATTGGTTGCGAATACGCTACCATCTTCAGTGGGTTTGGCCGCACCAAAGTTCATTTGATTGATAAAGGTGATCGCATATTACCTTTCGAAGATGAAGATGTAGTTCGGATTATTGAGCGAAATATGGAGAACAACGGGGTGCTGATTCACCGTAACTCCAGGTTAATTAACATGCGCATTGTAAATGAACGTGTGGAGTATGAACTGGAATATACCGATGGCAGCCGTGAAATTTTTAATGTTGAAAAAGCTTTGGTGTCAGTAGGGCGTGTGCCTAATCTGGAAGACTTATGGGACGACAAAGTTGGCATCCACATTTCAAAACGAGGCATTCATAGTGATGATACACAAACCAATGTCACGAATATCTATGCCGTAGGTGATTTGACAGCAGATATTTCATTGGTGAATGTAGGCGAATTGGAGGGACGTTATGCGGTGGAGAAAATCTTTGGTCAGCCTGATCGGAAATTGGTATATGAAAACATTAGCACCATTATGTTTCTAAGTCCCGAAGTAGCAGGTGTAGGATTCAATGAAACGACTGCCAAAGAAAAGGGCATCGATTATAAGGTGGTTACCCTTGAATATAGTGTCATACCACGCGCCATCGCTAAACGAAATACACAGGGCTTCATCAAGCTATTGGTTACCAATGATGAGAGCATGAAAATATTAGGGATGAAGGTGGTGGGTAATCAAGCCAGCAGTGCTATTCAGGCGGTGGCAGTACTCATTTCAATGAATAAGGGAATTGAAGAGCTTGCCGAGTGTGTCCATCCTCATCCCAGCATTACAGAAGGTATTCAGGAATGCGTTCGTATGTTGATGGGTAAATCACTATTTAAACCAAAGGCACTTCGGGGTAGATTATCCTGCCGTAAGTGCGTGAATGGTACCTATGAGGACATTGTGTTTTGATGATCGTTTGTACGAGCGACTTCTCTAAGTGCGAGATAAATCTCCATTCATGAAAATTTTAGTCACAGGAGCATTAATAAGCTTTTCGTTGTTATCGTGTTCGATTGAAAAATTGTACACCATGAGGCAACGGACTAAGGTGCATGCTTATGAGCAAATTGATTTTCATGAATTGATGAAAAGGTACATGCAAAAAGAAACGGCCACCGAGAATTTTGAAGGGATATATTCTGTCTCTTTACTGGTGATGAAGAAGGGTGGTTTATTAACTGATAACAACAAAGAGCGTGTGATTGTGCGGCAGGAAAACTACCAGGAAGTGGCCATTATCCGCGATTTTAACAATCCGAACAGAGAGTACATTGAAGTGCCTCTTGATAAGAAATATCTGCCGAGTTACTCCATACGAGGAGAATTTTCCAGGGTAGTGGATGCCAACTTATTGATCTATAAACATTACGAATCGAGAAGTAAAACCGAATCATATACATTTACATTCGATCGTTCAAAAGACATGCTTGAAGGGATACGAGTAGATAACAATAAAAATGCAGAGTATACCTATAAACTTACCTATGTCCGGTTATCATCGGGTCTGAAGAGAAGTGCCAACAGTAATTGACATTAATAGTATTCGGAAATTTCCTTAAGTGGTTTTCTTTCTAACAGTGGAACATAAGTTTCAGGATGGGGATATCCAACCGGAATCAACAGAAAAGGCCGTTCATTTTCAGGTCGCTTAAGCATGCTCATCAGAAAGTTCATCGGGCTAGGGGTGTGCGGTAGCGCGACTAACCCGGCATGGTGGATGGCGGTTAATAAGAAGCCACAGGCTATCCCAACGGATTCATTCACATAGTAGTTATTTCTTTTCCTTCCATCGGGTAGCAGATCATACGCTTTTTTAAATACAATAATCAGATAAGGAGCTGTTTCTAAAAATGGTTTTTGCCAATCGGTTTGAAGCGGCCGCAGGTCTTGTAACCATTCTTCGCTCATCCGGTTGGTATAGCTTTCATGTTCTTCCTTTTCTGCGGCCTTGCGTATTTCTGATTTAATGATCGGATCGCTTACAATACAAAATGTCCAGGGTTGTTTGTGAGCTCCGGAAGGAGCAGTGGAGGCAGTCAGTACAATGTTTTCAATCACCTCTTTTGGAATGACTTGATCAGAAAAATCGCGCACACTTCTACGCTTATTCATCCAGTGGTAAAAAATATTGCTTCGAAAAAGCATTTCATGTTCGGTATATGATTCATGTGAGTAGGCTACAAACGGATAGCCATCCACCATCTTGATTGGATCAGACATGGTAAAAAAATTATCTGAAAAGATAAAACAATCCGCATGAACCGGAGAGTAAAACGAGAATTATTTAGCGTGCCTTTTTCTTAAAACCGACAAGACATCTTCCAGTTGATATCCTTTCGCTGCCAGCAATACAAGGTAGTGATACATCAGGTCGGCAGCTTCATTGAGAAACAGTTCTTTGTTATCGTCTTTCGCTTCGATGATTAGTTCAACCGCTTCTTCACCTACCTTTTGAGCTACTTTGTTTATTCCGGAATCAAGAAGCTGGTTGGTGTAAGAGCCTGGCTTAGGGTCGTTCTTTCGCTCCTGAATTACGGCTTCTAAAAACTCCAGGCCAGAGAATTCATTTACTTCATTGAAACAGGTGTCGGAGCCGGTATGACACGTTGGTCCTTCTGGTTTCACCCTGAAGAGCAAGGTATCATTATCGCAATCCATTTTTACATCCACAAAGTGCAGGTAATTACCGGAAGTTTCTCCTTTAGTCCATAGCCGCTGCTTCGTGCGACTATAAAACGTAAGTTTATTTTCTGACAGTGTTTTCTCCAACGCTTCGCGATTCATATATCCAAGCATCAAAACAGTATTTGTCTTGGAGTCTTGTACAATGCAAGGAACGAGCCCTTGCGTTTTATCAAAGTCGATTTTTTGGATGTCGATCATAGCTTTAAATCCTCACAGGTAAACCGTTGTGTTGTAAATATTTTTTAAGATCTGAAATCGTGAGTTCACCAAAGTGAAAAAGGCTGGCAGCCAAAGCAGCATCCGCCTTGCCTAGCACAAATGCTTCCAGAAAGTGCTGCATATTTCCAGCACCTCCTGATGCGATCACGGGGATGCTCAACAGCTCATGCAGTTTAGCCAAGGGATCAATCGCAAAACCCTGCTTTGTGCCATCATGATCCATACTGGTAAACAAAATCTCACCGGCTCCACGAGATTGACCTTCTTTGGCCCATGAGAATAGTTTTTTATCCGTGGAGTTTGTGCCACCGTGAGTATGGACCGTCCATTGGTTATTAACTTTCCGGGCATCAATAGCGAGCACGACAAATTGAGATCCAAAGGCTTTGGCTAATTCATCAATTAGTGCTGGATTTTTAACAGCCGCAGAGTTGACGCTTACTTTATCTGCACCCGCTTCAAGTAAGGGCGCAACATCAGCCACGCTGGTGATTCCACCACCTACCGTAAAGGGAATATTGACATGTGTAGCAATTTCTTTCACCAATGATGCAAAGGTCTTTCTTTTTTCGTTCGTGGCGGATATGTCAAGGAAGACGAGTTCATCGGCACCCTGGGCAGCGTAAGCAGCACCGAGTTCCACCGGATCACCAGCATCACGAATGTCAACAAAGTTTACACCCTTAACAGTTCGTCCGTCTTTAATATCGAGGCAAGGTATGATTCTCTTGGTGAGCACCGTAAGTATTATGAGTTTTGAAACGCTTTCAGGTCGTTCAGTTTCAGTCTGCCTTCATAGATGGCCTTTCCGATAATTACTCCATATACGTGTGTATACTTTAATTCCTTAAGATCTTCGATTGATCCAACACCACCACTGGCAACCACTTTCAATTTCGGAAAACGATTCACCAGTTTTTTGTAAAGACCAATATTAGGGCCTTCCAGCATTCCATCCGTTCCAATGTCGGTGCACGTCAAATATTCAAGGCCTTGTTTTTCGTACTGACTCACCAAATCAAACAACCTGAATTTGGTTTCTTCCAACCATCCGTTGATAGAAACATTTTCCCCTTTTACATCGGCACTTAAGACAAAATTCTCGGGACCATATTTCTTCAGCCATTCAGAAAATTTTTCAGGCTCTTTTACGGCAAGGCTCCCTACGTTAATCTGATGCACACCAAGATCGAGAAGTTGTTCTACTTCTTCATCGGTTTTTACGCCACCTCCAAAATCAACACTGAGGGCGGTTTTCTCCTGGATATCCCGAACCACCTCCCAGTTCACCACCCTGCCTTTTTTTGCTCCATCCAAATCAACTAGGTGAAGACACTCTAAATCGGCATTTTGAAATTCCAGGGCTACTTCTACCGGATCTTCCCGATATACTTTTTTCTTTTTGAAATCCCCCTGGGTAAGTCGAACACATTTCCCATCAATAATATCAATAGCAGGAATAATACGCATCACTAGAAAATTTGTCCGATTTACGATTTGTTTAGGAAACTTTGTAATACTTTTTCACCGATCGCTGATGATTTTTCAGGGTGAAACTGGACTGCATAAAAATTCTCTTTTTTCATAGCCGAAGTGAAAGGTAAAACATATTCGGTAGTAGCTGTGGTGAAGGGGTTTACCGGTACATAATAACTGTGCACAAAGTAAACATATTGGTCGTTAAGGTTTGCATCTAACCACCCATTAGTAAGGGTAAGCGAATTCCAACCCATGTGGGGTACCTTCTCATTATTTGTTGGCTTGAAGAGTTTGACAGATTCGCCAAAGATCCCCAAACAAGTCGTGTTGTTCTCCTCTGAAAAGGAACACATGAGTTGCATACCAAGACATATACCCAATACTGGTTGCTTTAGCCCCTTGATAACCTTATCGAGTTTGATCTCCTGCAAATATTTCATGGTGCTGCTGGCTTCTCCAACACCTGGAAAAATCACTTTGTCTGCCGCCTGGATTTCTTCAGGACGGTCTGTGATTGAAAACTCGATATTCAATCTTTCCAAAGCAAAGGCCACCGATCGTATATTCCCAGCATTATACCTGATAACCGCTACTTTCATCTCGCGCAATATTACTTCCTTCCATTTGTACTTACTTCTTGCTACTTACTTCTTTTTGGACTAAAGCATCCCCTTCGTACTGGGCAGGTGATCGTTAAACGGATCTTTTCTGACCGCCATTTTAATAGCCTTCGCGAACGATTTAAAGATGGCCTCTATTTTATGATGTTCGTTGGTTCCTTCCGCCTTGATATTCACGTTACATTTAGCTGCATCGGAAAACGATTTAAAAAAATGAAAGAACATTTCCGTAGGCATTTCGCCAATTTTCTCCCTCGTAAATGTTGCATCCCATACCAGCCAGGGCCTTCCGCCAAAATCAATGGCAGCCTGGGCAAGACAATCATCCATCGGCAAACAAAAGCCGTAGCGCTCAATTCCCCTTTTATCACCTAACGCTTTGTGAAAAGCTTCACCTAAAGCAAGTCCTGTATCTTCTATGGTATGATGTTCATCGATATGCAGATCGCCTTTCACTTTTATTTCCAGGTCAATGAGACCATGTCTGGATAATTGATCAAGCATGTGATCGAAAAACCCAAGTCCGGTCTGAACAGTTGACTTGCCAGTACCATTTAACTTCACCGAAACAAAGATATCGGTCTCTTTTGTAGTGCGTTGTACCTGGGCTGTACGGGCGGGCAAAACAGCTTCATAAATTTCCTTCCAATTGTCTGTGATCAATCGGCACACAGAGTCCAATCCTTTTTCACTCACTTTTTGTTGAAGGCTACCATTATTATTTAGCAAGATGCAGGTAGCGCCCAGGTTCTTTGCCATTTCAACGTCAGTCATGCGGTCACCAATAACGATGGAGTTTTTTAAATCATATTCCCCATTGAAATATTTGCCAAGCATGCCAATGTCGGGCTTTCGTGTAGGTTTGTTTTCGTGTGGAAGCGTTGGATCTACGTGGATGCCTTCAAAATGTATTCCTTCTCCTGCGAAGGTGTTGATGATCATATTCTGCACGGGCCAAAAGGTTTCTTCAGGAAAACTTGATGTTCCCATTCCGTCCTGATTAGTTACCATAGCGAATTCATAATCGGTTTCCCGTGCAATTCTCCCCAGCCAGGTAAATACACCGGGGATAAATTTTAATTTATCCAGGCTGTCAATTTGTGGATCTTCAACGGGTTCATTGATTAGCGTTCCATCGCGGTCAATAAATAAGACTTTCTTCATACCTGTTTTAATTCATTCAACAGAATTTGATTTTCCTGCTGTGTTCCCACCGTGATTCTTAAACAGTCGTCACATAAAATTACATTCGAACGATCTCTCGTGATGATCCCTTTCTGCACCAGTGCTTCGTAAACTTTCCTGGCGTGAGTGATATTCACCAATAGAAAATTGGCATGCGAAGGATATACTTTCTTCACCGATTTGATTTTACCCAGCCCTTCCTTTAGTTTTTCTCTTTCAGAGATAATATCAGTCACCCATCGGTTTTTACGAACTTCAAAATGCAGCTCTTCAATCGCAGTTTGCTGAGATAAAATGTTGATGTTATAAGGGGGCTTGATCTTGTTTAATATCGAAATGATTTCTTTACTGGCGAAACACATGCCCAGGCGAATCGCGGCCAGGCCCCAGGCTTTTGATAATGTCTGCAAAACCACCAGGTTTGGGTAGTTCTTTAACAAAGGCACAAAGCCGGGATAGTTAGTGAAGTCAATATAGGCCTCATCAACAACAATGATACCTTTAAACTTATCCAATAATGATTTTATCTTTTCAGAATCCAACAAATTGCCTGAAGGGTTATTCGGACTGCAAAGGAAAATCAGTTTGGTATGATCGTTCCAAGCCCCGCTTAAAATATCCTGATCAATATCAAATTCGGCAGTGAGGTGGGCGGTTTTGATTTCCACGTTATTGATCTCGGCACTCACGGCATACATTCCATAAGTAGGTTGCGGAATCAAAAGGTTGTCGATGCCGGGTTCACAAAAGGCTCGGATCAACAAATCAATGGGCTCATCACTACCATTCCCCAGAAAAATCTGATCGACTGGAATACTTTTAATGGTTGAAAGCTTTTCCTTCAACTTCAATTGATGAGGATCCGGGTATCGATTGAAAGGCGATTGATTTGGATTTTCATTCGCATCCAGATAGATTGAAGCAGTACCTTGAAACTCATCCCGTGCGGAAGAGTACGGTTTCAGTCTCCAAACATTCGGGCGCACTAATTTTTCTAATTCAAACATAAACTTATTTTCTTCTTACTCTTATAGCTTCAGCGTGACCTCTTAATTGTTCTGCTTCGGCCATCACTTCAACAATAGGGCCAATAATATCAAGACCTGCTTTCGTGATTCTCTGAATAGTGATGTATTTCATAAAGCTTTCCAGTGAAACACCGCCAAATGCTTTTGCGAAACCATTGGTGGGTAATGTGTGGTTTGTGCCAGAGGCATAATCGCCCGCAGCTTCGGGAGTATAGGGTCCTAAAAATATAGAACCAGCATTGATAATTTTACCCACCAGTTGATCTGAGTCGTTGGTATTGATGATCAGATGCTCCGGGGCAAACTCATTGACAAAATCAACTAATTCATTTTTGGTTTCAAACACGATGGCTAAACTGTTGGCAAGTGCTTCGCGAGCAATTTCTTTTCGCGGCAGCCGATCAACCTGTACCTCTATTTCATTCAAAACCGTTGCAATTAATTTTGCATTGGTAGTTACCAACACCACCTGGCTATCAGGTCCATGTTCTGCCTGTGAAAGTAAGTCAGCGGCAAGGTAGGCTGGGTTTGCGTTTTCATCTGCAATCACCAATACTTCGGATGGGCCTGCGGGCATATCGATGGCAATACCTTCCTGGCTGATCAATTGTTTTGCTTTGGTTACATATTGATTTCCGGGTCCGAATATTTTGCTGACAGAAGGTATAGTTTCGGTTCCATACGCCATTGCTGCAATGGCTTGTGCACCACCTGCTTTAAATATTTTTTTTATACCAGTGTGATGAGCAGCAAACAAAATAGCTGGATTTACCTTTCCGTTTTTATCGGGTGGCGTGCAAAGTACTACTTCTTCACATCCTGCTAATTGCGCAGGCACACCTAACATCAATACGGTGGAAAAGAGTGGGGCAGACCCTCCTGGAATATAGATCCCCACTTTTTGTATCGGAGTTCCTTTTCTCCAGCACGTTACACCTGGCATTGTTTCAACCAAAGTTACCTCGCGCTTTTGCGATGCGTGAAATGTTTCTATGTTTTTGGCTGCGGAAAGTATTGCTGTTTTTAATGAGGAAGGAACTTGAGCAATGGCCTCGTCAATTTCAGCTTGTGTTACCTGAATATGATCAAGACTAACCTTATCATATTGAAGCGTTAGTTCATTCAATGCCTCGTCTCCTGACTTGCGCACGCGGTTCAATACATTTCTTACGGCACTTTCTAAAAACTCCAATTCAATCTGAGGTCGCAAACAAAGTGATGCCCATTGTGAACGGGCAGGTGTATTGATAATCTTCATAGCATTAAGCAATCATCTTTTCTATGGGTATGACTAAAATTCCTTCGGCACCAAATGATTTCAATTGGTCAATCTTTTCCCAGAAATCATTTTCATTCACTACTGAATGCAGAGAAGACCAACCCTTTCTTTCCAACGGCATGATGGTTGGGCTTTTCATTCCCGGAATTACACTGGTGATTTTTTCAATTGCTTCATTGGGGCAGTTGAGTAAAATATACTTGTTGTTCCTGGCGGATTGTACTGACTGAATACGGAATAAAAGCTTATCAAGTATCTTCTTCTTCTCGGTTTCTAAATTTGGAGTGGCAATCAACACGGCTTCCGACTTCATCACTACCTCTACTTCCTTTAGGCCATTACTTAATAATGTGCTTCCGGTGCTAACTATATCACAAATTGCATCCGCAAGGCCTATGCCGGGAGCAATCTCAACCGAACCGCTGATCTCATGTATGCCAGCTTCAATATGATGCTTGGCAAGGAATTGTTTTACGATAGTCGGGTAGGAGGTGGCGATGTTTTTGCCCGCAAGTGAAGGAATTCCTCCATATGTTTCTGACCGTGGAATGGCAATCGATAAGCGGCACTTGGCAAAATCAAGTTTACGCACCACTTCATTTTTCTTTTGCTTTTCGATCATTACGTTTTCGCCCACAATGCCGGCATCGGCAACCTGATCTTCAACGTATTGCGGAATATCATCATCACGCAGGAAAAGCAATTCAACTGGAAAATTGGTAGCCTGTGTTTTCAGTTGATCTTTACCATTGCTGAATGCCAGCCCGCTCTCCTTTAAAAGTTTGAGCGATTCTTCTTGGAGTCTTCCGGATTTTTGAATCGCGATTCGTAAAATACTACTCATAATTTTTTATAACATTACTAAACAAAAAAGGCCTACCAGTTGTTGGCAAGCCTTTTTATTAATTCGTTTATAAATCAATCAAAACAAAGACGAGCCATTCACTTGTTGTGTATGATGATGGTGTCCGTAAAAGTTTTGAGCGCTTTTCATAGTTAGTGGTTCAAAGGAAACGAGAACTTTTAATTATTCAAAATAATAGGTGATAAAAGGGCGAGAATAAATTAACTAACGGCTGTTAAATCATTGTTGTCGTGCTTCCACCACTATGTAGCAAAGCCAACGTAACCGATTGCATCAAGACTATACCCCAATCCGATGCCTCTTTTAATGGTAATTGAACATTGTTAACGTGGGTATTTTATTGCTTCAATCTTTAGTCCCTTATCAATGAAGTGCTCCTTTACTCTATCTTTACACGGTTGGAGAGTATGATTTAAAATATGGATTTCGAATCAACCAATCATCGCCCACCTTGTTAATAATGACGAAATGAAAAAATGGCTGGTTTTTGTGTTGTTGGTAGCCTGTGGGGATTCAAAAGAGGCGAAACTTCAAAATTTTTTATTGAAAGGAAACATCGCTCTTAAAGATCGCAACTTTGAGCAGGCGAGCTACTACTATGGTGAAGCAATAAAAGTAGAGCCATGTTATGCCGATGCGTGGAATAACCTTGGTACGGTATATTTTGAGCAAAAGCGTTTTGACCTTGCCCAGGAAAACTATGAGAAGGCCATCGGCTGCAAACCTGATTTCATAAATGCACTCCTCAACCATGCGAATTCTAGTTATGAATTGAAGGAATATTACAAGTCTCTTTCAGACTTGGAGAAAGTAGCCAAACTTAAACCAGATACTGCGTTAGTATATTTTACACAAGGTCTGGTTTACACCAGGATGAGGGAATTTAATAAAGCATTGGATGCCTTCGATAAGGCCATCTCCATCGAGCCCGGCAACCTGGATAATAAAGTAAACCATGCAACGGTTCAGTATTATTTAAAGAATTTTACTCAGGCACGGGCAGAACTTAAAGAAGCAGCCAATTTGAAACCAGAAGAACCTAACATCTATAATACGCTGGCATTGATTGAGACTGAGGAAGGCAACTATAAGGATGCACTTACTTCTGTTGAAAAAGCATTGTCACTGGCACCGCATCAGGCATACTTCATGAATAACCGGGGTTTTATTTACCTCCACATGAAAGAGATGCAAAAAGCAGAAGCCGATATCAATGAAAGTATTGGCCTTGATCCATACAATGCCTGGGCGTATCGTAACAAAGGCATTCTTATGATGGAGATAAAGGATTATGCTAATGCAGAACGGCTACTCAGGCAGTCGCTCGATATGGATCCCTTTGTAGATAAGATTTATTTTTATCTTGGTCTGGCCTATTTGAACAATGGAAAGAAGACTGAAGCCTGTGATGCCTTTAAAAAATCAGAGGAACTTAATGAGGGTGCAGTTACACGAGGGTTAATGAAAAGTTGTCGATGAATTTAGTTGAGTTAGTTAGCAAACTCGAGCAACGATTAAAATTACCTCTGCCCGGACCAGAAGCACATGAGCCACTGCGGGCTGTTCCTACTGGAATGATCAAGCCTAAGTTTGAACATAAAGTACCACCAAAGCCAGGTGGCGTGTTGATATTACTTTACGAAAAGGAGGGCGTGATTAAATTTCCACTTACCAAGCGTCCGGATTATTTAGGAACACATGGCGGTCAAATCAGTTTGCCAGGTGGAAAGGCTGAGCCTAATGAAGACATTATCACCACCGCTTTGCGGGAAGGAGAAGAAGAGATTGGGATCTTGCGAAGTGATGTAAATGTAGTCGGGCAGCTCAGCGAGTTTTTTGTGATTCCAAGCAACTTTATGGTTACACCGGTGATAGGCTATATGAATAGTCCACCTCGGTTTAATCCTGATCCGAAGGAAGTGGCGCAGATATTAGAAGGAAGTATCAATCAATTAATCAGGCCGGATGCTGTTCAACGAAAAGAAATTATCGCTGCAAAGATGTACCCCATGATCGCACCACATTTTGAAATTGAAGGTGAAGTGGTTTGGGGCGCAACGGCTATGATCCTGAATGAGCTTCGTGTTGTGATTTCAGAATTTTAACTCTATCAACTGGTTTACCATGTATCTATTTAGTCAGATTGCGTAACGGATCCTTACCATATAACTCTGAGCGTTTTTCTGAATCGGTCTTTCTAGTGAACAATTCGAAAATAGGTTGAAGGAATGCTTCCAGCTTTGAAATGGTCCCTGTTTTTTGATTCTTCCTGGTTTTCATACGCCAAACATTAGGTTTTGAAAACCTACTATCGAAATAGTGTGCCGCGAAGAATATGCGTCATTTTAATGCCTGAAAGCTGTTCAATAGCGCATTAACTCCAGATTTGAGGCTGTTTGTCCCCAAAGAGGGGATGAGATTTATTCATCCCGAAGGGAATTAACGGGGTTGGCCATGGCGGATTTGATCACATGGAATCCCACGGTAATCATCGTGATCATCAATGCTAATAATGCAGAGGTGATAAAGGTCAACCACTCTCCATCAAGTTCAATCCGATAGGCAAAATTCTGTAACCAGCTGCTGGTGAAATACCACGCGGCAGGAAAGGCCAGTATCATACCCATACCCACCAGCAAGAAAAATTCTTTGGACACCAGCATTACCAAACTATTCACCGTGGCACCGATTACCTTTCTAACACCAATCTCTTTGGTTCGTTGTTCCGTTGTAAATGCGGCCAGACCAAGTAAGCCGAGGCATGCGATGGCTATCGTCAATCCAGAGAATACGGTAAATATCTGGCTTCTCTTTTCATCAGCAGTATATTGTGAATCAAAGTCCTGATCGAGAAACTGGTATTCAAATGGATGATTGGGATTGACTTCCTTCCATACTTTTTCAAGACTCTTAATCGATTCGCGTACATCACCTTCCTGGGTGCGAACGAATACATAGTTCTGATTATCATCGAGCACAATCATCAACGGCTCAATCACGTCATACAATGAATTTTGATGATAATCTTTCACCACACCCACAACATGTTTTTCAATATCTGGATTATTAGGTCCGCCACCCTGAAAAATGAATTTCTTTCCGATAGGATTTGTCCAGGCCATGCGCGTAACCATTGCTTCATTGACCAATACGGCAAATGTTGTATCGGAAATAATGTCGCGCGAGAAATCACGTCCCTGAGCTATTTCCATACCCAACGTTTTTACAAAATCATAATCGGCTGAAAATAAATCCACGCCTTTGTCGGCCAGTTTTCCATCATTATCTTCTACTTTAATAAGTAACTTTCCGATGCCTTCGCCCGGTGATGAATCCGCCATACCTACCAATTCTACATCTTTATTCTGTTTGATTTTATCGACCAGCGCCTTACTCTTTTGTTGCAATTCACGGCCCGAGAGATCAATGCGGATCACTTGTTTTTTATCAAAGCCTAAATCTTTATTGCGTAAAAACTCGAGTTGGTCAAAAACAATGAGGGTACTAATCAGCATGAAAATAGATATGGCAAACTGAGTAACCACCAACGCCTTTCTGAAAAGTACACTGCCGCCTTTTGCTGCTAGTTTTCCTTTTAATACACTTACCGGATTGAATCCTGACAAATAAAACGCAGGATAGCTACCACCAACAATGCCAGCAAACAATACGACTCCCAATAAACTCAGAATCACCGGTGTCTGAAGTATATAGCTGTACGGTATTTCCTTGTTGGAAAGGGAATTGAATGTGGATAATAATAGATAAATAAGTATAAGACTCACAACTAATGCGATTAGTGCAATTACTACTGACTCCGTAATAAACTGATAAATTAGTTGAGCCCGTTGCGACCCCATCACCTTGCGTATACCAACTTCTTTGGCGCGGTTGGCAGAACGGGCGGTAGCTAAATTCATGTAATTGATGCAGGCGATAATTAACATAAACCCAGCCACTGCTCCAAAAATATAGATATATGAAATATCGCCACCGGCCTCCGCCTCATCTTGAATTTTAGAATGCAAATGAATATCGGTGATCTTCTGCAATTCATATTTTACTGATATACCATATTGCGCGAAGATTGGATTTACTTTCTGCTTCACAATGGTATCGAGACGGGTGTACATGTTAGAAAGATCATAGCCTGCCGGTAATTGTATGTACGTGAACACTCCGAAGCCTCCCCAGTTGCCCTGATTCTGCGGACGTGTGTTGCGAGAGACAAGTGCATCAAAACGAAAATGGGAATTGTGTGGCACATCTTTGATGACACCGGTAATTTTAAACTCTTCGTTTTGCTGATTTTGAATCGATTGATTGATTGGATCTGCTTCGCCAAAATATTTCTTTGCCATTTTTTCGGTCAGCACCATGGTAAAAGGCAAGTCCAGAGCAGTTGCAGCATCACCTTTCACAAAATCATAAGTGAACATATCAAATACCGTGGAGTCAGCCAGGTAAAAATCATCTTCATAGAATTGCAACTCCCCATTTTTGTAGAGGTTTCTGGACATACTAAAAAATCGAACCGCATTTTCTACCTCCGGATAGTTGTCTCGTAACTCTTCTGCTAAGGGTATTTGTGCCACCGCCCATGTAAAGGCATTATCTGGTTCCCTGATATTAGAGACCACCCGGTAAATGTTATCCGCATTTTTGTGGTAACGGTCATAACTTAATTCATCAAGTATATAAAGGAATAAAAACATACTGCAGGTGATGCCTATCGTAAGGCCGAGGATATTGATGGCACTGTATGTTTTATCTTTGAAAATGTTACGTAGGGCAATTTTGAAAAGATTCTTTAGCATGGGGACCAGTTTATACGGGGGTTATTTTGTAATTATTGACAGGCAGGCTATGCGACTGACTACGAGATATGCTTTAGACGAGGAGATGCCAGCAAAAGTTTGATTATTCTCCAACTATATTCAGTTACCTATCCTTGGCGAGACAAGAATCAAGTTGACGATAACTTCTGAATGAAGTATACTAATACTTTTTTGACAGTGACTGAGTTCATTAGTGATACGTTATTCCTACGAGTAATTCCGCACAGTTAATCGAATATCCAAGACTACGACCAACATTGAATGAGAATCAGAGCTTATAGGTTCCGTCATTCAGTTTCTCTAATTGAATTTTAAATCTTGAATCATATCTACCAATCCACCACTGAGCCATCACTGGCATCATAGGTTTCAGGATTTTTCCAGTCGTGGCCAATCTTGTCGGCTAGTTTATTTTCATCCAGCTCAACACCTAATCCGGGGCCTGTTGGAATCAATACGGTTCCATCTTTCTCTAGTTTGAATGGCTGCTTCAGATATCCGTCACCTAACGACACTTGTTCCTGCACAAGAAAATTTGGAATGCTGGCCGCCAATTGTAATCCTGAAGCTAATGAAATCGGTCCCATTGGGTTATGCGGAGCGATCACGGCATAGTAGGCCTCAGCCATACCCGCAATGATTTTTGCTTCTGTAATTCCTCCGGCATGACATAAGTCGGGCTGAAGAATGGTGGCTGCACCCTTTTCAAGAATTTCGCGGAAGCCCCACTTGGTAAAAATCCGTTCGCCTGTTGCAATGGGTAAAAATGTACTGCGTGCAATGTCAACCAATACATCTACATTTTGTGGCTGACAAGGTTCTTCTACAAACATCGGTTGATAAGGCTCTAATTGTTTTATTAATATTTTAGCGGTTTGCGGAGAAATAGCTCCGTGAAAATCGATACCTATATCCATGGCATCACCACCGGCCTCCCGAAGTGATGCGAAGTTTTCTACCGCATACTTTATGAATTTAGGATTCTCTACCGCCCGGGCGGGATTGATCTTTGCAACACCGGTTTTAATCACCGTATAACCTTCCTTCACCCGTTGCTTCATTTCTTCCGCATTACTGGCTCTTCCATAAATACGAACACGATCACGCGTTGGTCCACCGAGTAGTTCATACACGGGCATGTTCAACAGCTTGCCTTTGATGTCCCACAAGGCCTGATCAATACCACTTAACGCACTGGTTAAGATAGGACCACCTTTATAAAAGGAATGACGATAGATCGCTTGCCAATGATGAACCACGTGACGCGGATCTTTACCAATCAAATAAGGTTCGATCTCTTTAATAGCAGTTTGTATGGTCAATGCCCGGCCTTCTAACAGCGGCTCTCCCAAGCCAATAACTCCGGCATCGGTATGAACCTTTAGAAAGATCCATCTTGGCTTCACGAGGAACGTTTCAAGTTTGGTGATCTTGATCGGTGTCTTCTCGCGGGCTTCCAATGCGGATACATTTACGTTGGAAGATGAGTCTTTCGCCATGGAGTTAAATGGCAGGGCAGCTACGCCTGCCATCGCAAATACTTTTTGCAAGGCGGATCTTCGGGATACTCCAAGAGTGGTATTATTCTCGAAACTTTTCATGCTGTTCGGTTTGGTTAATGAAGCGGAACGACTTTTCAAGTTAAGCGAAATACCATTAATATAGTTTGCCACTCGTCACTGCATTTTTCTGATTAAATTATAGTCCTCAACCTAACTATCCGAAAGTCGCGATTATAAAGTAGCGGAAAAAGTTCAAACCTTTGAGGTATCTGAAATCTTAAAAGAATGAGCCTCTTCCGCAGAAACAAAAATAACA
>JAYVTB010000132.1:0-10830 GCA_043774805.1 Cyclobacteriaceae bacterium | reverse complement strand
CGACCGGGGAGATCCTTCGCTGGTGTGGAGTTCGTAATAAATCTTGTTATCGCATTCCTTTCAGTGCTATCGTGCATTGATGGTCGCTCTGGATTGGTGCAGTATTTTTAGTTGCGACCAATCAGTCTTCGACCCCGATAAATTGGGGAGACTGACAAACTCATTCAAGTTCTGAACTATCGACTAAAGACTAACAACTGCCTTCCTCAAACTCGACACCAAACTTCCCAACACCACGATCAGTAAAACCCAGCCGGAAGCCATCGTGATCTTATTACCAATAGTATATGGCTTCGGTTCAAACTTGAACTCAATCACATGTTTACCTGGCGGAACCTCCATCGCCCTCAACACATAATTGGCTCTCAGTATCGTTACTTCTTTTCCATCGATGAAGGCATGCCATCCTTTGGGATAGAAAATTTCAGAGAATACAACAACTCCTTTTGCCGATGAGTTGGACTCATACTTCATGTATGGAGGTTGGTGTTCAAGTAACGTAATGCTTGCAAGACTGTCAACGGTCAATGGTTCACCGTCTATTGTCCACGCTTGACTATCGACTGTGAACTGTGGACTTTTCATCACCGCTGTCTCCCTGGTGTTCACCAGCGTTGTTGTTTGTAGTTCTTCCGTGGCCGAGTTCACCTTCATCACATTTTTTACAAACCAGGCTGGGCCATTGGCTTGTGGATTTAAAATAATATTTTCCTTATCGGCTCCGTAAACAATGTATTTGGTGTTGAGCATATTCAACACACCATATTTAGCAAATTGGGGCAACCCTTGCTGGGCATCCTGAATAAATGCTTCGATATTTCTGGCAATACCGGAGTCATACAATTCCTGGTAGCGCCTCATTTTTGCACCATGATATCCTCCTAATGAATTATGGAAGTAAGAACTGCGAGCGTCTGTAAATGCACCATTAATATCATATACGCGATAGTAACTTTTGTCCTTCAATATTTCCTCGTCAGCCGGGGTCGCGGCAAAGGTTATGTTCTCACGCTTGCGCACATATTTATCTTTAGAGAAATAGCGGCTATCTACAAAACCAAGGTCAATAACAATCAGCAACGCCATCACTACATAAAGGATAGCTTTGTTCAGGTAGTTCTTCATCAAGGCAAAAAGTGCCGCAGCGAAAACAAGGATTAACCAAATGGCGCGCCATGCGTCTGCACGCATCAGTGAAACCCTGTCCTTTTGCAATGCCACTTTGAACCAGGCAGGCAGTTGTGCTTCTTCAGGTTTAAGGAAAGTGCCCATGCCTCCTACCATAATCAACACCAGGCTCACTCCTGCCGTAAGTACTAATGGCCATATCAACTTCTTTTGAGTTGATTTATTCCAACCTTCTTTCATCAGGTTTTCCAATCCCAGCATCCCTATCAATGGCATGGAGAAAAGTATAATCACTAAAGCAAAACTAACTGACCTGAATTTGTTATAGCCGGGAAAATAATCGAACATGAAGTAGTTAAACGCAGCGAAACTATCACCCCAACTCAGCATGATACTCAACGCACTCATGGGGATGAGCCACCAGAGATATTTTTTTTCTCCAAATAGGATTCCCAGGAAGAACAAAAAACAAACAATGGCTCCCGCATAATAAGATCCAGCTGTAAAACCCTGTGGTCCCCAGTAGGCAGAAGTGTAATTGGCGAGCTGATTAGCCGTTTCATTATCTCCCGATTGTGACAATGCTTTATACGATTCACTTTCCGTATCCTGAACAAAGTACTTCATGCTCGTGCCTCCATAAAAGTTAGGGATCAACAATTCCATGGGTTCCCATATGCCATACTTGTAGGCGAATGCATACTCTTTTGACAACCCGCTCTTATCTTTTGAGACATTTTGATGTTGAAGTTCTGAAGGGCCGCGAATAGAATAAGTGGTATATTCCGTAATCGCCCAAAACTGGCCGAAGAAAGTACCCACCGCAATCAACACCGCTGGAATCAGTACTACAATACTTTTAAAGAAGTCGGCCATTTGCTTTGCACGGATGGCATAGATGAGTTGAATCAATCCATAGGTCAGCACAATCAATACCGTATAGTAGGTGATCTGAAGGTGATTCTCACGCAGATGCAGCGTAAGCGCCAGTGCGGTAACGCCCAGCCCCAAGATTCGCCTTCCGGAAAACGCCAGGTGAATGCCCGCCATAATCAACGGCATGAAGGCGATCGCTCCAACGCGGGCGTTATGCCCGGCACCCAAGCCTATAATCATGAAAGATGAAAGTCCGAAGGCCAACGCCCCGGTAATGGCAAACCACGGCCGCACTTTAAAAGTTAACAGTAAAATATAATAGCAAAGAAGGGCTAAGAAAATTACGCTCACCGGGTGCGGTAAGAAAAGGGAAAGTACTTTCTTCAGTCCCAGCACTATCCCATCGCTCCAATCCATGTTAACGAGGTAAGCGGGCATGCCTGAAAACATAGCTCCTGCCCAAAGGCCTTCTTCCCCGGTAGCATCGCGATAATCACGAAGCGCCTTAGAAGAGCCGCTCCATTGCTGAATGTCGTACTGTGCGATGGACTTATTATCAAAAAAAACTGGATTGAAGAAGAGCACCGTTACCACCAGAAAGACAATCACCGCGATGAGGTGTGGCAACACATGCTCTGAAAACCGTATTTGTTTCATCCGAATAAACTTAGACCCGCAAAATAGGAAGGATTGCTCAATTTAAACCAACCTTGTATTTACTGTTTTTATAAATTGACGGTTAAATCAGTCCAATGATACACCATCCGGACCTTTTACATTAGTCTTCCGATTGAAGAATGGAAAGTGGTCGATTACCTACCATCACACCAGCTAAAACTTGAGGGCTACGTAACCTTTCAGTTGGTAAGTAGTCAAGGTGGTGAGCATCGAAGTAGCTACTTTTACTTCGGGCACCATGTTATGCCGATCAATCTTTCTCGCGATAAGCGATTGGCCACATACAAACATGTTAACACCTGCCTGCTCCAGTTCTTTAAATAATTTCAGGCTCGGATTATCAGCTCCATACTTTGATTTGTACGCTTCGTTGTTCATCACGGAAAAAGCCGCTGCACCATGAATCGCCAATACGATGTGCAATTTCTCCTTGGGCACTCCTCCCATCACATGAAGGTTGATCAAGCGCGCTACATTGTATAGCGCCCAATTCGTTGAGTCAGGTGTATCGCTGGCGCGTTCGATTTCAATAACAATGTTATACTCTAAACTAGGATCTGGTTTTTCCTGGGCATAAGGAATGTCGAAAATGCCGCCATAACTTTTTATGACTGGATTAATTCTGCTTTGAGAAAATGATGAAATCGACACCAGGAGTAAAACAAAAACCAAAATTCTTTTCATGTGTTACTATTTATTATTTAATGGTCAGCTCGAATGTCGCTATGATGATCATTCCATTGGGCCGATGGGATGGGCATTTCATAAATGATCCTTTAGAATATTTAATGCCGCCACTAAAATCAACATAGCGGTGATGCGCCTTACATACATGGGCTTGAATTTCTTAGATCCCAATCGTGAACCAATCTGACCTCCCAGGAAAACAGCCACCAAAAGTAACGTCATCAATTGCCAGTCAAGATTAGGTAAACCGCGTGAGAACTGGCCGATCAAGCCACTAATGGAATTGACTAAAATGAATACACTGGCTAAAGCTGAAATCTTTTTTGCTTCCGCCCAATTCAGAAAATGTAAAATGGGAGAAAGAAAAATACCACCCCCGATACTTACCAATCCAGAAAGAAAACCAATCAATCCGCCAATGATGGTTTTGCTAATCGTGCTATCAATTCTTGATGAAGAAACAGGTTGTGCATCCTGTTGAATCCACAAGAATGCAGAAGCAATTAATAATGTGAATCCAAGCAAAATAAAAAACATTGAATCCTGCAGTTTCCAGAAGCCGCCCACAAAAGCCATGGGCACGCTGGCAATCAAAAATGGCCAGATCTCTTTCCATACGATCTTACCTTGTTTGTAAAATATAATGGTACCACCCGTTACCACCACAATGTTGCATAACAAGGCGGTTGGTCGGATGACTTCCGGCAGCAAAGCAAAAAAAGGCTGGGCCATTAGGGCGAGATAGCTTGAGCCACCTCCAAAACCAACAGAAGAATAAACGAGGGCAATTACAAAGAATGAAATGAGCAGCAGATAAACTTCCATTGTTCTACCCGCCTATGGTTGACATGGACTCCATGATCGGAGCACCACTTTTCCTTCTTTCCTCTGCTTCAAAACCATCCTTAGGTCGGTTACTGAATGCAGTCAACAATTCCTTCTTGATTTCCTCATCACTCCTGCCTTCGCGCATCAAGTCTTTAATATTCAATACTCCATCATCATACAAACAGGTTTTTAAAACACCTTGCGCAGTAATCCTTATACGGTTACAGGTGCCACAAAACGTGCGGCTGAATGCTGCGATCACACCCACATTGCCTTTATAACCTGGCACCTGGTAATTATAAGAAGTGGAATGAGACTCATCATGAAGTTTAATCAAAGAAGGATAACGTTCCTGAATCAATCCTACTATTTTCCGGTAGGTCCAGGGCAACGATGTATAATGACTTCCTTCTCCATTAAATGGCATCTCTTCAATCAAGCGAATTGAAATGGGATATGTTTTGGTCAGTTCGACCAATGGCAAAATATCATCGATATTTTTCCCGTCCATCACAACGGTATTAATCTTCACAGCTATTTCATGCTTCAATAATTGAAGAAGAGTCTCCCAGGTCTTCTCAAATTCGTCTCTCCGGGTAATGATCTTAAACCGCTCGCGGTTCAGGGTATCGAGGCTTAAATTAACCGAGGCTATTCCCAGTGACTTGAGTTCTTCAACGTGCGGGCCTGTCAGGATTCCGTTGGTGGTAATATGAACATCTTTAATGCCGTTGACTGTAACAATGCTGCGCAGCAAATTCATCAGGTCGGTACGCACGAATGGTTCTCCTCCAGTTAACCGGATTTTTGAAATCCCCATGGAGGCTAACAAACTGATCAGACGTTCAATTTCCTCAAAGGTGAGCAACGCTTTCTTAGGCAAATACTTAATGCCTTCTTCAGGCATGCAATAGAAACAGCGTAGGTTGCACCGGTCCGTCACTGCAAGGCGCAGGTAGGTAATGGGGCGACCATGGTTATCAAAAAGTTGTGACGTTGCCATTTCAGCTCTAAAGATAGAAAATCATCAGTCAAATAACGAGAACGAAATCTCGCAGTATATTTGTTAAAACAAAGGGTTAAAGTAAAAAGGTTTGGCATTTCGGGCAACAATCTGGTTGAATAACAGGTTTCATCAATGAATCCGATGAGGTAAGGAGACACAGCCCATGATGATTTATTACATTTGAAGTCAGTAATTAGAAATTAAATTAATGATTGAGATTACCAACCAGCCCATTGACGTTCAACATGTAATTAATGCGGCATCGCAAAGCGAAGCAGGAGCAATCAATACATTTATTGGTACTGTAAGGAACCAGACCTCCGGAAAAAAAGTAGTGCGCTTAGAATATGAAGCATACGAACCCATGGCCATTTCTGAAATCAAAAAAATAGTGGAGAAAACAAGTGAAACCTGGCTCCTTCTGGGGTGGGCCGTGAGTCATCGGGTAGGATTACTTCTCCCAGGAGAAATTGCAGTGGTCGTTGCCGTATCCACCGCTCACCGAAAGGCCTCGTTTGAGGCTTGTCAATTTATTATAGACAGTCTAAAGGAAACTGTTCCTATCTGGAAGCGGGAGTTTTTTGAAGATGGTGATCAATGGGTATCCGCCCACCCTTGAATTTAGATTTGACTAATGATCATTACCAGAAGGGTAACAATCGAAATCGCGATAACAAACCCTACAGAAATCACCAGCACGAGATCGCGATGGATTGGATTTACATGAAATCCGGAAAGAACATTTTTACTCAATAGTTTCATAAAGCCATAGGATTTGTTAGTCAAATTTAACTGAATCATTGCTCAGAAGTTTAATTGTTAAAAATAAAAAATGCAGACATTCAAATTTTGATTAAGCACAGAAATGATAAAACACTTATTAAGTGAACGTTACAGAATTACCACCTATGGAAATTAAGTTTTGCATCTAAGCAGATAACCCGATTAGATGGCTGACTATCTAAAAATCCCTGGTTTTAGTCAGTTAAAATCAAATTGTTATCTTTAAAAAAATGAACTGACTATTCGTTTAACCAAACTACCTAATCAATGAAGTTCCTTCAACGAAAGACCGTTTTTGTAATTATTTTTATAACAATTTATTACGTACCGACATATGCTCAGAAATTCAGGTTTTTAGGACACGTCTTTTATGGAGGAGCAAGTTTCGTCTATGATGAAAATCAATACCTAAATCAGACAATTAAAACCAATGCTATTCCAGCTTATGGTATTCAAACATCCGTTCAGTTTGTCATTTCGGAAAGTTTCCGGATTGGAACTGGATTGAACTATTTAAGAATGAAAGGAAAAACGGAACCTGTTTTTGTCGATAAAAATTTACTTAACACAAATAGCACTGGGGACTTTACTATGGATGTAAATAGTTCCTATCTGCAAGTGCCATTTGAATTCCTAGTAACATTAGCACAAAAATGGAAAATCAAACCCTTTCTAGTGGGCGGTCTAAAGTTATATATACCATTAAAAGAATATTATTTTGCTAAAATAGATCCAGTAACTCCTTCACCCTATTATAGAAAAATTGAAGCAACAATCAACCAAGGAAAAGAATATCGAGGACTTTTTATTGGATCAGGTATAATTCTTCCACTAAATAAAAATAGAGAAATGGAACTACGCCTAAGTTATCTGGCTAATAGCTTTTTTTATGAAACCATTGTTCCCGGAACCACAACGGTAACAGAGGAAAGTTCATTAAAATTTAAAATTTTAGAATTATCAGTTGGAATCTCGTTATTTTAACTGAATTATTTTCGTAAGAAATCCTTCTTACCACCGCTCTTAGCCATCAATTTAATCTCTTCGATGATGATGTTGTGCGACAATGCCTTGCACATGTCGTAAATGGTAAGGGCCGTTACTGAAGCAGCTGTAAGAGCTTCCATCTCCACGCCTGTTTTAGAGGTAATAGTCGTTTCGGTATCAATGATCGCTTTATTCTTTTTTACCGTGATGCGGATTTTGCAATCTTCCAATGAAAGCGGGTGGCAAAATGGTATCAGTTCGTGAGTTCTTTTGGCGGCCATCACCCCTGCAATGATTGCCGTTTGAAATACGGGGCCTTTCTTGGTAATTAACTCATCTCCTTTCATTTGCGAAACAATCTTTTTCCCAAGTTGAACGATTGCCTGGGCCTTAGCCACTCGTTTTGTGATACTTTTTTCAGATACGTCCACCATTTGCGGATTGCCGGAAGCATCAATATGCGTAAATTGTTTCTTCATTATTCAAATCTAATCAAAACATGGTAAGCGTTGAGGAAGCCGAATCAATAATTCTTAGTCATCTGTTTACCCCAAGAACAATTTCAATTGAAATTGAACGTGCCGCAGGTCATGTGCTGGCGGAAGCTGTTTACGCGGATCGTGACTTCCCTCCTTTCAACAGGGCGACCATGGATGGTATTGCCATCCGCTATCAGTCATTCCAGAATGGACAGCGAATATTTAAACTGGAAGGAATTCAAGCAGCAGGAATGGCTGCTCAAGAACTTCAACAGGAGAACAATGCCATGGAAGTGATGACCGGAGCAATGCTGCCCGTGGGAACAGATACGGTAATTCGTTATGAAGATATTGAATTTGAAAACAGCAACGCAATTATTCTGATCGACTCAGTTGATCTTGCACAAAACATTCATCCGCAAGGGCAAGATTGCCGGAAAGCTGAGTGCCTGTTCTCCGAAGGGTTGAAACTATCTCCGGCAGAAATTGCCTTGCTGGCATCCATCGGAAAAAATCATGTGCATGTTTTTCAGTTTCCAAAAACTGCCATCATCAGCACAGGCGATGAATTGGTGGGCGTTCATGAACAACCTCTTCCCTGGCAAATACGCAGGTCAAATTCATATGCCTTGCAAGCCGCGTTCAAACAAATGGATCATCCGGCTGATCAGTTCCATATTACTGATAACGAAGACCTTCTTAAGTATGAGCTCACCAGGATTTTCGAAAACTATGAGTTGATCATTTTATCGGGAGGAGCATCCAAAGGCAAATATGATTTTGTTCCTAAAACACTGGAGCAACTGGGTGTTAAAAAACATTTTCATAACATCAGTCAGCGACCGGGCAAGCCCTTGTGGTTTGGCACCAGCAACACGCACACGGTTTTTGCTTTGCCAGGAAATCCGGTTTCCACCTATTTGTGTTTTTACCGATACATTAAACCATGGCTGGAGAAAAGTGTCCGTTTAACTTCACCAAAAAGTGTTGCTATCCTTTCTTCAGATTTTCAGTTCAAACCTGAACTAACTTACTTCTTGCAGGTCAAAGTTGTAAATGAACAAGGTAGACTCATGGCTTACCCGGATGCCGGTGGAGGATCAGGCGACTTTGCAAATCTTAAAGACGTGGATGGGTTTATAGAATTGCCTCTGGAAAAATCCATTTTTAAATCCGGAGAAATATTTTCTTATTACTCCTTCAGAAATGAATCTTGATTTGACTTCCGTAACCTGAACATTTTTTACTATCCATCATTTATTTCTTTTTGTGTGAACATACTGATTGCACCGGATAAGTTTAAAGGATCCTTGTCAGCGGCAGAGGTCTGTGATGCCGTGAGTGATGCCTTACTGGAAATGAATACCTCCTTTCTGATTACAAAAGTGCCGCTGGCTGACGGAGGCGAAGGCACGTTTGAAATACTCGTTGATCAAAGTAAAGGTCGCATCAAAAAAGTCGTTGTTCTTGATCCGCTGCAAAGACCAATCAACGCGGAATATGGTTTATCCAAAACCGGCACCACAGCATTTATTGAAATGGCAAAAGCAAGTGGACTGCAGCTTTTGAAAGAAAGTGAACGCAACCCTCTTTACACCACTACGATGGGCACCGGACAATTAATATTAGATGCCCTTGATGAAGGAGCCAACAACATCATTCTGGGCATTGGTGGTAGCGCTACCAATGATGCGGGTATTGGTATGGCCCAGGTGTTAGGTTACCGTTTTCTTGATCGTGAAAATCAACCCTTGGCACCCATTGGTAAATCCCTTTCAATGATCCATTTCATTGATGAAACACAAGTGGATGTTCGGTTGCGAAATATTGAATTTAAGGTGTTGTGTGATGTGATCAATCCGTTGTATGGATCTCAAGGCGCTGCCACGATCTATAGTCCGCAAAAAGGAGCTTCGGAGACCATGGTGAAAGAGCTTGATGCTGGACTTAAGCACCTGGCTGATCTGGTGAAAAAAAAATATGCCAGCGACCTGAATTTTCCGGGTGCCGGTGCTGCCGGTGGATTAGGAGCCGGGGCTAAATTATTTTTGAATGCCACCTTACAAAAAGGGATTGATTATATCAGTCAAGTTACCGGTTTGGAAGAAAAAGTAAGAACGTGCGACTTCGTTATCACCGGAGAAGGCAAGGTGGATCAACAATCGTTATCGGGTAAGGTGGTGGCTCATGTTTACGCTTTGGCTAAACAATATAACAAGCGAGTATTAATCTTGTGCGGTCAGTGTACATTGTCATCCGATGATCGGTTGGCATTTGGCACAGATAAAATTTTAACTTTGGCAAACGATCCATCAGAAGTAAGTTTGGCGATGCAGCAACCAACAACCTTGATTAAATCAACGATCAAACACGCCTTGTCAGACCTGTTATGAATATGAAAACATCCCGAAGACTATTCCTTAAACAATTTTCCATCACTACTGCCTGGTTATTGAAAGGAGGACTTACGGAATTAAGTGCTGCTGATGTATTGGTCCATGACCACAAAACATCGTTTCGCTTTGTCGTTGCCAGCGATGGCCATTACGGTCAAGCCAACACCTCATTTGATGATTCTTTCTCACAGCTTACCAGAAACATTAATCTGCTCCACGAACAATCGCATTTACAGGCTTGTGTGATTAATGGCGACATCATCCATGATGAAAAGCAATTCCTGACTGCAGCCAAGCAAAAACTCGATCAATTGAAAGTACCCTATTACGTCACCAAAGGGAATCACGATATCGTGACCAACAATTACTGGGAGCAAGTATGGAAAGTAAGAGTGAATTACGAAGCGGTGTTTCACAAGAATACGTTTCTTATGTTAAACACATCCAATACGGTAGGTGCCTATCTCTCCCCTGACCTTATCCGGCTGCAAGAAAAACTGGAAAATCATAGGCACCAAAAAAACATTTTCCTTTTCCTTCACATCCCGCAATACAAATGGACCCCAAACGCTATCGACACGCCAGCGTTTTTTGAATTGATTAAGAAGTACCAGAATATCAAAGCCGTATTTCATGGCCATGAGCATGATCAGGACGGTGTGAGAATAATGAACAATGTGCCTTACCTATTTGATTCACATATTGGTGGCAGTTGGGGAACTTCCTATCGTGGCTTCAGGGTCGTAGAATTGATGAAAGACAACTCGATGATCACCTACATCATGAACCCCATTGTGAGAATCAACGAGTCCACCCACTGAACCTGTTCTGTTCCTTTTGTATTATAATTGCCCATTACAGCGTCAAATTATTATAAGTCAAATCATACTCATCCGAACCTTTCGTATGAGTTGAACAATAACGCATTATTCTTGATTGCTTGTGGTATTTTGCTTTGAAAGTAAGGAATATAAGTAGGCCA
>JAYVTB010000131.1:0-2700 GCA_043774805.1 Cyclobacteriaceae bacterium | reverse complement strand
TGGCCGATCCCAGATTGATAACAGCCAACGTGGTTGAAGAACCTCCTGTTGTAAAATTCCATACCGTGTTCGTGGTTAATGCATTGGCGGCTAGATCTTTAGCACCTGTTGTAATAGTAGCTGTATATATAGTTGCAGCTTCAAGGGTATTCGTAGGATTAAAACTAGCTGTGGTACCCGTATACGTAACGGCACCTGCTATGGATATTGTTCCTTTTTTCAATGTAAACGTTGAGGATGTAATAGTAGAAGCATCCATAGCCTCACTAAATGTGATGGAAATGGTTTTATTACGAGCCACTCCTGTAGCGGTTGAGGCAGGATCGGTTGAACTTACAGTAGGAACCGTGACGTCTGGGGCCGCACCCGTGGTAAAGGTGAAAACGTAGTTAGCCTGCAAGGCATCGCCCGCTTTACTTTTTGCTCCGGTGGTGATTGTGCCCGTATAAATTTTATTCCCTTCCAAATTATTGTTGGGGTTAAAAGTGGCAATTGTCCCTGTGTAAGTCACAACGCCTGCAACAGGTGTAGCTCCCTGAAGTAAGGTGAACTCTGCAGTTGTTATGGTTGCCGGGTTCATAGGCATGCTGAACGTTGCGGTAACACTGCTGTTAGTGGCAACATTAGCGGTCAAGTTTGCCGGACTGGTAGAAGTCACGGTTGGTCGAATTCCAGGGTCATCATTATTACACCCGGAAAAGAGTACAGCAAGCATCAAGGTTATGATGCCAAATACATTTTTTACTTTGTTCATATTATGTTTGTTTAAATCGCTTTGTAAAGAAGTTGAAGAACATCCAAGCGCGATTGTTTCGTGGACACTCTTTAAATAAAAAAAATCTCTTATTATGGAGTAGGAGCCTTAGAGAACGAGTTTCTCTTTGACTATAAAGTAAAGGTGCGTGTTCCGTGCAATTCGTGTGTTACACACCAACAGCTCAGACTTACACAATTCACTTAGTTGGCATGCCTGCGTGTTGGTTTTGAAGATGTTCTAAGATTCGTCTTTTGTTGTTCGCACGAGGCTAATGCCGGAAATAAAAAATATCAATCCTAGAATTCCATAAGTTATCAGGGACCTAATATTGAGTGCTCCTGTGGCATTATTGACAAATATGATGGCAGTATAAATCAGACCAATTATTCCCAGTATTGTGAGTAAAGTCCCAAATATTCTTTTAATGTTCATAATTATTTGTGAGTCACAAAGGTTGACTTGAATAAGGCATAATGCTTTATACAAGTATGGTATGATGTTACATATATCACATAAAATGGTAATGCAAGTAGTTTCACTATTCACAACACTACACACCATTAAACTTTATGGTGGTCAGGCTAAGCATACGCGTGTTGTTGCCCGGACCATTGTAAAGTAGAAAATTGAGTTGGGGATAATTCAGTACAAAAAAATTCCTTCTATGAAGGCTTGGTAAGCCCCCCCTTAAGGCGGGCAAGTTCCAATAGGCACGCCATGCTATTGTTACTTTTTGGTAACCTCAGTTTCCATCAATATCCATGAATTTGGATCCAGAATAAGTTTCTCTGGTTCAACATCCACGGCAAACGTAAACGTATTCGCCTTCTCATTCACCTGTATCGTTTTAATCATGGGCTGCTTACCGATGGAAAAATATAATCCTACTTGGACGGGCATCTTGAAAATGCTGCCATCAGTCTGAGACTGATTCAGGAAAACTGTAACTTCCTTCTTTTGTGCGTTGTATTGCCACGCTCCCGTTAATTTCAGAGTCCCAGGTTTATACAACCACTGCTGAAAGAAATCATTCAAATCCTGTCCTGCCGCTTCTTCCATTTCTTTTTGGAAGTCGGCCGTGGTAGCGTTTCCGTTCATATACTTTTTGTAGTAGGATTGAATTCCTTTCCAGAAATTCTCCGTGCTCACCAGACCGCGCAACATATGTAAAACCCAGCTGCCTTTTTGGTACGTGTGTGAGGTGGTAACTTTGTTCATATCGGTTAAGTTGTTGTGGATGATCCGATAGTCAAGATTTTTTAAGTAGAAGGCATTGATGGTTTTCTTGCTGGCGGCAAGTCCGTCCATAAAAGCATCATGACCATATTCATGCTCAATAAAAAGAAGCGTAAAATATGTGGCGAATCCTTCACTCAACCAAACATCATTCCAGTCAGCTTCAGTTACAGCATTGCCGAACCATTGATGAGCAATCTCATGTATTACAACGTTGCGCCAGCGTTCGTTTCTATCGCCCACAACAGAGTTCTCACTGTACAGGATAGCCGATGCTGCTTCCATCCCACCGCTTACGCTGTTCGATTGAATGTTGGCTAATTTTTCGTAAGCATACGGTCCAATATAGCTGCTGTAGAATTCCAGAACTTTCTTAGTAGGCTCGGCAAAATCATAGAATCCTGCCTTGCGATCCTGCGGGTAAACCCAGGTCTCAATGGATTTATGATCGAATGTATCCACGTATTGAACGGCAAATCTGGCCACACCTAATATATACAACCACGAAGCGATGGGAACGGATTGCTTCCAGTGTGTCATTCGGGTTCCATTCGCTGCATCCGATTCTTCCACCTTCAATCCATTGGATACTATCTGGTAATGAGCGGGTGCGGTAATTATAAATTCACATGTGGCTTTATCATAAGGATGGTCCACCATAGCAAGCCAGTTCCGCCCTAGGTTCGGCCAATTGTCGCTGAAGAATG
>JAYVTB010000130.1:0-2086 GCA_043774805.1 Cyclobacteriaceae bacterium | reverse complement strand
GAGCGATAGTTCAATGGCTTCATTCGCAACATGAATAGTAGGTGAGTATGATACGCATACACCGTTATTTGCTTTTACGTGATATTCCCCTCTTTTGGTTGCCAGTAAATTGGGTGATGTTACTCCCTGTGAAATAAATACATCAGTTGAGGTTGCCCGATAATACCACAGATAAGAAACATCTACTTGTGATTCGATTTCTAATGAAACTGAAATAGGATTGATATTGGGACATACTACATAATTAGTACCACCAGCAATTACGTTAAGCGGGCTGTTAGCAACCTGAATTTGGAGCGTTCCTACATTAGCACAATTAGGCGTTTGATAGGTGATGGTGAATAATCCGGGACCGACTAGGCTAGGGTTAAAGATACCTCGTGATGGATCCGTGATACCAGGGCCGTTCCACGTGCCTTCAAAAGGATATCCCAACAGTTCGAAACTTTGATCAGGATAGCACACGGGTGGAACAAGTTTTACGATAGGAGGGGTTGGCACCACGTAAATGGAACCCGATAGTTTACCGGTTTCCAGATCTTCAATTGGCGCTCCCATAAAAAAGTCTGCTTCATCCAGGTGAACAGTTAGTCCGAAATAATCTTTCATGAAAGAATCACCGGTGAAATCAGCAACCCAATCGGTGTCTTTCCAGAAATAATCTTTCGCCTGAAAGATGGACGCGAGCCCCGGCTTGTTAATTGCCTGACCTGTTTTGTCACGATCGTTGAGCGGTGAGCCAACTATTAATGTATTTAGAAAGGCAGCGAGTGAATATCCAAAAAATCCGATTTCCTCTTTTACATGAGGAACAATTTTGGCCGATTCAAAGCGAGAAGACCATTCCTCATTGGGGAGTTTTGCGTAAACGTATACTGCCCCAACGTCCCATGCGTCATTGTAATCTTTTGTGGGTGCTGAAATGAAAATTGTTCCGTTTGAAATATAATTGCTGAATCCAAATAGATCACCATTAGTTCGTATTGTGAAGTTTGAATTAAACTGGATTGGTTCTGGATCGGAGGAATATAGTTGATGTTTTATTTCCCAAATACCCATCTGATTTAATTCTAGAATTTTTGAACCTGCAACAATTAGGTTACCCTCAATACTCACCGGAATAGTTGAGCTTCTGGCAAAGAAGTTTGAACCTTGAATGCACAGTGATTGATGGAATTGAAACAGGGTTCCATTGAATTTATAAAGTGCCAAGAAAATATGGCATTCTTCAAGACTGCCTGAGCTGCCACTATCCATATAAGGCATCACCAGCCAATCTTGGCTCATCGCTATATTATCTCCAGAAATGTAAACCGTAAGGCCAGCAGCCCTTAAATCAATTTCCTGAACAAGTTGAGGACTGTTCCAGTCAGTCCCTTTCTTATAGACAAAAAACTTTCCGCTGGGTGAATGGCCAACCGCAGCAACCGTAAGGTAATCCCCATTTGCGGCCATGTTTGAGCCAAACACGTCATCATACTTACCGCCAGGCGGGGGCAGTATTTTGTTTGTTTTCTGCCACCCAGAACCAGCTTTAGTATAAACATAAACGGCTCCGGCATTTGCCTTAACGGCTCCATCATAGGGAGCTGAAACAAACAGATTGTCGCCAATGCCTAGAATTTTTCTTCCGTAAGAGTGACCAGCTGTGCTCGTTTTTTGAATGAACAGGTGCCCTTCTTCCCAGGCGCCTGTCGTTCGGGCAAAGGTTTTCAGTGCGATTTGTGTAATGCCCGTTGCCGGATGCGAAACGTAACCAGTAATTATATCTAATGTTTGATTGCTGGCAAGCACCAATCCATACCGTTGAACTGTTGCGGGATTTGGCAAGCTCTCATCTATTATTTCAGCAATAGGGCTACACCAGCCGGTAATACCTTTTTTGAATAGTGTTAAATAGCCTTTATCATTATAGTCGCGTGATGCGATGATAATATCATCACCGCTTGACGTAAACAGGGTAGGCTCCCAGTTGGTTGTGTCCGTGCCAACATCGGGATCAAAATGACAGGTTAAAAAACCATCAAGCCATGGGCCGCTCTGTGGCTGTTTAAAATATGCCACTTCCCATTTAGGTTTTGGTGTG
>JAYVTB010000129.1:0-4755 GCA_043774805.1 Cyclobacteriaceae bacterium | reverse complement strand
TATTGTAGGAAGAACTGTAGAGGACGTATACAGTAAACACGAAAATTATCGAATAAAGTAAATTGATTTATAGTAGCGCGGGGGGGAGTTGAACCCCCGACCTTTGGGTTATGAATCCAACGCTCTAACCACCTGAGCTACCGCGCCATTTAACTTTTATACTTTATTGTTGAACCCCCGTCCGCCAGCTGGCGGTTATGAATTTCAACCCTCTAATTGCATGTGTTACAACACACCAGACTAGAGAAAAAATCAGTAATCATTTAACATCTTGAAGCATCTATCCCGAAAGGATAATGCATCTAATACCGATTTCGAGGCGCAAACATACAAACTTTTCTTATTATCAAAATACACCTGCTTCTACTGATGATATTTTCTTAAAAAAATAAATGGCCTTGTTTTTGACGCTATCTTCGCTACTTGATTTATGAAAAAGATTGACAAGCTGATCCTGGCTTCTTTTCTCGGTCCATTTATACTTACTTTTTTAGTTGTGGTATTCATCCTGTTGAATATTCACATGCTTAAGTATTTTGATGATATCATTGGCAAAGATCTGGGATGGGATGTCATTGGTCAGTTACTTTTTTATTTTGCCATTTTCAATACACCCGTAGCTCTTCCTCTGGCTGTTTTACTCTCCTCGTTAATTACCTTCGGAAATCTGGGCGAGCACTTTGAACTCACCGCCATTAAAAGTCTGGGTATTTCGTTGCTTCGAAGTCTGTTACCAATTTTTGGATTCGTTCTCCTCGTTACCGGAGGAGCCTTTATTGTCGGTAATTATATGGTACCCAAAGCCGCTTTAGAAGCCTATAGTTTACTCTATGACATTAAGCAAAAGAAACCTGCTCTTGATTTACGACCGGGTGCATTTTATAGCTCCATCCCCGACATCAGTATTAAAGTGAATGAGCGAACTTCAGAAAAAGGCCTTTTGAAAGGTGTTATCATCTATGATCATCGGGGCAGGGTTGGTAATAAAGAAGTAACGATCGCTGACTCTGGTAGGATGTACACGTTCATGAACGACCAATACATGAAGCTCGAATTATTCAATGGTTACAATTACATAGAAGGTTCTGGTTCAGGCACTGATATCTCTTCTGGCCACAGTACTGATGAAACATTTCGGAAGACGCAGTTCTCAAGGACGCAGATTGTATTTGACCTTTCTTCGTTCGGTTTAAATCGTACGGATAAGAAATGGTTTCAGAGTAACCGTATCATGCGTAATATGAATGAGCTTAAGTATGATATGGACTCTGTAAACACTGACATCAAGACGCAAAAGATTTCCATCTACACAATCAGCAACCAGGTATTTAATTATCACCTAAAAGAAGATACTATTGAATGGCCAAGTGAGATTAAGGAACATAAACATAAAAGAGATTCAATTGCAGCAAAAAGAAGGGAGGCCAGCGGTCAGGATCATCAGTTTGTAAATCCAATGAGTAGAAAAGAGACCCCTGAAGATAGCCTGATCATTTCCGATAGGGTGCTTTCTCTTTCTGATAGCATATTTAAAGGTCCTTTCTCTCCTGCTGATATCAGCAATGCTTTAAATCAGGTGCGGTCAATAAAAAGTCAGCTCTACAACGCTAATGAACAAATACATGCTCATAATGATCAGTTTATTCAATTTGAAGTCCAATGGCATAAAATATTGGCGAATTCAATTGCCTGTATTGCCATGTTCCTGATCGGGGCACCACTTGGATCAATCATAAAAAAGGGTGGATTGGGCGTGCCTGTGTTGGTTTCCATCTTATTCTTTATTGTTTTCTATGTTCTGTCCCTCATGGGCGAGAAATGGGCCAAGCAAGAGGTTGTTTCCGTAGCGCAGGGCATGTGGCTCGCGAATTTCGTATTAGTAACGATAGGGCTTTCGTTTTTGAGGCAGGCCCGGGCAGACGCACGTCTTTTCGATTCAGATTTCTATAATGTGGCCTGGGATAAGATTAAGAGCCGCTTTAGTAAGGCTAAACCTTCGAACTTTTAATATATAACTTGCATTTTAGCACGTATAGGCATACTTTTGCGCGTTAAAAAATAGAAAAAGACAAAATTTACAAGAGATGTACCTCAATTTAGAAAAGAAGCAGGAGTTGTTTAGCAAGCATGGCTTCGCTAAGAAAAAGACAGACACAGGCTCGCCAGAGTCTCAAATTGCATTATTTACTCACCGTATTAATCATTTGACCACTCATTTAAAGGGTCAAAAGAAAGATTACTCTACACAAACAGGCCTTTTGAGATTAGTAGGACAACGCAAGAAACTACTTAATTACCTTCAGCGCACCAATATCGAAAGATACAGATCAGTGATTGCCGATCTGGAATTGAGAAAATAATCATACACGTTAAGCAGAACAGGGAATCAATTCAGATTCCCTTTTGCTTTTTTATAAACTACTGAAAGGCCGTGAATTGTAGGCCTTTCTAACAACTCATACATAATGAATCCATCTATTATTACGAAATCTTGTGCGCTTCCTGATGGACGCCAGATTACCATTGAAACAGGAAAACTTGCCCGTCAGGCTGACGGTGCAGTCGTACTTCGCATGGGCGATACCATGTTGCTGGCTACGGTCGTTGCCTCACAAACCGCCAAAGAAGGAGTTGACTTCCTACCCATGTCGGTCGACTACCAGGAAAGATTTGCTTCAACCGGTAAAATCCCCGGTGGTTTTCTGAAGCGAGAAGGAAGACTTTCTGATTACGAAGTATTAGTTAGCCGCCTTGTGGATCGTGCTATACGCCCGCTGTTCCCTGACGATTATCACGCAGAAACTCAGATAAGCATTCAATTAATATCAGGTGATCTTAACGCATTGCCTGATTCACTTGCCGCATTTGCCGCATCCGCAGCCTTGGCTGTTTCTGATATTCCATTTCAAGGGCCTATTTCAGAAGTACGTGTTATTCGTGTTGATGGTCAATACATTATAAATCCTACATTCGACCAAAAGGAGAAGGCAGATCTTGATTTTATTGTCGCTGCCTCCATTGAAAATATTTTGATGGTAGAAGGAGAATGCAAGGAAATCAACGAAGAAGATATGCTCACTGCATTGAAGCTGGCACACGATGCCATAAAAGTTCAGTGCCAGATGCAGATCGAATTATCCGAAGCTGCTGGAAAAACCCAGAAGCGCATCTATGAACATGAAGTGAAAGATGAAACGTTCAAAGCTGAACTTCACTCATTGCTGTACGATAAAGTTTATGCAGTAGCTCTTAAGCAACTAGCCAATAAGCATTCCCGCTCAGAACTCTTTGGTAAAATTGTTGAGGATTATTTGGCCTCCCTACCGGAGGATACTACGGTTAGTAAAGACCTGGTTAAGAAATATTACAAAGGCATTCAAAAGAAGGCTTGCCGCGATTTAGTTCTCAATGAGAAAGTTCGTTTGGATGGCCGCAAGACAAATGAAATTCGCCAAATCTCGTCAGAGATTGATTATCTCCCTTCTGCTCATGGATCATCCGTTTTCACACGTGGAGAGACTCAGTCACTTAGCACCGTAACATTAGGCACTAAATTAGATGAGCAAATGATTGACGGGGCTATGTTTGATGGCACAAACAAATTCATTTTGCACTATAATTTCCCTGGATTTTCAACTGGAGAAGTGAAGCCAAACCGTGGACCTGGCAGAAGAGAAATCGGTCATGGAAACCTTGCCATGCGCGCATTGAAACAAGTACTTCCGAATCTGGCAGAAAGCCCTTATACGATTCGTTTGGTTTCTGATATTTTAGAATCTAACGGTTCGTCTTCAATGGCAACCGTATGTGCTGGTTCATTGGCGTTGATGGATGCCGGCATTCAGATCAAAGCTCCTGTTTCAGGCATTGCGATGGGAATGATTTCAGATAGTTCAACTAAGCGATACGCAATCCTATCGGATATTCTTGGGGATGAAGATCATTTGGGCGATATGGACTTCAAAGTTACTGGTACAGAGTTAGGAATTACCGCATGCCAGATGGACCTAAAAGTAGATGGCTTGACTTATGACGTGCTGAAGGAAGCATTGGATCAGGCTAAGCAAGGTCGCCTTCATATTTTGAACGAAATGAAGAAAACCATTTCATCACCGAAGGCGGATTTGAAACCTCATGCACCACGTGCCGTAACCATTACCATTGAGAAGGAATTGATTGGCGCGGTAATCGGACCAGGCGGTAAAGTAGTTCAGGAAATCCAAAAGACAACCGGAGCTACCATTGTGATTGAAGAAGTAGGTAATAAAGGTATCGTGAACATATTTGCTACTAACCAGGATGTTATGGACGCTGCAGTTAGACGCGTTAAGGCAATTGTTGCAGTACCTGAAGTAGGAGAGGTTTATGAAGGCAAAGTGAAGTCCATTATGCCTTTCGGAGCATTTGTTGAATTCATGCCCGGCAAGGATGGATTACTTCATATCTCTGAGATCAAATGGGAGCGCCTCGAAACCATGGATGGCGTAATGGAAGTAGGAGAAGAAGTGAAAGTAAAACTGGTAGAAGTAGATAAAAAAACCGGAAAATATCGTCTGTCACGTAAAGTGCTTTTACCTAAACCCCCCAGAAAGGAAGAAACACCTGCGGCTTAAACTTGCGAATAAAGCTTTTTGGAACTAATTTTTCGACTTTAACTGTTTAGAATTTAACCACTAGATAGCGCAATGAGACAATTAAAGATCAGCAAGCAGATTACCAACCGCGAAAGCCAATCGCTGGATAAGTATCTTCAGG
>JAYVTB010000128.1:0-36901 GCA_043774805.1 Cyclobacteriaceae bacterium | reverse complement strand
GACCGGTATGACATTTTCATAGGGGAGGTTTTCATATTTGGTTGATCGGTATTCATTCTCAACTCCTCCACTTCTCGATTCTTCAATTTCTTACTTCTTAATTCTAAACCATAGCGGCAGCTCTGACCAAACGATCAGGCATAAAATCAAAAATCAATATTCAAAAATCAACATTCAATATTCAAAATTGATCGCGATTGATCGAGCGGTCAAATTCTTACTACGTATTACTTACTTCTTAATTCTAAACCCATGGAAGCGGATGCCAAACGATCAGGAGATCCTTCGCTCGTTTTGGTTTTCACCAAACCTTCAAGTCTCATCGAAGACTCGTTTTTGATCACGTATTCGTTAAGCTGATCGCTCTGGATTTGGTTTCTATATGAGGATGGTCACCGCACCACTTTGAACTTTAAACTTCTACTTTAAACTTTTAACCTCCTTCTCAATTCTCAACTTCTCCGCTCCTCATTTCCCAACTCCTCCTCCTTATTTGTAAATTCGCGCCATGACTATTCGCGAAGCTACTGAAGAAGATTTGCCGGAAATGCTGCACTTGTTGCACCAGAGCCTTGGCTCACTAGGTGGCATTCGTACGGAGGCATATTGGCGATGGAAACACCTTGTGAATCCATTTGGGGTTTCTTCCGTGTTGCTGGCCATTGAGGGCGAGGAGTTGATTGGGTTGCGGGCGTTTATGCCTTGGCGGTTTCGGTTTCAGGGTAGTACGCTTCAAGCTTATCGGGCGGTGGACACCGCTACGCACCCTACACATCAGGGGAAAGGAATTTTTTCCAAACTTACGCTAACATTGATTGGCCAACTAAAGGAGGGGATGCCTGCGGTGATCTTCAACACCCCTAACAGCAAAAGCATGCCTGGCTACCTGAAGATGGGATGGAAAGAAGTAGGTAAGACCCGGCTGAGGGCGCGCATCTATCCATTGAATATAATCAGGAACAGGATATTGAAAAGCTCAATTGCCGGAAAGGTATCGGAGGCCATTCAGTTTCCAGAAGATATGGAGACGATACTCATGACATGGACGAATAACCATAATGATGTTGTGCTCACCGATTACAGCATAGATTATTTGCGGTGGCGCTACCAGGCCATACCGGCATTGCAGTACCAGTTGAAGGTAGTCAGGGATGGAAGCCAGGTATGTGTGATTATCTACCGGATGAAGGTGTCACCGCGCGCGTATGAGTTGCGTGTGGTGGAGGTGTTTTATTCGGGTGATGATATAGGCAACGTGGTTCGGAAGGCGATCCGCGAATTAGCGAATGAACATACGCCAGACGTAATCACCTTATTGGCAGATCCTGCAGGAAAGCTGACTGCGGTTTTACCTTTTGGCTTTGTGAATGCCGAGAAATATGGACTCACCATTACTGCCCGAAAAGTGAATGATGATGGGTTGGAACGGTTGGCCATGGAGCAGGACAAATGGTTTTTCACTGCGGGTGGGTTAGAGTTGTTTTAGATGGATAGCCCTGGCGTATACTTTTTATTAGAATGACAAGTACGTTGTCATGGGCGGACGTCAGGCCATGTGAGGAAGATGAAAATGATGAAAAGGTTCCTTGATCTCCGGGGTGTGCAGGCTATGGCACAGACATCTAAAGGGTTTAACTACCAATGATCCCCAACTGGGTGGGTTTATTGGAAAGATGTTAAAAAAGATTTTTAAAATCTGCTTACCTTTCCAGCGCATTAGTTATTGACCTGAGATAAAATGATTTAGCACTGCATCTTTGAAGGGAATTTTTACGATATCGTTGGATTTTGAGCTTCACTGGGGCGGCTTCGAGAAGTGGGAGTTGGGGGGCTCTACTCAGGCCATACACGATTCGAAAGGCGGGCTGGTATCGGCCAGCGAGATGCGCGCCTCCGGAGTGCGCAGTAGCTACCGTCAATATTTTCTGAACACACGGCTGGTGATACCTGAGATGCTGCGGGCATTTGAGAAGCACGAAACTCACGTTACCTGGGCTGTGGTGGGGTTGTTGTTTCATGAGACCAAGCCGGAGCTATTGGCCAGCATGCCTTTTCTTAAGCCTTCCCTGATACATAAGGAATTGTCGGCCTACCATTATATTGAGGAGGTGGGCATCGGGAAATCCGAGGCAGAAGACCCGTTTCATTATGGGCTGAGCCTGGTAAAGCAAATCAAAAGCACTCCCTGGCAGGAGATCGGCTCTCACACCTTTGCGCATTACTATGCCTGCGAAGAAGGGCAATCGGCCGAACAGTTTAGGGCTGACTTGCAGTCGGCCCAGCGGGCGGCACGCAAGCAGGGAATTGAATTACATTCATTGGTATTTCCGCGCAACCAGGTCAATGACGGCTACCTGAAGATTTGCTATGAGGAAGGATTTCGCTCCATACGCACAAACCCCACCGACTGGTTCTGGAACATTGAGAGCACGCAGGCGGAGTCGATGTGGAAGCGGCTAAACCGTGGTGTGGATGCATATTTCAACACCGGCAATAAGAAGTCGTATCCATTGTCGTCTGTGGAGGTGAAGGAAGGGCTTCCCTTGAGTTTTCCGGCCAGCCGGTTGTTGAGGCCGTATAGTCAGAGGCAATTTTTTTTAAACGACCTGAAGATAAGACGCATCTTAGCCGAGATGGAAGGAGCGGCTCGTGCCGGAGAAGTATATCACCTCTGGTGGCACCCGCATAATTTCGGCAACTTTCCCCACGAGAGCATGGAAGGACTTAATCGTATCCTCAAGCATTATCAGTATCTCAAAGATAAATATGGCATGGAGAGCTACTCGATGGGGGAACTCACTGATAAGTTGGTGAGCAGGAATGTTGAGGTGTTGAGAAAGGCGGGGGGGTGAATTAGTAGGCAAAGTGCATTAGGTAATTGTTAATGCAATACCGTCTTGAAGATTCCAAATTTTTGCACGCAAAGGCGCAAAGAACGCAAAGTATAATACTGATTTGATACCGATTCTTATGTTAAGGTTTTTCACGTCATCTACTCAAGATGCGATGATCCCTACTTGCCTTATTGCCTATTGCTCTTTGCCTACGGTCTGCGACAATTGCCTACTAATCTTCCATAATTTCCCAAATTGTTTAGTTTTGCCGGCATGCCACAGAAACCGCGCCTGTTAAGAATCACCACCGCGTCCATTTCATTGAAGCTATTGCTGCGAGGACAGTTTACCTACTTTCAGCAACAGGGCTTTGAAGTGTTAACAGTGAGTGCAGATGGCAGTGAGGTGAAAGAAATAATAGCCTATGGCGTTCCTCACCGGGTGGTGCCCATGACGCGGAAGATTACGCCCCTCCAGGATTTGATCTGCTTATGGAAGCTGATCCAAGTGATGCGGGAATTCAAACCTGACCTGGTACATACCCATACACCTAAGGCTGGTTTGCTAGGAATAATGGCAGCCTGGATTGTGCGGGTGCCAGCGCGACTACATACGGTGGCGGGTTTGCCGTTAATGGAAGCTAGGGGAGTGAAGCGATGGGTGTTGAAGATGACAGAACGGATTACCTATGCCTGTGCCACCAACGTGTTTCCCAATTCGAAAGGGTTGTATGAGTTTATCAAAAAGGAGTTTAACGTTCAACCTATAAAGTTCAAGGTGATCGGGGCGGGAAGTAGTAATGGGATTGATACCACCTATTTTTCACCTACTGAGTCCCTGGCGACAGAAGCGAAAGCGATCAGGCAACGCTACCAGATTCCAACACACGCCATAATATTTAGTTTTGTGGGGCGGATTGTGAAAGACAAAGGCATTGTTGAGTTAATCGAGGCAGTAAAGAAACTTTCTTCTACAACTGAGGTGCGATTGATTTTAGTAGGGCCTTTCGAGCAGGAACTCGATCCACTTCCTGATCAGGTGATGCAATTCATTGACGACTCCACACACGTGATCAAGGCAGGCTTTCAGCAGGATGTGCGGCCCTGGTTGATGGCATCGGATGCGTTCGTGTTTCCCAGCTATCGCGAAGGGTTCCCGAATGTGGTGATGCAGGCTGCTTGTCTGGAAGTGCCATGCATTGTATCCGATATCAATGGGTGTAATGAAATTATTCGTCATCAGGAAACAGGCATCATCGTGCCGGTGAAGAATACCGATGCGTTGCTGGAAGCCATGAAGTTCCTCGCGGAGCATAAGGACGAGCGATATCGGTTTGCCAAAAGCTCCAGGGAGTTTGTTGTAAAGAATTTTGATCAGGGATTTTTGTGGAGTGAGTTGTTAAAGGAGTATAGGAGGGTTTGGAAGGGGAGTGGGAGATAAGGGATGTAATGATATAGTGAGGAGTTGTCCACCCCCTACCCCCGCCAGCGGGGGATAATGCGGGCACGCGCGTAGCCTGTCCCCCGCTGGCGGGGGTAGGGGTGGATGCTCCTAATCCCAGGAGAAGACCTAGCCAAAAATTAAATCACCTATCTTATCTTTGCACGACACGTACACAGGGCGGTGTGAAATACACTATGAAAGCTGATGCATCTAATAACCATGGATATAATAAAAATCTTCAGCCGTATGCAAACGCACTTCGCAAGAACATGACCAAGGCAGAAGCATGTCTCTGGAAATATGCGTTGAGAGCAAGTCAGATGAAAGGCTACCCGTTTAGAAGGCAGCGACCAGTGCTGAACTATATCGCGGACTTCATGTGCAAGGAGCTAAAACTTATTATTGAAGTAGATGGAATTACGCACACCTATGAAGGAGCACTCGAGCGAGATGCCATCAGGCAGAAAGCTCTGGAGAAGGCAGGTTTTAGAGTTATCAGATTTACGGATGAGGAATTGTTGAAGAATATGAGCGGTGTGAGGGGGCAGATTGAGAGGGTAATTGAGGAGGAGAGGCGGTTATGAGATAGTTAGGAGTAGTCCACCCCCTGCCCCCGCCAGCGGGGGAGAGGCTACGCGCATGCCGGCTAGGGGGTCAGGTTCTCAACGTTACCGTAAAAACCTTATTTTTGACAGTAGCTATTAAAAACAACCAATAAGGATCGGCCGTGCCAACCATCAGCATCATACTACAGGGAGGGGGAGAGCATGCGAAAGTGGTGCTGGATTGTTTGCTTGATCAGCACCTGGAAGTATTGGCGTTGTTTGACCCGAAATATCAAGGTGAATTATTTGGTGTGCCCCAACGCGGTGCCTACGATTCTTCTTTTGCTCCGGAAGCAAAAGCCATCATCGCCATTGGGAATAATACGGTCAGGAAAAAGGTGGCCGCCATTACCAAACATTCATTTACCAATGCCATTCATGCTTCTGCCATTATTTCTTCACGGGTAAAAATCGGGAATGGATGTATGATCTTGCACGGGGCGGTGATTCAGGCACAGACGATCATTGGCGATCATGTGATCATTAACACAGCTTCCAGCATCGATCATGATTGCGAACTTAATAATTACGTTCACATAGCTCCGCGCGCTGTACTTTGTGGAAGAGTGAAAGTGGGTGAAGGCGCATTTGTGGGAGCAGGTGCGGTGGTGTTGCCGGGCATCTCCATCGGGGCGTGGGCAACGGTGGGCGCTGGTGCGGTGGTGACAAAAGATGTGGAAGACGGGGTGGTAGTGGTGGGTAATCCGGCTAGAGAGATTTAGGAGTCTAAAGTTAAAAGTTATAAGTATAAAGTATAAAGTTTAAAGTTCTTTTGGAGTTTATGATTAAGCGCAAGAACGGGTGAAGAAGAAGATCGCGATATATGGGGCAGGTGGATTAGGGAGAGAAGTACTTTCTATGTTAAATGCGTTGCCGGAGTGGGAAGTGATCGGATTCTATGATGATGGTAAACGACTGGGTGAAGAAGTTGGTGGGTTGCGTGTACTTGGATCCCTCCATGAATTACTTCTTATAGAAGAGAAGACAGAAGTAATCGTGGCGATTGGAAATCCGGGCATAAAAAAGAAACTCGCAGAGCAACTATCAGTTCATCCGCTGATTTCATTTCCAACGCTGATTCATCCGAAGGCCCTGGTACAAAACGAGGCATCAGTGAAACTGGGCGAAGGGTGTATACTTACTGCAGGGGCAATACTGACTACCGATATACAAATAGGCAAGCATGTGTTGTTGAATTTAAATTGTACGGTTGGCCATGATGTGCACGTAGGCGATTATAGTTCCATCATGCCCGGGGCGAATATTGCCGGAGAGGTTAATATTGGTAATGAAGTACTGATAGGTGCGGGAGCGAACGTGTTAAACGGAATTCATGTAGGCCACCAATCCAGAATTGGAGCCGGTGCCGTGGTGACCAAAGACGTTCCGGATAATGATACGGTTGTTGGCGTGCCGGCACGATCATTAAATGTGCATTCGCGATGAAGGAGTTTAAGCCGACCATCATTTTTCTCGTTAAATTTTTAGGTATATATCTGGCGGGTAACCTGATCTACGGTGCGTGGATCACGCATTGGTATCCGCTGCCCGACCCGGCCACGCATTGGGTGACGGAACAAAGTGCGTGGGTGTTAAACAGGCTGGGACAAGCTGCCGTAGCCCATGATTATCCAGGTAAGCCTACCACGTATCTTCAGTTGCGCGAGAACGCCATCGTATCTGTCTACGAGGGTTGCAATGGGATTAATGTAGTCATCGTTTTTCTCGCCTTCCTGCTCGCCTTCGGTCCTTACATCCGGGCAATGATATGGTTTGTTCCGCTGGGGCTGGCCATTATTCATGTTGCGAACCTGGCGCGTATCATCCTCTTGTTCGTGGTTTCCTTATATGAGCCCGACTATTTATATTTTATGCACAAGTACTTATTCACAGCTTTTATTTACCTGTTTGTATTTCTGCTGTGGATAGCCTGGGTGATGAAGATTGCCACAACATCAAAAGAGAATGAACCCGCGTAGTGTTAGAATAATTGCTGGGGTAATTTCAGTGGCAGGCATGGTGCTCGTGTTTTTATTCCAACGGGTGGACGTAGCGGTGCTCATCGGGGTGGAAGAAAATGTATGGCGGTTCATCCTCAACAGAAGCATCCGTTTTATCTTGAATGATGCCTTCGCTATCCTCCTGATCTATGCCTTGTTTTACGAGCGCAAGTATGTGGTGTTTGCCTTCTATGTTCAACTGTTTGGGATGGTATTCGTGTTGTTTCCGTACTTCATCCTGAAATTCAACTTTCCAGGATATAATGGCCCACTCGTTTCCTTTCTTCATCGCCTGGTGTTGAACCCTACTTTGTTGTTGCTGTTGATTCCCGCGTTTTATTATCAAAGGAGAATGAATTAGTTGATATGTATTTGCCATTGACCACGATCCTTTGTCCATTGTACATATCCCCTTTATCTTTACCCCATGTCTGATTCAAAAATATGGCTTTCATCTCCCCACATGGGAGGAGAGGAGATCAAGTTTGTGCAGGACGCCTTCGACACCAATTGGGTGGCTCCAGTGGGGCCTCACATTAATGCCTTTGAGCAGGAGCTGTCCAGCTACCTGGGTGTGGATCATTGTTCTGCATTAAGTTCCGGCACGGCCGCTATTCACCTGGCATTAATTATTCTTGGTGTGGAAAGGGAGGATGAGATACTTTGTTCCAGTTTCACCTTTGCGGGAACCTGTAACCCGATCGTATACCTGGGCGCGAAGCCTGTGTTTATTGATTCAGAGAAGAAGACCTGGAATATGGATCCTGACTTGCTGGAAGAAGCGATCAAGGACCGGATTAAAAAAACAGGAAAGAAACCCAAGGCCATCATACCGGTACATCTTTATGGAATGCCTGCTCAGATAGATAAGATCATGCCGATCAGTCGCGCCTATGAAATACCAGTGATTGAAGATGCAGCCGAGGCATTGGGATCTAAATTGAATGGACAGAAGCTCGGTTCATTCGGAGATTTCTCTGTGTTATCGTTCAATGGAAATAAAATCATCACCACGTCAGGAGGAGGAGCACTTTTATCTAACCGGGAGTCATGGATCAAGAAAGCGCGCTTCCTGGCCACCCAGGCACGCGATCCCGCTCCTCACTATGAACATACAGAGATCGGTTATAATTATCGGCTCAGTAATATCTGTGCAGGCATTGGCAGAGGTCAGCTAAAGGTGATTGACGAACGGGTGCAGCAGCGGAGGGCTAATTTTGATTGGTATAAGAATGCGCTCGGCAATATTCCTGGACTTGAATTTAATGAGGAGCCCTCGGGCTACTTTAGTAATCGCTGGTTAACTACGCTATTGATAGATCCTGCTAAAACCAATGGGATAACGAGAGAAGATATTCGCATTAAGCTCGAAGAGAAAAACATTGAGAGCCGGCCATTGTGGAAGCCCATGCACCTGCAGCCTGTCTTTAAAGGGTGTGCTTTTTATTCTTCCGGCATTTCAGAAGGACTTTTTGATCGTGGCCTTTGTCTTCCCTCGGGGTCGAATCTTACGGCAGAAGAACTTCAGCGGGTAACGGAGTTAATTGGAGGAGTGATGAAGGGCTGATTCATGCCTCTGGATTAGTTGGGAGTGTAATAGTCAACTCGCTTGAGGAGGAGTAATGTGATAGTGAGGTGTATCCACCCCCTACCCCCGCCAGCGGGGGACACGCTACGGCCCGACCGGAGACTATCCCCCGCTGGGTGGGTAGGGGGTGGCCTACTCCTAGCTAACATAGTACAACCCAGTCCACGATTCCAGCTCCATTCGATAGATAGATCGACTGTTTAGAGACTTGTAGGAAGTTCCATAAATTAGGTACTTCTTCTATTTCTAAAAGCAGTCATGAATGAAATTAAACCATTGTTTTAAAGCATCTTCACTTACCATTTTTTTTAATATCACATCATGCCAGTGGTCAGAGCAACACGCTTAAAAACGAAAGACATAACACAAAATAAAAAGACATAATGGAATCGACCAGAAGAGATTTACTGAAGGCAATCACGGCACTAACCGGTACGCTCATGATTCCATTTGCAGCGCAAAGTCAGCCGGCAGCACAAACTCAATTACCTGTTGTGGGAGAAGCAACGGATTTATCGTCCATTATCAATTTGTTTGATGTTGAAAAAATGGCTGAAGGAAAAATGTCAAAAATGGCCTATGAATATGTGGCCAGTGGCGCAGCCGATGAAATTACCATGCGCTGGAACAGGCAGTCGCTGGAGGCATTAAAATTAAACCCCACGGTGCTGACTGACGTGAGCAAGGTAGATACCAACGTTACGCTGTTTGGCCATAAAATGGCCTACCCGATTTTGATAGCGCCTACCGCCTTTCATAAAATCATGCACCCGGAAGGAGAACTTGCTACCGCCAAAGGAGCGGGGGCAGCATCTGCAGTTTATGTGGTGAGTTCATATACGACAACCCCGTTGGAAGAAATAAAAAAAGTTGCCAGTCAGCCACTCTGGTTTCAATTGTATGTGCGCGATGATCGTGACTTCACCAAGGACCTTGTACAAAAAGCAGAATCACTGGGCTGCCGTGCATTATGCATTACGGTGGATACGCCCGTTGCAGGTGCTCGCAATCGCCAGGAAAGAGCTCAATTTAAATTACCCGCTAACCTGACAGCGCCTTATGCCAACGGTAAATTGATCCAGGATAAACCACTCACGTGGAAAGAAATGGAATGGTTGATTTCATTGGTGAAAATACCGGTGCTGCTGAAAGGTATTCTGAATCCGGACGATGCGGAGAAAGCCATTCAAATTGGAGCAGCCGGCATCGTGGTGTCAAATCACGGTGGAAGAAATTTGGATACCGTACCGGCTACCATAGATGTACTCCCACGCATATCGGAAAGAGTGAACAAGAGGATTCCTATCTTAATGGATGGTGGCATTCGAAGAGGAACAGATGTATTAAAAGCGATTGCCTTGGGAGCCAGTGCCGTATTGGTTGGCAAGCCAATCTGCTACGGACTCGCATGCGGAGGGGCAGAAGGCGTAACGAAAGTATTGGAAATTCTTCAGAGAGAATTGGAACTGGCGATGGCGCTGACGGGCAACGCTTCCATTGGCGGGATCAGAAGTTCCGTAATATTGAGATCGTGAGGTTGTCTTCATTCATATGAACCCAAATTATGCATTAGAAAAATTGCATAATCCGGGATAAAACAAAAAGACCCTCATCGTTAGATAAAGGTCTTTTTTGATTTTGGGTAGGAATTTGAATCAATGCTTATCTTCCTTCTTGCTGGTTGTCTTCTTATAGTCGATATAACCCATGGCTGCGGCAAAGCCAATGAGCACCGCCACGATGGTTACAAATATATTAGCTCCGTTTCCTACATTTTGTTCGAACATAAATCAGGTGTTTAAGTTGGTAGCAAATTTAGTATTTATATACACAAACCCAAGTTCCGCCCTTCCCTCCTAAATGGCCAATTCTTCACGATTCTTTTTCAATACTTCGATGATGAAGCCAATGTGTTCGGCAAGGTCAACGCCCAATAATTCTACTCCTTTATATACCTCATCGCGCTCCACCTTGGCAGCAAAGCCCTTGTCTTTCAGTTTCTTAATGACCGATTTGATCTCCAGCGAGGTGATGCCATCTGGCCGCACCTGGCAGCAGGCCACGATAAAACCCGTGAGTTCGTCACAGGCCAGCAGCGCTTTGTCCAGTGGGCTATCGTAAGAGACATTCCACTTGGTGTAATGCGCGGATATGGCATGGGCAATTTTTTCTTCTCCCAGCGATCTCAGCTTGTCTACGATAATATGCGGGTGCTTGTCGGGGTAAGCTTCATAATCGGCATCATGCAGGAGGCCGGCAACGGCCCATTGTTCCTGATCTTCACCAAACTTTTCAGCATAGGCTTCCATCACTAATTCAATGGTGCGCATATGGCGGAGTAAACTTTGGCTTTTGGTTAACGCGGAGAGAATCTCTCTTGCTTCGGCACGTGTCATTTAGTGTTGGCAGTCCTTGTTTTATGCTTGTGATAATACAAATTGAACCCACCGATCACAATAGCAATAGACAAAATCACGAGCGTGATTACCATCCGGGTGTTCTGTAGTTCCAGCCGCTGGATTTCACTCTGACTCTTTATTACTTCCAGTTCCTTCTCTTTTTTCTGTAAGTCGATGGCTATTTCCATTTGGGCAATTTTCCGGGTGCTTTCTTCACCATACACTCTTTCCCTGGCGGCATCATATTGCACCATGGCTTCATAGGCTTCCTTTGTTTTGCCTTGCTTAAAATAAATGTATCCCAAACTTTTCAAAATGGTGGGTTCAAAGATGTAGGCTTCGAGTGCGTTGCTGAGTGCCAGTGCGCTATCGAGATAGATTTGTGCCTGCTTGAATTGCGAGCCACGTGCATACACTTCGCCAATGCTGGCAAAGACATTCAGTTTTGTCATCAGGTTGTTTTCTTTCCGTGCCAACTCGAGTGATTGCCCATAGTATTCTGCCGCCTTTTCATAATTGCCTTGTTTGAAATACAGGTTGCCGATGTTGTTGAGTGGATCAGAAAAAACGTTTCCTGTTTTTTTGCTGAGTTCAAATGCATCGGAATAATACGTTAACGCTTCCTCATAAAGTTGCAGATCGCTATGCAGGTTGCCCATGTTATTTAAGGAGCCAACAATCTTTACGGTGTCACCCAATTCCAGAAATAGTTTATGAGATTCTTCCAGGTACTTCATAGCCTGGGGAAATTCTTTTTTGAAAGAGTATATGTTGCCGATGTTATTTTTTGATGTTGCAATTCCTTCCTTGTTATCGATGGACTCGTAAATCTGAAGCGACTTTAAATAATACTCGAGGGCATTATCCAGGGCACCATGATTGCGATACGATATACCCAGGTTGTTATAGGCTGCCGCCATCCCTTTCTGATCATTGATTTTATTGGCCAGTTCAAGAGCCTGCTGTGCATATTCCAGGGCCTTAACCGGGTCAGAATTAATATAGGCTCTGAATAGTTCGTTCAGGGTCTTCACTTTTAGTTCTCCTTCAGCAGAGGTCAGTGCTTTTTGCAGACTGTCCGTTTTAGGTTGGCCGATTGTGCTGCCGAGGGAAAAGAGCAATAATAAGCTAAGAAGGAGTTTCATTTTAGTGCAATTTTTTTGACGACTGGATGACCAGCCCGTGATTTACCCGATTTAAGTGACGCTAAATTTAAGACTTTCCTTGTGAACAGAAATAGTAACTTAATTAAGATTGGAATTGAATTTTTAGGGAAATGGGTAATATTGAATGAAATTAACCTACCCATGAAATACATCGCTACCCTTATATTCCTTTGGCCCTTTGTGATTCAGGCGCAATCTGATGCAGATAGTCAGGCCATTATGAAGCCGATTACCACGCTCTTTAAAGGAATGAATCTCGGTGACAGCGCGATGGTTCGCCAGGCCTTCACGGCAGATGCCACCATGTCGAGCATCAGCAACAAGGAAGGGAAGGTGGTGATCAGGAGGGAGGCGTCCATTGCGGGGTTCCTTAAGGCTGTAGGGTCACCGCATAAAGAATCATGGAACGAGCCCATTTGGGATGCCCGCATTGAAGTGGATGGAGATTTTGCCCAGGTATGGGCGCCCTATGCGTTTTATGTGGGGAAGACCTTTAGCCATTGCGGTGTGGACGCTTTTCAATTGATCAAAGAAAAAGGCGATTGGAAAATCTTTTACCTGGCGGATACGAGGCGCAAGGAAGGGTGTAATGTTCCGAAGAAAGTGAGTGACCAGTTTAAGTGATCGATAGTCATTGACCATGCCGAAGCGGGCTTCTACTTTGGGTGATCCTTCGCTCGGTGGAGTTCTTCCATAACGTGCAATTGCATTAAGGTTTTATCATCTAAATCAAATTGTTTATGCTGATCGCTCTGGATTGCAGTTGGGATTTTGTGCGGACAACTTAAAAATACTTGCACCAATCCAGAGCGCCAGGGAAAGATCGGTAGCATAAAAGAATTTCTGAAAACAAGTCTTGTCATTGAGCGTACACCAGCGAAGGATCCCCTCAACCGAAGCGGGCTTCTACTTTGGGTGATCCTTCGCTCGGTGGAGTTCTTCGATAACGTGCAATTGCATTAAGGTTTTATCATCTAAATCAAATTGTTTATGCTGATCGCTCTGGATTGGAGTTGGGATTTTGCGCGGACAACTTAAAAAATACTTGCACCAATCCGGAGCGACAGGGAATGATCAGTAGCATAAAAGAATTTCTGAAAACAAGTCTTGTCATTGAGCGTACTCCAGCGAAGGATCCCCTCAACCGAAGCTGGTTTCTCCTTTGGGGATCCTTCGCTTGATGGTGTTCTTCCATAACGTGCAATTGCATTAAGGTTTTATCATCTAAATCAAATTGTTTAAGCTGATCGCTTTGGATTGGAGTAGTTTTTTTGTGAGCGGCAGAAGAAGATCAGATCGGTAAGGGCCAAAGGAATTCTGAAAAACAAGGTTTGTCATCATAACTGGAATTTAAGTAACTTTATATTCTTCCATTTCTTTATCTGGAACACAAAACGATTGATGCATGAGAAGGTGTTTTCTTGGCTTTCTTTTATTGCTGAGCGTGACTATCGCTGGTGCGCAGCAGCATGAGGAGCATGAGGAACTGCGGAAGAGTATTTATTTCGGAGGCGGCAGTTATGAAATAGACGATGACCAGATGGATATGCTCTCCGACTGGCTGGATTCCATTCCCAACCTCCTCGACAAATACCAGATTCAACTCATCAGTCATACCGATCCTATAGGAGGTCGGGAATTTAACGAGTGGCTTTCCAAAATGCGGAGTGAGTCGGTGTATCAGATTCTTCTACAAAAAGATATTCCCGAGCAGTTTATCACCATCAAAGACTGGGGTTTTGATAATCCCGTTTACACAAACAGGAACTTTCGCGGCATGATTATGAATCGGAGGGTGGATGTAATTCTCTACCCATTAGTCTACTGAGTTTGAGTCTGCCAGCCTCCTTTCAGTGGCTTTCATGAAATTATCCGCTTCCGGACACCTTTTTTCACTTACGGACGATAATTGATGCAACTTATCTTGATTTTAGCCGTCTAATCCGGTATTAAGGTCTTGGCATGCAATTAGCAAATCAGGGGAAACCAATTGTCAAGGCTCCTACTTTTTATTAAACCATATGCATGATCAACTTAAAAAACATTGACAAGTACATTGATTCAAGGTTTCAGCGAACTTTCATATTAAAAGGTATCGACCTGGAAGTAAAGCAAGGTGAGTTTCTCACCCTCATGGGCCCCAGCGGTGCCGGAAAATCCACACTCATGAATATCATTGGGATGCTGGATGAGCCTTCAGCCGGGGAGTATTACTTTTTCGATGAGCCGGTGCATAAGATGAAGGAGAAGCAAAAATCAGAGATGCATAAAAACTATATCGGATTTATATTCCAGGCCTACCATCTCATCGATGAGCTTACGGTGTATGAAAATATAGAAACACCGCTTTTGTATAAAGGAGTAAGTGGCGGTCAGCGGAAAAGTATGGTGGCCGAGATGCTCGATCGTTTTAATATGGTCGCCAAGAAGGATTTATTTCCTGAACAGCTATCGGGAGGGCAGCAGCAGTTAGTGGGTATTGCACGCGCTGTTGTGAGTCAGCCAAAATTACTGTTAGCGGATGAGCCAACGGGTAATTTACATTCCGATCAGGGTAAGCAAATCATGGACATATTTCAAAAATTGAATGAAGAAGGAATCACCATTATACAGGTAACCCACGCAGAGGAAAACGCCAGGCGTAGTAAGCGGGTGGTTAAGGTAGTAGATGGCCTGGTTGATTCGGACGAGATAGTTAAATAAGAATTGATAATAATGAAGAATTTTTTAATCGTATTTTTTGTGGGGCTGAGTTTAACAACGATGGCCCAAACGAAGTTGTTAACCTATCAGGAAGCAGTTCAGATAGGCATGAAAAACAGTTACCTGCTTAATCAGCAAAAAAACAATCTGGAGCTTAATCAAATGCAGAAAATGTCGAAGATAGCAGGCCTAGGTCCGAGTCTTTCGGCCAGCGCAAATGCGTATCGGGTAGATGGTAACACCTTCAATCAAAATACGGGTAATGTGGTAAATGGGGTGTTTGATCAGGTAAATGGATCCTTGAATGCAAATCTTAATTTGTTCAATGGCTTTGGGCAGGTAAACCAATTGAGGCAATCCATAAGTCTACTTGATGCTCAGTCATTTTATGTGAATCGTACAACTCAGGATGTCTTAAATACCATTTCTACGCAATACCTGACCGTGTTATTAGACATCGAATTATTACGAATAGCAAAAGAAAATCATACCGCACAAATTAACCAGTTGGATCAAATCAAGGAGTTGGTAAGCGTAGGCAGCAAGTCGCCAGTGGATGAATATAATCAGCTTTCGCTGACCAAAGCAGCTGAACTGCGGGCACTTTCAGCCGAGATTCAGCTGATCATTGATAAATCACTCTTGACGCAAACATTGTTACTGGATCCAGATGAGCATTATGAAATGATAAGGCCTGAATTATCAGTGAATAGCCTGGACAAAGGTGATGTTGTATTGCCTACCCTGATAGAGCTTGCTATGAAGAGTAGAGGTGATTACCTGAGAGCCGTTAAAAATGAAGAAGCAGCTAAATATGGGATGTATGTCAGTCGTGGGAACATGCTTCCTAGTTTAAGTGCCTTTGGAACTTTATACTCTGCCTACAACCATGCTCACGGAGATATCAACACGAGACCTTTCGAAAATCAATTCAGAGTGGATAATCTCAGAAAGGTATACGGACTACAATTGAATGTTCCCATTTTCGGAGGAAATCAAAACTTCCAATATCGAACCGCCAATGTACAGCAAAAGGTAGCCTATCATAATAGTCAAGAGATGAGAAAGAACGCAGAAATTCAAGTTAAGACGGATGTATACCGTGCCTATCAAAATCTAGAATTGTATAAAAAAACGTACACGGTAACATTATCGCAATTGGAGGCAGCACAAGAGGCATTTAAATTGGAAAATGAACGGTATAATCTTGGCATTACTAACTTTGTTGATCTCAGTAATGCTACCAAGGTATTGGTACAGTCTCAAACTGATCATGCTTCTGCAGAATTCAGACTAATATTTCAAAAGATCCTCCTGGAATATGCTGTCGGGTCGTTAAAAGCGGAAGATTTGGAAAAATAGGCAAATGGCTTAATTCCTACTTTTTTTAATAGAAATCCTTACATTTGCAGCCCCGCTGATTGGCGGGGCTTCTTTTTGCTGGACAGAGAGAAGTATTTTAATACCAAAATTGTGACAGTTGCCCACCTGTTGCATGTATGAAGGGCAAAATTAATATGGCGAAAGCTCAAAAAGATCAAAAAGTAAAGTCAGAAGAGCCAAAATCAAAGTCCAAGCAGGTAATTGATGATGCTCCAGTTAAGAAGGCTGTAAAAGGTGCAGCAGCAGAAGACCTCTTTGAAAAGGACGAACTCACTGAATTCAAACAAGAAAAGAAAGCGGAAGAAGAAGAAGGCATCAGCCGGATGATCCGCGATGTAAGCAACCGAAAGGCAGCAAATGAATCCACCATCTCTACAGAGAATTTTGATTGGGATGCGTATGATCGCAAAGGATTTGGTGAAGGTTATTCTTCAAATGACCGTGAAGCTTTGTTAAAGCAATATGAAGGCACGGTAACTTCAGTGAATGAAAGTGAACTGGTAACGGGAACGGTAGTAGGTATCAACGACCGTGATGTTATCTTAAATATTGGTTTCAAGTCAGATGGTCTTGTACCATTGGCTGAATTCAAAGATTCACCAAACTTGAAAATTGGCGATGTCGTTGACTTGTTTATTGAAGAGCGTGAAAACGCCATGGGCCAATTGATTCTGTCGCGCAGAAAGGCGAAACTTCTGAAAGGATGGGAGCGTGTGCAAACTGCCCTGGATAAGGATCAGGTGATCGAAGGCTTTGTGAAGCGCAGAACCAAAGGTGGTTTGATTGTAGATGTATTTGGCATTGAAGCATTCTTGCCCGGTTCACAAATTGATGTGAAGCCGATCCGCGATTTCGACATCTATGTAAATAAGAATATCGAAGTGAAAGTAGTGAAGATCAACTACACGAACGATAACGTAGTGGTATCTCATAAAGTGCTCATCGAGAAAGACCTTGAGCAGCAGAAGGCAGTGATCCTTACTAACCTTGAAAAGGGACAAGTATTGGAAGGTGTGATCAAGAACATGACCAACTTCGGTGTATTCATCGACTTGGGTGGTGTTGATGGATTACTCCACATCACCGATATTTCATGGGGCCGCATCAGCCATCCGGAAGAGCTGTTGAAACTAGACCAGGTGGTGAAAGTGGTGGTGCTTGACTTCGATGAAGACAAGAAGAGAATTTCTTTGGGCATGAAGCAATTGACGCCACATCCTTGGGAGTCACTTACTGCTGATATCGCAATAGGATCGAAAGTGAAAGGCAAGATTGTTAATGTAGCCGACTACGGTGCATTCCTTGAGCTTCAACCAGGTGTTGAAGGGTTGATCCACGTTTCAGAAATGAGCTGGTCACAGCACTTACGCAATCCTCAGGACTTCCTGAAAGTAGGAGATGAGTTGGAGGCTGTTGTATTGACGATCGATCGTGATGAGCGCAAGATGTCATTAGGCATTAAGCAACTGACTGAAGATCCATGGACCAGACAAGATGTGTTGGCTAAATATGCGGTAGGTACCCGTCATAAGGGAATCGTTCGCAACCTGACTAACTTCGGATTGTTCATTGAACTGGAAGAAGGTATTGATGGATTGGTACACGTGTCAGATTTGAGCTGGACCAAGAAAATCAAACACCCATCTGAATTTACTAAAGTAAGTGAGTCGTTGGATGTTCAGGTTCTTGAATTGGATGCTACCAACCGCAGACTGGCGTTGAGCCATAAGCATTTGGAAGAAAATCCTTGGGATACCTTCGAAACCATCTTCACTATTGGTTCAGACCATAAGTGTACCATCATCAGCAAGAATGATAAGGGTTCCGTGTTGGAATTGCCTTACGGTATTGAAGGTTTCTGCTCTGCGAAGAATCTTGTAAAAGAAGATGGCAGCAAGGCCGAAGTTGGAGAAGCATATGAATTCAAAGTGCTCGAGTTCTCTAAAGATGACAGACGCATCGTGATGAGCCTGAAGGCTACGTGGTCTACAGAAGAAGAGAAAGTAGCAGCGGTATCAGCTCCTCAGGCAGCGGCCGCCAAGAAGAAGCCAGCTGCTCCTAAAGGAAAGAGTATCGAGAAGATCAACCAGGAGGCAGAGAAATCTACCTTGGGTGATATCGAAGCATTAAGTGCACTGAAGGAGAAGATGAGTGCAGCCAAGGCTAAGCCGGCTGACGAATCTAAAGCTGAATAAATTTGATTACTTGTATTGGGTGTTCAATAGTTGATTCTAACTTTGAACACCCTATCTGGTCTCGTGGCCGAGTGGCTAGGCTGAGCTCTGCAAAAGCTCCTACAGCGGTTCGAATCCGCTCGAGACCTCCAAATAAGCCCAATTTCATAATGATTTTGGGCTTTTTTATTTAGGTGGTCAAGGTATAGGTCAAGATTTCAAGGCTTAATGCCCTAAAAATGCTGAAGGCCCCATCTCGTGGGGCCCTCTCGTTAAAAACTAAAATGGAAAGTCTTTATTTCTCTGGTGGCACGATCTGCACGAAGATCGAATTCGGTTGTAATGCTTGTAGTGTGGTGAATTGTTCCTGGTTTAGTGTTATCTCTTTACGTTCTGACTGTGGACCGCTCCAATCGAAGATTTTAACGGTCCCGTCATGCTGTGGCTCTATTTTCTTTATCGTTATCATTCGCTCGTCTTTTGATCAAGTAATAAAATTTCTTCTAATGCTGTGGCGGAAAGATGAGTAAGGTCAACCCTACTTAATAGACCATTTTCTATTTCTATCACGTGCTCCCTTTGTTTAGGAAGAAAAAACTCTATCACATACAGTAATAACCGGGCCTTGTCCCTGGGCTTAAGTTCTTCATAAATGGCTGGTAAGTCTTCCAGCTTTTCCTGAAGGAAGTCGCTTAGCTTAGTTTTAGTCAGCCTTTGAATTTCTGTCTTTGGCTTTTTAAAACCCTTGTGACCTGGTGAAAATCTTCCTGAATTATCTCTCCCGTTTTCTTCCATAACTCGGCCAGATTATGGTTTAGACCGTCCTAAAGTAAAGGCAAAGCCGAAATCAGTCTTAAAGTGAATGCCTGTGTCCCCCATTTGCTTTTCAACCCATTCAACTAATCCGACATAGCTTTCCTGCAGGAACTTAAACTGTTCAAGGCTCACAACCTTATGCCTGTTTTTAGTGCTAAAGATTTTTACTTTATCGCCTGGGAGCATCTGATAAATTCTGATATGTTTTTCCATTGGTTTATTTTTAAGGGGGAGTATTTACCTCCCCCTGTTTTTAATTAAGAACCACTATCAATTGCATTGAGCACATTTGTCCAGCTATCATACATTACTGAGTCATAGCGATGCTCTGGAATGTAAGAGATCACTTCCTGATAGCTTCTGTAAGAGGTGCGGTCATATTGGAAATCCTCACCATTCAGACCACGCTCGAAAATCAAATCGCGGTAAGCGAAAATTTTAAAGCCCGGATCTATAGAAAGCAATAAGAAATGTTCATCATCTACATCGTCACTATCTACCGGAATTACCGGAACGCCAGCGACAAAGATTTGACCCATTGAGTTTTGATAAACAAGGTTCGCGTTTTGATAACGTCCTTGTCCGTCCTTGATAACAAACAATGAGTAGTAAGTATTATAGCTTACAAATATTTGCCCTGGAGTCTCTTTAGATTCACGCATTGATGCACAGGCCGCGCAAATGGCATCTACCGTATTAGGATCAACAATCGCATTACTAAAAGCAGATGTAACCGTAAAGGTTACTGCATTCTGCAATAATCCCAAGGTATCGTCATTGCTTCCATCCCCATTAAGAAGCCCATAGTTTAATTGCTCGCGCATCTCGCTTGAAAAGTCGCTTTGAATCCAGTTTTCAACGCTTGGTAAATCGCGCAGGAGTTTATCCTCAATCGTTCCGAAGATTGCGATCTTTTTTGCGACTGCTTCAGTTGTCGTTATTTCAAAACTCCTTTGCGGCTTCTTGCCTCCTGATGAAATCCAATCCGCGCCTCCACTAGTGTGGACCTTTTCAACGTAAAGCATCTTAGGAGTATCGACTGTGCCAATTGGCATATAATCGATGATAAGATTCTTTTTGCGTTGTGCCTCATAAAACGTTGGATCAATTGTGCGTGATACTACGCTAGTATCTGCAGGAGATCCAAAGAAGTTGTCATAACCGAAGATATCAGCTGTCTTGAATACTAGGCCAGGACTAAGCTTAAAGCTTGCTGCCATGCTTGTTTTTCTTCCATCTGAGTTAAAAGTTTTGCCAATAAAATCGGCTAACTCAGTTTTGTCAACCATAGGAGCCTTTTTTGAAGTTCTGTTAACTGCTCCTTCTTTTAATCGGTTCAGATCCTCGGCCATTTCGGAGACTGAAGCTTTTACCGTTTTAACTTCTTTCTTGTAGCCTTCTACCTTTGAACTTATTTCATTGGATGTATTTACCAAAAAGTCCCTTAATTCTATTTCTTGTTGTGTCATAAGACGCAATTTTTTTAATGTGAATAAATAATTTTAGTGCCTTGCTACTTTGAATAAGAGTGCAAACCTGCGGCTCTTTTTTGGAGTGACTTACATCGGCTCCCTGTAGCTTATTTGAAAATCTTTGAAATTCAGATTTCGCGAAATCTGAAACTTTAAGCTGCTCACTAGCGGGCTGAAAGTGTATCAAAGATAGTTAATCTTGACCAATGCCTTGACCATATTATTATAAACAGTTAATTAGTAATATAAATGGCACAAATAAGGGGTTCTTTATGGACTCGATGCTTCTATAAAATGTCATAAACTCATCGAATGTTTGCGCCACGAAATAGACACCCCCGGCACGTTCTACATCTTCCTTTACTTTCTTCTGTGCCTCACTCATCCGGTCTTTACCTACCTTCACTTCAATGCTGACGTGCTTGCCTCCTATGACCGCGTGAATGTCAGCGGTGCCACGTTTGGTGGTGGATGGTATAAACTTACCTTCGCTTGCGATGTATCGTCCTGCGCTGCTTACACGGGTCGCCCAGCATCCGTTTAAAGTCAACCATTCAACTATACACTTTGTCAAAGCGTTTGCCGTGGAATCTGAGAACTTCTTTTTAGGTAGTGCATGATCCGGGACGTTCGGATATTTTTTCATGGTGGCGGCTTGCCTCAGTTCTCGTAATTTTTTCAATGTTTGCATATCCTTTTATCTGTGTGGTTTAAGATGTTTAAACCTGGTTTAATAGTCCGTTAACCTGTGGTTTAACTCCCCCCTATGTATAGGGGAGTAAACCACTAAACCACTTAAATCTGACATTTATAAACCACTGCCTTAGTTTTATCATTTCCGTTTTTTATGATCCATCCGATCCGGTTAAATTCTGATATCAGGTTTTTTGATTTGTTGACACCTACTTCAAAGTGTTGTTTAATCTGATCCACCAGATCGCCATAACTTAATTGATCCCCGCTATCCTGAAAGACAAAGCGTAAACGGTTCTTTCTTTCTTCATCCGGTAACACTTTCCCCCCCGTTGGTAGTGATACTAATTCAGGCAGTCCGGTTTCATCATGTCTGAAAGCGAAGGATTCAAAAGGTATGTCCCGGCTCGATTCACATTTTACGATCGTGCAATCTGCTTTCTCATCTCGCTCGAGTTCGATAGTTACCTCGCACTTATTCAGCAATTCACTACCCAGGTGGCCGCGTGCGTTGTTATCGGTTTTATTCATGTGCAGGACATTGATCACATGAAGATTATTTTCAAGGGTAATTTTTTCTAACCATGTGAGCAGCTCACTCACCTGGTCGGGATCATTGATGTTTGAAAGCAGATCCCGGATTCCGTCAATGATTATAATTTTCGGACGTGTTGGATATTCAGAAACTACTTGTTGAATGATTTGTTTGCGTTCTGCTGGACTTTTACCCCTCAAGTAGAAAGTTCCTACCGTGTGTCCTGTAAGTCGCTTAATTCTATCCATGACCTTCCAGACGTGCCGCGTTCCTTGTTCGGTATCGAATAGCAGAACTTCTGCTGCAATGGCACCAGTGTATTGACTGATCAACCATGTTAGGAATAAAGTTTTTCTGCTTTTCTTCTTACCAATCACTTGAGAATAGTTACCTGCCGTGGCAATGGGTGCCGGACCAATGGAAAGTAATGGCGTTTCCTCTGGTGGCTCACAAACTATCTGTAATGACTTCCAGTCAGTTATTTTTAATTCTGTTTGTTGCTGTGGTTGTGATCTTTCACCATAGGCCTGGGAATAAAGCCTGCGACCTGCCTCAGTAAAGTCCCGGTTACATTCTAAGAAAGTAAACAACGCGCTGCCTGAATATGCCTTTGAAGGTTCTAAGATTGTAGAACTTGTGAAGCAATAGAACAGGCGTTTACTTTCGTTCCATGTGCCGGACGTGCTTCCAGTCTTTTCCGGTCTGCAAAAGTGTTGATTCTCCCCAATGGTCCGCAGATAAGTCCATCCATGTGATTGCAGTAAGTCAGTAACTGGCCCGCGTTCATTATAATCTTGCCACGGGGTTAGGCCTGTATTGCTTTGCGTGTATTGCTTTGGAATAATTACAGGCTCAAAATATTCATTGAGTGACCGACAAGCTGTAAATAAATTATCCCTTTGCTCTGGGCTTATGGTTGGAATAGAAAAAAATGATCCTGATTTAGTCTGATACCCCGGTGTCGGATCAATGCACACATAACCACCAATACCACGGGTTTCGATTAATACTTTTTTATCAACTCCCTTCGCTAAAATCTGATTGCCTTCGATAGCACTACATTTATAAATGAGATGGCACCCCCCGGACGGAGTAGACTGAATTAGTAAATCTTCATCAGTTATATCAGGACTGTCTTTAAAAATTGCATCGGTCAATCGTTCTATTAATGTTCCTGTCAGATCGTTTTTAACGTCAACGTCAATCACTTCCACATTCCCGGAAACAGGACCACATATCAAAGCGATTGAACCATTATAACTGAGTTCACCTGGTCGGGGTAAACGAGTCTGAAATTCTTTCCATGCTATAGTTGGAATTTTATCTTTGACTGGAATTATTGAAAGTCCTTTTTCTAATAAATCAGTATATTTGTTCATCTTCTTCAGTTTCGTTTTTTAAACCGCTTCGGGCCTCAAACCCTGGCGGTTTTTACTTATAGTGATAATCTTGACCTATACCTTGACCACCTATCTTTAAAATACAAAAAATGGCTAAAAAACAGATAAATACGGGGTTCAATACAGACCTCATGATACTGCCTGAGCAAGATTTTCAAACTCCACTAACGACACATAAGTCGCAGAATGGATTTTAAATCTTGTTAGTTTTCCTTCTCTTAAAAGTTGTTTGAAAAATGAAACCGATGCACCTGTTTCCAGCGATGCTTTTTTTATGGATCGGAGTTTTTTATCTGTCATGACCTATTAAGAATTAATAGGTCAAAGATGGGAGGGTAGTGCGACCTTCGAAAGTAAAGTAGTTTTTCCCGGCTACGATAGCTTAGTTATCGTGTGCCAATATTTTTTTACCCAACCAAGTGAACCATTAAAACCTCTTTTTTTCATTTCTGATAATAGGCTTTTCTGTGTGTGGGTTTTGCTTAAATCAATATTTTCATATTTTCTCTCATTACGAAAATGCGATATACTATCCTTTGCGCTCTGCAAAAGTTTTTCATCTTGTGGCCGTTTGGAATTTCTGCCACCTTCGCTTCTGTATTTAGTAAGTGGTTGTTTTATTTCTTCCACTCCCGCGTCAATCTCAGACACAAGGCTATCTTCTAATCCTTCCGGCCATATCTCTCCACTTTTGTATTTTAATATAAGGGTATCCTGTTTCTGAATTATGTCTAATGCCATTTCAAGATGATCCAATCCATCCTCGAACATCTTTTTATATTTTTTGGCTTCTGCAATTGCTCTTTTCGCTAGTAGGAGTGCGTCTGTTCTTGTCTTCATGATACTTTCATTTGTGCCCTCGATTCACTTTCAATCATCTTCTTTATTGCTGCCTCCTGATCAGGCCTCATGTAGTAGCCCAGGATCGTCTTTATATCCTTTCCGACAAATCCGGCCACGTCAGCGGGAGTAAAGCCCCAGCGGTCAGGTGCAAGGCTTATAAAGGTCTTTCCGGCCACGTGCGAAGTGATAAGTTCATGTTTGGAAAATTTCTCTTCGATTAACATACCATTACGTTTAGTTTTAAACATAACCTTATCTTTTATATCAGCTTTCTCACATACCAGCTTTATAGATTCATTGACTTGCTGCTCTGAAATTTTCGGTGCCTGATTGTTGTATCTGTCAAGTATTGCCCGGGTCGTTTTCAATATCAGAATAGAAACTTGCTTGCGGTTTTTTTGAAGGGTCATATTGATCCGGTCACCCTCCACATGGTTAACAATACGCTTTAAATCGCTTATACGAAGTCCGGTATAGCAGCCCAACAAGAACATATCTTTCGCTTGCTGCATCTCCTTAGAATAGCTTACATCGACCGTTTCAAGGCGTTCAAGTTCTGCCTGAGTCAATGAAATTATATTGCGCTCAGATGGTGCCACCGTCCTGATCTTCATCCCATCAATTACCGATGTATCAACGCCAGCAAATTTCAGGAATAGGCGCAAATGCTTCATCCTTTTCGCATGGGTGCTGTCAGATAGCTTTCTTTTCTTCTGCAGAAATTCGATAGCATAGTCGTGTATTATGTCAGGTGTAAGGTCTTTCTTTTCTAATCTGAGTTTACCGCTTACTTTGAGATACTCTTTAAACTGATTTATACTGATTGTGACCGTCTTTCTGGTGGAGGGTTGATATTCGGTCATGCTGGTGTCGATCCACTTCTTTATGAGTCCTGTAATGCTTGTCAGGCTTTCTTTTTCTTTTTTATCGCTCGAGTGCTGTATATCCATTTTTAACTTTTCAACCTTTTCAAATTCCTGTTTCAGCTGGAAGGGTGTAACGACAAGATCATCGGCCTGCATTTTCTTCATGACCTTTTCAACTTTAAGCTTCACGGTATTAACCGCTGTATAAATCTCACTTGAATGATCTTTAGGGAGTCGATCTTCTTTACTCCACTCTTTTACGGTGCAACGGTACCCGGTATAAATGATTTCTGTAAACTCATGGTCGTATAAGGCCAGGTAAATAGGGTGTGTGGCACCACGTCCACCACGCTTTTTGAGTAAGAATCTGATCTTCATAAACAGTCGTTTTTCTTACAAATATACAAGTGGTCAAGGTAGTGGTCAAGGTTTAGAAGGTTTTAATTAGTTCTAATATGAAGTAAAAAGGCACATTATTCAAGGGGATAAGGAATTTAAGTATTTATAGGGGTTCGCTCGAGACCTCTTAAGAAAGCACCTACAGTTGGGTGTTTTTTTGTTTATGTTGAAGTGTTGGTGAAAACACTTTGAAAACACCAACACGCGCGAGTATGGTGAAAAGTAATGACAGAGGTTGTGCCGAAGCACCAATACAGCAGCGAGCATTTCATGGTGAAGCTAACCTACACTGATCGGGATACCGGTTCTCGCCATTCACTGAACGGAGTTGATTCAATCACCTACCCATTTTATTTTCATCCAACCATCTTCCTGCTCGCCCGGTATGACAGTTTGATAGTATGGTGAGTAAGTTGAATGACGAATGTTGCAGTAAGAGGAATCACTACGTTCAAAGATCAACTACATCAGATGTGAGATTAAAGCCACATAAGTGGGTAGGCAAAGGGAGTAGGTATTGGGGGGAGAGGGATACTTTTTTCCTACCTTGCCACATATCTCAATATTCATGAAACCATTGTTTTATCTTTTCACCATCGGCATCTTATTCACCGCTTGCAGCACTTCCAAAGACACCAACTCCGAACAAGCCGTTATCAAACCCATCGATAGCCTGTTCCACGAGTATACCCTGTTTAAAAGAAAAATCAACCCGCTGGAGGCAACCAAGGCTGGGTTTAATGAATACAATGACAAGGTGGCTAATTATGTCTCCGCTCCCTATATAAAAGACTTAAAGGGCGCCTATACACAATTTCTGAGCGACATCGAAAAGTACGACTCAACGCAACTCACACCCTCACAATGGATGAGCCTGCGGGTAATGAAATGGGATTGCAATATCAAACGCGAAGGACTCAACAATGGTATCGCCACCATTGCTTCACCCATGTATGACATGCCCACCTTCGAACTCTTTCCTCTTCTTCAAATCCAGTCGCTCCATTTGTATTTTGCCACGTTGGCCAGCGGCACCGGCTTGCAACCTTTCAAAACTGTAGAAGATTATGACCTCTGGCTCAAACGCGTGGATGACTACCTGCCATTTTTGGATAGCTGCATCGTAAAGATGAATCAGGGCATCGCCAAAAAAATAGTGCTGGCCAACGTGCTCATAAAAAAAATGATTCCCCAGTTGGATGGTTTTGTCAACACTCCGGTGCAACAGCATTTGTTCTATGCCCCCATCACGCTCATGCCGGCCGATTTTCCTGCCGCAGAAAAAGAACGTTTGACATTGGCCTACACGAGTATGGTCAGCGACAAAATCATTCCGAAGTATAAGATGCTGCAGGAGTACCTGCTCCAGACTTATCTGCCAGCCGGGCGCGAAACAGCCGGTATCAGCGCATTGCCCCACGGGCGTGAGACATTCGACTACCTCATTCGTTACCACACCACCACCAACATGAACGCTGAGCAAATCCATGAGCTCGGAAAAAAAGAAGTGGCCCGCATCCTCGGTGAAATGGAAAAGGTAAAATCCGAACTGAAGTTTAAAGGCGATCTGAAAGCATTCTTTAATCACGTTCGCACGAGCAAACAGCAGATGCCGTTCAACAAACCGGAAGAGGTCATCGCCAGCTTCAACGCCATCCGCGAGAAAGTAGAAAAGAGCGTGACAAATATTTTTGAGATTAAACCGAAGGGTGGTTTTGTGGTGCAGCGCACGGAAGCCTTTCGCGAAGCATCCGCCAGCGCAGAGTTTTTGCCCGGCAGCATCGATGGCAGTCGGCCTGGCGTTTTCTATGTGCCTATTCCCGATGCGAAAACCTATAACAAGTACGCAGACGAATCCTTGTTTTTGCATGAAGCCATTCCGGGTCATTACTACCAGCTTTCGTTACAACAGGAAAACGATCAGCTACCTGAGTTTCTGCATCCCGAAAGTATGAGTGTGTTTGTGGAAGGCTGGGCACTGTATGCCGAGTCGCTGGGCAAAGAGTTGGGCTTGTTCGAAGATCCTTATCAATACTTTGGTATGCTGAGCATGGAAATGCACCGCGCCATTCGTCTGGTATTGGAAACTGGTATTCATACCATGGGTTGGACGCGCGAACAGGCCATTCAATATTCGTTGGATAATGAAGCCGAGCCCGAAGACAAAATCATTGTAGAAGTGGAGCGCTACATGGCCACACCGGGAGCTGCATTGTGTTATAAGATAGGTCAAATCAAAATCCGCGAGCTACGCACCCGTGCCGAAGCTGCCTTGGGCGACAAGTTTGACGTGAAAAAGTTTCATACGCAAGTGTTGAATTCCGGCAGCCTGCCCTTGGTGTTATTGGAAGAGAAAATCGATCGTTGGATTAAGGAGAGTCGATAGTTCTTTCTAAGTACAAGGCGTAAGTTGGTAAGAGTATAATCAGAACGTTGAAATGTTATATCATTCTATAGATTAAATTACATGCCCCAATCCAGAGCGGTGGGCGAGGGACAAATCGCTGCAAAAGTATTTCTGAAAACAAGTCTTGTTATTGATAGGACAGCAGCGAAGGATCTCCTCGGTAGAAACCGTTTCTTCTTTGGGGGATCCTCCTATGTTGAAAATCAAGCCCAGGTAACTTTTTATTTTAGCTTTTTTTTGATTTCTCGGGTTCTTTTTTAAAAATTTGACAAGCTTTTCCTGCGTGGCTGCGATTGGAAACCTCAGCGAACAAGCAGGCTTTACACTAAAAAAGAGGGGCATTCCATTCAGTGCCCTCTTTTTTTTATGCTTCTTTTTTAGGGAAACAAAAAAAGAGTTTCCATTACATGTAAGTGTTCGATAGCCAATACCATATAAAATCAATCTCCTATAAGCAGACATCCTTTATAAGGAGCTGCACGATACCTTTTATATTTTTATAAAGGTGGGCTGTAATCTTCGCTGAGCAGTCACTTAGATAAAAACTAAGGCTGCAAGGATCCCCTTACATTGTGCCCACCAGTAAAGATTTTTATAAGGTTATGCTACCACAGCTATTTGATATTCTACCTCATGCATCAATACATAGCGAATTCTGCTCAACAGCATTCTGGCTATCCTAATGATGGCCCTATTTCCATTCATCCTACTTAATAAATGGTTATATTTCATTGTCAAGGCAGGATCCGTTCTTGCAGCCACCCAACTGCTTTCAATCAAGCATTTCTTTAACATCTTATTTCCTCTTTGAGTGATGTCTCCAACGTGCACCGTATCCGCTGATGAATAAATGTTGGGAATAAGTCCAACATAATCGCACAACGCATCACGGTCTTTAAAACGGTTTATACGCTCCAGTTCGGTCAACAGGATCATAGCCGTTAGCCTGCCAATGCCAGGCACACTGATCAAAAACTTCACCCATTTACCATACATCTCCTGATTGGACAAGTCTTTTATCTTTTTCATTGTCTTGGATAGCTGGCTTCTTAGAAATTCCGCTTCCTCCAGGTAAATGGCAAGCGCATCATTCCCGCTTTCTCCTAAATCTACATCCTTGAGCCAATTCATGAACCTGTTGGACCAGTGGGTACCGGAACGGATGAATTTTTCAGATAGGTTACGCCAAAAAAATTCAACAATGCTTTAATGCGGTTCCTGCACCGAGTCTGATTTGCAACAATCCTGTGCCGGGCCCTGAGTAAACTGCGATCTTGCTGGCAACGCTTGCTAGGCACATAGATGGCTTCCAACTCTCCACTCCGTAATGAATGAGCGATCTTTCGGCTATCCGTCCGATCACGCTTCTGCTTGCGTTCCTTGTCCTTAGTAGGTACATCGGCAGCATGAACAACAATACAGTTAATGCCCTGATCCTGCAATCGCTCTTGCAGCCAAAATCCTGAAAATCCAGCTTCATAGGCAGCAAAATAATTCGCTCCCGGAAAATTTTTCTTTAGATACCTGGCCAGAACTTCTCCATCAGGAGATTGACTAAACGTCTTGTGGTGTAAATTCTCTCCAAGAATCGTTACCGTAAACTGCTTCTTATGGGTGTCCAAACCAACATAAATGTTTTGTCCACTGAAATCCAATTCTTTAACTTGTGTTTGCATAAGCCTTGGGTGTTAAATGTTATTGCTACACTAATTTAATTAGTTAACCACTAAGGCTTATGCTCTTCAAACATAGCATCTTCGCTCGATGGTATTCTTTCCACAATGCGCAACTACATTAAGGTTTTGTCATTCTATTAAAATCGATCTTGTTGATCGCTCTGGATTGGAGTCTTTATTTTTGTTAGTCATATCACCTGCGATCTCATCGGATAGTCAAGAACGACTATGCGAACTTTCTTGTTGACTTGTGCAGCACTACCATATCCACCATTCTGTCTTTACACCAAAATAATGTCCCCACCGCCTGCTGCCTGCTTGGGCGAGATAGGGCGAGTAAAGATTATTTGCTGCAAAATCGTTGTATCGGGCAACGCTATAAACAAACCGGAAATGAGGTCGACTCCAGACATCTCTTTTTCCATTCGGCACAATGGTGGGTGCCATGCTCAGTTTGAACATCTGAGCCGCGTCTTGTGAGCCATCTTTCCGGGATGCAAAATTCAATTCATGCAGAAGGTGAAACCAGTCTTTGATGTACCATGTACCCCTGGCACCGATTGCAAAATCTGTTTTTCTGTTAAACAAGAGCTTGCCATTATAATCCGGGGTTGTGTTGACGCTATCGCTCGCACCCCTGCTCTTTGTAAATATTGCGTATGCATTTAGTGAATAGTGAGTATTAATATTCCACAAAATTGTTTCTGTGATGGCTACCGACCTGGCATTTCTGAATTTTTGAGTTTCCAGATTGGGGCCACCATATGTTAAGAAGGTTTTACTGGCACCACCATCGCCACCATTAGCAATACCTGCACCGTAACGGACACTAACATCGTTGTATGAACCGGAAATGGTGGTAGGCAGGTTTACTTTTAATCGTGCGCCTAAAACATAACCATAGTCCGAAGGATAGTTGGAACTCGTAGTGGTGTCAGCGAGGGTACCTGAAGCCAATCGATGATACTCCGACATTAATTTCAGGTAGCCATTTTTCATTGGAACAATGTGCTCTACGATATAGACCGCTCTATTACGCAAACCCAATACCGGAGTTCCATTGACAATATTCAAATAAAAATAAGGTGGAAGGCTGGAGGCAGTATCCACAGCCGCTGGAAACATAATGGAAAACTGTGTCTTTTTATATTTTACTCCAAATCCCTGAGAGCTGTGATCATCAAAATGAAAGTGATCAATAACATGAATATCATCTCCCCGAAAAAATCTGGCCCCTATCCAAACACTCCATGGGCTACCCATAATATATTTCGCTTCAGCAAAGAGTTCAGGCAGTGCTGCTGTAATGCCACCGTACGATTTGCTTGTTACATTGCCAATGATTTGTCCCTGAGTGGTATAGAATGCCATTCGGGTTTGAATGTTTATGTCAGTAGTGTCTTTATTGGCACGGATGGGTGTAAAATGAAATGCCGATGCTAATTCGAAATAGTCATTCTCCTCCATGCGTCCACCAATCGAGCCCATGCCATTCAGGTTTAATGAACGGGGGTATTCAAAATTATTTCCTCGGGCAATTCCGGCCCTTCCATAACTTCCAAAAGAAAAGTGCTTATTTGAGATTACACTTGATTGTCCATAAAGAGACCATGGCATCATCAAGTAGATTAAACACGCAATAATAAATTTTACTCTAGGCGGTTGGCCCTGTGTTTTCCAATCGAAAGTCATTCATTTTAGTATTGACAATTATTCTAATATAGAAATAAATTTACTTACCTAAATCCACCAAATCGTGATTGCCAGCTAGAACATTGGAATGTCACCTCTTGTATCAGTTGCTGTTCCTCAACAATGGATTTCTGTCGAATCAGGAGTTCAGGCTAGTATTCGAAACGACCTGAGATGTTTCATATAACGACTTTAAAATTGAAGAAAGAAATCTCCATATTGTAGTTGATTTCAATATGCTGAAAGTTCGATAAGTTATTTCTAACAACGATATGCAAGCGGACATAGAAAAGGATAAACTTAATTCTGTAAGGACACTGAAGGATGGGTTAACTGAAGCCTGTGCCGATGGCATCACTGAGGTGTTGATAAATCTGGAAGATGGCACCTGCGATTACATTGAATTAATCCCGATACTTGAAGTTATTGCCCGACAGGATTGGTTCTGCTATTTTGATGACAACGGTGCAGGCGGGCAGCCGCATCCCGACCTTGGCCGCAAAACCAGTTTCAGATCCTGGGCTTTGAAAGCGATTGAAAACATAAAAGAAAATGCTCGGTTTGAATCCTCTGGCATGATCGCCCATGTATTGAAAAGCAACAGCACCGACCTCATTAAAACCACGCTGGAGCGTTTGAAATCCGAAGGCAAGTGCGCTGATAAAATGCTGATTCCTATTTTAGAAAAAATCGTTCGGAAGGATGTTTACAAAAGTTATTCTTATCTCTCCGGTTTTAAAACGGAATGTCAATTGGGGGAACTGGCCCAAGAAGTAATTAAGATAATTCATCAGCATTCAGCATCAATTGAGAATAACGACCAGCACACTTCCGAACCAGATCAAAATGCCGGAGTTTGTTCTTTATGCAGCTCGCTGCCGGATGACCTCACCGTCAATACAGGTCGGGAAGAATATTTTCCCAGCGCGTTCAGTCAGCTCATTGGTATGGATAACGATTACAAAGCGGAGTTTCGCAGATGCCCCGGTTGTCGAACTTATTTCAACTGGATCGACATGCCCCAAATGTATGGTAGTGGCAACAACGATGAGGAACGACTTGTCCGTCTCTCATCGGAAAAATCACTCCTGCTCGACAAGCTGTTTTCTCCTGGTTCAGACCATCATCCTGATCTAAAAGAAGTAGAAGAATACATGACAACGCTTCCTCTTGATCTGCTGCTGCCAGCGCTCAGCTTCCGCCTGCATCGGACTCCTGAAGTCGTTGGGTTATTTGTGCCCCATCTTGTACTTCTTTTAGGGAAGAACAACGACACCTCGTTATGGGAGTTGCTGAATAGTTATGTTTCCAAAAATCCTGAACGGGCTGAAAAAATACTGGATGCATTTAGCTCCAGTGACGAATATGCACCGACTCGTCTTACTCAAATTCTCCATCATTGTCTAAGAGTTGCTAAAACGAAAAGAATAGAATAAATCACGCAGCTATCCAGGACTTAAGATAATCCTTACCGAACCAACTTCTCTCCTTGACCTTTGCTTTTTCAATCGTTCCCTTTACGTCTCCTCCGGTAAAGTATACATACACCGGGAAGGCTAGCAGAAGGATGATGAATATGATTAGTTTGATGATTCGTTTCGCCACCGAATAGAGAAGCACCAACACAATGATCACACCCAAGGCGATGTAAACAGGATTTGATAACAGTTTTTCGAGCAGTGATGACATTGGATTCGGGTTTAAAAAGAAAACAATTTTAGTCGCATGGCAATTTAAACTACTAATCAATTAATAAAAAGCCGACCGATCTTCGTTGATATTTTTATGAGTGAAGCTGATCAATAATTTTAGCGGTTATCAAGGGCGTTGAGGCACAAAGTATATTGCATTAATATGAAGACTTACGTTTGTATTATTTTGTCTGGCCTTGATAGTCTGCGGAAGTGGTGAAGAAAAACTAAAGAGCCGGTTATTTTATAGGAGCACATTCAATATTAAAAATCCAAACATGGAATCCCAACTTCATACTATCATCAATAGACTTCAACACGTGGGTATCCCCGTATCGGACATTACCATTTCAGAAGCCTTCTACAGTCGCTTTGGTTTCAAAAACGTAATGCAGGCACCCTTCACCATTGGGGGTGAATCCGGCACGTGTATCATGATGAAACACAAGGAAATCATCATTGAATTGTATCAGCTGCCATCAATGCAATTGAAAGAAATCAAAGCTCGTAAGGATGGCCATATTGATCATATCGCCTTTGATGTTGATGATGTAGAGAAGACTTTTCGGGCACTAAAAAGGGAATTATTTAAAATCGTAGAGGATAAACCGGTATTGCTGTCAACTTTTTGGAAAAGAGGTTGCAAATATTTTAACATTATTGGCCCGGACGGTGAAAGGCTGGAATTCAATCAAGTACTATAAATGCTTAAAGTAATGATAGAAGTATAACTTTTTCATAAATTTTGTCATTGAAGAAATTACAGTCATTGCAGTTGATTTGTATTTGAAAATCGAATGCAATTGTGATAATTTTGAGTACTCGCCTATGACACTTTTAATCCACAACAACCAAATCCAAAAATATTCCTCGTCAAAATTTACGTTGGCGAAACATAATAGAGATAGGAGTATTTTTTCCAGGCTTCTGGAATTTTTGATACGAAAGACCGACTCAGAAAGACGGTGTGATTTTTTTGGCAGCGACCCTTTCCATGAATGAAATAGTTGCTGGCTGTGCAGCGCTGAGTCAGCCATAATTATCAAAGATACTGGTCAACCATGCGTTGAGGCATATTTCTTTCGCGCTGAATTTGCCTTCATCCCATAATATTTTATTTATATTGAGGCAATGAAAAATCTTTCAAGGATACTGGTTGTATGCGCTCTAATAGGAGCTGCTTGTTCCACCGAAAAAAAGCAAGACACTATGCAGGAAAGTAATGCCGATACGGTTCCATCGCTGGATGAAACGGTAGATACACTGACAAACAAGAATGGAATGATGGCTACCATTACTCCCTATGGCGGTAAAATTATTTCGCTTTTAGTGCCGGGTAAGAATGGTGCGCTCACCGATGTTGTACTTGGATATGATTCCGCTGAGCAATACCCGGATGGAAATCCCTACTTCGGTGCACTGATCGGTAGGTACGGCAATAGAATTGCAAAGGGAAGGTTTGCATTGGATAGTGCCGAATACCAGTTGCACCTGAATAATGGGTTCAACGCGTTGCATGGTGGACCCGGAGGATTTCATAATGTGTATTGGAAATCAGAGAAAGCTTCCGGAAATAAAACTGAGCTGTATTATCTCAGCAAAGATGGTGAGGAAGGATATCCGGGAAACTTAAAAGTGAAAGTCACCTATACATTAACCGATGACAATGAGTTGGTGATTGATTATGAGGCCACCACCGACAAGACCACGGTCGTTAACCTCACTCAGCATTCTTATTTCAACCTGGCCGGTGAGGGCAATGGCACGATACTCGACCACTCCTTATATATCAATGCAGATAAGTTCACCCCGGTGGATGAAGGACTGATTCCGACTGGCGAATTGAAAAATGTAAAAGGAACTCCCTTTGATTTCACGAAGGCAACTAAAATAGGTGAACGAATCAATGCTGAAGATGTGCAGATAAAAAATGGTCTGGGGTATGACCACAACTGGGTGCTCAACAGAAAAGATGGAGACCTTTCATTGGCCGCAATTTTATCGGAACCAATCTCGGGCCGGGTAATGGAAGTCTGGACTACCCAACCGGGTCTACAATTTTATTCGGGCAACTTTCTGAATGGCACAGACATTGGAAAGGGAGGGAAGAAGTATATGTATCGATCGGGGCTTTGCCTGGAGACGCAACATTTTCCAGATTCACCGAATCAACCTACATTTCCTTCTACAGTGCTAAAACCAGGAGAGGTTTACAAGCAACAAACCGTTTATAAATTTAAGGTTCAATAAATCTGCTGCTGGGGTACCACTAAGTCTCTGGTCAATTTGCTCAGGGGCATGCGGTTTTGTGGATAGTAATATCTTCTTTTTAAGAGCCTTCATCCGCAATATGATCAAAAAGGATAAGTCGCTATCTCGGTATCCGTAATTTACCGCCTATAAGAAATAATCAGGGTTGTTATTTCTCACCTTATTTAAGAACCAATAGTCCACTCATGCGAAATCATACTTATTAAGAGCATGCCTGATAGGAGTAAGACGATCAGTTTGTGAATCCATTCTTGTTGGTAATTCCTGATCGTGATAAACAGGAGGAAAGCGAGCAGCAAAAGTTGGAGCGGTTGTTCTACGAGGCTCAAATTGCTCAGAAACAAATTGTCCAAAATGGACAACACAACGGAAAAGATTGCCCACACAAAAATCCTCCTGAAATTAAGGAAGTAAAAATTTTTGAAGTCAGTTCCGTGATCTACCGAGCCGAATGGAAATAGTATTCTTGCCAGAATGAAGAGGTTGATTGGATAAAGTATGGTAAACAAAAACGTATGCAGTTTCCACGCAGTTAAATTCCTCAAATCATAAAGCGACCACCAATCCTGGATGTGTAAAAAGAAAATGAATCCTATCCAAAGCATATGGGGCCAGTAGAGTTTAATGCGCTCCCATTGATGCACCATATCGGCAACTCCGGTCACCAGTTGGGAAATTCCTAATCCTAAGATTATGGAGATGAGTACACTTACATATTCAAACGGAGTCATAGATATTCATAATTCAGAGAAAGAGTAAATCACGTAGTTTATACTAATTCTAAATAGTTATGCTTTCAGGTTAGCTACCAAAAGCACTGTCAAAATGCTGTTGCGAAATTCTTCATTTCACTTTTTTTCTATCCCCAAATCGCATTGAAAATACATATAAAATATTAGCTCCGGCTACTAAAATAAATTTGAAATAATGCATTCACAGTGTAGATTTGTGCGATTCCGTAAAAAAGCGGTAACCTAAACGCGTCACGATGAAGAAACGATTATCTGATCCCGTTCATTTCATAGCACTCGCACTGTTCTCCATTACCCTAAGTTTCAATTCATTCGCTCAAGAAATTCCTACCGACCCTGCTGTAATCAGTGCCGGTGAGGCATTGTTCAATGGCAACTGTAAATCTTGCCACCGGGTGAAGCAAAAGTTGGTTGGTCCGGCATTAGCTGGCGTGGAGACGCGAGTTCCAAGTATTGATTGGATCTACTCATGGGTTCGCAACCCGGCAAAAATGATTGCCAGTGGAGATGCTTATGCCAACACCATTTATAATGAATTCAACAAGGCCCAGATGACGGCCTTTACCAATTACACCGATGTACAGATACTCAGCATTCTTGCTTATGTGAAAGCAGAGGCTTCTAAAGTTGATGCACCGGCAGCAACAGCAACCGCAGCGGGTGGTGGTGAGCAAGGAGTGCCAAGTTCTTACATGAACATCATACTCATTGGTATGATTGTGATTCTTGTCTTACTATTGATTATTCTCGGGCTTATTATCAGCGCTCTCAAGAAATACCTGGATCAGAAAGATCTCACCGAGGAGGATAGAGAAATTGTTCATTCACCTTATTCGCTGGGAACAATTGTAAGAAGCACTGGTTTTGCTTTCCTGGTGATTTTTGTTGTAGGGGCCGTATCATTTAAAACCGTTATTGATGGTTTGTATTCCATTGGCATACAACAGAATTACCAACCTAAGCAGCCGATCGCATTTTCGCATAAGATTCATGCGGGTCAATTTGAAATTGAATGTAAGTATTGCCATACCGGTGCCCTCAAAGGCAAACAGGCAAACATTCCTTCTCCTAATATCTGTATGAACTGTCATAC
>JAYVTB010000127.1:0-10088 GCA_043774805.1 Cyclobacteriaceae bacterium | reverse complement strand
TCCGGATTTAAATACAACTTTGAAAAGCATGTAAGCCTTCCAATATTTTTAACCAATCATTTTGATCACTTTAGCAGGAACACCTCCGACAATGGTATTTGCCGGAACATCCTTATTCACTACTGCCCCCGCTGCAACAATTGAATTCTCTCCGACTGTCACACCTGGCAGAATCGTAGCACCCGCTCCTATCCACGCGTTTCGTTTTATTACGACAGGCTTCAAATCAAGATCTTTTCGTTTTAAGGGATCTATTGGATGATTCTCCGTTGTTATGTTGACCCTTGGTCCGATCTGGACATTATCTTCGATGGTAATGCCGCCCATATCTAGGAAGCTACAAGCATGATTAACAAATACGTTTTTACCAAACTTTATGTGCTGACCGAAGTTTGTATGGAATGGTGCAAATACCGTTGTGCTTTCATCAATTTTGCTTCCGATAATGTTGCTCAAACGCTCTCTCATCAATTGTGTATCTGTGGAGTTGTTAAGTTCTATTGACAATTGAAGTGTTCGAGCGATGGCTGTCCACGCTTCAGGCATTCTAGGATCGTCATTTGTGATTATACCGCCAGCGAGCATTCTTTCAAATATGTTCATTGTGTCGAACCGTTAGTTGTGCGAAATCTCAGCTGACCGAAGAGACATTGGATTTGTTCCTGTGATGCGCTTAAAGAAATTATTAAAATAGGTTGGGTACTCGAAACCCAAAGCATAAGCAATGTCGGCCACGTTCCAGTCTGTATGAAGTAAAAGTGCTTTTGCTTCATTTGTTATTCGCTCACCAATATGCGTTGTGGTTGACTTGCCAGTTGTTTCCTTTACCGCGCGGTTAAGGTAATTAACGTGAAGATTCAAACTGCTCGCATAATCCTGTGCAGTTCTAAGTTGCAGCGGACGATCTGTTCCTTCAACTGGAAATTGTCTTTCAAGCAACTCTAAGAATACATTGGTAATCCGGTGGGCTGCATTTTTTACCTGATCAAAATTTTCTGCAGGTTGAAGTTTGATCGCCTCATGAATAATCAGATTAATGTAGTTTCGGATAAGGTCATCTTTAAAAGCATAGTCTGTGCCTTGCTCAGCGATCATGTTTCGAAAAATTCCATTTAAGAATTCTCGCTTGTCTTCGGCAATGTAAAAAATAGGGGTTCCTCCTACTTTGAAGAGTGGTGATTGTTGAAGACTCTCACTACGATCAGAAGGTTTATAGAAATCCTCAGAGAAGAGACACGTATAACCGACATAGGTTCGCGAAACAGTTTCCCACGAATAGGGAACATTTGGATTGGCAAAAAACAGAATAGTGCCCTTTGTATCAAAGCTTCGATCAGCATAGTTGATGATGCTCTGCCCTGTTGTCAGGCAAATCTTATAAAAATCTTTTCGACTGTAACTCCGGACGGCATTACCATCGTCTTCAATTTGAAAAACATTAAATCCCTTAAGCTTAAGGTCTTTGTTGAAGTCTGAAAGTGATCGTGCCTTTATTTTCTTTTCCATCCTTATCATGTTATAGCAACCAGGTGTTGCGTGTTCTTTGATTATGTGAGCGGTTCAAAGCTGGATATGAAGTCTGTTTTTCCATCCAATGAAATACCTTCATTAACATTGACCACATTTTGCTAAGTCGTTTCAAATTCATGAAACAAAGGTACTCCAGGTAACGCGGTTCAGTCTTAAGAAATTCAAACCATCAATTAAGAGTATCAAACATTCATACTACCGTCTTGCTTCCATGCAGCCTTTGAGGGTGCCTCACAATTTAGTAACTAAAAATGAAGCGACAAATTCTAAAAATGCTTGAAATCGCCATTTTCCGCATAACCCTTGGTTTGAAAACCTTAATGATTGGTTTGATTATCTTTATCCAGCTCCATCGCCTCCAGCCTACCTTCGTATCAACAAATCAAAACATATGCCGTCACCCATTCAACATTACGAAACATGTAATCAATCAAGATTATGAAGTTCTTCCTATGTATACTTATTTTGCCTTTTATAGTTTCTGCCAGTTGCGCGACTGACGATGTCACGTTGCCTGACAACAATATTCCAGAGTTGCCTTCACAAAACTCAGACCTTATGAAAGATTCAATAGTGATAACCGTGGGGAACAAAAATTTTACGGCAATCCTTGAGTCGAATAATACGGCAAACGAATTCAAGAAAATGCTACCATTAACAATTAGTATGAAGGATCTTAACAGCAATGAAAAGTTTTTTGATTTTACAAATAATCTACCAACGAATGCTGCTAACCCTCGAACCATCAACTCAGGAGATTTAATGCTTTGGGGTTCTAATACACTTGTATTATTTTATAAGACATTCAACACGTCATATAACTACACAAGGCTTGGAAAAATTGAAGACCCAAGCGGCCTGACGCAAGCACTTGGTTCAGGAAACGTGACCGTTACCTTTGAGCTACTTACTAATTAAAAAACTGAAATCGATATGAAGGACAAGATGTTTAATTCCCTAACGACCTTGTTATTGGTAGCCATACTGAGTAGCTGCAATAGTGATAAGAGTCAAGTTGATCAATCAGAATTTCATTCTTCCGAAGAAGCAATTTTTCCGAAGGGTGAACTCGGCTCTGCCACAAACTTCACAGGCAATGCCTACAACTTTGGCTTAGTCGCCAATGATTCAATTTATAATACCTTGGTCGGCAACGTGTATTTTGAAAAGAACGCGCGATCGAACTGGCATGTACATCCAAGTGGGCAAATTCTAATCGTTCTTGACGGTGAAGGATATCATCAATTGGAGGGACAACCAAAACAAACGATGAGAAAAGGTGACGTTATCAAAGTTCCGGCAAATACAAGACACTGACATGGCGCAACTGAAAATAATGCGCTTACTCAAATGTATATTTTGCCAAAGACAGAAAATGGATTTGTAACATGGCAAGAAGCTGTGACGGATGAGCAGTATCTCACCAACTAATTCATGATTATGAAAAAGCGAACATTAGGAAAAGGACTGCTGGAAGTTTCACCACTCGGTCTTGGCTGTATGGGAATGAGTGGCGGGTATGGACCAGCGAAAGATAAAAACGAAATGATCACGATAAAGCAACCCCTGCCCCATGAAGTATATACTATTTATCATTTGCTTGTTGTCTGTCATGCCCGGCAAAGCACAGGAAAAAGACAGCACTTTCTTTTTTCGAACCGACCTGACGGTGACCAACAACGGGTTCTCCATCATACCTGCCTTTACGCTGGGTAAACCTGCCGCATATCTGGATATGCAAATGGGTAATAAACGGTTTAGTTTTGATCCTATGTTTCGTTTTTCTCTGAAAGGACGGCCATGGACAATCATTTTTATTTACCGATACAAGGCAATCAACACATCACGGTTCCAGTTAACCTTCGGAGGTCACCTGCCTGGTATCAATTTTATTACTAGTACGGTATCGATTGACGGAATCGATGAGGAATTATCTGTAGCAAGGCGTTTCCTGGCCGGGGAGATTCATCCAAAATATATATTTTCCAAACATGCCAGCATTGGTTTGTATTATCTGCAAGGACACGGTTTTCAAAAGCACGGTCCGCAGAATTCCAACTTTCTGGCGCTTCAGGGTAACTTCACTGAAATCAAACTGGTGGGTAAATCCTATTTTACATTCAATCCGCAGGTATTTTACCTGAAAGTAGATGATTCCGATGGCTACTATGTGAATGCCACCACCGTGCTGGGTATCCGTAATTTTCCGCTAACGATCTCCGGCATTGTGAACAAGGCTATTCAATCGACCATCCCGGCAAAGGATTTTGACTGGAGTTTAAACCTGATTTATACGTTCGATAAGCAGTATGTTATCCGCAGAAACAGTCGAGAGTAAAATAAAAAAGAATAGCAAACCAAAAGCTAACAATGGAAATTACTAAATTAGGTTCTCAGCCTTCAGTCAAAGGTCCGGAAGATTGGTTCACCGGATCAGTCCGCATTAATTACTTATTCCAACCAAACGGACACAGACGTGCTGGCGCAGCAGAGGTCACATTTGAACCAGGAGCAAGAACAGCCTGGCACACGCATCCTCTAGGACAAACGTTAATTGTATTGGCGGGAGTAGGTTTAGCACAACGCGAAGGCGGCCCCATTGAAGAAATCCGACCAGGTGACATCGTGTGGTTTGCTCCTGGTGAAAAACATTGGCATGGAGCATCGCCAACAATGGCAATGACACATATTGCCACGCAAGAGGAATTGAATGGAAAGGTGGTGGATTGGTTGGAGAAAGTGAGTGATGAGCAGTATATTAGTAACTAGATTTTGGCCAATAGACTTGGCTGTCAGCGTAAGATCAACATCAACAGTCGATAAATATTTAAATACCGACATCAATGGCAACTATCAACCTTAACATCAACGGAAAGAAACATACGGTGGATGTAGATCCGCAAACACCTGTGCTTTGGGTCCTTAGAGATCACCTGAACTTGGTTGGAACTAAGTTTGGCTGCGGAATGGCGCAATGTGGAGCATGCACAATCCATCTCGAAGGCAACGCCACACGATCCTGTATTCTTCCTGTTTCATCAGTCGAGAATAAAGAGATTGTTACGATTGAAGGACTTTCGGAAAACGGTGACCACCCTGTGCAGAAAGCATGGCTTGAACATGATGTGGCGCAATGCGGGTATTGCCAGGCGGGGCAAATTATGACGGCCGCTGCACTTTTAAAAAGCAAAGCAAATCCGACTGACGAGGAAATTGAAAATGCCATGAACGGAAACATTTGCCGCTGTGCGACATACCTACGAATCAAGGCTGCCATCAATACTGCTGCCAACGCTTAAACCTTCAAATCCATTACCTATGGGACAAATAAACACGACCATTAATAGACGATCATTTTTAAAAACCTCTGCATTGGCTGGTGGCGGTTTGATGTTAAGCTTTAGCTGGCTTGCCGGGTGCACACCAAAGGATGCAGAACTTCTTGGCGCGCCTGATGAGTGGTTTGATTTAAACAGTTATATAAAAATTGGAAATAACGGATTGGTAACCTTGATGTCACCAAATCCGGAATTTGGCTCGGGTGTAAAAACGTCCATGCCAATGATTCTGGCGGATGAACTCGATGTGGATTGGAAAAATGTTATTGTTGAGCAGGCTAATTTTAATCCAGCGCGCTACGAAAGACAATTTACCGGAGGAAGCCAGGGTATCAGGATGGGTTGGAAACCGCTACGCACAGCAGGCGCAACAGTTCGTCAATTGTTAGTGAACGCTGCCGCAAAGCAGTGGAACGTTCCGGCTAAAGAGATTACAACTGAAGCTGGAATAATTCATCATAAACAATCTGGAAAAAATGCGGGCTATGGTGAAATGGCTTCTCACGCTGTGGGTATGCCCATTCCATCGGAAGTTACAACCAAAGATGTTAAGGACTTTAAGATTATTGGTACATCAAGAAAGAATGTTGATGGTCAGAAAATCGTGACTGGCAAACCACTTTTTTGTATTGATTACAAAGAAGAAGGAATGCTAATCGCGATGATTGTACTTCCACCCTTTGGGATGAGGATAAAATCTCTTAATGATTCATCGGTGAAATCTATGCCGGGCATAAAGGATGTATTTGTAATCAAAACATTGAAGGAAGATTACGAACGAAGTCCTTTTGACATAACGAGCTTTACGGAGTTGGGTGTTATTGTTGGTAATTCAACATGGGAGGTAATGAATGCAAAAAAAGCATTGAAACCTGAATGGGAGTTGATGCCTGAATATTCAATTACCCAGGAACTCTGGGGACAAGGAAAGACCCTTGTCACAATACCCGAAGGTCTTGAAAGCACAGAAGGACACAAAGCACAGATGGAAAAATACTCAAAAGGAAAAGGAGAAATTCTTCGCAGGGATGGAAACCCTGAAGCCGCATTTAAAAAAGCAGCCAAAGTACTTGAACGAACATACACGGCTCCATATCTCGCTCACAACCCGATGGAGCCCGCAACTTGTTTCGCGAATGTCAAAGAAGATCATGCAGATTTGTATGCGCCTGTTCAGATCCCTGATTTCATCAGCAACACACTTGTAGCACGGCTTGGAATTCCAAAAGATAAGATTAATATTAAGCTCGCACGAATGGGTGGCGGTTTTGGGTTACGATCATATGGCCACCACCTTATTGAGGCTGCAGTTATTTCTCAAACAATAAAGGCACCAATCAAACTTGTATACACCCGTGAAGATGACATGACGTACGGAATTTACCGTCCGACATACACTGCAACATACAAGGCTGCACTCGACAAAGACAACAACGTCATCGCTTTCCATGTAAAAGGTGGCGGCATTCCTGAACATCCCATTCATCAAAACCGATTTCCTGCGGGCGCAATTGAGAACTACCTCGCAGAAGGTTGGGCTATACCTTCCAACATAACAGTTGGTGCTTTTCGCGCACCCCGATCAAATTTCAACGCAGCGGCAGAGCAGTCATTTCTCGATGAGCTCGCAGAGCTTGCAGGGAAAGATCCCATTGATTTCAGACTTGAGTTATTAGAACGCGCAAAACAAAATCCAGTCGGAAAAGACAATGATTACGATCCTGATCGATATGCAGGCGTGTTGAAACTTGTCAGAGAAAAATCAAACTGGTCACAATCACCAGTGAATGTGAGTCGTGGTGTGGCAGCATACTTCTGTCATAATACTTACGTTGCTGAAGTAGTCGATCTCAAATTACAAGGGAATACTCCGGTAATCGAAAACGTCATTGCTGCAGTTGACTGTGGTATTGTAGTCAATCCCGATGGAGCGATCAATATGGGTCAAGGTGGAATTATTGATGGCATTGGAAACGCACTTTATGGTGAGATGACGTTCAAAGATGGTGTGCCTGACAAAAATAATTTTCACCAATATAAAATGATCCGCCAGAAAGAAACTCCGCGGGCTGTTGAAGTTCATTTTGTTAAGAATGAAGAAGATCCGACCGGATTGGGAGAGCCTTTGTTCCCGCCTGTCTTTGCTGCCGTGGCCAACGCGTTATACAAAGCAACGGGAAAACGTTTCTACGATCAGCCATTCGGAAAACAAATAGAAACAAATCCATATAGAATGTGATGGCAATGAAAGACAACCGGCAATAAGAATTCGTTCAAGTACAACAAGTGGATCCAAAAAAATTATCTACTAAATTTAAATCGCAAAAAAATATGATGCATCGATTCATTTACCTTCTCCTTTGCCTTTCCTCAGTAACAAATGCCGCGTTTTCTCAAACCAACCCTGTCATGGATGTATTTCCCAAGGGAACTATTTTACATGGCAACATACCTTACAATAGCGATACATTGCCGAATCACTTACTGGACATTTACCTACCCGCTGGCGCGAAAGGTAAATTACCGTTGGTGATCTTCATACATGGCGGTGGCTGGTTAGGCAATGATAAGTATGGAGATATTGGTTACATGAAAAAAACAGTAGCGGAGATAGTTAGCAGTGGTTTTGCACTGGCCTCTATCGATTACCGGTTTGCAACGCAAGCAATTTTTCCAGCACAGATACAAGACTGCAATCGCGCAATTTCCTTTTTAGTTGACAATGCAGACAAGTACGGCCTCGATAAAAAACGAATTGCTGTCATGGGTTTTTCAGCAGGTGGACACCTGGCCTCATTGATAGGTTTGTCAAAGAATAATAACGTTCAAAACTTTTTCATACCAGGAACAAATAAATCATTCAGCTTCAGAGCTGTTGTTGATTTCTATGGTCCTGCGGAGTTAGTATTATTTCCTGGAGCCGATGATCCAAAGTCTCCGGAAAGCATCTTGATCGGTGCCACACCGTTGTCACGCCCTGATCTTGCAAAGGCTGCCAGCCCTGTTACGTATGTTGACAAAGATGATCCTCCGTTCCTAATTATTCATGGTGGAAGCGATGACATAGTTTCAAATAAACACTCACATCTACTGAGTTCATGGCTAAATGTAGTTGGAGTTGAAAATGAACTTGTGATTGTTAAAAACGCACCTCACTTCGGAGTGATGTTCGATGCGGATGAGGTAAGGACTAAAGTTATGACGTTTCTCAAGGAGAAATTAAATTAAAACTTAACTACTTTCCCCAAAAAGAGCAGCATCGCCACACATTGTGCATGCTCGCACTTCCCTCCCACTTCCTAAGCCTGCCCAAAGAGTGTCGCTGCCGAGTCCGGTGTAAATGAAAAAGATTGAGTTACTAAAGCCAACGCTAAAAAACTTTCCATGAAGATTCGGTAAGCCCGGATGCCAAAGCTACTTAACATAACGCTCGCCATTATATAACTCTTTCCTCGCTAAGTTCCTGACGCACAGTTCTATAATGATATTATGTTAACCATCCCAGCGTGCCATCACACAATGCCTTTGCTACGCTGGGCTGGGGGTTTTAGGCTTCGTATTGAAGTGCGGGATTTTCGCACAAGCCAGCCGCACAGTTATATAATTTGACGTTATGCTAAATAGCCGCTCAAGGCCGCGCTCATCCGGGCCGTTCACACCTCGTCCTTGAGTGTCTATTAAACGATAAAGATTGAGCGAGAAAGTTTTTTGCCCACGCGCATGAGTGCAACCAGCCGCGCCAAGCATAAATAATGCAGGCCGCACATGCTTGACTCAAACCAAAGCCAGCATTACACATGCTTGATCAAATGCTCTAAAATCAATTCAATTGAGTTGTGATAAAGCTCATTGGATTAATTGATTAGGTTCGCTATAGCTCACCAGAACTTCAAAGGTGTTTGCACCTTATTTTTCTTTTGTCCTTTTTGCCTTGATGCAAAAAGAACGAAAAAAATCAAGAGCCAAATATGCTTCCACGCACATGCCATTTCACCACCTCGCATTTGGCTCAGGCCACCGCGCAACGGTATTGCTTGGAAATAGATGGCATGTCAATTTGGACATATGTCATATTTGGCATATATTTGCAGTGTGAACCAATATGAATAAACCGCTTGTTTGGCTGCATGGTGAAGTGAAGACACCGCCTTTTTCGATGGATGCTCGTATTGAAGCAGGTTTGTTACTTCGCAAGCTTCAACAGGGTGAAAATATTTCTATGCCACATTCTCGTCCAATGCCCGCCATCGGCAGACGATGTCACGAACTTCGTATAAATGATGAGGATGTAATATGGAGAATTGTATATAGAACTGATCCGGATGCGATTGTCGTTTTGGAAGTCTTTGAAAAGAAAACTCGACAAACGCCTCGGCAAGTTATTGACAATTGCAAGCATAGGATTAAGAAGTATGATGATAACTAAAAAAAAAATGAACAGTGCAAAGAAAAAACGTCTCGAAGCAAATGGCTGGAAGGTTGGCAGCGCAGCAGAATTTCTGAACCTTTCACCCGAAGAAGCTGCCTATGTTGAGCTTAAACTTGCTCTGAGCAAAGCTCTCCAGGATTTACGCAGATCTAAAAAACTCACTCAGGTTGACCTAGCCAAACGTATAAAATCAAGCCAATCAAGAGTAGCCAAGATGGAGGCTGCGGATAACTCGGTCACGATGGACCTTATGTTCCGATCACTGTTTGCACTTGGCGCATCCAGAAAGAACGTGGTTGGAATGTTAGGTTAGCAATCTTTTAAACATAACACAAAGTTACGGGCTTGCGCAATAGAAAGCTGCAAGGGTTCGCTGCGCCTGCTCGTAAAAAAATCTCCACCCTCCCCTCTTGCCAACACACATTCCTCGGGTAGTATTTTTTTACGGCAGCCCTTGCACCTTTCTATCCGATCCCGTGTGATCGCGCTATGTTTAAATATATCATTCGTGTCCGCATCGGTGGCTGGTGGCTGTCGCTCGGTTTTCGGTTTGGCGTTAGGCCATTCCTGTTTGCATGGTTTCCCTCTGGCATCAAAGAGGTTTTCCTCAGGTTCTTGTGGCTTGAGTGTTCAATTTCAGAGCTCCCTTTTTAGGGGGCTCTTTTAAGCATTCGGAAAATCCAGGCCACAATTACGATCCGGATTTAAATACAACTTTGAAAAGCATGTAAGCCTTCCAATATTTTTAACCAATCATTTTGATCACTTTAGCAGGAACACCTCCGACAATG
>JAYVTB010000126.1:0-4257 GCA_043774805.1 Cyclobacteriaceae bacterium | reverse complement strand
CCAATACTATGGAAGTAGCCAAAAATCAGCAACTTAGTTGTGACAAAGTAGAGTTAATACTTACTAAACCAGATAAGCACCATGCGCTTGCTTTTGCTGATTACATGTTGGTCTTTGCTATTGTATTCCTGTAAAGAAGTTACTTTCCGTGAAGCGCAGCCCGCAGGTATAGCATCCCTCAAAGAGATCCCAACTTCGGTTCAGGGAATTTATCAAACGTATGACCGACAGACTGGGGAGACAGGAGATACGCTCATTATAGAATCGTGGGGCTATCATTTCAAAGACAAGGAAGATAAGGATTGGCTAGGAAGAGGCGTACTAAGCGATTCGTTGGTGGTTAAGTTTTATGAAAATTATTACTTCGTAAATTTTAAAGACGGTAATCAGTGGGTCCTCCGATTAGTCAGACAAAAATCACCAGGTGTACTTGAATTTATGTCTATTGATATTCAGGATGATTCAAAGAGACGAGAGATACATCGGAAACTTTCCAGAAAAATGGAGGTGAAAGAAATTCAAAAAGGCGATGACACTTTCTATCAGATACATCCAACCCCGGCACAATTACTTACGCTTATTAAAGAAGGTTACTTCACTGGTGTGGAGTTGCGGAAAATGAAATAAAAAAGCTGCCTCAAATAGGCAGCTTCTATCAAGAGAGATGTTGATCGATTAATTTTTCTTCTTTTTCTTAAGCAGATTCTGAAGTTTGTCCTGCAACACTTTTTGGGTCTCCTGCTTCACATCGGTTTTAGTTGTGTCAGCCTTAACCTGGGTAGAATCCTTTTTAACTTTGGACGTATCTTTTTTGGTACCCAGTAATCCACCAATGATGTCTTCTGGTTTATCTCCTTTAAGTGCACCTTCCAGTGCCTTCTCACCTTTTTCTTCAGCTACATTGGTAAGGGCTTCTTTCACTTGTGCCGTTTGCTCTTGGGTAAGCAGGGTAGATCTTGGTTCTTTATAAGTGCCACCCAATGCGATGCTAATTGGAATCTCCGAAGTTGAATTTTTAGAACCGGTATTTTGATTGATAAAGCCCTGAAGTTCTGAGCCTAGTTTGCCGGCAGGCACATTCATTTTTAGGAGATAATTGATCGAGCCATCAAGACCGGTGCTACCACTGATGTTGGTTACATAGCTGCCAAACTTCACGTCAAATGGTTTTACACTCAATCGACCATCATTGATTGCAGCAGACATAATCACATCTTTCAGCGTTACCTGTTCCGTGTTTTCCAGCTTTGTCAATGAAGTAATACCTGAAACTAACTTAGATTGAGAAAGAGCGGCTTGTGCAATTTTTATTAATCCCCCCGCATTAACCGTGTTCATCTTGGGCGACATATCCTGGCCTAATTCACCATTGATTTTAAAGTCGGTAGTAAAATTTCCGTTTACCAATCCTGCGATGGGCGCATAGGTTTTAACAACACTGAAAGAACTGGCGGCCTGCTGAATGGATAGATTATTAATTTTTAAAGCAAAATCGTATTTCGGATGATTGAGGTCTTTTGTATTGTAGCCCCCGTCAACAATGAACGACCCTCCCAGCATATTAAACTTTATACCGTGCAGATCGGCCACTCCGTCTTTAACAATCACATCTCCAGTGGCATCACTCATGGTGTAATCCATCATTTTAACGGTTTTGATATCGGAGTGAAGGACAAAATCAATATTGGACGGAACCGGTATAACTCCGTAGGAAGCCGTATCGGTTGTGGTAGTTGTTTCGGTTTCAGTCATGAATTCATTCAAGTCAAGCAAAGTGGAGTTGAAGTTCATCGTTCCTTTTATGATTTCATTAGGGCCAAACAGGTAACCTATGTAATTATTAATCGCTCCGGACACAGCAAAATCACTTTTCCCGATCGTGCCCTTCGTATTTTTCACTTCAATCTTTTTCGGATCAAAGACGGCTTCGGCAGAGCTCACCGTTACGGTATACGGAAGATCCTTTGACTTGTATTTGAACTCCTTCAACGAAGCTGTTCCGCTCGTGGGAAGACGATCATATTTGCCCGCCTCCACATCTGAGTATTTTCCCTTCGTTTCTATATTAGCCTTTACTTTTCCGGCCAGTGACATTCCTTCAATTGGAAAAATCTTCGTGATTTTCTCGAGATCAAGGCCTCCGTTGGCTTTAAGGTCCCAGGTATAATCATCCAGGTTTTGAAGCATCAATTCACCGTTTAATTTTTCTCCATCCAGCAACATTCCAAAATCTTTCACCGCGATGAATGTTTCAGCCATTTTGCCTGAGGAGTTCTGAACGGTGGCATTGAATCTCATGTCTTCCAGCGGCAACGGAAATTCGGCTGATTTCACATATCCATTAGCTAATGACATCGATGCATTGATGGCTGGAATAGTTTTCTTTAAGCTGTCATAGGTTCCTTTGGCAGTTGCGTTCACGGAATAAGTACCCTTCATTTGAAGACCTTCCATCGGGAACATCTTATTCAATTCGGCAAGGTTCAATGTTGCTTTGACGTTTCCATCCATTTTGTAATCCTTCAAATTTTCGATGAGCAATCGGGCATCGACAGGATTAGTGCCGAAATCGAGATGAAGTTTCTTCATATCCACCAAAGTGTTTTCAATTACTCCTGTTTTGTTATCCACCAATAAATCCATGTTGATATTTGAAATGGCGGTAGGCAAATCAGGATATTTAAACATGGCATCGTTAACGTTAAGGGCAAGATTGAATGCAGGCATTTGAGTATCACTATAGGTTCCTTTTACAAAACCGGCAAACGACAAATCACCTTTCGTTTCTATCTTATCAAAATCCTTGGTGTACATACCGGGCACTAAAGACAAAAGACTCTTGAAAGTATTTTCCGGACTTTTGAAATTAATATCCATTCCATAATCATTGTCGTTCATTTTAAACCAGCCGTCAAAGCTCATGGCAAAGTCGTTGAGTTTTGCGGAGTTATCTTTGAAAGTAAACTTGGAATAATCTTCACTGATTCCAATGACCGCATCGACTACTGCTTTTTTGTTGGACAGGTATTCAACACCATCGTAGGCAACAGTGAGAGAATCGGCAACGGAGTTTGTAGTGAGATCAAAGGCGGTTTCGTTGAAGTTTCCGCTTCCGGAATGATTCAACCCCTTTAATGACATCTTAAATGGAATGGATTGGTCATCGTAGGATAGAGTTCCGTTCACCACCTCCCAATGGTCAATTCCAAATGAGAATCTTGTGGGCTCACTCTCGACTGTAACAGTATCGGTAGATGGATAGGTGATATTGTAATTCGCAGTTCCATCCTTTAAAACCCGTATGTCAATTTGTGGGTGAAGCATTGATATGCCTTTCAGCCTCAACTGATCACCAAACAACACATTTTTTAGGTTAATCTCAATGGCGATTTCATGGGCGACAAAAAGTGCCGTGCCCTCAAACGGAGCGTGATTGAATACGCCCAGTTCCTTTATCTCAACGGTAATGTTTGGAAAATTCCGGAATATGGTAAGGTCAAAATTATCGGCCTCAAAAATTACATCGGCATTAATGCTTTTGGCAATTTCTTTGTCGATGGCTGCTTTAATGTCGTCTTTGAATACTCTGGGTATGAAAAACGCAGCAGCAACCAGAATGATGACAAATACCCCAAAGCCAATCAGGACTTTTTTAACAATTTTCATAACTTATTAATTAGCGACATCAAAGTTAGTAAATACCTCAGCAAAGAGGAATCCTTGACCTACAAACGAATTGAAGGGTAATTTCTTGTTAGAACCACTTCACCATCATATCAATAATACGCTTAACTCTGGCCGTATAAGGAGGGTGCAGAAAATAGGTAGAAGTAAATCCGTTTCGTTGCTTGACCACGGGTTTTTCATTGGAGAACGCCTGAAATCCATACTTGCCATGTGATTTTCCGATGCCACTGGAGTTAACTCCCCCAAAGGGCAAATTAGGGTGGGTAAATTGAAGTACACAGTCGTTGATACACACTGAACCAGCTGTGGTTTCGCGTATCACTCTATTTTGAAATGCTTTGTTATTGCTGAAGAGGTAGAGGGCTAGTGGCTTAGGTTTTGAATTAATAAGGCCAATAACTTCTTCTTCCGCGGCATAGGTGAGAATGGGCAACACAGGGCCAAAAATTTCTTCTTCCATAATCCGTGAATTCAATGACACCTGCGATAAAATTACCGGATGCATAAATCTTTGTTCCTCGATGGCGGGTCCCCCAAATTCTATTTTAGCGCCTTGTTCTAATGCGTTCT
>JAYVTB010000125.1:0-42017 GCA_043774805.1 Cyclobacteriaceae bacterium | reverse complement strand
GGATGACAGTATCACAATTTTCCATTTGGTTTGAAGGAAGGCTCAACCTGGGTATATGAGTAATCATATCTGATGTTGTAATGTGGTCAACTCCCACTTACTGACTTTCTGCAATGTTATAAAATTTAATTGGGAGTTGTCCATCATTTCAACATCAAATGAGTACTCATATACCCAGGTTGAGCCTTCCTTCAAACCAAATGGAAAATTGTGATACTGTCATCCCCCAGTTTGGAAGTGGGACGGTCCATTTCTTGCGAATGTTCCGATAGGCCAGAAAGATTAGTTTTAAAAGTGCCATGTCAGAAGGGAATGCGCCTTTGGTTTTAGTGACCTTGCGTACCTGGCGATGAAAGCCTTCTATCGTATTTGTTGTGTAAATGAGCCTACGGATGGCTGGGTCATACTTAAAATAGGTGCTCAACTTAGACCAGTTGTTGCGCCAGGAGTTGATGACTAACGGATATTTCTTTCCCCACTTTTTATCCAATACATCCAGTTGTTGCTCGGCCAGTTCTTTGGTGGTTGAGCGGTATACTTCTTTCAGGTCACGTAAGAAAGGTCTCTGATCTTTGCTGGACACATACTTGAGGCTATTGCGTATCTGATGGACAATGCAACTCTGCACTTCTACTCTAGGGAAAGTGCTTTGGATGGCCTCGGCAAAACCCTTGAGGTTGTCGATACAAGCAATGAGAATATCCGCTACACCACGGTTACGCAAATCAGAAAGTACACTGAGCCAGAAGTTTGCGCCTTCGCTTTCAGATACATACATACCGAGTAGATCTTTGCGCCCTTCTTTGTTGATGCCAAGGATGTGGTATACTGCGCGAGCTACGATCCGCCCTTCATCTTTTACCTTGTAGTGCATGGCATCTAACCAAACAATGCAATACACATCTTCCAGCGGGCGGGCCTGCCACTCTTTGATCACCGGAATAATGCGATCAGTAATGATGCTCAATGTCGTATGCGAGATATCAGCATCATACATCTCTTTAAGATGCGAACTGATATCCCGAAAGCTCATGCCCAATCCATATAGCCCTATGATTTTTGATTCAAGAGTATCGGCAAGTACGGTCTCACGCTTCTTGACCAACTCAGGCTCGAAGGTCGCATTCCGATCACGGCTTGTTTCAATTTCCAGGGGTCCATCAGAAGTTTGAATCGTCTTACTGGTCTTGCCGTTTTTACGGTTGCCCTCGTTTCGCTCATCTTCGTCCAGATGCGAATCGAGCTCTCCTTCCAGTGCAGCTTCTAAAAAACTTTTGAGCATCGGGGCAAAAGCTCCGTCTTTACCATACAAGGACTTGCCCGAGCGAAACTGCTCCAGGGCTTTCTTCTTGATCTCTTCTAAATTGAATTGCTCTTTCTCTTTCATTATGTGTCAAAGTTAGTATTTGTCCTACTTTGACACAGTTCAGTTTACAGCCTCACCTGACTCGTCCTAAAAAAACTTGACAGGTTTTGGTGTTAAAACTGTTTGTTAATACCAGGCTAGTACGTTAGCCTGGATAAAGATTACACTATTTTCGATAATCCTGAAAAATGGTAATCCATTAATTTCTAAGTACGGATGATGTTTGACTGCTGTAGCCCTTAGTCCTAAGAAAGCTTGACAGTTCAACCCTTGTAATCCTGAACCTGTATACTCTTAACATACAAATCCTGATTCAGAAGTGACAGGACCTGATTATCATCCGGATTTAGCTTACACGGTTTCTGCTAATCCTGCTTTTACTTTACACAGCTCTCTGATTCGGTTTTTCATTGTTGTCATTGTAGTTGTTTGCTGTTGCCGGCTTTTGATTTGATTGGTTTGTTTGGACAAGGGAAATCAATGGTGATCGGTTTCATTTTTGCGTCAGGTCGTAATTGACTACGGACCATCGACTTTCAGCTTTCCGCTTTCCACTTATAGCCACTTTCCCCCAGTATCAATTATCCACTGTCCATTATCTATTTTCCCCACCAGTTACTGCTAAAAAACCATTACGTTTATATAACAAACAATACCACAGATGGATATTCAGGCGGAGAAATTACAACTCATTGAGTGGTTTGCAGGGTTAAACAACACGGCCGTGCTAAAACAATTTATTTCTTTGAAAAAAGAGCAGGAGAAGGATTGGTGGAGTCAGATTAGTGAAGCAGAGAAATCAGAGATTCAGGAAGGTCTTAAGCAGGCCGACAGGGGGGAAGTGACGCCCCACAGGGAAGTGATGAAAAAATATAAAAAATGGCATATCGGTTAGTCTGGACCAGGCGTGCCATTCAAGGCTTTGATGGCATTGTTCAATATCTTGAGCAACATTGGACTGAAAGGGAGTTGAGAAATTTTATTCTTGAAAGTGAAGGTTTTTTCGAACTGCTGATACAATACCCTTCACTACTTCAGCGATCACACGCATAACCATGTTTATCGTGGCCTCATGAATAAGCTTACCATAATTACCTACCGGGTTAAACCCCGTAAGCGCGAAATAGAAATAATCAATATCCGGGATGACAGGCAAAAGCCGTTGAAATGAGAGGCAAACCTTTTTACTCACCTCCCCATCCAGATCCAGGCACAAGCGTTTGGACAGTAGAAAATCAATGGCGATGGATCATCTTTGCGTCAGGTCGTAAGACCTTACGCCATATTAATTTACTTCCGATTTCCCTTCATTTTTAGTAGCCTTCCTCTATAATATAATCCATCCCATGGAAGGCACAACCTTTTCAAATGTGCAACGAGAACTCCTGAAGATATTCAGTCATCATGTGCCTGAGTGGCAGTTGCTGGAAATTAAAAAACTTCTCGCAACCTACTTTGCAAAGGCAGCTTCCGATGAAGTCGATAAACTGTGGGAATCCAATTTGGTTAACGAAGAAACCATTGAGAAATGGGCACAGGAACATCTTCGAAAGCCTGAATGAGAATCATTCCGGATACAAACATCTTGCTTAGTTGTATTCCGCGCAAATCTCCCTATCGCGTGATTTTTGAAAGTCTGGTATCGGGTAAATTTGAGTTGATCATCACCAATGAAATATTGAGTGAGTATGCTGAAATCATAGGAACCAAGACGAATAACCTCATCGCTAACAATATCAGCGAATTACTGCTGAACTTACCCAACGTTCAACTTCTTGAAGTTTTCTATCGATGGCATCTGATTACTCAGGATCCATCCGATAATAAATTCGTAGATGCTATGAACTTTGAAATTTAAACTTTCCACTTTATTTATCGGCTACTATCGACTTTCCACTTTGAACTTACCACTTATAACCCGTTACAAGCTTTGAGCATCGAGCTGCCAGCTAAACCCACCAGACAACTAATATTAACTATTGACTTATCGCCTAAGGACTCAGCACTTTTCCACTTTGAACTTTCCAATTTAAACTTTGAACTAAACTTTCAACTTTAAACTTTCCGCTGCCATTGACCATTGACTATCGACCATGGACTTTCAACTTTCAACTTTAAATTTTCCGCTTTCCGCTTTATTTATCGGCTACTATCGACTTTCCACTTTGAACTTACCACTCATAACCCGTTACAAGCTTCTGGCTTCAAGCCGTGAGCTTTCCGCTTTATGCTGCCATTGACCATTGACTATCGACCATGGACTTTCAACTTTAAATTTTCCGCTTTCCGCTGCCCTATCCACTATCGACTATGGACTTTGAACAAGCTACAAGCTTTCAGTTACGAGCTGTGAGCTTTGAGCTGCCAGCTAAACCCATCAATTAATAATTTAAAACGCATGTTTCATCCGACCCTTGGCGGAATCCTGCCTGCCCATCGTGGAGCGGCTCCACGGCACCTGACTACCATCGGAGCCAACACGAGCGACTTGTCAGTACCCTTGGCTGAAGGACCTGTCAGCCCTTTGGCTGATCCCCCAGATCGTAGCACTATCGACTATGGACCATCGACTTAGGACTATGGACTTTCCACTTTAAACTTTCCACCTTAAACTTTCCACCTAGAACACGCTAAATATCAACCATGGACTATCGACCATCGACTTTCACTTTAGAACAGGCTACAAGCTTCAAGCCTTGACCTTTGAGTTGCCAGCTACACCCACCTCACAACTAATATTAACCATCGACTATCGACTATGTACCACCGTCTTTCAACTTTAAACTTTGAACTTTGAACAAGCTACAAGCTTTGAGTTTCGAGCAGACTGCTTCGCCCGCCTGACAAATATTATCAACCATTGACCATCGACTTTAAACTTCGCACTTTAAACTTTAAACTTTGAATAAGCTACAAGCTTTGAGTTTCGAGCTGACTGCTTCGCCCGCCTGACAACTAATAACAAACATTGACAACCGACTAGCGACCATCGACTTAGGACTATGGACTTTCAACTTTCCGCTTTCCGCTTTCCGCTTTAAGCTTTCCACCTGATTTTCCCCTATATTTACACCTTAATTCAATTGACTCTTCATGTTGAGAAACATATGCTTGCTCGTAGTACTTTTGGCAATCTTCAGTTCTTGTGTTCCTAATAAACAATATGTTCTGTTGCAAAAAGATGATTTGAACAAAAAAAATCTTCCTACGGATTCTATTTTGCGAAGCTATCCTCTGAGTTTAGCTAATTACAAGATCCAGCCTCAGGATCAACTTTCTATCAGCATTGTTACTCTTACCCCTGACGAATATAACTTCATCAAGGAACTTAATCCTGCACAGGGAGCTGGAGGTTTGGGGCTAACTAGCTATATAGTGGATAATGAAGGTAATGTTAGTTTCCCAGTACTTGGAAAAGTGAGGCTGGAAGGACTGACGGTGTTCGAGTCAGAAGGGAAAATAAGAGAAGTACTAAAAAATTTATTACGTGATCCAGTTGTCCGTGTTAGGGTTCTCAATTTCAGATTCACCTTTGTAGGTGAAATCAACGCGCAAATTACGGCCCCTAGTCCTCGTATATCTATGATGGAAGCTCTTGCGATGGCGGGAGGCCTGACCGAACTTTCGAATCGTGAAAATATTAAAATTATCCGTCAACGGGGTGATCAAGCCGATGTGTTTTATGTTAATATATTGAAAGAGGAATTCGTGAGTTCACCTTATTTTTATCTTCAGCAAAATGATATAGTGGTGGTCTCAGCATTAAAGCAGCGCCCCTTTCGTATTTACTGGTTACAAAATCTCTCCTTATTTATATCCACAGTATCTCTTTTGGTGCTAGCATTCAATTTAGTTCAGAATTAACGATGGCTATTTCACAACTTGACGATCGCAGTGGCGGTGCCGGTCCCAATATTAATCCAGCCAGGGTACTGGAGAGAATTCTCCGTTATTGGTACATAATTGTCCTAACGCTGGGCATATCTATAGCAATTGCTTATATTGTCAATCGCTATACAACACGAATTTATCCCGTTTCTGCTTCCATCATTATCCGCGAAAGTGATGAAAACATTGGTGCCAAGTTTTTATATACCAACTCGCTAATCAACCCATATCGTAATTATTATAACGAGTTTTTTATAATGCGTTCTTATCCCCTAATGCAGCAGGTGGTGGAGGACTTGAAGCTGGATGTATCCTATTACGTGAAGGGTGAGATCAAATCGATGGAGCGGTATATGCCTCACTTCCCGGTGCACATCAAGGCCACCAAAGATAATGTGTTGCCTTATGGAAGGTCTTTCAAATACTCCCTGATTTCAGAACATGAATTTACCTTCGTAGGTAGCAATGACGATGAAGACTCCACAGACAAAGCCATGCGCTTCAGGTATAATGACACTATATTAGTGGCGGGCAGAAAATTGATTTTCAATAAAACAGGTGATTTATATAGAAAATGGATTGGATTGACTTTTATTATAACCTTCAATGATCCCTATGTTCTTGCACAAAATTATTCACGTTCCCTGCGATTAAATTGGGCCGAACCGGGATCTGCTGTGGTGAACCTCTACCTCCAAGGGCCAGTGCCTGAAAAAGAAAAAGAATTCCTCTCCAAGTTTATAGAATACTACCAGAGGTATGATGTGGATAAAAAAACAACTATTGCAACAAAGTCTATTGAGTTTCTGGATCGTCAGGTTAACCTGATCAGCGACTCACTACGCTTTTATGAAGATAAAATTGCCCGGCTTACCCTCAATTCACAAAATGGTGTAGAGCGTGGATTAGCACGAATGACTAGCCTTGGAGAGACGTTGGATCAACAGGATCTGCAAACGCGCTTGCAGGATCGTTATTATACCTACCTGGAAGAATACATGAATAGTGGCAGTGATTTTGACCAGGTACTTTTACCTTCATCTTTGGGAGTTACTGACCCTGTTCTGAGCGGAATAGTTTCTAAACTGGTAGATCTTCAGTTTGAGATGCGCATCCTGAAAGAGAATATGGCCAATAACTCCAATCCACTTGTGCAAGAAAGCAATGATCGGATTGAACAGTATAAACGTGACATTGCCGAAGGCGTGCGCTCTGCTCGTGAGATCATGAAGATTAACCGCAATCTGCTCCGTGAAAGATTGAAAGAACTTGAAAACGGCCTCACTACCCAACCAGAGCCTGACAAAGCATTATCCAATACTCTGCGCAACTATAAGCTCAATGAAGGATTGTATTCCTTCCTTATTCAGAAAAGGGCAGAGGCAGCTATTTCCCAAGCTTCCACCACGTCCGATATTATCATCGTTAATAATCCTAATGCGGGTGGTCCCATTACACCTATCCCAATGAAGAACTATACGTATGCATTTGCTATCGGTTTACTGCTGCCGTTAACGATTTTTATTCTTATGGAGTTCTTCAATAATAAAGTGCAGAGTAAGGAAGATATAGAAGCCATTTCTACGGTGCCTGTGATAGGAACTATTGGACATAGTTCAGTAATTTCCAACTTGGCCGCTTTAGAAAAACCAAAAAGTTATTTAGCCGAGTCATTTAGGGCATTGCGATCGAACCTGAATTATTTCACAGAAGGCAAGGATAAGAAAATAATATTGGTGACATCGAGTATATCAGGCGAAGGAAAATCTTTCACGAGTATTAATCTTGCCACCGTGATTGCTTTTACCGGGAAAAGGGTGGTATTGATTGGTGGGGATATGCGCAAATCAGAAATCACCAAGGACTTTGAAGTATCTAACCGCACAGGCTTGAGTATGTACCTTTCCAACAGGGCAGAAGTAGATTCCATTATTCATAAAACTAAAATTGAAAATCTTGATTTTATAACCCCTGGTCCCACACCACCGAATCCGGCTGAATTGTACTTGAGCAAGAGCGTGAGTCAACTTTTTGCGAAGCTGCTTGAGACCTATGATTATGTTATTGTGGACACTCCTCCTGTGGGCTTGGTGAGCGATGCGCTTTCTCTGATTCCATTGGTGGATCACGTGTTGTTTGTAACCCGTCAGGGTTACACGCCCCTTACTGCTATTACGCAGATGCAGTATATGGTGGATCAGGGCAAATTGGACCATGTGAGCATTTTACTCAACGATATTACCCGAATGGGCATGGGCTATGGCTATAAATACGGATATGGGTACGACTATGGCTATGGCTATCGTTATGGTCACAACCGCTATTACGGCAAGACCGATAATGTTGATGATGTCTATTATGAAAGTTAGATGACAATGATTTAAATATTTTCAGAAATGATTCCAGTGGCAATTGTTGGTTATGGATATTGGGGTAAAAACCTGGCGCGTAATTTTTATTCCACGCCTGATTGTTTTCTCCACACTATTGTGGATGCAGATATAAATAAATTGAATCCGCTTGCTAAGATTTTTCCGTCTGCGCAAACCGTCACGAACTACGAGGATACATTGCTTAATCCTGCGATTGATGCTGTCATTCTAGCTACTCCTGTTTTCAGTCATTATAATTTGGCTAAAAGGGCTTTAGAGGCTGGTAAACATGTGCTTATCGAGAAGCCTATGACTTCTACCGTGCATGAGGCTGAGGAATTGATTGAATTGGCTCAAAGGAAGAACTTGGTCATTATGCCTGATCATACATTTCTTTATACAGGTGCGGTTCGTAAGATGAAACAACTGATAAGTTCTCAGGAAATAGGTACAATCAATTATTATGACTCTACGCGTATCAACCTTGGATTGTTCCAACCAGATGTCAATGTCATCTGGGACCTCGCCCCGCACGATATTTCCATTCTGTATCATCTTATTGACGAACGCCCGGTCAGTGTATCCGCTACGGGCAAATCGAATTTGAACAACGGCATTGAAAACATTGCGTTCGTAACGCTGCATTTTCAATCGAACATCATCGCTCATTTTTCTTGTTCGTGGTCGTCACCGGTTAAGATCAGGCAGATTTTAGTCGGTGGTGATAAGAAGATGATCTTGTATGATGATAACCAGGTTACGGAAAAAATTAAGGTGTATGATACGGGCTATTCGGCCAAATCGGATGAAGAGAAACAACGTATATTAATTGATTACCGGGTGGGTGATATTTATGTGCCGAAACTGGAAACACGAGAAGCGCTTGCTGGTGTTGCCAGTGATTTTATCAATGCAATACAGCACGGTAAAGAACCGGTGTCCAACTGGAAAAGCGGATTGGATGTTGTTAAAGTGTTGGAAGCAGCACAGGTTTCAATTAAGGAAAATGGGAAAGAAGTGAAGATTAATTAACAAATCACAATTGATAATTAACAATTATAAATTATGAAGGAATTGAATGTAGATAGTGCACGGCAGGTATTGCGTAAGGTGATGGTAGGAGAAGGGGTGAAGGTTTTTAATTTCGTCAACGCCTACGAATGTGAAATTGGTGATGGGAGTAAGGTAGGCTCTTTTGTGGAGATTCAGAAAGGAGCTAAAATTGGTAAACATTGTAAGATATCAAGCCATACATTCATTTGCGAAGGAGTGGATATTGAAGACGGTGTTTTTGTGGGGCATGGCGTAACATTCATCAACGACCGGACACCTCGGGCCATTAATGCGGATGGAAGTTTTAAGACGGACAAAGACTGGACACTGGAATATACGAAAGTAGGAAAGGGAGCAGGGATTGGTTCGGGTGCTACGATTATGTGTGGGCTCAACATTGGTGACGGTGCCATCGTTGGTGCCGGTGCGGTCGTAACTAAAGATGTGAAGCCACACACCGTAGTGGCGGGTAATCCCGCCAAATACGTGCGCGATGTGAAAGCAGGGGAATAAAACATAAAATAATCAAAGAACAGATGCGAGATAAAATACCTTGCCTGGATTTAAAAGAACAACACCAAACTCTAAAGAAAGAAATCTTCGAGGCCTTTGAAAAAGTATACGATCAAACGGCTTTTTCTGGAGGTTCATTCGTGGAGGAATTTGAAAAAAAGTATGCATCATTCTGTGATACTTCCTACTCCATTGGGGTAAGTAATGGCACCACAGCGCTGCATCTGGCCATGATCGCGTTGGGCATTCAAGAGGGTGATGAAGTCATTGTTCCGGCCAATACCTTTATAGCCACAGTGTGGGGCATCTCCTATGTGAATGCGATCCCGGTTTTTGTGGATTGTGATCCGCACACGTGGGAAATAGACGTGGCTAAAATCGAAGCGAAGATCACCTCAAGAACAAAAGCCATTGCCGGTGTTCACTTATACGGGCAACCATTTGATATTGATGCGGTACTGAATATTTGTAAAAAACATCAAATACACCTCATTGAAGATGCAGCGCAGGCCCAGGGGGCATCATACAAAGGAAAGCGGGTAGGCGGCTTTGGTGATCTGGCATGCTTCAGCTTTTATCCGGGTAAAAATCTGGGCGCCTGTGGGGAAGCGGGTGGTATTACAACGAACAACGAGACGTATGCAAAGCACCTTCAGAGTCTGCGCAATCATGGTAGTAAGGTTCGGTATTACCACGATGAAATCGGTTTTAATTATCGGATGGGTGGCCTGGAAGCTGTTTCACTAAGTGTAAAACTCAATTATTTAGAGGCTTGGAACAAACGAAGAGTAAAAATAGCCAACCGTTATCTCACTGAGATCATCAATCCTAAAATCAACATGCAGCATCAGCCGGAATGGGCTGAATCGGTTTTCCATCTGTTTGTGGTGACAACCGAACATAAGGACACATTGGTCAAACATTTAGGCGGTCATAATATTACAGCTGCCTTTCATTACCCTGTTCCTTGTCATTTGCAAAAGGCCTATGCTTATCTGGGGCATAAGGAAGGTGATTTTCCCCAGGCAGAATACCTGGCTGCCCATTGTGTATCCTTGCCCATGTTCCCGGAGTTGACGGATGAGGAGGTGACCAAAGTGATTGAAACCATTAACACCTATTGAGTTCAATGGAAAAGCTGCTCATTTTTCCGTTTAATGGCAATGGATTGGAAGCGATCGATTGTATTCAGGGGCAATATGAGCTTTTGGGCTTCATCGATGATACTCCTGCAAAGCACGGCAGGTCGGCTTATGGGTTTGAGGTCTTTGGGCGCGATGCGTTAGAGACTTATCCGGAGACCAAAGTATTAGCTGTGCCGGGCGGCCCGCAGAGTTTTAGGGGCAGGACAAATAGCATCAACAGCTTAACTCTGCCACGTGAGCGGTTCGCTACTGTGATTCACCCAAAAGCTTCTGTGTCTCCGATGGCAATCATCGGCAAGAATGTCTTGATCATGGCAGGGGTCTCCATTACCAGCAATGCGAAACTCGAAGATCATGTGTGCATACTACCCAATACCGTGATTCATCACGACTCCGTGATTGGTGCATGGTCGTTAATAGGATCCGGTGTGGTGGTAGCAGGTAACGTCACGGTGGGCGCAAATTGCTACATTGGAAGCGGCAGTACGATCATCAATGGTATTGAGATAGGCGACCATAGTCTGGTAGGGTTGGGTTCTAACGTAATCAGAATTGTGCCACCACGCACTGTTGTGGCTGGTAATCCTGCCAGGGAGATCAGCCAAATAATCACCAACCGATGACATCCTCTCCTGATATCTCGATCATTATTCCCTTTCTCAACGAAGAAGAAAATATCCCGTTCCTAGCCAGTGAGATCAACGCTTTTATAGATAAAAACGACTTCCTTAAGTTTGAAATAATCTTGGTGAATGATGGATCTTCAGACGGATCCTTGACAATGATTTCAACAACTTGCTTTCCTGAAAACACCAGAATAATTTCCTTGTCGAAAAATTTCGGTTCGCATGCGGCCTTGCGTGCCGGTATCCTGAACGCAAAGGGTAAATACATCGGCTTTTTATATGCTGACTTACAAGATCCCATCGAGAATATCGTAGCCATGCATGCCTTAGCTATAGAAGGAAATGACATCGTATGGGGTACCCGAAAATCCACGGAGGCAGGATGGTTAGAGAAGGCATTCTCAAAAGGTTATGCCAGGCTTATGAAGCGTTTTGTCAACCCGCAATTTCCTGATAAAGGATTTGATATCGTGATGCTTTCACGGAAAGTGGCCAGCGCACTTAATGCGAACATAGAATCGAACTCCTCCATTTTTTTACAACTGCTTAACCTCGGCTTTCGCCAGGGAGAGATTCAGTATGAAAAGAAAAAACGCGTAGGGGGTAAATCAAAATGGACCCTTTCAAAAAAAATCAAATTACTGGTGGACTCATTCATTGCCTTCTCGTATGCCCCCATCCGGTTTGTGACCTACACGGGCATTCTGTTTTTTATCATCGGCATAGCATGGACGATATATATCACCATACGCAAATTCATGTTTAATGACTTAGCCAGCGGCTGGCCTATGCTAACCTCGATCTTGTTTTTAGGGTTTGGGTTAACGAATATTTCATTGGGTATCATAGCAGAATATTTATGGAGAACTTTGGACACCAGTCGAAAAAGGCCGGTGTTTATTATTGATAATATAATAGAATTGGGAAGTGGAGAATCGAGGAGTGAAGAATAGGAGAAATTTTTGTAAGAAGTAATATTTATTAAAGCACGGATATGAAAAAGGTTAAGGGTAGTGTGATTTTAGTTACAGGAGGTGCAGGCTTTATTGGGTCTTATGTTATTGAGGAGCTGATTAAGCAGGATCCGAAAGAGATTCGAATCGTGGATAACTTCATCCGTGGGAGTGAGGCGAATATGGTGAACTTTCGAAAAAATCCAGTGGTCTCTTTTGTACAGGGGGATGTTCGGGATGAAGTGTTGATGGATCAGCTTGTGAGCGGATGTGATTATGTATTTCATATGGCAGCTCTTCGCATCAATGCATGCGCGGCCAACCCGGCTGAGGGGTTTGATGTCATGATGAAGGCCACGTTTCAACTCGCTCAATTATGTGTGAAACACAAAATCAAAAAAGTGATTTACAGTTCCAGCGCCTCGGTATATGGCTTGGCTCAACATTTTCCAACGCCTGAAACCGATAATCCCTATAACAACCAGACCTTTTATGGGGCAGCAAAAATGTGGGGCGAACAACTCTTCCGCGGTTTCAAATTCATGTATGGGCTCGACTATGTGGCTTTGCGCTATTTCAATGCCTATGGTCCACGTATGGATACAGATGGAAAATATACCGAGGTGATGATCAAATGGCTGGATTGTATTCGTGATAAAAAGGCCCCGCTGATATATGGAGATGGCTCAACCAGCATGGACTTTGTCTATGTTAAAGATATTGCCAGAGCCAACGTGGCTGCTTTGCAGTCTGATGTCACAGATGAGGCATTCAATATTGGTGACCAGGTAGAGACTTCCTTGAAAGAGTTACTGGCTGTATTGTTGAAGGTGAATCAATCTCAGTTAACACCAGAAAACCGAGAAGAGAATTCAATCAACCCAGTGAGCAGAAGGCTGGCTGATATTAGTAATGCGAGAGATAAATTAGGATTTGCTCCATCCGTAACTTTAGAAGCTGGGTTGAAAGAACTGAGCGAATGGTATTTTGAAAAAATAGAAGTCAGTAAGAAATAAGAAGGATGATACCCATAGCAAAACCCTATTTGACCGAGGAGGAGGCACAGGCGGCTTACGATACGATACTCACAGGTTGGATTACGCAAGGACCTAAAGTAGCTGAATTCGAACAGAAGTTTGCAGAGTATACAGGTGCACGTTACGCAGTAGCTGTCTCGAACTGCACTACGGCATTACACCTGTCCATGATTGTATCAGGTATAGGTCCTGACGATGAAGTGATTTGTCCATCCCTAAGTTACATAGCAACAGCAAATTGTATAAGATATGTAGGCGCTACACCGGTTTTTGCTGAAGTAAATCCAAATACTTATAACCTCGATGTTATTGATACTGAGAGAAAGATCACGTCAAAAACAAAGGCTATTTTATTAGTTCATCAAATTGGAATGCCTGCGGATCTTGATGCTTTCAAAGCTTTGTGTGACCGTTACCATCTTAAATTAATTGAAGATGCGGCTTGTGCGGCCGGATCATCCTATAAAGGCGCTAAGATTGGAAGTCATTCGGAATTGGTATGTTTTTCATTTCACCCTCGCAAGGTGATCTCCACAGGAGATGGAGGAATGATAACCACCAATCGTCTCGATTATTACGAGCGCATGAAGTTATTGCGTCAGCATGGGATGGCCGTCAATGATCGCGTCCGCCACGAGGCTCATAAAGTAATTATTACTGATCATCTGGAATTGGGTTATAATTATCGCATGACGGATGTGCAGGCCGCCATTGGCATAAAACAATTAGAAAAGATAGATTGGATTGTCAACGAGCGGAGAAAAATTTCCGCCCTCTATCATGATGCCCTGAAACATATTGAGGAAATCAGATTGCCATTAGAGGCTGTAGGTTATTTCTCTAACTATCAATCCTATTCTATTTATTTGAAACCTGATTGTAGGGTTGATCGTAATGATTTAATGCAAAAAATGCTTGAATGCGGTATTGCCACTCGTAGCGGAATCATGACGATTCATCGTGAGACTGCATATCATTACCTTTATAGTGAATTGTCACTTGGCCGTTCAGAAGATGCTTGTGATCGCAGTATCCTTCTCCCATTGTTTGTTCCGATGGAAATTAATGAGGTGAATAAAATTATTCAAATATTTAAAGACCTGCTAAAGGATCAAGGATAACCGGATGGCCATTGATCGTTTTAAATCCGAATTTAAGTTCACATCTATGATTGGTGCTCTTATCATTTTGGTTTGGGTATGTCTTACCATTAATATTATTTGGACCCTTAATAGAGGATTGATATTTCACGATGAATCATGGGAGCTACTACAGTATCAACAGGGTGCCCAGACGATTGACTACAGCAATTGGCATCGGGTTCTACAGTTTTTATATATCGATAATCTTTTTCAATTAAGATTATTAACCTTTGGAATTATCAGCAGCTCCGCTTTCTTTTTGGGATATACCTCCAGTAGATTATTTGATTTTCCATTAGCATCGTGGATCATAGGTCTTCTATTTATTGTATTTCAATTCTTTTTGAATTCACCTGTCAAATTGGTTCCTTCCTATACCAACATGAATTTTGTGCTGATCAATATTGCTGTTTCGTTTCTTCTCCTTTTTATCTTTGAGAAAAGAGAACTTCTAAAAATCATTTTTATTGGATTATGTAGTTTTTTCATTTCAATCTTACCATTTGTTCTGGTGACCAACACGGTCATTATTGGTGTTTTATTTGTCTTTATATTTATTTACTCAGCAAAGAATAAATTAAAATACTGCGTTATATTTATTTTATGTTTATTCATTTATCCTGTTATCTATTTTAAGTTCATTCAAAGTCCTTCTCATTTTTGGGAAAAGTATGAGGAGGCCAGATACTACTTAAGTATCGATGCCGATTATGGTCTATATGGTATTTTCAAATGGCATGCAAAAATGCTGATTCACTTCCTCCAGGTTCCGTTGCTCATTTTTTTCTTATTTAAACTTAAATACTTAAAAATTAAGTTCACCAAAAATGGTAACTATATGTTAATGGCCCTTTTTCTTGGGTTATTGTTAATTCAACTATATCAGGATGTAACCTTTAAGTTCTCTCAATTTCCTGTAACACTTTGGTACCTATTGTTTTTTTTAATGCTATGGGCATCCTGGAAGGAGTTGTGGCAAAAAAAACCCGATTTGATACTCGTTTTATTTTTTGCGTCACTTCCTTATTTTGCCAGTCTGGGTACAGTAGTAAGATTTCAACTGAAAGCAGCTTCGTTCTTTCCTTACCTTGCCATTGCTATTCTTTTTTTGATCAAACACAACTATTCTTTTAGACCTGTTATTTTATTCACTGCACTCTCTATGGTTAGTGTAGCTGTTTTCTTTTCTTACAACTTTCGAACGGGTTGGTCAAATTATAATGTGTTGGACCAGACAGAACGCTTTTCGATAAGCCAAAACAAGGGCGATCTATATTTGGATAGACAGCGCGTCAAGAGTTTGGAGGAAGTAAGACCTTATATCGGGAACAATGAAAAGGTATTGGTATCGCATGAAAATGTATGGGGCTATGTTTACCTGTTGAATGCAAGGCCTTTATATCTTGCTTTCCGGTTTAAAGAAAATTACTTTTACTATTTCTTACAAAGGAAAAACGAATCCCCCTACTCAATAACATATATCGAGCTTAAACGGAAACCTTTTCCGGAAACCTTTAAGACATTTCTGAATGGGAAGCAATCATCAGATTATTCTTTACAAATAGTTGATTTAAATGAGTTCAGAATCTACACGTTTCATAAAACCTAGGTAATGAAAAGATATGGAAAATAGCAGTACTATTTCGGTATATGAGAGGTTATCACATGGATTGTTGATATTGGCAGTCGTAGCCATTGCGTTAACAGGATTCAATTCTTACTACCATGCAGATGACTTTAATTCCTTAAGGAATATTTTAAACAAAGGTTTTTTTGGCGATGCCTACTTTCAATATTTGAATTGGGACGGTCGCGTTGTTAGCCCTCTTTTCATAATTCGTAATGTGCTTCTTTTCTATTTTCCTCTTCAGGTTTTGGTATTCTTAGCCCTGTTGGCTATCCCAGTGATCAATTACCTGGTGATTAGGATAATGGGACAATTGGATTTTTTTAATAAATCAAAAAGCGTGATACTGCCAGTTTTAGTGTTATCAATATTGATATGGTTTGGATTCAGGGCACACATATCGCGTAGTGTTTATTGGGCTACCGGTTCATATTATATGTTTGCGAATTTATTAATGTTTATTGGGATTTACTTGTATTTGATCGGGAAGAGAGATTGGGTGTTTCTCGTCATTACTTTTACCGTAATGAGCTCAGGGGTTAATACTGCTGCCGTTATGATAACGTTTGCATTTTTATTTCACGTCCTTAACCTTTATAAAGTTAATCTTAAAAGTGATTTTTTATTTTTATTGATTTCTGTCTTTGGTTTTTTATTGAGCGCGTTAGCGCCTGGTAATTTTGAAAGAGCCAGAGTGAATTATTCTGGTGTAAGTTATAATGTAATGGATTTTCCTTATAATTTCTGGATTGTTGCAAGGGAATATATATTAATGAGCAAATGGCTACCCGTTGTTGCCGTTCTTGCAGCATTGTGTTTAAGTAATTTATTAACACGTAAGAACAACTTAAGACACATATCAGTCGTTGCAATCGTCTTTATATTATCCGCTTTTGCAAGTATTGCCCCTTTTATGCTGGTTCCGGAATCCGCATCAAGACATACGGTTATTCATTTCCAGACATTTTTATTTATTGCGTTATTTTTATTAGCATTAGTTACGCTGGCGTATTTTCAAATCGTGATAAAAAAGTGGTTATCAATCTCGGTTCTAACTGTGGTATCTGTTCTGCTTTTTATGGTAGCTGTTCAACAATTTTGGATAGGGAGGAGAGTTAGAAAACAGGTAGTTGAACGATATGAGGCATTGGAAAATCTGCGAGGCAATAAGGAACCTGTTTATTTAAGTCCTATTGATCAACCAGATAATTTTTTTACCAATCGGGGCTTCGATATTAAATCTCCACCGGATGACATAAATGATATTTTACAAAATTATTTTGGTACGGGATCCGTTCGTTTGAAACCTTGATTTTTTTGGCATGCTTCACTTTTTTAACTCTTTATGATAAAAGAATTTATTAAAAAGACTATTCCACCCAATATAATAAAAAGCATTAAATCGTTTCTTGGGATCGATCCAAATAAGGGTTATGCTAAGATCAGCTATTCCCAAAACGGAGAGGATTTAATTATTGACTTTATATTCCATATACGCGGCATCACAAGGCCTACTTATATAGATATTGGTGCTTACCAGCCTTATAAATTTAGTAATACTGCTATATTTTATAAAAGAGGTGCCAGAGGAATAAATATTGAGCCAAACCCGGATGGGATAAAGTTATTTCGGAAATATAGACCGGAAGATCAAAACTTAAATATCGGAGTGTCTGATCGGGCAGGGGTATTGGATTATTTTTGCATGAGCACAACTTCACTAAATACGTGTGATGAAGCGAGTGCCATTGAGTTGGTCCAAAAGCATGGCTATACAATTGTTGAAAGGAAGTTAATTCCCGTTGAAAGCCTACATCAGGTGATAACTGCATACGCGCATAATAAATTTCCGGACCTATTGACCCTTGATGTTGAAGGATTGGATATGGTAATTTTGAATCAAATAGACTATGAACGTAATTATCCAAAGGTCATATGTGTGGAAACAATAGAATATACTAATGATGGCACCGGTGCAAAGAACACAACCTTAATACGTTTTCTTGAGGGTAAAGATTATTTTGTTTTTGCAGACACCCATATAAATACCATCTTCATTAACAGAAAATTCTGGTTTTCCTCATAGATTTAAGGTTGAATGATTAAGGTGTTATTACACGGGCGAATGGGGAATCAACTGTTTCAGTTTGCATTTGCCACATACACGGCTAAAAAATTACAATCGAGATTTTTATTGACCATCAGGAGAAAAGATGGTTTTTTACTCAAATATTTTAACCTTCAATTTCCATTTAATATTTTATCAAAGAGCTATTTCCTTGTCCGGCTAAATAATTTGATCGTAAAAAGATTAGCAAGTCAGCAAATAGGGGAGGATATAGGTTCCCTGAATTCTCTTGAAGAGAAAGAATTGATAAACGATCGGTATTACGTGGGCTTTTTTCAGAATGCAAATTACGCTGTCGCTGTCAAAAATATTTTACTAAAGCGGTTTAAGGTTAAAAATAATTATTTTATCAGTTTCAAAGCCAGATATCCATTTTTCTTTACTGAAAGAGTTTTAGTTATTCATGTTCGCTTGGGAGATTATTTGACTTTTCAAACGGTTGTTAATGGAAAGACCATTAAGTGGCTTTTGCCTGCTGCCTGGTATAATCGGGCAATTAGCAGAGAGATAGGTGATTTTAACAAAGTTGTTATAATTACGGATGACCGAAAGAATGTTGAGACTTACCTCAAGCTTGATACTGAAAAAATCATCTACACGGATGGAAATGAAATTACGGATTTCCTGTGTTTACAATATGCCTCAACCGCTATTATTTCAAATAGTTCCTTTGCCTGGTGGGCCTGCTTTCTGAATAATCGACCTGACAAGAAAATTATTGCGCCCATGAATTGGGTGGGATATAATGCAGGTTTTGAATATCCCAGTGGCATCATGACTGAGGAATTTATTTGGGTTGAGTAATTGATACGATTTGTAATACAATCCTTTGTAATAATACATCTATAGAAAGGGCTGCCATTCTGTTCCCTGCCGGGAACACATAAACTGTTGTCGTGGCAGCAGGTGTTTCTCAATTACTAATAGGAATGGGTAAAAATGAATGGATTGTATGGAAGATTGAAATTGCGTGATCTGGCTTTCCAGCACGGTTGTTTTAGTGAAGTTTGTCCTGTTCAGTTCATTCACAAGGCCGGAGGCAAAAGAGGCAAAGCGATTATAATCACCATGGATATCTTCACAGATATACACTCCTCCAGGCCGTATGTGACTTAACATTTCTTCCAGCGTCACTTTTTGCTGTTCTACAGTATGTCCTCCATCATCAATTAGAATATCAATCCCATCTGAATTTTCTTTGAATTCCCTCCAGAATTTTCTATTCCCCTGGTCTCCAATAATTACCGATACACCAGGTCTTTCATATACTTTGCAAGCAGGCTCAATGTCAATACCAAGGATGTTGCAATGCTCCCCAAAATAAGATCTCCAGAGATCCAGGCTACCTCCACTATAAATACCAATTTCAAGTACGTCTACTTTCTGTCCAATAAATTTCGCCAAATGGCGATGGTAGATTTCAAAATAGTGCTCCCATTTATATATTCCCGGCCCTTCATGATGATTTTTAAAGTAATTCCATAAGGGGTTCGTTGCTTCAGGGGCCGTTCTAGAATTATGATTTTTAAATGATTCTTTGTAATTCGATGAAAATGTTTTGCCTTCAAGTAAATAGAAGAATGTTTTAATCATGTGGCGGAAGAAACGAGGATTTTGTTTTATCTGCCACAGATATTTTTTAAGGAGTTTACGGTATTTATTCATGATTTGGTAAAACGATTTGAGGAGTATAATTACCGCCTCACGGCTCCAATGTATCACTTTTTTTGCGTGAAATCTTACCTTGATATTCTATTTATAACGGACAATAAATAAGTGAGTAGAATTTTTACTCATCTATTTATTTTGAGTAAATTTACGGAATGCTAGATACGCTCATAACCTCGAAGACCCGTATCAAGATGCTGTTAAAGTTTTTCACAAACAGCAGCGCCTCCGCTTACTTGCGTGGTCTTGCGGAAGAGTTTGGAGAATCAACCAATGCAATCCGCCATGAATTGAATAATCTTTCCAGGGCAGGCTATCTTATTCATTATGATGAGGGCAGGACCATCCAGTACAAAGCTAATGTAAACCACCCGCTGTATAATGAGGTGAAAAACCTGGTTCATAAGTACCTGGGGATAGATAAAATAATTGACCATGTTCTTTCTCGGATTGGCGATCTGAAGTTTGCATTTATTGTTGGCGACTATGCAGTGGGTAAAGATACCGGTACGATTGAATTGATATTGGTCGGCTCCATAAATGAACCTTATCTCCACAGGCTTATTGATAAGGCCAAAGGCCTTTTTCACCGTAATATAAAAGTAAGTATAATTAAGCTGCACGATTTTGAAAGCAATAAACATGAGTTCAACTCGGCTCTCATGGTTTGGGGCGATGAATAAAAGAATATGGATATTTCACAGGATTCATTGAGTGAAGGTGAAAATAGTGGGGAAGCTTGGGATTTGATAATCCAGCCAAAGACAGGATTGTTTCAGTTGCATCTTAAGGAGGTTTGGCGTTATCGCGACCTGCTCCTGCTATTCGTCAGGCGCGATTTTGTGGCTCAGTATAAACAGACTATACTTGGTCCTATCTGGTATCTGATTCAGCCCATCATTTCAACGTTTATTTTTCTCATCATTTTTAATAAAATAGCCGGTATACCCACGGATGGTGTACACCCTACTGTTTTTTATATGTCTGGCCTCACCATCTGGACCTATTTTTCCATGTGCCTGACGGCTACTTCAAATACCTTCGTTTCCAATGCGGGCATTTTTGGTAAAGTTTACTTCCCCAGGATCATAACACCAATTTCTGTAGTGATGTCTAACCTGATCAGGTTTGGTATTCAGTTCTTCTTACTGTTCATGACCATGATCTGGGCTTCGTTCAGGGGCTATTCGATTCCAATATCTTTACATTGGCTATGGATTCCCATTGTGCTGTTATTCATGGCCGGCATCGCCCTTGGTCTTGGCATTATTATATCCTCATTAACCACCAAATATAGGGACTTTACTGTGTTGGTTACATTCGGTGTGCAGTTGCTTATGTATGCTACTCCCATTGTTTACCCATTGTCATTCCTACAAAATTCTCAGTATGCCTGGATCATCGAGGTAAATCCGTTAACGCCCCTGGTGGAGGCATTTCGTTTTGTGTTGCTGGGCAAAGGTACGTTCACAATAAATAGTTTATCATACAGTGCCGGTTTTACCGTATTGGTGTTGTCAGTTGGAGTGATCCTTTTTAATAGGGTTGAAAAGACATTTATGGACACCGTGTAGCTGTTGGATTTAATGAATAATAAGTACGGAAATCAATTGGTAAATAGATACGATGAATAAGACAGTTATACTCGTTGAGGATATTTCAAAACAATACAGGCTTGGTAAAATAGGTACGGGCACATTTAGTCATGACCTGAACCGTTGGTGGCATACTATTCGTGGCAAAGAAGATCCTTATTTGAAGATAGGGGAGGTAAATGACCGAACTAAGAAGAGCGAGAGTGAATATGTCTGGGCGTTGAAGAATATTTCTTTCGAGGTTAAACAAGGTGAGGTGCTAGGAATTATTGGTAGAAACGGAGCTGGCAAAAGTACACTATTGAAAATATTAAGCCGAACAACTTTACCTACTACAGGCAGTATTAAAATAAAAGGGCGTGTTGCCAGTTTGCTTGAGGTTGGCACTGGTTTTCATCCTGAGTTAACTGGGCGAGAGAATATATATTTGAATGGAGCCATCTTGGGCATGACTAAACAGGAGATTAGAAGTAAGTATGATGAAATCGTTGATTTTTCCGGGATAGAAAAGTATATAAATACGCCAGTAAAAAGATATTCTTCTGGCATGTATGTGCGCCTTGCATTTGCAGTGGCAGCACATTTAGAGCCTGAGATTCTAATTGTGGACGAGGTTCTAGCAGTTGGAGATTTTGAGTTTCAAAAAAAATGTCTCGGGAAGATGAAAGATGTGAGCTCTCTGGGTAGAACTGTTTTATTTGTAAGTCATGACCTGGGTGCAATGAGTAAGCTTTGCTCACGAGTTATCATGTTGAATGAAGGAAAAATTGAACGGAACGGCAATGTTGATGATGTTATTAAAAGTTATCTATCAAATAATAGCGATGTGAATTCTTCGCCTTTGTTACGACAAGGAACACAAGAGATAAAGATTAAAGAGCTTTTATTCAAAGACATGTCTAACCAAATTTTAGATACACTAATTACCTTCGAAAGAGTTACTATTGAAATGATCTGTAGTTCTTCTGAAAAAATGAAAAATATTGGTTTTGCTGTCTGCTTCAATAATATTGAAAATATCAGAGTAACAAGTATTTGGTCGGATTTAATAGGAAAATCATTTGATGTTAGTAACTCTGAATTTAAAATAATTTTTGAAATAAATTGTTTGAGACTGATTCCTGGGGAGTATCAGATTATCACATTCATCAATTGGGGATTAAATACAATTGAAAGAATCGATAATTATAAAACTATAAGAGTTAAAAAATCAAAACAAGATATGGAAAGCTTTAACCCAACTTTTAGCCAAGGTATTTACGTTGAAGATTTTGTTGTGAGTATGCGTTAAAATTGGCCTTGGATTTTGTAAAAACAATAGATGCGATGTTGAGCAAGTTAAATTACCTACAATTAAGGATTTTAAAAAAGATCAGGACCTTCTTACTTAATATACAAATTAGGATAATACTACCATTGGGTATTTATGATAAAACTTTTTTGAACACACCATTGGATGATGAATGGAAGGAAAGAATTAAAGAAGCTATTGATTGTCCAGACAATAAATTCATCACGCGGCAAATTAATGCGGGCGAATGTAAAAATGGTACGCAAACTATGCATAATGGTATTAAAATAACTTTAGGCGGCTACTATGGTGCAGGGATTGTTCAGATGTTAGATAAAAACAAAGGCGTGCATGAACCACAAGAAGAGTACGCTTTCAATTTAGTTTTAAAAACCATGCCTGATAATGCAACTATGATAGAATTGGGATCTTATTGGTCGTTTTATTCAATTTGGTTTTATCAAAATGTAAAAAACGCAAATAACTTTATGATTGAGCCTGATGAATTCAACCTATTATATGGTGTTAATAATTTTCGATTAAATAAGGCGTTTGGCAAGTTCACAAAAGGATTTATAGGTAAAAGCAGTAATCTAAAAAAAAGTATTTTAAGCATTGATTATTTCTGTAAGACAAACAAAATTGACTTTATAGATGTACTTCATTCAGATATTCAAGGTAGTGAATATGAAATGCTTTTAGGCGCTGCAGAAACTATAAGAGACAGAAGAATCGGTTATATTTTTATATCCACACATAGTAATAAAATTCATTATCAGTGCATTACTTTTTTGGAGTTAAATGATTTTAAAATTTTGTGTCATGCAGATGAAAATGAAACCTATTCTTATGACGGCCTAATTGTAGCAAAATCAATTTTTTATTCAGGTTTAGAATCCATACAGATATCCAAAAACAAAGGCTCTCTTATCAAAAAGAAATTTTAGACTGACATTATGAAAAAAACCTATAACTCTCCATTTTTTAATCTTGGGTATAAGTTAATTAACGAAAATAAATTCATTAAGCTTAATTGCAAGAATTCATATTCGCAATACGGTGAAGATAGTATTATACTGACTTTCCTAAACCTTAATCAAATTTCTGACGTAAATTATATGGATATTGGAGCGAATCATCCTTATTTATTAAATAATACAGCCCTTTTATATGAAAACGGTTTTTGTGGGGTTAATATAGAGCCAGACCCAACATCGTTTAAGGAAATTCAAAGAAATAGACTTAAGGATATAAATTTAAATTTTGGAATCCATGAAAAAGCAGGCGATTTGATCTTTTATCAATTCGAAAATTCTGTATTTAATACGTTCTCTGAAGAGGAGGCTTCTTTATTGCAAAAGAAAAACATGAAATTAAAAGCAGTAAAGAAAATACAAGTAAAAACATATAATTATGTGGTCGAGAAATTTCTTGATGGAAAACCACCAACAATTTTATTTTTGGATGCGGAAGGATTAGATGAGACGATCGTAGATTCAATTAATTTTGATAAATATTCTCCAATGATTATTTGTGTGGAAACATTTGCTTACGGCATTGGCGTAAAGAATTATAATTTGATTAAGAAAATTCAGGATTATGGATACAGAGTGTATGCTGATACTTTTGTTAATACAATATTTGTTAAAAATACTTTGGTCTCTTAGAAGTTAAGAGGCAAGTCCTACAGAGGAAGTGTTACGGAGTGTGTTTAATAAGCATCTTACTTGTAAAAAAATATCAACTTTAATAAGTTCAAGTAATGGACATTTATCCGAAAATTACAATAGTTACTCCTTGTCTTAATATGGTCGATTATATTGAGGAAACTATATTGTCAGTTCTCAGTCAAAATTATCCTAATTTGGAGTATATTATTATGGATGGCGGAAGCACAGACGGTTCAATTGAGATAATCAAAAAGTATGAAGCGCGTTTGTTTCATTGGGAAAGTGAAACAGACCATGGAATGTATCATGCTATTCAAAAGGGATTCAGCAGGTCCTCAGGTGAGATCATGGGTTGGATTAATTCCGATGATATTTTACACGGAAAATCATTATTCGTAATAGCAAAATGTTTCACTTCATCGGATGTTAATTGGCTCCAGGGTCTTAATACGGTCATTAATAAGGATGGTTGGGTGATTGCAACTAGAAAACCTTTTAATACAAGTAAATTAAATTTTCTCTGTCTTGATTATTTAGCTAATGATACCTTGAGAGACTTTGGCACCATACAACAGGAGTCTACGTTTTGGCGTAGGACGCTTTGGGAGAGAGTTGGCGGCCTTAATTTAGATTTTAAATATGCAGGTGACTTTGCTCTATGGATGTCATTTTTTAGACATGAAAAATTGTTTTTAATTGATTCATTATTGGGCGCATTTCGTGTAAGGAAGGATCAAATCTCTTCGAAGCAAATTGTGGAATATATTCGTGAGTCTTTGATGTGCATCAACGATGAGCTAAATAATCTCCCTTCGTCAGAACTAAATAGAATAAACCGATTTAGATATTATAAAAAGACCAATTCTGTTTTAAAACAAATCTTACTTATGTTAGATAAAGACTATCGCCAATTTGTGAATCAAAAACGAAGCTACATTTATTTATAAGAAATAGAACAATTTAACGTTCCAGATGTCTTCTAGTCCTTTTTTTTCAATAATAATTCCAACATACAACTCCGATAGGACTATTCATGCGTCAATTGAAAGTGTATTAAATCAAAACTTTTGCGACCTTGAAATACTGATAATTGATGGAATGTCATTAGATAAAACCTTAGACATAGTTAAGGCATTTAATGATTTTAGGGTTAAAATATTTAGAGATAAAGACATTGGTATTTATGATGCGATGAATAAGGGAATTAAATTATCAAAAGGGAAATGGTTATATTTTCTTGGAAGCGATGATTATTTCGATAGCGATGATATTCTGGATAAAATTACAGATATTATAACGTCAGAAGAGCTAGACGTGGTGTACGGAAATGTAAAGAGTAATTATTTGGGCGGTATATATGATGGTGAATTTGATGAAATTAAGATTTATATGAAAAACATATGCCATCAGTCAATCTTTTTTAAGAGAGATGTTTTTATTAGAACCGGTTACTTTGATCTCGATTTTAAAGTGCTTGCCGATTGGGATCATAATTTGAAATGGTTCTTTAATAAAATGATTAAAAGAAAATATGTTGATTTAGTAATTGCAGAATATATGGATGGCGGCTATAGTTCTAAAACACATGACAAGAGTTTTTCATATTTAAAGAATTGGCGATATAGAACAGCACAAAAGTATAATTACTCGTTGCTCGAAAAGTTAAATTTATTTTTTAACCAGTGCCTTAGTTTATACAGAATACGAAGGAGAAGGGATTTAGTAAAAGTTATATTAGAATTTCCACGATTTATGTTGCGATGAATTTGATGACTGTAATTACAATTCCGGTCTATAAATCTACAATGACTGATTGCGAACGTATTTCATTTTTGCGATGCCTAAAAGTTTTAATAGCGTATGATATTTATCTGTTAGCACCGGTAGGTTTAGATTTATCTGCTTATATGCAATTAGGAAATGTTCAGGAAAAGCGATTTGATCCTGTTTACTTTAGTGGTATTGAGGGGTATAATCAGCTATTGCTTTCACCCTTTTTTTACGAACAGTTTAAGGAATATCAATATCTTCTTATTTACCAACTTGACTGTTATGTTTTCAAGGATGAACTTTCCCATTGGTGCCAGAGGGGCTATGACTACATCGGTGCTACCTGGTTAAATACGGATGTTTATCGTTGGCTATTTATAAAAGACGTTTATCCTTTCGAGTTAAAATTAATTCATAGCTTAACAGGAGGATATTTCATGAAGCGTACGGGTAATGGAGGTCTTTCGCTCAGGAAGATATCTTCGATGATCAACAACCTTAAATTCTTTTCTGCTGCGCGCAAATCATGGAAAGTAAATGAAGATTTGTTTTTTATCCACTATGTAGGCACCTTCAATGTATTGTTTAAAGTGCCAGCGCCAGAAGTAGCCGTCACGTTTTCCTTTGATGTTCATCCGGCAGAGGCGTATGAGATGAATCACCATCAGCTTCCCTTTGGCTGTCATGGTTTTAACCGAACGGATGCACCCAACTATACGCACAATCTCACCTTCTGGCGAAAGCATATCCCCGAATTGGCAACAGAAAATTAACGTGATGATGAATGTTCCTTTTTTCTCCATCATTATTCCCTGCTTCAATTCAGTCGGCAGTATCCGGCAGACCATGATGAGCATTATTGAGCAGCGTTGCAGCGACTATGAAATCCTGATCGTTGACGGGGCATCCAGCGATGATACTCTGGCAATTGTTAAATCCTTTCAACATCCGGCTATCACCATCATCTCAGAACCTGACCTGGGCACATATGATGCCATGAATAAGGGGATTCAAAAGGCTACCGGCCAGTGGCTTTACTTCTTAGGTAGTGATGACTACCTGTTCGATGATCAGGTGTTATCGGATATGCAATTAGTTATAGCGGGCGTTGATAGCAAGGTGGTGTATGGTGACGTGAAGGTAAAAGGGGACTCGCTGTGGGCAAAGGACGGTACGGTATATGGTGGCGAATTTGATTTTCAAATGCTGTATAAGAACAACATTTGTCATCAAAGTATTTTTTATAATAAGGAATTCGTGTTAAGGCATAAGATTTCCTATAATTTAAGATACCCGGTTAGTGCTGACTGGGATTTTAATTTTCGTTGCTGGCAAAAAACCAGGTTTACGTTTGCAGAACGCATCGTGGCTGTATTTCAGGCTGGAGGTATTTCCTCGCAAAACGTGACAGAGCCCTTTCATCGGGAGAGAAAGAAATACCTGCCATGGCGGGTGCGCATGACCGAAAGATTAAAGCGATGGCGCATGGCAATTTTAAAATGATACTTAGCATCTTTGTAGTAATGATCTGTTAAAATGAAGCCAACCGTATCTGCCATCATGCCTGTGTATAACGGCATGAAATATATTGACACAGCCCTTTATAAATTGATTCATGACCATCATTTTGATGAGATTGTCGTGATTGATGATGGATCTACCGATGGTACGTTTGATGTTATTTTGAAGTATGCAAACGAGCATGACAGGATCAAATATTACCATCATCCCAATCGGATGAACAGGGGCTTGGCGGCTTCGCGGAACTTAGGATTTGAAAAATCGATCGGTGACTATATTCAGATTATCGATGTAGATGATGCACTGATTGAAGGAAAGATTGAAAGACAATTGGAAATTATAGAAAGAGAAGATGCAGATGTTTTATTAGGAGCTTATTTTTATGTGAAGGGCGCAAAGCAATTACTCTTGCAACCCTACCAGCGCGATCTGTATATCGGGCACATTCATCATTTGCTGGGGCATGTGGCCTCCAATCTCTGGAAGCGTTCCTTTCTGATCAGGATTGGTCAGTGGAATGATACCATACGGGTGTGTGAAGACTATGAAATGCACTTGAGATCACTGAAGCATTTTCCCAGGGTTTGTTTCGACACCATGCCTTCATCCTATTACATGGTTCATGAGGGTTCGCTTTCCGACAGGCATAATATGGGTTGGTACGAACAGGTCAAAATTCGTTTGGCGCTTGGTCATTTTATGGCAGAGAATAATTTGTTGACCAGCGAGCGCTCCAGAATATTACACCAGTTTCTTTATAATAAACTTATCCTGATGCGAAGAAGCAACTTAACAGAACAATGGTCTGAGTTGCACACGGAATTTGTATCAGCATCCTGGTACCGCGTGGCTAAAGTGATTACCGGAAGCCCCAAAGCGATCATGTACTTTTCTATCGGCTTCGTTGCTTCAGAAGCCTTTATGGCAAAATGGCGAGTGTTAAAGAATTTTATCCGTAAATAAAGACCTGCAACCTTTGATATTAATGACTGATTACGAATGAGAAAAATTGTTTTTACACTGTGTTCCAATAATTATCTGGCTCATGCAAAAACGCTCGGTGACTCAATAATGCGAAACAATCCGGATGTAGATTTTATTATTGGTTTGGTGGATAAAAAAAGCCCTGCCATTGATTATCGTAGTTTTGCGCCTGTGGAAATCCTGGCCTATCATGAGATTGGCTGTTCATTTTTTGATGAGATGGTATCGCGGTATGATATCGTTGAATTTAATACCGCTGTAAAACCATTCTATTTTGAATACTTATTTAAGCGTTATGGTAATGAGTGTCTTGTTTATTACTCAGATCCCGATATCGTGTTTTATCAGCCCATCAATCAGTTAAATGAAATTTTAACCGATGCGAATATCGTCATCACCCCCCACATTTTACAGGCACAGGCCGAGACCAGTCTTGTCGAAACCAGTGTGTTAAATACCGGGCTTTACAACCTCGGTTTTATTGGGATAAGAAATTCGGATGAGTCATTGCGTTTTTTACATTGGTGGCAAGAACGTTTAAAAAAATACTGCTACGTGGATAAGTCGCATGGGCTTTATGTGGATCAGATCTGGATCAACTTTGTTCCGATCATGTTTGATGGAGTTCATGTGTTGAAAGATCCCGGCTATAACATGGCGTGGTGGAATATTTTGGAGAGACGATTAAACAAGTTGAATGAGGTATATTATGTGAATGATCGAAATCATCCGCTGGTGTTCTTCCACTTCAGTGGTTTTAAACCTGGTCAGATGATCAGTGTGGGAAGAATTGATGACGATAAATTTAAATTTTCTTCGCGCCCTGATCTTGTTTCGATTTTTACCGAGTATGCGGGCATGCTGGAGACCAATAACCTGAATTTCTTTAAGAACGTGAAACCACTCGTGGTATTTGCTCCTGAAAGGAACTCATGGAAGAAAAAAATGGGCCGATCTCTGAAATACCGGGCGAACTCAGTAATCAATAAATACTTTGGCGTTTGATAGTTGTTGCAAATCCACAGCATGAGTGCAAAACCTAAGATACTGTTTATAAGCTATTCAGGTCCGCTGCCAGCAACTGATGGTAAACGGCAAAGGACGTTGGCGCTATTGAGGGCACTGGAGGAAGCCTATGAGGTGGACTTCTTAATTCTGGACAATGTAAAGGAATTTGATCTAGCCGTTTCAGAATATAGGGCTGATCATGTTCGCTTTCTACTGTTTCAGTCCGGCCCGCCTGGTCTGGTAGCTCGCATAAAAAAGCGAATCGGTTTTAGGTTCATAGAAGATAAAAAAGCATCCGGATATATTCGGCAACTGGCTCAAACCAATGATTATCTTTTTCTGTTCGCTCGCTATGTTGAGCCGGTGATGCAACTCGGCAAAGACAAGCCGGTGATTGGTGATATCGATGATGATTTTATCGAGTTATTGAATACCAGAATCCTGAACGAACCTAATTGGAAAAGACGCTGGCGTTTGCGACAGATTTTCTGGATGAACATACCAAGCTATATCACAGCCCTTAAGCGAGTGGATCTTAGCCTTTATTCAAAAGAGGAGCATCGTCACAAAAAAGGCTTCGTTTTGCCAAACTTGCCTTTTCAATTATTGTTTGCTGCTCCGGTTTCATTTCGTTCGTGCATGATGCCGGCATTTTTATTTGTTGGCAAACTGACTTACGAACCTAATATCAAAGGAGTGCAATGGTTACTGACCGAAGTGTGGCCTCTCATTTTAAAACAACTTCCAGAGGCTCGGTTAACGCTTGTCTCCAATACAGATGTTCAGGATAGCGAATTACTGAAAAGTATTCATAAGAATGCAGCCATAGAGTTGAAGGTAAATGTGAAAGACCTGGCGGAAGTATATCAGCGGCATGCCTTGGTTTTAGCGCCCGTGTTCGAAGGGGGAGGTAGCAGTATTAAGGTAGTGGAATCACTTTTTATGGGACGTCCGGTAGTGACCACTTCCTTCGGAGCACGGGGTTTTGACGATGCCGCTAAAGAGGGCCTGATCAGCAGGTGTGATACACCGGAGCAATTTTCAAAAGAGGCCATAAGATGTTTGATTCCGCAGGCTGGGCTGGAAGAAAAACAGGGGCATACGTTTGCATGGGCTCAGGCAAGATATAGTTTTACAAACTGGAAGAAAAATATGCTGCAAGCCATAACAGATCATTTGGAAGGCAGGTAACAACGCGCAACTCAATGAATGCAGAACCTCTGATTTCGATTATAATCGCCACCTATAACAGGAGAAATATTCTCATGCGCGCGGTGACGAGTGTAATGAATCAGAGCTTCAAAAATATTCAGCTGATTGTTGTTGACGATGGAAGCACAGATGATACCCCTTCAGCCATGGAACCATTTTTATCGGATAGCCGGATAAAATATTACGTTCAGGCAAATCAGGGTGTCGCGGCAGCCCGCAATCAAGGGGTTGCTCTGGCTGTTGGTAAATACCTGCTTTTCCTGGATAGCGATGATGAACTTAAATCAGGCTACTTGCAGGAAGTCAATCGGAAAATAACAGAAACGACACATATCGTTTTTGCTGGCGTTGACCTTTATAAAGGTGGTGAGCTTTCCAGTGTAATCAATCCTTCCTATCCTTATGGAAAGAAAAGCGCGGAGGGGTTATATCTGGCAGGGAGTTTCGTTATTCGCAAGGACTTATTGCTGCAGGCCGGTGGCTATGATACGAGAATGACATACGGTGAAAATACCGAGTTAGCGATACGGTTAAACCCATGGGTAGGGAATAAAATATTCATAGAATCTTCTTTCATAAACGTCTATCAGGAAAAGGAGACCAGAACAAGCAATAGCTTAAAAAATATTATTTCCTCTACGGAATACATCTTGAATAAGCATTCAGATTATTATAAAACCAACGCGCATCCGAAGTGGTTATATCACAATGTTCTGGCAGTAGCTTATGTTAAATCAAATAATATTGAAAAAGCTAAAGCTCATCTAGTGCTTGCATGGAAGACCTATCCATGGAGGCTTAAGGCATATGTACGGTACGTGGTAATGAGTTTGCCATTCTTAAGAAAGCGCATGTATGGAGCCTGATTTTCTATTCGCAGGGTTTATCATGACCTATAACAGGTCAGAGATGCTTAAGAGCACGATCGATAAGATTTTTTCACAAACAATGCCTCCCTCTAAATTGCTTATTGTTGACAATAGTGATAATGACAAAACGCGCAAGTTGATTGTTGAATTAAACCATCCTTTGGTAGATTATTTTCCAGTAGGTTTTAATTCAGGTCCTGCAGGCGCAGCAAAAATAGGTTTGGAAAAACTGGCTAAAGAGGGGTATCAATGGATTTACTGGGGTGATGATGATGACCCTCCGGGGTTCAACGACATCTTTCAAAAACTAATAAGTAAAGCATCTGGCCGCATTGGTATGATGGGGGTTGTTGGCCATAATTTTTCAAAAAGCACGGGGGCAATGATCAGGATGCCCGACAATCAATTGCAATCGGCTCTGGAGGCCGGAATGAATTGGATCCTGGTTGACTCTATTGCAGGAAATCAATCGATGATTGTCAATGCTCAGGTGGTGCGGGAAGGTGTTTTGCCGGATGAAAGACTTTTCTTTGGTTTTGAGGAGTTGGAATTTTGCCTGCGCGTAAAAGATAAAAATTTTGAAATTGTTGTCGATCCAGAAATATTCCTGCAATCAAGACAAAAATTCAATAGAGTGAATATGAAGTCTTCTTTATACGTGGTGAGTGATATTAAGAAATTACACCGGCAATATTACAGCACCCGAAATTTGCTTTGGATTTTGAAATCCCGGAAACTATCGCTAGCCTACTCGTATCAATTCTTTAAAGGCTTGGTTAAAGCTATTTATGGTTTTCGGTTTGGTATGCAATATGGCAGAATTAATTTAGGAATGATGACACAAGCCTTGGTCGATGGGTGGAAAGGAAAAACTGGACAAGTGCTATAGATTTATATTAATTAGAAAAATGGTGGGTACTTCAATTCTTTCTGTAGTGATCCCGGTTTATAACCGGGAGGGTAAGATTAAACATGCAGTAGAAAGCGTCATGAACCAAACCTGTGATAACTGGGAGTTGATTATCGTGGATGATTGTTCCACAGATCGCTCCTTCGATGTAATATCTTCCCTGGATGATTCACGCATACGGGTATTTCAGATGTCAAAAAATTCAGGTGCCGCTGCTGCCAGAAATTTTGGGATTCAACAATGCAGAGGAATCTATATAAGTTTTTTAGATAGTGATGATGCCTATGAAAATGATTTTGTTGACCTAACATTAGCAAAGTGGAAGACGGTGGATGATACCATTGGTTTATTATGGACAGGGTGTGTCTACCATCGAAGTAAACTTGGAAAGATCATGGATATCCCGGCTTTATGGCAACCTGGCATGGATAAGAATCCGTATTATACGTTTTTAAAAGACCTTAAAATTGGTACTAATACAGGTATTTCAATAAAACGATCTGTTTTTGACAAAGTTGGATTGTTTGATGATCAACTTCCCGCTGCAGAAGATACGGACTTATTTTTGAGAATTGCGCAACATTACTCTTTTGACTATGTGCCCAATTACCTGATACACATTAATCAGACGGAGGGTGATCGCCTATCGTTGCGTTTTGACAAGATTGCAATAGCATACAATAAAATTTTGCCAAAGCATATCAATGAAATTCAGCAACACAAGCGTCTGCGTCTCAAGTTTTTTTATAAATTGATGTGGTTAAACTACCATTTGGGTAATCGATCGCTGGCAAGAAAATATTTCGGTTTAGTGTTGGCGGATCGGGTGATGCACCGGAATGCTTGGTTTATTTTCAGTTTGTTTGAGTTACTTGGTACGAAAGCAGGGGCCAGGATTCATATCAAATTATCCCATTTACAACACTGATTGGTTAAAAGTTAGCTTGTGAAACAGAACATTGTTTTTTTATTAGATACGCTTCAAACGGGAGGAGCAGAGCGAAGCCTGTTGCAGATAGCCAGAGAATTTAAAAAATACAATCCTGTATTTGTTCATCTCTTTGATAAAGGACATGATCTGAAGCCGGAATTTGATGAAGCTGGAATACAGGTGATTAACTTAAAACTAAGGGATTCTTTCAATTATGATCTAAATGCCAGGCAAGCTGCGGTGGTCTTAAAAAGACTTAATCCTGCGTTGATTCACTCTACCTTATTCAAATCAGATATGATCAGTAGGCCATTGGCAAATTATCTGAAGGTACCACTTATCAATAGTCTGGTTAATAATTCCTATAGCAAGCACCGTTACCGTTCTGAACCTTTATCCATTAAAATTAAGCTTTGGTTGTTACAGCAATGGGATGCTTTCACTTCGGATAGGGTAACCTTGTTTTTGTCCAATTCGGAAGCCATTAAAGCAACAAATATGAAAGCTTTAAGAATTTCGTCAGATAGGATTAAAGTAATTTACCGCGGGCGTTCTTCAAAGCCTTATGAAGCAATTACGGCCGCGCAGCGTAATGAATTTCGAAAAGTAATGAACGTATCAGACAAAGTAGTTTTTACTAATGTTAGCCGGCTGATTTTTCGCAAGGGCCAACTTGATTTGCTACATGCTTTTGCGTTAGTAGTCAGCGAGTATCCGGAATGCGTTCTTTGGTTGGTTGGTGAAGGTTCATTTAGAAAGACTATCGAGAAAGAGATAATCAATCTGAAATTAGAGGACAAGGTTTTATTGTGGGGTAATAGAAATGATGTCGCTTTGTTGTTGAAGTCTTCTGATTACTTTGTGTTTCCATCGCATTATGAGGGCTTGCCGGGTGCATTAATTGAAGCGATGTTTGCAGGTGTTCCCATTATTGCTTCTGCTATTCAAGAAAATCTTGAGTGTGTAAACGAGGAGATGGCGATGCTGTTTCCGGCAAGAGATAGAAACGAGATTTATAAAGCAATGGTCTATTCAATTAATGATGAGCAATTGAGCGTGCGCACCCAAAAATCATTTAAATATGCGATGGAGAATTTTGATATTAAAATCATTGGTAGACAATACGAGAATTTATATGATATTATATTGAATAAAAGCAATTAGTTCAAATGGTAAGTAATATGATAAAAAGACTGTTAAAAAATGCATTAAATACTTTAGGGTATTCAATAAATAAGAATACTTCTGGTGGTTCAAATCCATTTCTTGATCAAAAAAAACTGATTGGTGATGTGAAAGATGCGATAGTTTTTGATGTAGGTGCTCATCATGGAGAATCAGCATTATTATATAATAGCCTTTTCAATAACGGAAATATATTTTCTTTTGAGCCTTTTAAAGAATCTTATAAAGTTCTATGCAATAAAGTTAATAAGTATGATAATATTTTTACGTTTAATTTAGCGCTTGGGAATACTATTGGGAACGTGAATTTTCATAGTAACAGGTTTTCAGCTACTAATTCTATCTTGCCAACTCATCCCGATGCATCACAATCTTGGGGGAATAGTTTGGAAACAATAAAAGAAGTCAAAGTAGAGATAAGCACTATTGATAATTTTATTGAAAGAAATGATATTAAGAAAATAGATATATTAAAAATAGATACACAAGGTACAGAGTATGATGTTATAGAAGGTGCCCTCCAATCAATACAACAAAACAAAATAAGACTTATTTACCTGGAAATAATAACAAAGCACATATATCAGAATCAGCGGTTTTTTGATGAAATTTTATATCTATTGAGGGTTAATGGATTTGAGCTTTTTAATATATATAATTTGTCACGGTCTAAATTTGGCGACCTCCGGCAGGTAGATGTTATCTTTCTTAATACTAGATTTTACTTGCCGTAAATACAATAGGGTGAATTTTGAAAATAATACAGATAATACAAAAACCACAACTTCGGGGTGCAGAGATCTTTGCATCACAGCTGGCAACACACTTAATTACATTAGGGAATGAGTGTAAAATTATAACACTTTTTGATGGAGATGCTAAACTTCCCTTTAATGGCGAAATTATTAATCTGAATCGTGACCTTAAAATGCGCTTGTGGGATTTTAAGGGTTGGAAGAAATTGGCTGACTTGATCAAATATGAAAACCCTGATATCCTTCAAGCTAATGCTGGAGATACGTTGAAATTTACAGTGCTTTCTAAATTGGTATTCGGATGGCAGACACCTATTGTATTTCGCAATGCCAATAAGATGAGCGACTTCATTGATAGCCAACCAAAATACTGGTTAAATAAATTCTTACTTAGCCGCGTAGATCAAGTTATTTCTGTAAGCAAAAGTTGCAGTGATGATTTAGTTACTTTTTTTTCTTTCCCGGAAGCAAAGGTAGCCACCGTGGAAATCGGCATCGAATTAAATCCAGTCGGCAGTCTGCCTGTGGATCTGAAACCAATCTTTGAAAGAGGTCCCGTAGTCCTAAACGTAGCCAGCATGGTTCCCGAAAAAAATCAACTCGGGTTGCTGAGAATTTTTTCAGAAGTATTAAAGAATGTTGGTAGTGCGCAACTGATTATCATCGGTAAGGGTAAATTGGAACCCATTTTGAAAGCATTTGCCGTACAGCAAAGCATGGAGAAAAGTGTTCACTTCCTAGGCTATCGAAATGATGTATTGGAAATCATGAGCGCGTGTAAGGCTTTTTTACTACCGAGCCATATTGAAGGGCTACCGGGTGTCATCCTCGAAGCCATGTATGTGAAATGTCCTGTAGTGGCCTACGATGTGGGGGGTATCAGAGAAGTTGTTGTTCATACGAAAACAGGTTTTCTCGTTTTAAAGGACAATGAGCAATCCTTTGTGCAGCATATGGTGGGCATCTTAACCGACTTTGAAAGTGAGCAGCTAAAGAGCGAGGCCAATCAACTAGTCAGGATTGAATTTGATAATCGAATGATTACGAATCGATTTCTAACCATTTATAACCTGATTTTGGCAGTAAAAGAAAAATAGTACTTTTGAGGAATTGGTTGGCAATTAATTCATATCCGTGATAAAAGATTGGTTTTTGAGCTGGGGCCTGTTGGTGATCAGCGTTTGCTTTAATGCGCTAGGAGCCATTGTGATCAAGTGGAAGCTGAACGAAATCGGTAAAATAGAGTTAGAGTCGTTCCGAAAAGTTATGGACTACGGGATGATCTTCTTGAAATCACCACTCGTAGTCATTTCTATTTTTCTTTTTTTTTCTTCTCCCTTTTTATTTGGTGTTGCACTCTCGAGGTTACCTATGCTGATCGCCTACCCGGTCCAGATCGGTTTGAACTTTTTACTGGTGTTGTTATTTTCTATTTTCTTCTTAAGTGAAAGTATTACTCCTGTTAAGTTAGCGGGTATTTTTTTTATTATGATCGGGGTAATCATGTTACAGCGATAAAAGTATGAAAAGAGTAAGGGTAGGCATGGGGCAACTGCTGGTTGAAGGGGGAGAACCCATTAGAAACCTGAGTCGGGCAAGCAAAATGATTGCCGAGGCTGCGGAAAAAAAATGCCAGATCATTTTATTGCCAGAATGCCTCGACATGGCCTGGACACATCCTTCATCCAAAGAAGAAGCGCAACCCATACCAGGACTTTACAGTGATATCCTTTGTGAGGAAGCTAAAAAGTACGGCATCTACATTTGTGCAGGTCTTACGGAATTGCTAGATGGCAAGGTTTATAATACAGCTATCTTTATTAACGACAAAGGCGTAATCCTGCTGAAATATCATAAGATCAACCTGTTGGTGGTGGAGCAGGATTTCTACGAAGTAGGCAAGACATTAAACGTTTTAGATACACCATTTGGCATGGTGGGCGTCAATATTTGTGCAGATAATTACATTGATGGCATTCACATTGGTCACACGCTAGCTAGAATGGGTGCTCAAATCATTCTTTCACCGTCATCGTGGACGGTGGATTATTCGAAGACGGAAGAAGATGATCCTTATGGGGAAAAGTGGTTGAAGCCCTATAAAATTTTAGCGGAACATTATAACATGGTTATCTTAGGGACCACCAGTGTGGGGGTGATTGTAGGAGGGCCCTATGAAGGCAAAAAGAGTATCGGCTGTTCACTAGCTGTTGGTCCGGATGGTATTATTGCTCAGGGGCAGTTTAAAGAGTTTACTGGTGAATTGATTGTGGCGGAGTTTGAGGTTCGTGACCGGAAAGAAAAAGGAACTGCTATTAGTGAGCGATTGCTAAAAAGAGGCTATGAGTTTAAGTAAGTCGTTCTAAAAAAACCTGGAATTTTCCCGCATGTCTATACCATCAACCTCAATCGATCCAAATTATCAAATATGCACCCGCTGCATTGTGGATACTACTGTGCCAGGGCATAATTTTGATGCCAACGGCTTATGTTCCTATTGCCGTATGCATGAACATTTAGAGCGACAACATCCCCTCACACCCAGAGGGAGTAAAAACCTGGATGACATTATCAAAGACGTTAAGAAAAAGGGCATCGGCAATACCTATGACTGTGTGGTGGGCGTGAGCGGTGGTCGTGATAGCACCTATTGTCTGTGGGTCCTCAAGAAAGTATTTGGATTAAATCCGTTAGCTGTTCATTTCAATGACGGCTTTGGAAACCCGGTGGCCGGGGAAAACATGCACAATGCCACGAAGAAGCTGGGTATTGAATTGCGTACGATTACCTCTGACTGGCGCGAATCAAAGGATTTGCGCATTGCTTTTTTAAAAGCATCCACACCTGACCTAGGCACGCCTACGGATATTGGTATCGCTAATGCATTGTACAATGTAGCGGTAAAAGAGAATATCAAGTACATCATCATTGGTCAATCATTCCGAACTGAAGGAATTGCACCGCTTGAATGGAATTACCTGGATGGTCGATACCTGCTGGATGTGCATCGTAAGTTTGGCAAAGTAGAATTGCGGAAATGGCAACCGACCGATGGGGGTTTTAACCTGACTACCCGCCATATGTTTTACTATGCGATCATGAAAAGGATAAAAACCGTTCCGATTTTTTATGACATGCCCTACGTGAGGAGTGAGGCGGATAAGATCATCATAGAAGAACTGGGCTGGGTCAACCCGGGTGCTCATTATTTTGATGATCTGTACCAGAGTTTGATGACCTATGTGTTGCGAACTAAATTTAATATCGATCGGAGAAGATACAATTATTCCGCGTTGATCAGGAGCGGCCAGATGGAGAGAAGCTTTGCGCAAGACTTACTAAAGGAAGTCTATGTCATTGAAGATCCCGCGGTCATTAATTTATGTATTAAAAGGTTGGGCCTAACGCGTGAGGAATTTGATCAGTTTATGCAGCTTAACCCGCTCACATTCAGAGATTACAATACCAGCTATCGCTTGATAAAGCTTTTCCGAATCCCGATTAAGATAGCCTCCCGATTAAATATTATTCCATCCACCACCTATGCCAAGTATTTTGAATGTGGTTAAAAAGAAATTCATTATGTTCATGGCAGAAATTATAATGGTTGCATAAAACTTCATGATAGCAGAAAAGAAGAGAATCCTTCATGTCATTAAGGGGCTGGGTAGAGGAGGTGCAGAAAGATTATTATTGTCAACGATTAAGCACCACAGTAAAGAATATTCATTTGATATTGTTTTCTTTTTGTGGGATAAAAATCAGCTGCGCGATGATTTGATCGGGTTGGGTTGTAGTGTTTATTGTTTGCATTCAAATAACGTTTTGCAAATGGTTTTGAACCTGCCCGAGTTCATGAGCTTGCTGAAGAAAAATAAGTACCATCTGATTCATGCTCACCTGCCTTGGTCAGGGATTGTGGCAAGGCTGGCTGGAAAACTGACCAAAACGCCAGTGGTTTATACTGAGCATAATCTCTTCAGCCGGTACAATAAAGTAACACAGTTTTTTAGCAAGGTGTCGTTTAACCATCAATCTATTGTCATCGCTGTTTCTGTACAGGTAGCGTCTTCTCTGCGCGAGTTGGTTAATCCTAAAGTACCTCTCTTAGTAATTCAAAATGGGGTGGATGTGGATGAATTTGATCGTAAAAAAAATGATCGTAAAATATTGATGAGTAAGTATCACCTACCAACCAATGCTTGTATTATTGGAACAGTGACAGCACTTTCAAATCAAAAAAGAATTGATAGGTGGTTAACCATTGCCGCAGAGATTGCATCAAGAATACCGGATGTTTATTTCGTAATTGTAGGTGACGGTGTTTTGCGAATGGAATTGGAAAGACAAGCATCACCTTTAATCGAAAATGGTAAATTGACTTTCGCAGGAATTACTTCTGACCCGGCCTCTTGGATGGCTTGTATGGATATTTTTTTAATGAGCTCTGATTATGAAGGATTACCGGTAGCTTTATTGGAAGCCATGAGCATGAGCTGCGTGCCCGTAGCAACAAAAGTTGGTGGAATACCTAGTATTATTGAGAATGGGTTGAATGGTGTATTGTATGAAGCAACCGACATAGAATTTGCTACTTCCGGCATTTGTAACCTTTTAGAAAACAAAGAAAGGAGAAAGACTTTGTCAGAAAATGCGAGATCGACTATTGCGCAGCATTTTAGTGTTAAGAAAATGGTTGCCTCGTTGGAAAAAATATATTCATCTCTAATAGTATGATAATTTTTCAGAAAAGAGCTTTATTAACAGATATTAGATGTTTGACAAACGCTAATTTAAACCTCGGCTTATGAGAAGATCCTCGTTTGAATTTCTGCTAAAGGCAAACCCTTTAAACCGTTGCTTACTTAATAGTAAGCTTGGACTTTCATCAAAGATAAGTTGTTTTATTCGCATGGACCCAAGATGATCAGTGTTGTATTTTTATTCATTTTTCTTATTGGCTTTTCTTTGTGGTTTGCGCAGAGTTTGAATGAATCACATCCGCATACCAAACTAAGCGTTTTTAGGCTATTAATTCTTTACCATATTATCTTATCACTCACGTATTACCTGTACGCTGTCTTCAATAATTCTGACAGTTGGTATTATCATTATAAAATTGAAAATAAAGTAAATGGGGATTCATGGTGGAACTATTATGGAGTAAGTACTGCTTTTATTGAGTTTGTAGGCTATCCGTTTGTTAATTTCTTTGGCTTTTCCTATGAAGCGATGATGATCTTGTTTTCATGGTTTGGTTTATTGGGGTTTTTTTATTTCTACATTGTGCTAAATGAACGAATGCGCTACAAGCATACATTCATGGGCTATGACCTGCTGACGATAATAGTACTGCTTCCTAATCTTCATTTCTGGTCTGCTTCGTTCGGGAAAGGATCAATCATTTTTTTAGGGTTTGGTCTATATTTTTATGCATTAAATAAAATCAATGAACGATGGGTGGCTGGAGTTATCGGAGCTATAATCATTTATCATGTGCGCCCCCATATTTTGTTTGTGGTAATGCTTGCTTCCGCTTGGGGATTCATATTTTCTACGAGAGGAATTAGTCTAACACTTCGCGTGATGGTTATTCTTGTTTCTGTTGGCGCATTTTACTACATCAAAGAAGATGTTATGGCATTAACGGGACTTAATGAGGAAACGTTATTTCAAGATAGTTCGACACTTTCAAACAGAGCTGCGGGATTGATGAAAGCGAATTCCGGAGTCGATATTTCCAGTTACAGTTTCCCCATGAAGTTATTTACATTTTGGTTTAGACCCTTATTTATTGATGCACCTGGCATATTGGGTATTATTGTATCGTTCGAAAATTTTTTCTACTTAATTATGTTTTCGAAATTATTTCGTGGTGGTTTTATATCCTTTTTCCGGCAGAGTGATCACGTGGTAAAAGCCTCGGTACTCACCTTTTTCGGGGTTTCAGCTGCTCTGGCACAAATTTCAGGAAACCTTGGAATCGCGATGCGTCAAAAAAGTCAGGTGATGATATTGATGATGTTCGTGATATTAAAATTTATGGATGAGTATAGGTTTAATTCTGAACTATTGGCAGAACAACGAAAGCTTAGGCAGGATCGGAAGGCGGCACCGAATTTGAAGAAAGTAAAATAGGCAGGGAATTGTGGGTGAGTGATCCATCTAAAAGAGGGGTGACGTGGCCATAAAATCGAAACACGTCCTGATCAGGGATTTGTAGAACCAACTCAAAGCTGGGTCAGGATTAATAGTTAAACCTGTATAGCTATTTTAGGACTAGTCACTTAAAATCAGGGAAACTTAAAAAGAGATGGAAAAATTAGAAAAACCGAAGTGTATAGGTAATTTAGGATTAAGCATCTAAGCTGTATAGCTGGGTCAGGATTATCAGTTAAACCCGTATAGCTATTTTAGGACTAGACAAGCTGACCTAAAGCCGGGGTTAAGGCGGACATAAGGCGGAAACGTGTACCACTCCGGAATTGGGACGCAGCTCTCAAAAATAGAATGAGCTAAAAGTAAACTGAAACCGATGTTTCATCCCGACCTGTCGGGAATCCTGAGCGGGCATCGTGCAGACTCTTCATACAAAAAGCAATCTTACAGCGTGCTTCAATTCAATCTTGAAACCTGAGTTAGCGACTTGTCAGACCTATGGCTGAAGGATCCCCTAGACCGTAGCACGGCTTCGATTTGGGGGATCCTTCGATTTGGGGGATCCTTCAGCCAGAGGCTGACAGGTCGCTACATTCACTTTTATATTTAATCTCCAGCTCATTGAAAGATTTTGCTAAC
>JAYVTB010000124.1:0-18063 GCA_043774805.1 Cyclobacteriaceae bacterium | reverse complement strand
TGACAATTCGATAACTAAATAATCCTGATTTCTTACTACTTACTACTTACTACTTACTACTTACTACTAACTACTTACTACTTACTACTTACTACTTACTACTTACTACTTACTACTTACTACTTACTACTTACTACTTACTACTTACTACTTACTTTCCTTCACCTTCAGTTCAAAAACATCCGGCCGCGCATAATGACCGATCGGATCAAAATCCATTTTGGCTTTGATGATCTCGCGGTGATCGATTTCAGCAGTGAGTATTCCTTCCTGGTCATATAAAGGACCTGCCAATTTTTTCCCCAATGGCGAAACGATGCAACTTCCGCCACTACTTGGCAACGAAGGATGAGTTTCTGACAGGTAAGATTTCAAATCATCGGGATAATGTTCTTTCGTGAGGTATTGATTGCAGCCTAACACAAAACACCTGCCCTCACTGGCAATGTGCTCGACTGTGGATTGCCAGGTGCCGCGGCAATCAGCAGTGGGAGCAAGGTATATTTCAATACCCTGTTGATATAAAGCAGTGCGGGCCAGTGGCATATAATTTTCCCAGCAGATTAACCCACCAACTTTGCCGATCGAAGTGTCCAGCACATTCAGATCACTTCCATCACCTTCACCCCAGATGATGCGCTCTGCAGCAGTAGGTTTTAGTTTGCGATGTTTATGAACAAGCTGACCTTCCGGAGAAAAATATAAGAGAGTGCAATACAACGTGTCGCTGATTTTGTCTTTTTCTGTAACGCCAACTACAAGCCATGCCTTCGCTTGTTTAGAAGTACGGGCAAGTAATTCAGTTTCCGGTCCGGGCACTTGAATTGAGTTTTCCCAGTAGCGAAGAAACATTTCTCTGCCTTCGTTTGTGCGGCCTCCTACAGAAGTGCCAAAGATCAACCCTCGTGGATAGCCTGGAATAAAAACCTCAGGAAATAAGATGAGAGCAGGCTTTTCTTTTGATGCTTGTGCTGTCAGGCTTTGAATTTTATCAACCGTTTGAGCTTTGTTGAAGAATACGGGAGCAGCCTGCACAACCGAAGCAGTAAATACGTTGGGAGTTTCCATAGTTTGAAGTCTATACTAAAAGTAGTTAATAGGCAGGAATTATTAGGAATTTAGTCAACTCATCAGTCAGTATGGATACAATAATACTTTACCTTTATCGTCTCCTAGTTCATAGTCGGCTCTTTTGACAAATCAGTAACCCTATATTCCCTTAGTTTGTATATTGACTTTTACTTTACCATCTAATCTTCATCATTATGAAAAAGAAAATTTTTATTGGCTTAGGCCTGATTCTCCTGGCTGTGGTTGGTTTCTTCGGTTATGGATTATTATTTCCTAAAAGCCAATCGGCTAAGGCGTCATTCAATGATCAGGGTCTTGAAATAAACGTATCGTATTCTCAGCCTTCGAAGAGAGGAAGGATAATTTTTGGTAATGAAGAGGACGGAGCCCTTCAACCTTATGGTAAGTATTGGCGCCTTGGGGCTAATGCGCCAACTGAAATCACCTTCACTAAGAATGTTACGTTTGCCGGAAAGCCAGTAAATGCGGGTACTTATAGGATGTATACTGTTCCAGGGCAAGAATCTTTTGAAGTTTATCTTAACAGTGACATAGGTGGATTCTCTGGTGCAGGAGAACCCGATCATACATCGGATATCATGAAAGTAGATGTGCCTGTAATTGTTGCATCATCGGAAGTAGAGAAATTTACAATTAGTTTCGCCAGCGATTCTTCAGGAGTCAATATGGATCTTGCCTGGGATAAAGTATTAGTACGAGTACCGATCACCATTCAATAGAATTACTTTTCGATGGCGTTCTCAAAAAGGAAGTGGATAGTATTTCCACTTGCCACACTCGTTTTTTTAGGTTCAGTTTACTCGCTTATTGGAAAAATTCAATATCGTCTCAACGTGATGGACGTGGAAGAGTATGAGCCTGTTTCCACCCTGAAAGTACCAGAACATAAACTTACGAGATCCCGGTTTCCTTTTATCGATGTGCACAATCATCAATGGATCATGCCGGTGCAAAGTCTGGATAAACTTGTCGTGGAAATGGATTCCCTCAATATGGGGGTGATGGTTAACTTAAGTGGCTTTCGCGGAAAGGTGCTGGAGTGGTCGCTAGATAATGTGAATACTAATTTCCCTACTCGTTTTGTGATCTTTCTGAATATCAATTTTGAACGACTGGATGACAAAGGCTGGCCTGAAGAAGAACTGGCCATGCTCGAAGAAGGTGTGAAGCAAGGCGTAAAAGGGTTGAAGGTATACAAGGGCCTGGGACTTACTGACAAAGACAATGAAGGCAAACGCGTTGCGATTGATGATCCAAGGCTTGACCCGATCTGGGCCAAGTGTGGTGAGTTGGGGATACCCGTGTTGATTCATTCGGGTGAACCCAATTCATTTTGGAATCCGAAAGACAAACACAATGAGCGCTGGTTAGAGTTGAAGCAGGAACCAGGCCGCTATCGCGATCCGAAAGAGTTGCCATCGTTCGAAGAAATTATGGGGGAGCAGCATCACGTATTCAGGAAGCATCCTGAAACAAAATTCATTGATGCACACCTCGGTTGGTTTGGTAATGACCTGGAGCGACTGGGTAAATTATTTGATGAGCTTCCGAATGTTTATACAGAACTCGGTGCCGTGCTGGCTGAACTTGGTCGCCAACCGAAATTGGCACGTGCCTGGATGATCCATTATCAGGACAGGGTCATGTTTGGTAAAGACACGTATAAAAAGGAAGAATATTATACTTACTTCCGCGTGTTGGAAACCGGTGATGAATATTTTGATTATTACCGCAAGCGTCATGCACACTGGAAAATGTATGGACTTGAATTGCCGGACTCCGTACTCAGGAAAGTCTATTATGAAAATGCACTGAATGTAATACCGGGAATTGACCGGAGTTTGTTTCCTGTAACCGAGAAGTAACTTGATTTTCGCGCTGGACAGAAGTGCGGAAGCCTGGTGATGATGAAATTAAATTTGAAATGTATTTTCAGGATTGGATCAAGTTCAGAAATCAGTATATTTCTTAAACGATATCACTAATTGATTTTCCAGATTTCAACCATAAACAAGATTACCCTATGAATCAGGTTATAAAAGCCGGTCTTTTTTCTTTTCTAGTAATCATATTAGCCACGGGATCATTTCAAGCTTATTCGCAGTCTGGCAAATCAGGAGCGCGATTCAATCATGTGGCGATTTTTGTAAAAGACCTCAAGGTAACGAAGGCATTTTATGAAGATATTGTAGGCCTGGATACGATTCCAGAACCCTTTCATGATGGCAAGCATGCCTGGTATAATCTTGGCCCAGGTATCTCTTTGCATGTGATACAAGGTGCCACTAAAAAGAAAGACTATTACAAAAATCAACACACGTGTCTGAGTGTGGCCTCGGTAGAGGCATTTACCGAAGTGTTAAAGAAGAATAAAATTGTTTTTGAGGACCTTAAAGGCACTAAAAATGTCTTCAGTACCCGCGTAGACGGTGTGAAGCAACTCTGGTTACAGGATCCTGATGGATACTGGATCGAAATTAATGATGCCAAAGAATAATCTCAAGAGAGATTATGCTCAACGATTGAACTTCCTCGATAAACCCGATCTACTTTATTTTTGAAAAGCTCAATGGCTTGAGAAAAACGGACTCCACCTTCTCTACAATTTTGCCATCTTTTTCAGAGTTATCCCGAGCAGTAATCCAGACAGGATCAGCCCGAAAAGCCGTCCACGATTTAGCGGCTTCTTCCTCGCTCTTATGGGCGAGCAAGTAAACGAGTTTTGATTGTCCTTCATTTTCAATGCTGGTGAAGTAGGCAATATTTTCCATATTATGCTTTTCGAATAGCTTCAATGTGTGATCCTTAAAGCGCGTGATCAGGTTAGGCAGCTTTCCGGGGAAGCAGGAGTAGGTGCGCAGTTCGAATATGTGTTCCCTGGCAGCTTTTATTTTTGGAAGAATGTCTGACGCATTCATAAATACGGAGGTAACGGATTCAACAATTTTTCCACTGGCCTCCGATTTAGCGGTTACGTCTTTCCATTCAGGGTCGGCCATGAAGGCAGTCCATGATTTTTCCCTTGCCTCTTTACTGGGATAAGCCAGAATATAGTAGAGTGCATTTTGATCATTTTTTGTAGGAAGCCAGTAACCAATGTTTTCCATTCCATGCTTTTCGAAAATAGTTGTAGTGTGGTTTTGAAAACGCTCCACCAATGCATCCAATCGGCCGGGGTAACAATAATAAATGCGCAATTCAAAATAACGGGTATCAGCTTTCTGAGCAATCATACTGGAAAAGGACAAAAGAAAAAGACTGGTGAGAAGTAGTTTCATGGTGCTGTTAAAATTGGAATCCTAAATTACAAAAAAGTTCAACGATTATACTTTCGTAATCCTAAATAGAATCGTTACATATCGATCAGAGTATTTTCCACTTGCCCATTTGTTCAAGAAATATTCTGAGTGAATCAGGATAGAACACGAGGCAATAGGCAACACCGAATAGTGCTCCGTATAAGTGGGCATCATGGTTGATACTATCTTTTGATTTTTTGGAGCTGTAAAAGGAATAAACAAGGTAAGCAAGCCCCATCACAACACCTGGAAAACAGAACACACCGTAAAAACAAATGTCCCGTAAGGGTAAGAACAAAATGCAGGCAAATACTACAGCCGAAACTGCACCAGAAGCACCCAGTGAATTGTAATGTTCATTTTTATGGTGTTTCAAAATGGTGGGAATATCTGACACAACAATACCCAACATATAAATGGCAATAAAATGAATTCCACCCAAGCCATTAAAAATTTCCTTAAAGATGTATTCCAGTTGAGTTCCAAAAAAATAGAATGAGAACATATTAAGGATGAGGTGCATATGATCGCGGTGAATAAAGCCAGAACTGATTAACCGGTAGTACTGCCCTCGGGAGGCGATCTGATATGGATTCATCATTAAACTATTTTGTATACGTGGCTTTTGCATGGTATACAAGCTTATGCCGGTGGTTATAATGATAATGATAAGAGTGAGCGTAATATCCATCTGGAAAAATACAATTATTGATGGTACTTTCTATCGTTATTTTGTGGACCTATAACTTTATTTTATCCCTAATTGTGTATTAGAAAAATTTGCACCGGCATTATGTCGGGAACAAATGAAAGCAATCCATAGGGCTTTGGCTCAAACATAATTTTGGCTAAAGCCAATATTTTATTTGTTTATTTTCCCCGACCTGAAGGTCGGGGCTATTGCATAATCCGGTTGTAATTTACTCAGTCTTCACCGTGATCCTGGGAGGTATTAGCTTATACACCACGGGCGTCACCACACGCGACAATAATGTGGAACTGATCAGGCCACCAATCAACACAATGGCAAGGGGCGAGATCAATGGGTTAGTGGAAATCGCGATCGGCATCAAACCTCCAATGGCGGTCATCGAAGTAAGTATAATAGGTAGAAAGCGCACTTCACCGGCTTCGCGTATGGCATCTTCCAATGACTTTCCTTGTTCACGGAGTTGATTTGTAAAGTCAACCAACAAGATTGTATTCTTTACTTCAATGCCTGCGAGTGCGATCAGGCCGACAATCGCCACGAAGGATAGTGAGTTTCCGGTAAGCAGTAATGCAATCACTGCTCCGACAATACCTAATGGAATCACTGATAGAACAATGAGCGTACTCTTAAATGTTTTGAACTCAAGAATCAGCACGGCAATAAAAAGAAATAGTGTAACGATGATGACCTTCTCAAATCCGCCAAACGATTGCTCGCGACTTTCCACTTCTCCACCCATCCGATACGAATAACCTGTAGGTAAATTCATCTTATCCATTCCGTTAATTACATCATTGATCACATTGCTCACGAGAGAGCTTTTATCAACATAAGCAGTTACAGATACCATTCTGATTTTGTCAAAGTGATTAATGCTGAGGGGTGAAGCCTCTAATTTTAATTCTGCCACCTGGGAGAGAGGAATCGCGCGACCTTGCTGACTGTTCACGTAAAGATTGTCAAATGCATCAAGCGAAGGATTACCAGTATTACCTTTGGTCAGAAGTATTTCAATATCATCGCCACGCTCATCAGAAAATTTCCCTATGTTCAAACCTGCAACAGCTAACCGAACTGTTCTGTCGATTGTAACCGTTGGAATTCCCAGCATCTGTGCTTTTTCTTTATTGATATCCACTTTAATATCTGATTTCAAATGAGCCACCGGGTTGGTGATATAAATCGTGCCTTTTGTTTGAAGAAGCATATTCTCTACATGTCCTGCCAGCGAGCGCAATGTATCCAGGTTGTCGCCAAATAATCTCACTTCAACAGGTGCATTGATGGGAGGGCCCTGCTCAAAGTTTTTCACTTCTACTTTAGCCCCAGGATAGGGAGTCCATTTGGATCTTAGCTCTTCAATGAGTTCAAGTTTTTCTTTTGTTGAAATATTCTCATCCAGTTGCACAAATATTTGCGTGAAATCGGTGCGCTCGTTTTCAGGAATCACATTGTAATAGATACGTGGATTACCTTTGCCCACGTTGGTAGCGAAGTGAGTGATTTGTGGATGAGTGCTTAACTCACTTTCAATTTTTCGCGTAATGCTATCGGTGTAGTTTAAGTTGGATTGAAGTGGTGTGGTGATCTCTACCAGGAACTGTGGTTTTTCGCTGGAAGGAAACAGGCTGAATCCAATTACTCCAAATAGTTGTAGTGATCCAACAAAGATGATGGCAGCAACACCAATCGTCCACCAAGGTTTAGCTAAGGCTCTGTCCAGTAACCTTGAATAACTGCCATGAATTATTTTTTTTAACCCACGCATGAATATGTTTCCGTCCGGATGTCCGTGTTTTTCTTTCAACAAACGACTTGACAAAAAGGGAATGATGGTTAAGGAAACAATCATGGACGCGAGTACCGAAGTAATCACTCCCATTGGCAGGCTTCGTATGAACTCACCGGATGCTTCAGGTAAAAATACCAGCGGCAGGAAAGCAATGATCAGCGTGGCCGTACAGCCTACCACCGCTAACCCAATCTGTTGGGTTGCCTTTAGTGTTGCCTCCAATCTCGAGTGACCATCGCGCATCCACCGTTCAATATTTTCAACGACAACGATACTGTCATCGACCAATAATCCAAGAGCAACCACGAGTCCTACAATGCTCAGTTGATTCAAGCTGAACCCTAATGCATTCATCAAGACAATGCCGATCGCCAATGAAAGGGGGATGGAGATCATCACGATGATGGCAGCGCGTTGCCCTAATGGCAACAACGTAATGGCCACCAACAAAATGGCAATGGCGAAATCCACACCCAATCCGCTTAGTCGTTTATTTACATTATCGGCTTGATCGAAGTGGTGTACCAAATCAATATTGCCAGGTAATTTTTGTTTGAACTGCTCAATAACAGGCAAGTACAACTGTTGGGTTTTTGTTATATTTTCTCCAGACTTCTGTGCAGCCGTGATAAATAAACTGCGATAACCATTTAGCCGTGTGATATGTGTATCTTCTTCAAATGTATTATAGATCGTAGCGAGATCACCGAGCAAAATATTTTTATTGTTAGAGGAATACACGATGGTGTTTTTGATTTCATCGATGTTGGCATAGTTGCCGCTGGTTTTAATGTTAAATGATTTGGTTCCTGCGTTTACGTTGCCACCCGGTATGTTAGCAATTTCGCTTTGCAGACTTCCGATTACGGCATCCAGCGGGATGTGCATCTGTGCCATTTTCTCCAGTTTCAAATCAACACGTACCATCCTGTCGGGTAGGCCGTGAATTTTTACTTTCTTTAATTGTTTGATCTTTTCAAGCTGATCCCGGAGATCTTCTGCATAGAATTCCAGTTTGTCGCGCGAAGCATTTTCTGAAACCAGGGCAATCTGTATAACGTTCACATCGGAGGGTGTTACTCTGCGCACTTCAATGCTGGCGATGTTTTGAGGTAGTTCACCGCGCAAGGCATTTACTTCCCTTACCAGTTCAGAATATTTCTCGTCCACATCACTTTCGTATTTGTATTCAACAAATAATACCGCTACGCCATCACTGATGGAAGTTTTAATCTGCTTGATGTTTTCCAGTTCAGAAATTTTCCTTTCAAGGGGCTCGGCAACCAGTTCTTCCATATCCTTTGGACTGGTGCCTGGGTAGACAATTACAATCGGATATTGGGGAGGATTTAATTCCGGATCTTCAGAGCGAGGCATGTTTAGGATGGTGGTTACACCCAGCGCGATAATCATCAGGAAGATCACTAACGTGAACTGATAATTTTTTACAGCGTAATCTGATATTTTCATAGTGGGGATGAGTCTTACGTCTAATGTCTTGCTAACTACGGCTTGTCAATTATTCGATTATTTTTATCGGGGCGTTATCTTTCAGGTAGGCGCTGCCACTGATGATCAGTTTTTTTGCGTTTTCTAACCCAGCCAAAATGATGACTTCATTTCGTTCAATACTTCCTATAGTAACGGATACTTTGTGAGCGGTTTTTTCATCATCGGTTACAAAGACATAACCCGATTGAGCATCACCATCCAGCAGGGCATCATAAGGAATTTTCCATACTCGTTGCTTGTGTGAAGCTTGTATCGTGGCTTTACCAAATAATCCACTGGCCAGCCCGTTACCGGGAGATTTAAGGGTTAATTCAACCATGAATGATCCGTTCATGGCATCGGCTCCTTCTGACTTATGTGTTACCACTGCTTCGTATTGTTTACCTTCCCGCGCATCGGTTGACACCTGTGCTTTGTCACCCATATTAATCATCGACCATTCGCGGTCACTCACTCCTGTCCTTAATATCCACTTGCCTTTGCCGGCACCATTTGTTTGGAATACAGATGTACCCGGTGAAATCACCTGGCCTTCATTCGCCATTTTGCGTAATACAAATCCGTTGGCCACAGCTCGGATTTCTGAATAAGAACGATTGAAGTTGGCCGCATCTAACTGACGTGATGCTACGTCCATTCCGGTGCGGGCATTCTGAAATTGTTCAAGCGTAGCCACACTGTCCTTATATAGATTTTCAACTCGTTTAAAATCACGACTCGCTTTTTCGAAGGACAGACGCGCCTGGGCAACCTGGGCTTCGATCTCAGTAAGGTTAAGCGTGGCAAGTAATTGTCCTTTACGGATGGCATCACCTTCCTTCACCATTATTTTTTCGATTATACCACCCGTTTTAAATGCGAGATAAGTTTCATCATCCGTGGTGAAGAGCCCGGAGGTTTGAACCACCGCCTGTAATTCTTCCTGCGCAATAGCGATAACACGAACAGGCACAGCTTCTGATACCCGTGAGGCAGGTTCACTTTTGCCATCACTGTTGCTACACGATTGTGCCATCCATGCCAGGATAATAATGAAGAAGAGAGATGTTGATTTCATATGGCTGTTTTTATCTGTTGTCTTATTGCTTTTCATTTTAGGCTTTTCATTTTTAAACATGCTACTCCAACTCATACGCTGCGGTCTCACGTTCCAAATTGGCTTCCGCAATCAGCACGCGATATTGATTGAGTGTTACTAGTAGCTGAGCACTTGTAAGCTTGTTACGTGCATCCACGGCTTCTATAAATGTGTTGACGCCTTCTTTATAACCTTTCTCAATGAGACGCTGATAGCTTTGTGCGGCTTCTAATTGTTTCTGTGCCGACTGATAATTCCGATAGGCACTTACCAGGGAGTTTTTGGAAATTTGAGAGGCCATATTCAACTGGCGGTTTACCTGTTGTTCAGAAAGCTCAGTGTTTTTTATTTCTAAACGCGATTGGGAAATTTTGTGACGGTTTGTAAATCCCGCGAAGAGTGGCACATCCATTTGCACACCCACTAAGTAGTATTTTGCATTGCTATTATATCTCATCTTTTCTGCTTGTGCACCAACATCAACAAATCCACTGACCCGCGGAGCCCAGTATGATTTGCTCATACTTAATATATTTTCGTTTAATGCTTTCAGTGTTTTCACTTGCATAAGTTCTTCGCGCTTGATCACCGATATGGGTTCACTTACCTGCAGGGATGCGTTGAGCAAATCTTCTGAAGTTGAATAGTTGGTAGCGATGGCTTCATCCGGATTTCGGTTTAATAAGAAGTTAATGAAGAGTTGTGCGTTTTCTACTTGCCGCTCTGCATCCACGAGTTGGGCTTTGATGTTCTCTATTTCACTTTCCGATCGAAGTACATAGGCAGGTAATCCTTTGCCATTGGCCAGCAACGATTCATTCACCCTTTTTCCTTCCAGTGCCCGTGTAAGTGCGCTCTGATAGATCGATACACCCTCCGTAGCACCGAGATAATTAAAATAGGCAACCTTGATGTTACGAATGAGTTCACGCTTATAAATCGTCACTTCAAATTCCTGAAGTAATATTTGATGCTCGCGAATTTTCCGATTATAGATCAGGTCAGTGTTTAAGATTGGCATGGATGCACGAGCGCGGACATCATAAAAGTCATGGGGAAAGAAGTTTTGCTTTACATTTTCTATTTGAGGAAAGTTGTCACTACCCGTGAGTTGGTTGAGTGTCTGATAAACTGGATTCAGTAAATCACCTACAGGTAAAGCGATGCTTCTACCCCCATAACCACTGGTATAGTTACCGAGCAGGTTAATGGAAGGGGAGAACATTCCATTCGCAATTTTCAAGGAGAGCATCGCTTTTTCAAGGCTGATGTTCTTCTGTTGAAGTACTATGTTATTCTTCAATCCGATATCAATGTATTCGTCCAGCACGTGTTGGGCATTTCCATTGATGGATATAAATAACGTGATCAACGTGGCGATTATTTGTGGTTTTATTAATAGTGTTCTCATACTGAACAGTGTTAACTAGGTGGGTAAAAAATTTTATGATTTAAGTTTCTCTAATGTTGCAACATAGGTTTCGAAGGCAGCACTGATCAAATGATCAAGATCCAATTGATTGGCACGTGCTATCGCTACATGCCCTAAATGTCCGCTGATTCGTAGCGTGCACATTCCATGCATACTGCTCCAGATCGAAAAGGAAAGCATGGTTTTATCCAGGTCTTTGAAGTAGCCAATTTCCTGGCATTCACCAACCGTCTTTAATAGGATGTCAAATGCTCTATCTCCTTCATGCCAGTCCTCAAAGCAGTTAGCCACATGCGCTAATGGTTCCTTCATAACGAATAGAAGTTGGTATATATCAGGATTTTGCATGGCAAATTGGATATACGCACGCCCCATTGCCTTTAGCCGCTCAAACGGATTTGAAACTGTATTGAGTACTTCAAAATGACTCACCAACAATCTAAAACCGTCCTGATGCAGGGCATGGACGATTTCGTTTTTGTCCTTGTAATAGAGATAAATAGTAGCTGGAGAATATTCTATCTTTTCAGCGATAGCCCTGATGGAGGTTGCTTCAAATCCTTTCTTCGTAAACAGTTCTTTTGCTGCGGTGAGGATGTCTTTTTTTAAGTCCTCCTTATGACGCTCTTTTCTTTCAGCTACTCCCATATGCATGGCAAAACAAACGAATTTTACTGAACAGTGTTTAGTGAAATGCTCTATTTTTAAAATGTAAATGGTTAAAGGGCTGATTATCAGGGATAAATTTTTGAAAAGGATACTGCGATTAGCAACAACATTTATCCTGCATTATGCAATAGCCCCGACCTTCAGGTCGGGGGAAATAAACAAAAAAGTATTTGGCTTTAGCCAAAATTATCTTTGGGCTAAAGCCCTTTGAGTTGTTTTCATTTGTCCCCCGACATAAATGTCGGGGCAATTTTTTTCTAATGCATAATTTGAGTTGATCCTAATATTTCAAAACCAAAGATGGATCGACTGGAAATCTCCCGAATGATTTTCCGTAAACGGCAATTCCTCCATCTCCTTCCGTTTTCACACGGATCAGCATTTCACCTTTCTCAATGGCTGACTTAAGTTGTTTTTTAGTAACAGCAACTTTAGTGAGATATCCATATGATCCAGCCTCGCGCAACTTGAGATCTTTCAGTTGATGATGCCATGATAAAACACCACGATGATCGGCTGGATCATCGACCAGCGTGGTCGTTAGTGCCGTCTCTCCATTAATCGTTATCGACACTTTAGATGGAAATAATTTCTCATCGGTCATCGGATACGAATTTGGATTGCCGCTTGGGGAAGCTATTGCGCCTAACATGAAGTCGCCAGTCTTCTTTTCTTTCTGGTCGCGATCTTTTACAAGCAATTCCTTGGCGGAAATTTCAATGAGGAAAAATGCTTCCCTGACATTTACATTCACAGATTTGTCCAGCTTGATGGTATATTCGAAATATCCTTTACCGGTACCATTTACTTTGAGGCCATCCAATACATTCCATTGCTTTACACTCCATTGAGAATTGGAGAAGGAAGACGGAGCTACTGAAATAATTTCTGTCTTTGGAAGTTTACTTTCTGACTGCACTTCGAAATGCATGAAGTTATGATGTAATACTGTCCCTTTCAGATCTTCCAATTGAAGGGTAAGAATGGCCAGTCCACTTACGTTGGGCATCAACAATGCCAATGACTCCACTTCTTTCTGTATGTAAGGTTGATAGTCGATGAGTTTCGAACCCTGGGTAATCAAAGATATTTCTCCAATAGCATTTGTATGAATCAATTGAAAAGAAAGTTTTACTTGCTTGCCATAGTCAGTACTGGTCATGGAAGACAGATAGAGCGGCACCTTCACCGTTGCACCGCCACTCACGGTAGCGCAAATTTCATTTCCGGTGGAGATATAAACCGGAGCATGAAAATCGTTGAGCTTCATGCCAGGCATTAACTCTTCCAGGCCTGTGAATTTATTGGTACGATCAAATCGCCAGTAACCATTCCATTCATTAATTACATCGTGATGTTCAGTATATAACCATCCTGCTATTTCAGGATATTTTCTGAATGTGTTCAGCATGCGATGGTAGTCCCAACTCCAGTCCACATCTCCGGTGCTGCCTTCGTAGCCCCAAACATTGCCGCACTCTGAGTTGATCTTAGGTTGCTTGCCTTGTTTAAAGCCGGGCTCAAACTGAAACTGACTTCCTATGTAGGAACTATCCGTTAACATCTTTAAATGTTTTTCCCATTCCCATCCCGGAAGGTAATCATGAAAGGAATTTAAATCGGTTTGTGTATGACCGGCTCCACAACATATTGAATTGTCTTCTGCCAATCGGGTAGGATCAAGTGATTTGGCGAGGTAATACATCGATGAAACCCACATTTGTGTTTCGGGAAGATAGTTGGCTACCTTCTTTCCATTCTCTTCCAGGTGGGTGCGGAGTCCCCACGTTTCATTAAATATTGTCCAGGTAAAAATGCCTGGATGATTGAAATCGCGTTTGATCATTTCACGCAAGGTGTTCTCTGCTTCCTGTTGCATCTTCGCATCGGGGTCACCCCAGCTGTTGGGAAGATCCGCCATCACCAAGACCCCGAGTTTATCAGCCCAATAGAGTTTACGTGGTATCTCGCATTTGATGTGCGGACGAATACCATTCAACCCGATTGACTTGGCGAGTTCAACTTCCTTCTTCATGAAGGCATCGCTAGGAAACGTGTAAAATCCTTCCGGATGATAGGATTGATCCAGCGTAAGTTGAAGGTATATCGGTTTATTATTCAGGGCAACGTAAGGGAATTGTGTGCCCGGTAAATTCACTACTGAAATCTTGCGCATGCCGAAATAGGTTTTCACCACATCATCAACGAGTTTCACTTCAGCATCATAGAGGTACGGATCTTCCAATGACCATAGGTGAGGTTGGGGTATTGCTACTGCAAAGGATATTTTATCTTTTCCTTTCGGGATAATTACTTCTTTGGTGATAGGCGTAGACGCGGTCTTTATGGTTACTGATATTTTTAAATCAGTAGTCGCTTCAGCAGGCAGGTACGCTTTCACCGTAACGAGTTGTTGATCAATATCCGGTACAAAGTGTACGGCATCTATAAAATCTTCACCTCTTGCTTCTACATAAACGGTTTGCCAGATACCACGGGCATTTCCATAACCTTGTTTGCCATAAAGGGTAAAGTCTCTGCGCTTGTCATCAACACGCACTACCAGTTTTTGCGGTTCACCGTACCGTATATAGTCCGTTAATTCAAAGGAGAAAGGAGTATACCCTCCCTGGTGCGAACCTACTAAATTCCCTTCCAGCCACACGGTAGTTTCCCAGTCAGAAGCACCAATCGTTATGAATGTTCTTTTATCTTTCCACTCCGGGCTGATGGTGATTTCTCTTTTATACCAGGCGATGTCTGCTTTGTCTTTTACACCCGATAGTGGAGAGCCCCAGGGAAAGGGAACATTGATTTTATGTGCAAAGGCAGCTTTGCCCTCATTCCACTTTTTTGTTATTCCCTCATCGAGCGAATCAAATTCAAATTGCCAAACGCCATTTAAGTTTTCCCATAATGCTCTTTCAAAATCCGGGCGAGGATGTTCGGGCAACGGAATGGGCTGTGCTGATAGGTGAGTGACAACCAATAGAAGGAGGGGTAGGAAGGATTGAAATTTTCTCATCCCTAAATGTAAATAATTTAGGCTTTCAAGCCTCCTGATTTTAGAAACAATGGCAGATGACCGTGCTTAGCGGTGAATAAAGTAAAAGGCAAATAAAAATGTCAGAGTAAACTTTAGTGCAGTTTAGTTCTTGAGGTTAGAAAAAATATCACGAAATATAATTATAAACATAGTTGTATGACTATAAATATAGTTATACATTTGACCCATGGCACATAGAGAACTGACCAAAGCGGAAGAACAGGTAATGCAAATCATTTGGAAACTTGGCAGGGGTTTTCTGAAAGACATTCTTGAAGGGTTTCCGCAGCCAAGACCGGCCTATACTACTGTTTCTACCGTGATACGGGTACTCGTCAAGAAGAAATTTGTAAGCTTTAAAACCTACGGAAAGATTAATGAGTACTATCCACTTATCTCCAAGACGGACCATTTTAAGAGTAAACTGAAACCCATCATTACCAATTACTTTGATGGATCGAAGCGAGACCTGGCTTCTTTTTTTGCCAATACTCATCTAAATCTCTCCGAACTGGAGGTAGTAAAATCGCTCATCGAGGAAAAAATTAAAAAACTAAAACAGGGGAAATAATATGCTTACCATGGGTTTATATCTGATAAAATCGTGTGTTTATCTGTTGGCTTTTTACATTCCCTTTATTCTGATCCTTAAGCGCACCACCTTCTTTACTATTAACCGGTTATACCTGGTGCTCGGACTTTTGCTTTCATTCGTTCTCCCCCTATGCACTGGACTAACCAAAATTCCAGCCTATACGCCTCCGGAATTACCATTTATGGAACCCCTTGTTGCACAAACTGAAGCGATTATCTTAAAAGCAAACGAGCCGACAGAGTCGTTAAACATAGTCGCTCTTCTTGTTATTTTTTATATGATCGGAATTGCCATACGATTGATCGTCTTAACTTTTTCAATCGCAGGCATTTTAAAACTCAAACACCAGGGAGAGGTTATCGCCTATCGAAACATAAAGGTGGTTAAAACGAATACGTCTGTTCCATTTTCTTTTCTTAATTACATATTCTTATCAAGTACTCATGACCAGGGAATTTTAGAACATGAGGCGGCTCATGTCCTTCAATATCATTGGGTAGATTTGTTATTCATAGAATTTGCGTCCATCATCCTTTGGTTTAACCCAATGATGGTTTTCTACAAGCGTTCCTTAAAACAACAGCATGAATATTTAGCTGACTGGTCGGCAATTAACAGCGGAGTTGATATGGGGGATTATCTGTTGAGTATCAAACAACAAATTGAACTTACCATCCTTTCACCGCTGATCAGCGAATTTTATTTTCAATCAATTAAAAACCGAATCAATATGTTGACAAAAAAGAGAACCTCAGTGTTTGGGTTAACCACGTACCCTATTGTTTTGCCTATCATCATTTTCCTTCTGATGGCTTTTTCGCCACAGCAGCATTTTCAATTGAAGACGCAAGGTGAGATTGGTTCCAATCAGCAGCCGGTATCATTAGGGCTGCCTATTGAGGCGAATAATTTTTTATTTGAGAGTGGATATGGAGAAAGGCTACATCCGGTTTTGGGTGTTATGAGATTGCATACAGGAATTGATTTAATTGCCAAGGAAGGTGTTCCTGTAGTTTCTGCAGAAGAAGGCGTGGTGATAAAGGCACAAATGGCCGAGGCTTGGGGAAATATAATTATCGTTCAGCATGACGGAGCATATTCCACTTCCTATTCACACCTGAAGTCTATGAACGTGAAGGAAGGTGACAGAGTAAAGAAAGGGCAGGTGATTGGCGCGGTGGGTAACACGGGCATGTCATCTAAGTATCATTTGCACTTTGAACTTCTCAAAAATGCCAAAGCGATAGATCCGATTGCCTTTTTGCCAAAAATCAAGTAGCCTCTACGTAGGAATTTGAGGCTTCACTTCTTCACAATAGGTAATCGCACCACCGATGGATACTCAGAGGTGAACGATAACCGCTGAACCTTAAAATTAAAATATCAAACTACTTTACAAATCGGTCAACCTTATTCAGGACTGTACAAACTTCGAACTTTAAACCTAAAGCTTTAAACTTTTATCACACTCCCCAACAACGCAGTCATCCCGGCCGAATTTCTGATAGTAATCGTTAGCTCATCAAGTTATGAGAGCCGGGATCTCGTGAAGTTGCACCACCTCATTTCCGAGGCAATCATCATGCGATCATGTTTGTTTTTTCTATATCAATAGCCCCGGGTGCGAACCCGGGGCTATTGATATGTCACCCCTTTGGGGTTTGCCTTGCCTTTGTTGGTGTTTTTTCACCAACAAACATCCCAAATTGATCCCTGGAAGTAGATAGCTTCGAAGCAGAGACTTCCCCTATCAATCTTTCTTTTGAACTCTCTTCTTCGGTTTTGGAATTTTTCCGATTCTAACATCGCCCTTTAAAATAAGACGGCAGGCTTTGAGTACCAATTCTTCAAAATCGTCTTCTTCTGCTGGAATGTTTTGCCACACGGTTTCGGCTGAGCCGAGTAAGCGCACGGAACGCATGCAGGGAAATTCTTTTTTTAAACTGGCATGATGCTCGTGAAGAGCAGCCAACCATACACCATTGTCGTCAGTATAATCGTTTCGCTGGCGCAGGATCAATACCAACTTCTCACCGGCATAGATGGCATAACAACCAAACATAGGTTTCACCCGTGGATGAATACGATCCAATTCTTCCAATACAAATTCAAAAGGGATTTTAGATTTCATGGGTGAGGGCAATGATACAGAATTTTCTCTTCGTTATTCTTGATGATCTATGTGGTTGTTGGTCGTATGTCAGAGGCGGTTCGTCACGTCAATCATCATTTATCAGTTCTGCGCCAAGACATGTGAGGCTCGATCTTAATTTTCCTGTGGCGCGGGTTGTTTTTTCTATGTCCTAACCCCGGGTTGGCACCCGGGGTTATAGAAATATCACCCCTTCGGGGTTGTGTGCAGGAATCTCCTTTTTATTTTTTTTCTCTTAAGTGTTGTTAGTCGCCACTTCAGCACGTCATTCCGGGCAAGCCGGATGATCGTACATAAAAAGGAGATCGTATAAGCATACCCTACATTGTCATCTGCAGTCTGGCGCGACCCGGAATCCCGTGAAGTCGAACCACATCATTTCCGAAGTCAATCCTCATTCTATCATTGTTCATCTATCCGCGCCAACACGTGTGGGGCTCGATGTTAATTTTCCTGTGGCGCGGTTTGTTTTTTCTATATTAATAACCCCGGGTTGGCACCCGGGGTTATCGATATGCCACCCCTTACGGGGTTAAATGCTGGAATCTTCTTTTTATTTTTTACCTAGCCCATTTCAGCGTGTCATTCCGGGCAACCCCGACTTGTCGGGGGCGACCCTGCCTGCGCGGAGCCATTACTTTTTATTTGGTCGACTTCTCCAATCGCTATGGCATAGGCAGGCCG
>JAYVTB010000123.1:0-2012 GCA_043774805.1 Cyclobacteriaceae bacterium | reverse complement strand
TTCCGTATTTTGTGCCAACAGCGGCTGCCTTAAGGGCAATTTTTGCCTGATATGATTCTTCAACCTGCATTGTGTTCTTCTCATCGGTCTCGAGATTTGGAAGCCCGAGGCGACTGCTAATGGCCTCCTCCAAGTCGAATGAACTTGCCACAGTAGGATTTGCTTCTACTCCTTCTGAAACGAAACCAGTTGATAATTGCATTTTAGCTTATAAATTTATTTACGTTTTCTTCAACGCTATCTGCTAGTTTAAAAGTATCCTTCCAAGACTTATTCAAAAGAGTTACTAATCCACTCGTGTTTGTGACATGGCGGTGGTGATTAACGGTTGACATGAATGAATTTGCAGTCTTGAGAGTATCAGATGGCTGTATCTTAATCGTTATACGCTCCCCTTCCTCATCATTTATCTTTTCTAAGATTTCTAAGTTTAGTACCTGAGGGTTTTTAAAAAGCTTCCAATTATCCAGAGGAGCAATTCTGTTGCCCAATTGATAATACTTATCTTTTGAAATTGTGTAATGCCGTACGTGGTTCACTCCAACCGCTCTAACTGGAGTTTCTTTTAAGATTGAAAATACGCTGATGACAAGATCTCTTAAGATTTCAAAGTATGGCTCTTGGGTTGTTGAAGCGTCAAATCGGTCTCTAGTAATTTGAATATTTAACCAATCTCCTACTTTGAACTTAACTAGGTCATTATGTATGAGTTCAACTTTGGTACCGATTGCTTCTTCCTCTTTAATTAATTTTTTAAGGGCAAGCCATGAGGGCTGTAGTATGGCTGGGTTAAAATCACCCAATACAACTATGTTAAGTACATTTTGTTGACGATCCTCTGACAGCATAGCGAGTGTCCAATGTAGTATAATTTCCATAAAAAAGCATAGTGTTTGATGGGGTATCTGTGTACGTTTCGGTACTTCGCGAATCGTAAATCAATGATGCCAGCTATTCGGTAACTTTAAACCCGTGAAGCACCCCTTGCGCATAATGTGGCCAGTTTTGGGTCTCATCCTGATCCTTGGCTTTTTTCGATGTACACAGCCCCACCCGGCTGAAGCCGAAACAGCAACAGTTCCTGCTTTTCAACCCATTGTTAAATACAGCATGGTTGTGAACAATCTCTTTCAGGAGAGTGATCAGGTAAAGCGCAATCAGCAATTCATTGATTTTCTGAAAGGCTATCCCATAAACAAAAAAGCATGGTTGAAATTGAATACGCTCAAGCGCGATGAGTTTGATTTCAGGAAAGTGAGAGTTGGCCAACCTTATTCGCTTTTCATCAGGCCCGATTCGGTTTGCTCCCTTCAAGCGATGGCGTTTGAAACCAGCCTTTCTGATTATGTGATTTTTCATTTCGATGATTCGTTGCGATTGGAGTATTGCCAAAAACAAATTATCACCCAGGAAAAAAGTGTGACAGGTGTTATCGAAAACAATCTCTCCGAAACCATCAGCAAACAAGGCATCTCACATGAGCTAACGAACAAAATGGTTGACATACTCGGGTGGCAAATTGATTTCTATCGATTACAAAAAGGGGATAGTTTCAAAATTGTTTACGATGAAAGAACGGTGGAAGGAAAAACATTAGGCATTAGTCAGGTGAAAGGCATTTTCTTCAATCATGAAGGAAAAGATTTGTGGGCCATTCCATTCGATCAGGGCGAAGGCGTTGATTATTTCGATCAGAATGGCAAGAGCATCAGGCGCGCATTACTTCGCTACCCGATTGAGTTCACTTACATCGCATCACGATATTCCATGAATCGATTCCATCCCGTATTAAAAGTTAACCGCCCACACTTGGGCACGGACTTAGTAGCTGCCACGGGCACTCCTATCCGTACCGCTGGTGATGGAACAATTGTAGAGATTGGTTACAATGGCGGCAGTGGCAACTACGTTAAGGTGAAACACAATGCAACTTATACTACTGGCTACTTACATATGTCGCGCTTTGCAACCGGAATGAAAGGAGGAACGTCAGTTAAGCAAGGTCAGGTAAT
>JAYVTB010000122.1:0-2043 GCA_043774805.1 Cyclobacteriaceae bacterium | reverse complement strand
TTATCAATTACCAAGTCCTGTCCTTGCGATGAAACAAATTTTGGATAAAGTAAATAGCCAGCAATAAGAAACAGAAGAATGGCCACGCCAGCAAGAATAAATTTGGTTTTTGATTTGGGAGTAGACGTTGTTAGTTGTTCGTTATTGGCTGTTCGAAGAACTTGGGAAACAGGGTTCTTCAGTGCGCTGATTATTTCCTTGATGGCTTGGGCAACCTTGTTGACTTGATCGCGGTAAAGGATTTTGCCGGGTGTTCTAACGTCATCGTCTTTTGAATTCAATGGACGATTTACTCCTCCTGATTTGTAAATGAAATCAATCGCTCTTATCACACCACCTATTTCATTTTCAATGGTTCCTTTATCCTCTGCATCCAGATCATGAATTTTAATCGGAAGAATTCTGCTTGCTACATTTCCGTTACTGAGTTTGATGTCTCTGCCAAATGAATCTTCTTTTGCCAGTTTATTAAAAGCCACAAACTCATGCTGCCACGCAAAAGATTTTGGATCACAATACGTTTGAGAGAGAATGGGAATGAAGATGAGGCACTTTAATTTTCCTTCCAGGCTCTTGTCTACGTTGTGCGTTTCAAGGAGGCCATCATGAAGGTTCTTATCAAAATAAATAGTAAGTGAATCTTTAAGTGTGGCGCGGAGTTCTTTCTCCAGGTTCTGTACGAATTCAGTTACCCAGCCATCGGAGGCCAGCCTGCCAGAGTCCAACGAAGGCAGGTTATCGTTGTGGCGATAGGAGATGAAGATGTCGTATTCGAAGCCGTCTATTAACGAACTCATATTAAACACTGGTAATCAACGTGCGATAGTATTTTAATTTTGAGGCCAGTCATAATCAATCAATGTCATTATTTTTTTCCGCATTTGGGTATAGCCGGGGTCATTTTGCGGAAACATTCTGGCGTTGAAACGAAGAAGCAACAGCACCAGGCGAGGGTCTTTCTTTTCAAAAGCAATTTCAAACCATTTGTACGCTTCCGGGTATTCACCGGCATTCGTGTATGATAACAATAGGCCTACTGGCGATATGTAATCCCCGGCTTCATTTTTTTCCTTTATCCTATCCTTAATTTCTTTAATCAGCCAATCGTTTTTACCCTCTTTGTAATACCGCACCAACGCCTTATTGTCCGCCTGTTCTGCTACGGAAATTGCCTCATTGCGCTTGCCCTCATACCAATAGTATCTGGCCAACCGATAATAGATATCCTTTTGTAATTCCGGAGAATCAGAGTTCGATTCAAGTTCCTGCCTGGTTACCCGTATACCTTCTTCAAAGTTCATCGTTACCATTAACCTGTTATAATACGCTCTTGTTGTTGAATTATTGAGGGCCCAAGGACTGACTTCAAAATACTTTTTATAGATCTTCACCGATTCTTCATATTGTTCCGTCATCTCAAGCATATTAGCCAGCCAACCATATGCATTGTCCTGGCTTGGATTGAGCTCAATTGCCTTTCTTAGCATTTTTTCAGATTCTCTGAAATTGAAAGTATTTCGGTGCCAGCCGCCAAGGGATGCATACGCTTCACTTGTACCTGGGCCAAATTGCATTCCCTTGTCAATAAATTTTCTGGCCAGGGGTAAAACAATTTTTGGATCCTCATAACCGAGCCCGGATTCATTCAGATAGCAATCGGCCAGTGAAAAGTAGGCCTTCGCAAAAGTAGAATCGAGTTGGATCGCTTGCTCAAAATACTTTCTGGCTTCATGAATCGATGATCTATCTTTACTATCAACCAATTCAAAATATCCCCTCAGATAAAGGTTGTACGCTTGCGGGCTGGAAGTAACAGCCTGATTTAATTGATTGGATTCACTTGCCGAAAGCGTTGCTTTTAATATCGTTGCAATAGCGGTTGCCACTTCGCGCTGAATGGTGAAGATGTCCTTCAAAGGTCTGTCGTATGATTCCGCCCATAAATGTTCATCCGTATCGGCTTTAATTAATTGGGCTGTAATTCGAACCTGATCACCCGATCGCTGCACGCTTCCTTCCAGGATTACCGCAACGCCCAGTTCA
>JAYVTB010000121.1:0-4097 GCA_043774805.1 Cyclobacteriaceae bacterium | reverse complement strand
TTTACAGTAATGATGGTTGCTGGATTCTTTTCAATCGCTGAGAAAATCTTTTTAAAAAATTCATCCGACACTTGTAGTGGGAGCAAGGCATTGTTCAATGCATTACCTTTAAAAATATCAGCAAAGAAACTGGAGATCACCACGCGGAAACCGGCATCATAAATAGACCATGCCGCGTGTTCGCGACTACTACCACATCCAAAGTTTTTTCCGGCTACCAGAATTTTTCCTGAATACGTTTTATCGTTCAGCACAAAATCTTTTGGTGAGTTGTCGCTGTTATAGCGCCAGTCACGAAAAAGATTTTCACCAAAACCTTCGCGTGTTGTCGCTTTCAAAAAACGCGCAGGGATAATCTGATCGGTATCGATATTTTCAATCGGCAGTGGAACTGCTGTGCTTTTTAGTGTTATGAATTTTTCTTTTGCCATTTAATTCGTTGTTTGGCCTCACCCTAAATCCCTCTCCGGAAGAGAGGGACTTTGTGATGCACTATTAATTTTATTTCAACCATCAACTCCCTCTCCTCCGGAGAGGGCTGGGGTGAGGCCTATACCAACTCCCTCACGTCTGTTACTCTACCAGTAATAGCTGCAGCTGCTGCACTCAATGGACTTGCCAAAAATGTTCTGGACTTTGGTCCTTGTCTTCCTTCAAAATTTCTATTCGAAGTGCTGATACAATATTTGCCTGCCGGAATTTTATCTTCGTTCATACCCAGACATGCCGAGCATCCGGGTTGACGAAGCTGAAAACCTGCTGCTTCAAAAATTTTATCGAGTCCTTCTTTGCGCGCCTGATCTTCTACTTGTTTTGATCCAGGTACAACCCACACTTCAACGCCATCCGCTTTCTTTTTACCTTCAACAAGTGATGCTACTAAACGCAAGTCTTCAATGCGTGCGTTCGTACAGCTTCCGATAAAAACATAATCTACTGACTTGCCCAATAAAGATGAGCCTGGCTCAAGGCCCATGTAGTCGAGTGATTTGCTAAAAGATGTTTGTTCTGAAATATCTTTTAACTCGGCAAGGGTTGGAATGCGATCCGTTACACACATGCCCATGCCCGGATTTGTTCCGTAGGTAATCATTGGGCCAATGTCTGTAGCGTCATACTTCAATACTAAATCATATTCAGCGCCATCGTCTGTTTTCAATTGTCTCCATTGCTCAACAAGGCGATCATACTTTTCTCCTTGCGGTGCAAACTTTCTTCCCTTGATGTAATCAAATGTTGTTTGATCAGGTGCGATCAACCCTCCACGTGCACCCATCTCAATGCTCATATTACAGATGGTCATGCGTGCTTCCATGGATAAACTACGGATTGCTTCACCTGCATACTCCACAAAATATCCTGTAGCACCGCTCGCTGAAATTTTTGCGATCACATACAAGATGATGTCTTTCGCCAACACACCTTTTCCAAGTTTACCATTAATTTCAATCTTCATGGTCTTGGGGCGATATTGTAAAATACATTGTGTCGCCAATACTTGTTCCACTTCACTGGTGCCAATACCAAAAGCAATATTTCCAAATGCTCCGTGTGTCGATGTATGACTATCGCCACACACGATCGTCATGCCTGGCAAGGTTAATCCTAACTCCGGACCGATGATGTGAACAATACCTTGATAAGGATGACCAAGGTCATACAGCTCAATTCCAAATTCTGGACAATTTTTTCGAAGCGTCTCAACCTGATGACGTGACAATGCTTCTTTGATAGGAAGATGCTGATCAATTGTCGGGACGTTGTGATCGGCAGTGGCCGTTGTGTGTGATGGATTAAAAACTTTGATACCTCGTTTACGCAAACCATCAAAGGCCTGTGGACTGGTTACTTCATGTATAAAATGGCGGTCAATGTAAATAGCATCCGGATAGCCTTCACTGTTTTTTACAATATGGGCATCCCAAATTTTGTCGAATAATGTCTTTGGTTGTGAGGTCATGTTTCTTCTTAGTTCAACTTCTCTTCATTCTGTGGAACAAGTGTTAGTTTGTCCACACATATTTAAAACGAAACCGCCCCATCCAGATTGACTCAGGATGGGGCGGGATACAAAGTTCTGATGTTATGTTATCATCTCAAATGAGATGTGCCTTTATCTAAAAAAATAAACTTTTCTAAGCGTGGTTTCTAGTTGTGCGAAGATGAAAAAAGTTAAGGCATGCATCAATGAATTGTCAATAATTTTTTACTAAACTCACAAGTGTTTGGTAGCGATTTTAGTTTGCAAACGGTAGATGTAGGCGTGTAGAAAAAAACTACCACCACGACAATGGCAACGCAATTTCATTTACCGAATCAACAACCAAGTCAGGTTTGAACGCATACTTTTTTAAGTCATCTAGTTTCGTGATTCCACTTAAAACTAAAATGGTTTTGTATCCCATTTGCACACCGCCTTGAATATCGGTGTCCATCGTATCCCCAATCACGGTTGTCTCTGCTGTTTCCAATCCTAATGCTTTTCGTGCAGCACGCATCATTACTGGGCCTGGCTTTCCAACAACAAACGCCCGAATGCCAGCCGCTTCTTCAATCATGGCGGTGGTTGCGGCAATGCCCAAGTTATTCCATCCTTTTTTCTTTGGCGATGGATCGCGATTCGTAGTTATAAATTTTGCGCCCGCCAATATCATATCGACTGCGCGCTGCACCATTTCCAATGTGAAATTTCTTCCTTCACCTAACACAACAAAATCAGGATCGTTATCTACCAACTTAATTCCATTCTCGTGTAAGCTAGTAATCAATCCGCCTTCCCCTAAAACATAGGCTGTACATTTATGCGTTTGATCCGCTAAAAATTTTGCTGTCGCCATGGCGCTCGTATAAACATGTTCTTCTGTTACATGAATACCCAGTTTGGTTAGTTTTCGAACTGCCTCTAATCTTGTACGCTGACTGTTGTTGGTCATGAACATGAAAGGAATTTTCTCCTTTAACAATCGTGCAATAAAAATATCGGCCCCTGGTATCATGGTTTCTCCACCATATACCACACCGTCCATATCAATCAATAAACCTTGTGCCATTTCTAATTTGATCTTTAATTTTTCAGATCGAAGATAGGAATTTTAAAGATCAGGTATTCATGATCTTTTTGTTATCAACAAAATGTTTTGTTATTACAAATTAATTCTCATCCTAAATAAGATGTGCTGATTCTACTAAAACTGCTTTTGAAAGTCTCTTGCGCCAGAGGTGTAACCTCTTTGTAGAAATCATATGTGATGGTGATAATTTGCCCCGGAGGGGCAACCTCTTTGTGTAGTGACTCAACAACAAAGTTCAGAAAGCCATTTATCCCGAATAAAGTACGAAATAATCTCAACTAAAATCCGAATGAAACAACTATACTAAATACTCAAACAAATTCTCATTCTGATTAACGAGTGTATAATTCAATTTGTGTCCATCCATTCTGTCAATCAATACCTCAAAATCATCTTTTGATTTTACCTCGATGCCAATCAATGCAGGCCCGGTCTCTTTGTTATTTTTCTGAATGAATTCAAATCGAACAATATCGTCATTCGGTCCAAGAATATCATTTACAAATTCTTTCAACGCTCCCGGGCGCTGAGCAAAGCGCACAATGAAATAATGTTTTAATCCTTCATACAACAGTGAACGCTCTTTGATTTCCTGCATACGATCAATGTCGTTGTTGCCACCGCTCAATACGCATACCACTTTCTTACCTTTTATCTGATCTACATATTGATCGAGTGCTGCAATAGATAATGCTCCTGCTGGTTCGGCAACAATGGCATCTTCGTTATACAGTTGAAGAATAGTTGAACTTACCTTTCCTTCCGGCACAAGAAGCATATCCGATAAAGTGTCCTTACAAAGTTCAAAGGTAATGTCGCCTACTTTTTTTACAGAAGCACCATCAACGAAGCGCTGAATTTTATCCAATACTACTGGTTTGCCTGCCTTCAAAGCTTCCTTCATAGAAGGTGCACCTTGTGGCTCAACACCAATTATTTTTGTTTGTGGTGAAAAGACTTTAAAGTATTGTGAAACACCAGCACACAATCCTCCTCCTCCAATCGGTAAGAAGATGTAATCAATGT
>JAYVTB010000120.1:0-27181 GCA_043774805.1 Cyclobacteriaceae bacterium | reverse complement strand
GATTCACGATTAAATGAATTAACATCAAATGGAACATTAGGACTGTTTATGCTTGGATGGGGAATAGCACTCATCATCATCGCAGTACCAGTGTTTGTTTATTTCTTCGGAAAGCGCTGGTATTGTTCGTGGGTGTGCGGCTGTGGCGGCCTGGCCGAAACATTGGGAGATCCATTTCGCCAGTTATCCAATAAATCTGTGAAGGCATGGAAGGTGGAACGCTGGATGATTCATGGAGTTTTAGCATTTGCCATCATCATGACCGTAGGCGTCATTTACACTTATTGGTCTGGTTCATCGTGGGTTTTGTTTTTTGATAGTTATCAGTTGCGGGAAATCTATGGGGCATTTATCGGTGCCGGTTTTGCAGGCGTGGTGGGAACAGGATTTTATCCACTCATGGGCAATCGGGTGTGGTGTCGTTTTGGTTGTCCGCTTGCGGCCTACCTTGGAATCATTCAACGTTTTAAATCAAGATTCAGAATTACAACGAACGGAGGACAGTGTATATCCTGCGGCAATTGTTCCACCTATTGTGAAATGGGAATCGATGTACGTTGGTATGCCCAACGAGGTCAGAACATTGTGCGGTCCTCCTGCGTTGGCTGTGGCATTTGTTCCTCGGTATGTCCAAGAGGTGTGCTTAACCTGGAAGTCAAAGATGAGGCGGGTAGATTTGGCAAACCAATTCTTATTGGCAATAATCATATTAAGCTAGAGGAATAATTATTTTAATTCTGAAAGAGAGGTGAACCCGATTGTTAAGGTAATTATTCCGGCATATAATGAAGAGAATGGAGTTGGTTTGGTGATCGCTGAAATCCCAAAGCATTTTGTTAGTGAAATCATTGTAGTCAATAATGCCTCTACGGACAATACCGAGCGTGTAGCGTCAACAGCTGGAGCAACCGTATTGCATGAACCAGTGTCTGGATATGGGCGAGCTTGCCTGAAGGGAATTGAATATCTTATGCTGTCCCAACAGAAGCCTGATATTGTTGTGTTTCTGGATGCGGATCACTCGGATTATTCAGAAGAAATTGAACAGGTAATCAAACCCATACTTGATCAACAAGCAGATCTTGTCATTGGCTCTCGTGCATTGGGCAATAAAGAGAAAGGTGCTATGACACCACAACAGATTTTTGGGAATTGGCTGGCTACACGATTATTGAAGATGCTGTATGGAATAGAATTTACAGACCTCGGTCCGTTCAGAGCAATAAGTTATTCTCGATTGATAGAACTTAACATGCAGGATAAAACTTTTGGTTGGACCGTGGAAATGCAACTCAAAGCTGCAAAAATGGGGTTTCGATGTGTAGAAGTTCCTGTTCGCTATCGCAAACGCATTGGTTTTTCTAAAATCAGTGGAACAGTAAAAGGAACCGTTATGGCCGGATATAAAATATTGTATACTATTTTTAGATATCTCTAAATGGAGGCAAGGATAACGGATGGCAATTAGCCAATAACTTGCACGTTGAAGCAAATGGATATTATCATTACTTTATGTTATGGTCTTTCACTTCTCTATATTTTTCTATTTAGTCTGGGGCAATTGCATCTTGCGTGGATTTATGTAGGAACAAAAAAAGATAAGACGGCAGAGGTAACATCTTTGAGTGTTTACCCACACGTAACCGTGCAACTTCCTATTTGTAATGAGAAGTATGTGGTTGAGCGATTGATTGATGCAGTTTCTAAGTTCGATTACCCAAAGGATAAACTGGAAATCCAGGTATTGGATGATTCAACAGATGAGACGACAGAGATCATTTCAAAAAAAATCGAATCTCTCAGCGCATTGTCATTAGACATAAAACTCTTGCATCGCACGAATCGGTTTGGATTTAAAGCAGGGGCGTTGGCAGAAGCTTTACATTCTGCCAAAGGTGAGTTCATTGCAATTTTTGATGCAGACTTTTTGCCCGAACCTGATTTCTTATCAAGAACGATTCCTCATTTTGCTGATTCCAATATTGGAGTAGTACAAACACGCTGGGGTCATATTAATAGAGATTATTCTATTCTCACTAAACTCCAGGCCTTTGGTCTGGATGCGCATTTCTCAATTGAACAAACGGCCCGTAGTGCTTCGGGTAGTTTTATCAACTTTAATGGCACGTGCGGAATATGGCGGAAATCATGCATTGCTGATGCAGGAGGCTGGAGTGCGGATACCCTTACAGAAGACCTTGATCTGAGTTACCGGGCACAGTTAAGAGGATGGAAGTTTAAGTATCTGGAAGATATCGAAACACCAGGTGAATTGCCCATGCTTATGCCTGCTATTAAGTCACAGCAATTTCGGTGGAATAAAGGAGCGGCAGAGAATGCGAGAAAGAATTTCGGAAAAGTACTCCACGAAGACTTGCCGATTACAAATAAAATTCATGCCTTCTTTCACCTCTTTAATAGCAGTGTGTTTATTTCATTGCTGATCGCGGCATTGATGAGTGTACCCATGCTAATCATCAAGAAGGATAACCCGGCCCTCACATGGTTATTTAATCTGGGTATCGTGTTTATTATAGGATTCATGTCGATTACTTTTTTTTATTGGATTGCGACTAAGCGCTTTTATCCCCATCATCCATTAAAAAAGTTTCTTTCATTATATCCACGCTTCCTGATTGTGTCAATGGGTTTATCATTGCATAATGGCATTGCGGTCTTTGAGGGATTGATTGGGAGAAAAACTCCGTTTATCCGCACGCCAAAATTTAACCTGGAGAAAAACAAATCATGGATTGGCAATTCATACCTACATACTCGGTTTAGTTTCAATATATTGCTGGAAGGACTTTTATGCCTGTATTTTTTATTTGGCATAGTACTAGGGTTACAAACTGGTGATGGAGGTTTGATATTTTTTCACCTGATGCTTAGTCTGGGTTTTGGAAGCGTTTTCTACTATTCAGTAAAACCACTGCTCCATGCATAAACAAGGACCAGTTGCATACTTGCTGGTAGTGGTTTCACTGGTTTGCTATGCAATTCTTGCTTATGAAATTCCACGCTATGATACATTGCCACTGTTTGTGGGCTATGCCATTTTATTCGCCAGTTACCTTTGGGTAATTAAGAATAGTACGGATCAGACGGTCGTCTTCTCGATTATTGTTTCACTCATATTCCGGGCAAGTTTTCTTTTGGCCACACCACAACTATCTGATGATTTTTATCGGTTCATCTGGGACGGTCGATTGTGGTCAGCAGGCTATCATCCCTTTGGCGCTTTGCCATCGGAATATCTAAAACTGAATATTCATGGTGTTGATGCTGAACTATACAATCATTTGAATAGTAAAGACTACTTCACAATCTATCCGCCCATCGCGCAGTATGTGTTTTGGCTAGCAGTTAAAATTTCACCTGACTCTGTTTTTGGGAGTGTGGTGGTGATGAGAGTAACTATTCTCCTTGCTGAAATGGGGTCCTTGCTTTTAATGCGTAATCTTTCTACCAAATTTAATCTCCCCACAAAGAATGTATTGTTTTATGCGCTAAATCCATTGATCATTATGGAGCTAACGGGAAACCTGCACTTCGAGGCGTTTGTGATCTTCTTCCTTTTACTGGCAGTCTTCCTGATCAATCAGCAGCGAATATTGCTATCAGCATCCAGTATGGCGATCGCCATTTGCGCGAAATTAATACCCGTTATTTTTTTACCTTCATTCATCGGTCGGCTAACCTTTAAGAAACTAATATTTTTTTATTCAATAGTCACCTTCATTTGTCTGTTGATTTTTGTTCCTTTTTTGAATCTGGAGGTTATTAATTCACTGCAAAGCGTAGGGCTTTACTTTCAAAAGTTTGAGTTCAACGCAAGCCTTTACTATCTGGTGCGCGAAGTTGGTTATACTTTGTATGGCTACAATATTGTTCAAACCGTTGGATGGAAACTGGCACTAATTACATTCGTTCTCATCATGACTTTTGTCTGGATCAGGAATCGCCAATCTCGGGCAAAGCAAGAAGAAAGAGGTCATCGTACATTGTTTCTGGATTGGATGTGGATGCTTTCTATTTATTTGCTGTTCACCACCACCTTGCATCCCTGGTATATTTCTACACTTCTGGCATTATCGGTATTCACACCATACCGGTTTGTGGTAGTCTGGACAGCATTAATTTTTTTAACCTACGCGGGGTATACACCAGAATCATTTCACGAAATTCTTTGGCTTACTGCCGTTGAGTATAGTATCGTTGCAGGTTATCTCGGATATGAACTTTGGGAAAGAAAGAGTACGCTATATTTTCCCTTGAAGAATCGTAATTTGTTTCAATAATGAAACCACTCCTGATCATTTTTTATCGCAATCCTGAATTAGGAAAGGTGAAGAGTCGATTGGCAGTGACTGTTGGAGAAGAGCGTGCCTTGGCTATTTATTTATTGATGGCAGCTCATACCCGCACCATATCATTATCAATTCCTTTTGACAAAGTAGTTTATTATTCAAGGTTTATTGATAGAGAAGATAATTGGCCGAATGGGGATTTCCAGAAGCGACTCCAGCAGGGTGAGGATCTTGGTGAAAGAATGAAACATGCCTTTGAGGAAAGCTTTCAATTGGGCTATGACTCGGTGTGCATAGTAGGCACAGATTGTCTTGAACTGACTGAGAAAATTCTAATCACAGCTTTCGAAGCAATGACGAATCAAGACGCAGTAGTTGGCCCTGCCGTGGATGGCGGATATTATTTATTGGGGATGACGAGATTTATCCCTGAATTATTCTTCAAAAAAAAATGGAGCACGGATTCTGTATGCCACGATACGATTACTGATTTAGAACACCTTCATTTTCGGTATCGATTATTACAACAGCTTCACGATGTGGATAGCGAAAATGATCTACCACAGCACTTACGCTAATTTTTTGGTTTTACGATGGCGAATACCCCTGATTTGGTAAAGCCCAATCGAATATACCCATCAAAGAAATTCTCGGTTGTTTCACAGATGTAAGTTCGTTCAGCCAGAACGATTAGTATGATAATAAAGACAATTGACTTTTTAATGTTAATGAGGTGATGTTGACCTCGGTTAACATGTTAGTAGTTTTTTTGCTTTGCAAAGTTGATCGATTGTAAAGTATTTAAAGATGACTTATATCATCTTTTGTGAAAAAAGTGGAGGTTATTTCAAATTGTCCAAGTCACGGATGAGAATCTTTTTTCGGTCGAAATTGATCAGGTTTTTTTCTTTGAGCTCATTTAAAATTGTGGTCACGGTTTGCCGGGAGGTGCCCGTAAGTGAGGCTATGTCTTTGTGCGTCAGTCGCGTGGGGATCATCGTTTCGAACCCAATCTTTTTCCCTTTCCACGAGGCTGCGTCTTTTAAGAATTCTATAATGCGGGTTCGGGCATCTTTAAATACCAATAATTCGAGTTTACGCTCCAGCTTCATCAAACGAAGACCTATGAGTTTGAGCACTTTAAAACTGAGGTCGCGATTTTCAAACATAAGCTCTTGTAGCTCAGTTAAACTCAGTGGGCAGATCATGGTATTTGAATCAATTGCCTGGGCGTAATCTTTTCTTTTTTCTTCTCCGGCTAATGCCAATTCTCCAAAAATCTCGCCCGTGGAAAGAATTGCCGTTACAAGCTCTTTGCCATCATCCTGGTAATGTCCAATTTTAACCCGACCTGAAACGATCATATAGATATGAGTGGCTTGCTCATCCGGGAAATAAATAAATTGGTCTTTTTTATAATAGTTATAAGTATGAGACTCAGCCATTGACTTTACCTTATGAGGGCAAAGAATTTTATAAAGATTGACACTTTCGAAGTACCAAAGGGCTGAAGCATTATTCATTGTCAGATTTCAATAGTAAGTTAGCATAAAATTGCAAAGAAAAGTTCATGCCTGATTTGAAGTTGAGTGAGATTTGGATTTATCCCATCAAGTCGTTGGGCGGTATTCGATTATCCTCGGCACGTGTGATGCCAAAAGGACTTCAGTATGATCGCAGGTGGATGTTAATTGATCATGATGGCCGCTATATCACTCAACGGATTCATTCTGAGATGGCTTTGTTTAAGCTGTCATTTTCTCAGGAGAATTTCATAATCAGATTTGGAGAAGATCTGATTCATCTTCCGGTTAATCCGCCCATTTCAAAAAATTCTTTAAGCGCCACCATTTGGGACGATGTTGTTGAGGTGTATGAAGTGTTGGGAGAATATAGTCAATGGTTTTCCGAGCGACTTGGAATCAATTGCCGTTTGGTTTACTTCCCGGAGATTGAACTGCGGCTTGTGGATGAAAACTACCGATTGGAAGATGACCAGGTAAGTTTGGCAGATGCCTATCCTTTCTTAATCATTGGTCAGGCATCGTTGGATGATCTGAACAAGAGATTAAAAAACCCGCTGCGGATGGATCGCTTTCGACCTAATTTTGTATTTACAGGTGGTGAGCCATTTGAAGAGGACCGATTTAGTAATTTTACGATTGGCGAAAACAAATTTGTGGGAGTGAAGCCGTGCAGCCGATGTACACTAACTACGGTGAATCAGGAAACGGCTGAGAAGGGCGTGGAACCGGTGGCCACTTTAGCCACCTATAGAAAGGAAAACAATAAAATTTATTTTGGCCAAAATTTACTTGCGAAGGATTTTAATGAAGTATATGAAGGAGATAAAATTGAAAAGATTGCTTGAGGTTGGTGACTTGGAATCAGTGGCAAGAACGCATTTTATCTATCCGGTACTTTTTGGAATGGTATTGTTTTCTTGTTTAGCAAGGGAAGAAAAGCTTCCCATTTTTGGTCAACGTGAAGTTGCTGGGACCGATACGGTATATCACACCATCGCACCGTTTTCATTTGTTGATCAGGACGGTAATGTAATCACCAACAATACCTTTCAGGACAAAATGTATGTTGCGGATTTTTTCTTCACTACGTGCACAACGATTTGTCCGATCATGAAAACTCAGATGCTCCGGGTATATGAAGCCACTCGCGAAATGCCCGATGTATTGATACTCTCTCACACGATCGATCCGGAATATGACACCGTTGCCTTGCTGCATGACTTTGCGGAGCGTCTGGGGGTGGAGAGCAAGCGTTGGCATTTTGTAACAGGTGTTAAGGACTCTATTTATAAGATCGCCCAGACCAGTTATTTTGCAACAGCCATGGAGGATAAGACTGAGCCAGAGGGTTTTATCCATAGCGGTGCTTTTTTATTGATCGACAAAAAGCAACGTATTCGCGGAAAGTATGATGGCACCAAGGAAGAGGATGTTAATCGTCTTGTCGGTGACATAAAAAGGCTGGAGAGAGAATCTGAAAATTGAAGAGACTGATGGTTGATAAGATGATTCGGGTTGCCATGTGTTCACTGGTTATTCTCTTTTTGTTTTCGTGTACCTCCAACTCTGAAAATTCACGAAATTATTCTCCCAAATTTCAACAGTACTATGCGCAGGGCCAGGTTCTTTATCAACTTCATTGTAGCAATTGTCACCAAACTAATGGTGAAGGATTGGGTAGGGTGTATCCTCCCTTAGAGCGATCTGATTTTATGGATAAAAATTTTGAAGATGTTCTTTGTATAATTAAGTATGGAAAACAAGGACGTCTTATTGTAAATAGTGTTGATTATAACATGCCCATGAAAGGCAACCCTGGGCTTACTGAATTGGAGGTGGCCGAAATAGTTACTTACATTTATAACACGTGGACGCATGATAAGGGAATAATTGATGTCAGGGATGTTTCTCAGGTACTTTCAACATGCAATAATTGAATGTGTTTTATGAAACTTATTACTTTCTTACTTAATTTGATTAACTAAATTACCCGGGGCAATTGAAAAAACCTGACTTTAGAAATCTCATTTTTTCCATTATTGGTTTGTTTGTTTTTTATGGAGTAATAATTGTTTTACTGCATTCGCTTGAATCGGAGGTGCCTGGGTCACAGATGGTATCCTGGCAGGATGGGTTGTGGTATGTTGTAGCAACGATCACCACCGTGGGGTATGGTGACGTTTACCCGATTACCTACACCGGAAGAATACTCGGTTTTGTAACGATGCTGTCAAGTTTGGGTGTATATGGTTTTATTATTGGACAGATTGCTAATTTTATGAGTACACTTAAAGAACAACGGGTTATGGGCTTAAATGGAACGGATTTCAAAAATCATGTTGTCATGATTGGTTGGAATGATTTTGGACAATCAGTGATGAGCCATCTGATTGCTGCCGGCAAGCGAGTGGCGGTGATCACTAAGGAGCGTTCTTCCATTGATATCATACATGAGTTTTATAAAACAGAACAGGTGTATACGTTGTTTTGTGACTATAATAATTATGAGATGCTTGAAAAAGCTAACATTAAGGATGCTTCTATTGTTTTTGTAAACCTGAATGATGATACCGAGAAGTTGGTGTATGTGATCAACCTGAAGAAGAACTTCTCTAAACTCAATTACGTAGTAACCCTGGATAACGGTAATCTGAAAAGTACATTTCAAAATGCAGGAGTGACCTATACGATATGCAAAAATGAAATTTCAGCTAAGCTGATGGCCAGTTACATTTATGAGCCGGATGTCGCTTTATTTAGTGAAGAGATCATTGCCTATGCTCACGATGAGACGGAATATGATATTAAACAAATTCAAATCCGAACAGATAATCCTTTTATTGATACGTTTTATGAAAAAGCATTCTTTGATTTGAAAAAGACTTGCAATGTGATATTAATAGGAATTGTGAAAGTAAATGGAGATGGACGTAAGTTTTACAAGAATCCCGAAAGTTCCGTGAAGATTGATTTAAATGATTATCTCGTGATTATGATGGATGGAAAGGGATCTGAAAAGTTGAAGAAGTACTTTCAAATTACTGAAGGACTTTAAAGCCTCTTCCTATAAAAAAGAAAAATAGAAAGGGGAGTTGTAGCTCCCCTTTTTATTCAAATACTTGAAATTCAGTTATTATTTACCGAGTGCTTTTAGCATGGTATCTCCAATCAGTGCAGGTGATTCAACGACATGAATACCACACTCACGCATTATCTTCATTTTTGCAGCAGCCGTATCATCGGCACCACCGATAATTGCTCCGGCATGCCCCATTCTTCTTCCGGGAGGAGCAGTCTGGCCTGCTATAAAACCTACCACTGGTTTTTTATTTCCATGCTCTTTAATCCACCGCGCAGCTGCAGGCTCATAGTTACCCCCGATTTCACCGATCATGACAATAGCATCGGTTTCAGGATCATTCATCAACAGTTCAACAGCATCTTTGGTGGGAGTACCAATAATAGGATCTCCCCCTATTCCGATAGCAGTGGAAACACCCAAACCAGCTTTCACTATCTGGTCAGCTGCTTCATAGGTTAAGGTTCCGGATTTTGAAACAATTCCAATTCTCCCTTTCTTAAATACGAAGCCTGGCATAATACCCACTTTAGCCTCTCCTGGTGTAATTACTCCAGGGCAATTCGGTCCGATTAACGTAACACCTCTTTCTTTTACATATTTCTTGGCAACCATCATGTCCTTTACAGGAATGCCTTCGGTAATGGCTACGATCACTTTTATACCACCTTCGGCAGCCTCCATAATTGAGTCAGATGCAAATGCCGGAGGAACAAAAATAATAGATACATCGGCTCCTGTTTTTTCCACCGCTTCTTTAACTGTATTAAAGACAGGTCGACCAAGGTGCACCTGGCCCCCTTTTCCTGGCGTAACACCACCAACCACATTGGTACCATATTCAATCATCTGGCCTGCATGAAATGTTCCTTCGGTGCCAGTAAATCCTTGTACAATTATTCTGGATTGTTTGTTAACTAATACGCTCATAAGAGAAAGGTTAGTTTACAAAATTAGGAGAATAATATTGCCTGACAAGTAACAAAGGAAATGAACGGAACAATAAAAAACCCCGCTTGAGCGGGGCTTTCTTTGAATGGAATTTATTTCTTATTTCGGAGCCTTTAACTTATTCCTTAACAGGAATTCTTCGTAGGCTTCTTTATAAGAGGCATTGTCAGGAGCCATCTTAATGACATCTTCATATGAGGCGATGGCATCTATGAACAATTTGTTTTGTTCGTAGAAGGCGGCCTGAAACAATTTATTCAATTCGGAGGCTTCGGTGCCTAATTCGTTATTTAATTCATTAAATGACTTCTTGATAGACTCCTGTCTACCTTGCGATAACTTCTTGATCAGGTGTTGTTCTGATTTGCTCTTACCGTCAGATTTTGATCTTACTTCAACCAGAATAGCGGTTTCATTGGCAAACTTAGGATCGTTTAAATCAACACGTACAGAAGTTTCAGGTGTTTCCACTTTTACCAACTCCTCATCAAACATGTTTTTGAAAGAAACGATGTAAGGTGCACCTCCTTTGGCTTCCCAGTTTACATAAGCAATGTTATTGAATATCTCTGCGTTCTGGTTCTCAGGAAGGAAAACTTTGATGTCTTCCAGACCACGGTGAACGGCCCCTGTTGCACTTAGTCTGTTTTTCTTGGCTTCCGCAGAATTGCTGCTTAGAATGAAATCGGTGTATTTATTAAGTACGCTTGAGCCACCACTTACTTTTGTTGCAAGTTCTGAAACTTTATAAGTGCCAGGTTGCTTAACTTCCAATGGCTTACCGGAATTATGGACTAGTCCAACAGAAGAGTTTTCGGTGATTTTCAATTCATCTCCTGACTTTAAACTTGCTCCAGTCTTAATCGCCTGCCAGGAATCGCCTGATTTTAATTCATTTGATCCTTTTGTAGCCAAAACACGGAATGTATAATCCTGACCATACACAACTATGTTTAGGAGGATAAAACTGATTAAAAATAGAAATCTGCCTTTTTTCATGGTTTTTAAATGTTTGCAGTTACGAAATTAGTGAAAAATCGTGCCAATTTGATATCATTTCGTTAATACCTCACTTTCGGATTTGGTAAGCCTTTTATGCTGCCAGATGGTAATTTGATTTTGGAAACCCTTATAAATGTCATAGCAAGGTCCTACCAAAGCAGAGACTCCCAGAGTAATGGATAAATCCAACTTAAATGTGAAATAGGCAAAGAAATATACGATCATGCCAGAAATCGCCAGGATCTGAAATACCTGAATGGTTACAGAAAGCGTATCAAACCAAGCTGGTAAATTCCGATCAATCACGATGAAGAGAGCCACCGTGAAAAAACAGACAATAAAAGCTATTGCTATTTTCTGCCAATCGACCAAAGCATTAACGTAATCCTTGTTAAGAATCATGGACGCAATATTGGCATGCACAACCACTCCAAACATATCAGGGTTTGCCCGGCCAGCCACTTTTTTATTGAGCGGTGTAAAGTATTTGTCATTCCAGGAAGGGTCACCAAAATAGCTTCCCAAGAAACCCATAATTACAATTTTGTCTTTGAATAGTGATGAGTCAAATTCAAGGTTAAACAACTGATCAACATCTATGGCTGAAAACATTTTGGGAAATCTCGTTGTGGATGTTTCCCTTTTTGCAACAGTTTTTAACCGGATATCTTCAAATTCAACATTACCCCGGTAATTAATAAACTCTTCATCTTTATTCCTGGCAAGGAAACGTTTGGTTTTGACAGAATCAAACTGCATACACAATTGTACTGCAAAAGCATAGTTGTCATCTTCGTTTATAGTGAATTTTGGAACAAAGGAACGGCATTGTTTGACATCCTCCTGATAAATTGCTGGGGGATCTGTAATAAGATTTGCAAATCCATTTTTGGCATATAAACTAAATGCAAGATCTGAATACTCTACAGAATCTTGCACTTCAAAGGCTTCCGGGTCCATTGTAGTTTTAGTTTTTTGTAGGAGTTTCGATACGAGAACGACATTCCCTGCTTGCTTGATTGCATCCTCCAATAAAAGATTTCCGAGTGTATCTAACAATGCCCGACAGTTAACAGTGTCCCGCAAGCGCCCTTCACAATTAAAGTAGCTATCTATGCCGATTACTCTGGGTTTAAACTGGCGGATGATGTTTATTTGTTGAGCAACATCCCTACGGGCAAGATTTCCAATGTTTACGATAACAATCCGCTCGTCAACCAAAGGATCAGGTCGCAAATTGGAAAAGGCATAGTCAGTCATTTCAAAATCAGTTAATGCCTGTGATATCGGATCAAAAGCATTAAATAACTTAAAGTCAGTGATCTTGCTGACACCCCACATCATCACAAACACAAACACCGTGATGTAGAGGCACTGTAACCAAAATTTTTTCATAAGCAGGAAGTTCTTAAGTAAATTTAGAAATTTATGTCATGAATTACATATCCTTTTAAAAAACACCGTGGACAACCGTCTTTCGTTAAATGATTTTATTCGCGAGATATCTCAGGGCAATGCGGTAGTTCTCGCGCAAGCCATTACTCTGGCGGAAAGTAAGCTTGACGATGACAGAGTATTGGCTGAGCAATTAATAGAAAAGTTACTTCCGGCCACGGGCAACTCAATCCGCATTGGGATAACAGGTGTGCCCGGTGTTGGAAAAAGTACTTTTATTGAGACGTTTGGGAAACACCTCACTGCATTAAAGAAAAAGGTAGCCATCCTTACTATTGATCCAAGCAGCTCAAAAACGAAAGGGAGTATTTTAGGCGATAAAACACGAATGGAAGAACTTTCCAAAGATCCGCTTGCTTTCATTCGACCAACTGCTGCCGGACTTGCATTGGGTGGAGTAGCGGATCGCACGCGCGAAGGCATTCTTTTATGCGAGGCGGCTGGTTATGAAATCATCATCATCGAAACGGTTGGCGTAGGTCAGTCAGAAACAGCGGTGCGAAATATGGTTGATTTTTTTCTATTGTTGATGCTGGCAGGAGCAGGTGATGAACTGCAGGGAATCAAAAAAGGCATTATGGAGATGGCCGATGCGATTGTGATCACCAAGGCAGATGGCGAAAATATAAAACAGGCAAACCAAGCCTGTGCTGATTTTCAATATGCATTACATTTATTTTCCGCGTCTGAGTCAACATGGAAAGCTACCGTAATCACCTCTTCAGCCTTAGAAAAAAAAGGTATTGCCGAAACATGGGACCTCATTCAGCAATATGTTCAGTTTACCAAGAGTAAACACTATTTTAATCATCAGCGCGAGCAACAAGATTTGATCTGGTTTAGAGAAAATATTCAGCAACGGCTCACTCAGGAATTGATCAGGTCGGCATCCATTACCTCCAAAATGAAAGTGTTGGAAGATAGGATCATTCACAAAACTATTTTGCCCTCTCGTGCTGCAAAAGAAATTATCAACGAGTTTTTGTCTTCTTAGATTTTCCTTTGTCTCGATCATACGGACAATGGCGGCATTTATTCCCGCAACAGTAACCTCGCTTTAGGAGATAAGAGGAAGTAAAGACCATGAGTTCTTCCTCAAGATAATAGTCTTTACCCTCCTTCATTTTTATCCTATTGGGATTTATTTCCATACTATATAAACTTAAAACCTGGCGCGAATGCCGGTATTTATATTTATACCCATGGTATTATATCCGTAAATCTCCTGATAGTCAGTGTTCAGAATATTTTTCAAGTCAACAAAGAAAGTAGCTTTTGTCTTTTTTAAACTGTATTCGGCATAGAAATCAATTAGCGCGTAAGCAGAAAGACTTACGGTTTGATTGGTGAATGAATCCATATCAAAATACAAATCAGTTCTTTTGCCAAAGAATTTAGAGTTTAAACTGATGCAAGACCGGGCACTGATCTGATACCCAACATTCACTCCAACCATGTGTTTTGGCCTTCGAAATAAATTATAATAGGTAGTATCCTGACCAGAAAATTTTGATTGCACTTTTCCATCAACAAAGGAATAGAATGCTTTTGCATTTAGTTTGGCGCTCACGTTAAATGTAGTTTCGAACTCAATCCCCCGGTCGTTTTGTTGGTCGAGATTAATATTAACCGGATACTGATAGATAATTACATCCTTAATGTTTCGCGTAAACGCAACCAGTCGCAACTCTATTTTACTAGTTGGGGAAAGCCATTGTGAACCAATCTCATTGCTGAAGCTCTTTTCTGGCTTCAATTGTGGGTTGGCTCCATAAAGACCATATAACTGGTAAAGTGATGGCGCTTTAAAACCTGTGGATAGATTATAGAATATTTTTATTTTGTTTTTGGTCAGGTACGAGGGATTAAAACTGTAGGTGAAATTTTCTCCAAACACTGAGTGATGATTATATCGGCCACCAATCTCTGCTGAGAGATTTCCATACTTACTTAATAGTGACAGATAAGGACTAAGGATCACCACCGAGGGATCAATTTCAGTCGCGGTCTTATCCAGCATTTTGTAATTCTGTCCTGATATTCCGCCTAATAACTGTACATGATTGCTAAGATTATAATTCGTAAATATCTCGGTATGATGAAATTTTCCTAAGTATTCACTCTTACCATAAGTGCCATCATAGGTGCGATCAGATTCATCATAGGAATATTGAAAGTGAATAGCACCTTTCTTTAAAGAATAAGTAGCCTGTGCACCAGTATTGAGGAGAATAGCCTTATAGCTATTTAACGGATCATCGGTAAATGCTCCTGCATCATATTTGCCATTGAATTTAGAGTAACGAAAAAAAGGCTTTATCGATAATGTGCGAGTAGGATTTATATCAAGAGAAGTTTGCAGTCCATGCTGTGTTGCTCCGTCCTTGTCGAAAGATGTGGCTCCACGTTCCTTCGCTTCGCTAATCCCCGCTGTGTTTAACCCTGTATAACTCACATTGTAGCCAACCTGTTTGATTTTGCCACGAACGCCAGCGTTGCCCCTGATCGTATTATAACTCCCATATGCGATAGTGCCAGCCACTTCGGTTGCTTTATCAGAATTCTTTTTGGTGATAATGTTAATTACACCTGCAATGGCATCGCTTCCATAAAGCGTGGATTGGCTTCCCTTTAAAATTTCAATTCGCTCCACCTGATCAAGCGAAATCAATCTCAGATCATACGCACCACCTGATATACCGGAAGGATCGTTTAATGGAACTCCATCCAAAAGAATTAAGGTGTATTCATTTTTCGCGCCTCTCAGGTATACGGACTTATCTTTCCCTGGATTGCTGTTAGCACCACTCACTACCATGCCGACCTGTTCATTCAGCAATTGCGTGATGTCTTTTCCGGCACTGCGATGGAGGATATCTTCACCAATGATTGTGAGCACCTTTCCCGTTTCACTTTGATTCTTCGGGAATTTAGTAGCAGTCACCACAACTTCATCGAGCTGATGCATCTTTAATGAATCTTGTTGGGCTTGGGTTTGATTTGGCGCCAATAACCAAAGGACAATTGAAGTGATTGCCCAGACTATTCTCTCTTTTTTCATTTGAAAAAGTTTAAGGTTGAAAAAAGAGTAAAAGGCTGAAATGAAACGATGAGGGTGGAGCGCCATAAAGGCGATAACACCGATCCATGAATCACAGTCGCTTTTTACCCGAAGCACTGAATTAAGTTTGTATTAGGGCAGGTCTCCTGGCTCTTCCGCTTCTTGTTCGCCTTCTCATCCGCGTGTCGTAGGACAATGGCCAGTGAACAAAATGCTCCGCGATAAACGGAGTCGGAATTACAGTTGCGGGAACAGCCCCCGGATTTAACGGGGTTCCCTTTTAACCCCGATAACAAAATCGAGGACCGCAATACGGATGCAAACATAATTAATTTCTTAATCTTGCAGCTATGACTTCAACATTCAATATTCAACATTTAATCAAGAGCTTTTTATTCCTGATACTTTTAGTAGCGGCATGTACATCACGAAAGAAGATTGATCAACCGACTAACTCATCGGCCTACTTGAAATATGCGGAAGGTTTTACGGTACGCCTTGATGGTAATATCAAGTATGTCACTGTTAACTATCCCTTTCCCGGGGCGACTGAAGGTTATCAATATATGTTGGTGCCACATGAAGAGAAGGTGCCACCACATGATGAAAGGATTCAGGTGATTCAAATTCCTATAAAGAAGTTGGTGTGCACGTCAACTACACATATTCCGTTGCTCGATTATATTGATCAGACGAATTCTCTCATTGGGTTTCCAACGACAGATTATATCAGTTCAAAAGCAATGCGAACGCGGATAGATGCCGGGCAAGTTACTGACCTGGGTATCGACAAGGGTATGAATATTGAATTACTCTATTCATTGCATCCCGAGTTGGTGATGGGATATACGATGAGTAATGATCTGGGGCAGTTGAAAAAAATCCAGGAACTCGGAATCCCGGTAGTGATAAATGCCGAGTACATCGAGAAGCATCCACTGGGAAGAGCAGAGTGGATTAAGTTTGTAGCCATGTTTTTTAATAAGGAAAAAGAGGCTGACTCTGTCTTTAGTGGAATCGAAAGGGAATATCTCGCTACCTTGGAATTAGCAAAGCAAGTAAACAACAGGCCTACGGTGCTGAGTGGTATCGTTTATGGTGATGCGTGGTTTATGCCTGCTGGTAAAAATTATGCGGCAAGGTTTTTTAATGATGCTGGTATGGTTTATCTGTGGAAAGAGACCGATTCAAATGGATACCTTGAGGTGAGTTTCGAGTCAGTTTATGCAAAGGCAAAAGAGGCTGATTTATGGATTGGTGTTGGATCATTTAATTCACTGCAGGAGATACAGGCTACGGAGTCACGCTATGGTTTGTTTAAACCATTCCAACAAAAGCAAGTTTATTCCTACAATGCCCGAACGGGAGCGAAGGGTGGAAGTGAATTTTTGGAGCTGGGTTATATGCGACCCGATTTGATTTTGAAAGACCTGGTGAAAATTGCTCATCCTGAATTGTTGCCGGATTATCAATTGTTTTTTCACAAGAAGTTAGAGTAACATGTTCTGCACCTTAGGCACAGAACATGTAATTCAGAGCCCCTTCCTTAAATACACATTTCCATATTTTGATTCGAAACTGTACTTCGGTCCATTGCCAGGTTTAGCGGAAACATACGTATGAAAGTTTTCAAACTCCGAACCTGAAAATTTTAGGTCCAGGTTGGAGTAGATCTGTCCGTAATTGGTTTCAGCAATTAATTCACCCATGGTTTTCTCCTGCACGGTTACATCGACCCCGCCATAGGTTGCCTCCACGGTAAGAGGACCAACATAATTCTTCACCTCTACCATACCATACACTGATTCAAGTTTTACTTCGATGTTCCTCGGAACTCTTACCTCCAATAGAATATCCATGTCTATTCCTTCAGAACGCACATTGAAATCACGTCCATTTTCTTCGCGGTATTTCTGGTAATCTACCTTCGATTTGAATGTAATCTTTTCACCATTGCGCACTACCGTTATTCGATGAGGTAATTCCTTCATGTTGCGGATTTTATTTTCAATGTACATCACGTTGCCGGAAGTACTTTGAAGAAGTTCGAAGGCATCATCATTTTCTCCTCCATTGATACTTACAGTGCCCGTGATAGAGATTTCATTTTTGTCCCAGGTACTAATCTTCACTAACTCGGGGAAGTCGAAGCGGAGAGAGACTGTTTGCTTCGCTGCTACCGGGTAGGTTTTGTTCACCGGTGTTTGTGCAAGCACTATTCCGGTGAACATACTCATCATGAGCGTGATAACCGTTCTCATTTCTTTCTGAGATAAATCTTGCTGTAGTCCGAGCGCATGTCAATATTCATTCCACCGCCATTGATCTTACCATTTACGCGATCGCTGTAGCGAATCATATCACCCTGCTTATCAATCTCGATTTTGAATTCAGGAGCCACGAGGATTTCGCCATAGGAAGTACTTAACTTAAGATTGGCTTTGGTAGAGGCTGGTAGAGTAACATCTACATACCCATAGATTGATACAATGGATAAGGGACCTTTTACATTTTGACTAAAGTCAGCTTCGATATGGCCGTAAACAGTTTTGGCAGTTAAAGGACCGGTTATATTTTCCAGTTCAATGCTGTTGTAGTTAGCCGAAATTTCGATTTCATTTTCCATGTTTTTGAAAACGGCTGTCCCTCCATATTGCGATTCATGGTTGAAGGAAACGATCACTCCCTTAGGTACCAGGATTTTCACGTCCGGGGAATTCATTTTCTTCAATTGATTTACTTCAATCACATTTCCTTTCTCGCTCACATTGATCCCCAGTCCCGTATTGTCTTCCAGGCCTAAACTGTTGATCGCCCGCAATCCTGCGGCACGTTCGTCTTTCTCTCCCCGGCTATCTTTCGAAGAGAAAATAATTTCATTACCAGTATGTCCTTCCACGGTGACACGACCAATGTTCAGTTCCAATCTTCCTGTGCTTTTGGCTACCTTAAATTCCTGTGCAGATGCTGTTGTCACCATAATCCACACAGCCGCTGCAATTAGTATCTTTTTCATTTTCACTTTTTTTAATTCTATTCTTATTTATCTATTACAAGTTTCATATTCACGTTTCTCTCTGCAGTGAGTACGATGTTTATGAAAGTTTCAATATTCCCGAGTAAGCTTCATCCTTTACGGCTTTCATAGTGGCGCCATCTTTTGTGATTTTTTCCAATTGCTTCACCACACTTTTCTCTTTCATCTTCACCAGCAGCTGAATGAGGGCAATTTGAACTACCGGATCTTTTTGCGAGGACAAGGAACTGATTAACTCTGTCCTCACCCTGGGTTCGTTACTGAATTTACCCAACGCGTCCATTGCGGCCAGCCTTACATTTGAGTTAGCATCTTCATTCATTGTTTTCACCAGTACGTTTATAATTTCATCATCTGGTTTATCCATGTCGTAGGCTACAGACAAGCCCTGCATACGCTGACTGGCGGATTGTTGATTTTCCATCATGGCCATCATGACGCGCCTGTTTTCTTCCACTTGTTGTTTTAACTCTGCCAGTTCTTTCTCATGTTGCTGGTTGGTGTTGATCCAGTTTCCAATGGCAACACCTGCCATGACAAGGAGTACTGCTGCTGCCACACGATAGAACACAGGTGAAAAGAAAATGGTCTTCGTTTTTTTCTGAGCTGCTATCTCATTCTGTAGGGCTTTCTCAAATTCTGCTTTCAATTTACCGGAAGGCTCAAGCGACTTCACGGAGTCCATGGCATGAATGACTTCACGCAATTGTTCATAGAGCGCATAGGCTTCCTTATTCTGATCCAGTTCCCTTTCTATGGAGGCGCGTTCCTGTTCTGTTCCTTTTCCATCGATGTAATCGATGATTCTACTTTCCATTGATTGCTTGTCCATATCTTAAATATTTTCGAGTTGAAAATAATTTTCTCTTAATTGACCGATTGCCCTGTGCACTTTCACTTTTACATTCGCTACCGTCATGTCTAAATATCCAGCCACTTCTTCATACTTCAGGTGCTGAAACCTTGTGAGCACCAACAACTCACGATAATCGTCAGGCAATTGAGCCAGCGCACGGATTAATCGCTTCTCATTTTCCTCTTGTTCCATCGCATCGAGCACATCGGGCATACGATCGTTTAATTTTCGACTTCCATTTTTACTGGCATGCGCTGCTTTTGTTGTTGATAATAATCTGAAAAAGCATTGCGTGCCATTTGATAAATCCACGACTGGAATTTCATTTCCGGATTGTAGGAGTGACGGTATTTCAGTAAGCGGAGAAAGACATTTTGAGTAAGGTCTTCGGCTGCCTCCCGATCGGCCGTCATGCGGGCCAGGAAATTGTAAATCCTTTTGTGGAACCTGTCAAAAAGCAGGGAAGCCTGTTGAAGATCACCGTTTTTTACGGCTTCCATGATCTGTTCATCGCTCATCAGGTCTAGCTTTTTGTCAAGTTTCGGGTTAGTTACTAGAAGAGTGTAAAATGGTTACAAAAGAAAGTTAGGGAATATTAGATTGATGGGTTTAGCTTATGAAAATCTGTTATTATGATAAGCAATTTCATGTTTTGATCTTTGAACACATTACCACGATGACGTTGTCTGGGAGCATGGCATAAAAAAAGGGCAGTTGCCCGCCCTCTTAAATGAATAATCCTAAATTCTATTTTATCGGTACCAATTTCAATAACATACCAGGAGTTTCGGTGGCTACGTATAGATATCCATCCGGACTTTGTTCGATAGCACGAACGCGAGCCATTTTTTCCAGAAGTTTTTCCTGTTTCACAAATTTTCCTTGGGCATCTAACTCAACACGAGCTATATGCTGCTTTGCCAATGCGCCTACCATGAGGTTGCCTTTCCATGATGGATATTTATCGCTCGTAACCAAGGCCAATCCACACGTGGCTATAGAAGGTTTCCAATAAAACACCGGTTGCTCCATGCCTTCTTTTTCCGTGATGTCTGTAATCGCGGTGCTGTCATAATTCATTCCGTAAGTGATCACTGGCCAGCCATAATTTTTTCCTTTTTCAACTTTATTCAATTCGTCTCCACCCATTGGTCCGTGTTCTACATCCCACAATGTTTCAGTAGTCTTGTCGTACACAAGACCCTGAGGATTGCGATGTCCATAACTCCAGATTTCAGGTTTAGCGCCAGGTGTGTTTACGAATGGATTATCAGTAGGTACCTTACCATCTTCGTGCAAGCGTAAAATTTTACCTAAATGATTCGTAAGATCTTGTGCGTTTTCTTTCGTGCCGCGCTCGCCACAGCTAAAAAAGATATATCCTTTTCCATCAAAAACTACTCTTGAACCAAAATGAGCGCCTGATCCCGAAAGAGGCAGTGCACTAAATAACTCTTCCAGGTTAGTGAGATTATTTCCTTCCAGCTTTGCCCGGGCGACTACCGTGCCACCACCGCCTTCGCCAGGCTTTGCATAAGTAAGATAAATCCAGCCGTTGCTGGCATAGTCTGGATGCAGTTTAATGTCTAATAACCCGCCTTGCCCATTGGCAAAAACAGCAGGTACATTTCCAATTTTTTCGGGGAGAAGTTTTCCGTCTTTCACGATTCGGATTTCACCCGCACGCTCTGTTATCAAGATTCTTCCATCGGGTAAAAACGCGATTCCCCAGGGGTTGGTCAATTCAGCAGTGATCGTATCAATACCGAACTTTTGCTTTTCAGATTCGATTACTTTCCCGGTGAACACCTCTTCTGCCGATTCTTTTTTTGCACATGCTGCCAACAACACTACGGCAGTCAAAAGCAAGAATGAATATTTCATGGTTATATTTTTAAAATTGAGGTGCGAAGATAGCCCGCTTTCAGAAGATGACAAAGCCTGAAATTATTTTTGAGCCCCTCCGGTTATGCTGTGTCAGAAACACCTTTCCATTTAATCGCGGTACAGATGAAGCATTCGTCCCATTTTGTTGGGATCCATCCGCCTTTATTTCGACACATATCAGGGCTTTGTCGTAATTGACTGTAGTTAGATTTATTACACGCTATATTTGAAGGCAAGTCACCCATTGTGAAACAGAAACACCGCATTTTAATTGCCCATATTTTTGGCAGCCTGCTTTTTCTATCGCTGCCTGTTCTTTTTTCTCCTCATTCGCCCGAACAGAATCAATTTTTTTCATCACGAATGATGTTCAAGGATTTCATTACCAACTGCCTGATGCTGGCGTTCTTTTACTTGAACTACTATTTATTGATTCCAAAGTTCTTCTTCAAAAAGAACTATCCGGTGTATGCCCTTTTTATCGTTGCTTCATTTGTATTAATCTGCACCATTCCATTTGGTTTGAGGTCAAATCGAATGGATCGGTTTCCGCCACGCAAGGAGATGTTAGATCATTTCGATAACGGTCATCGCCCGTTGCCCAAACCTCGTGGTCCTGATTTTTTAAGGGAGAATATGTATAACCTGCACCTGTTTTCTATTGTCGTGCTGTTTTCTATTCTTCTTAAAGTGAGGTTGCGACTGGCACAGAGTGAACAGGCCAATCACCATGCTGAGGTAGTTTCACTCAAAGAACAGATTAATCCCCACTTCCTATTTAACACACTGAATGGAATTTATGCACTGGCTATTCGCGATAAGTCGACCACAACGGCCTCGGCCCTGTTAAAGTTATCGGGGTTAATGAGATACGTGGTCACGGAGACATCCCATGAACTGGTCGACCTTGAAAAGGAAATTTCCTACATCAATGATTATATCGAACTGCAAAAATTACGATTAGATAAGCGTGTACAGCTTTCATATGAGGTAAGCGGATCATTGCAAGGCAAAAAGATTGCCCCGTTGCTATTGGTTCCATTTATAGAAAATGCTTTTAAATATGGTGTAAATCCTGATGAAGATTCCAGTATTAAAATCCTGATAGAGATCCAGGATCGCGAATTAAAAATGGGGGTAGAAAATAATAAAGTAAAGGTGACACTCCATTCATTCGAAAGCAGTGGCAAGGGTATTGAAAATACAAAATTGAGATTAGCGTTATTATATCCCTCCAGGCACATGTTAACTATACGCGATGATGAAAAGCATTTCAATGTACAGCTCACCATTCAACTATCGTGATCCATGTTTTGCCGGAAGTTGTTCGCGGCATTTTTTTATTTTGAATGGATTGTTCCTCTCTCTTTCGTGTTGGATTAAGAATCTTAAAGGATCGGGTGAATTTTGTTATTTAGTTCAGCCTTTGTTCTTTTGCTGCAATCTGATTCATGCCGCGGTTATTTATTTTTCTATTCGTACTAATAACACCAGTTTGCCATGTGTTTTCACAGCAGGCTGACTCAACCCAGGTGGACCTGGTTGATGTATTTATTGGTAAAAAGAAATTTAGAGAAGCGAACAAAATAAGGTCGGACCGAAAAGTTTATTTTTCTTTTTTTCCAGCTCCGGTCAGTACCCCCGGAGGAGGCAAAGCGATCATCACCTCGATAAATGCTGCCTTTCGTCTGGGTGATCCGGCCACAACTAACCTTTCTAACATTTACTTTATCCCTTATACTGATTTAGATACACGCTTTGGTTTATATGTGAGACCTAACCTCTGGTTGTCGAATAACTCATGGAATTTTATTGGCGACTATCGGATCGCGCACTTTCCGCAATATACCTGGGGTCTTGGGGGCAACTCTCAGGAGTTCGACCGTTCGTTGATTGACACTGATTTTATCAGAGTATATCAAAACGCATTAAAGAAAATTGGTAGCAACTGGTTTGCCGGATTTGGATATGCGCTCGATCGTCATTACAATATTGAAGAGTCTGAGTTTGTATTGGAAGGCCATCTTGACCGGTATCCTGTTTCGTTAACAGATCCCTCCACTTCATCGGGAATAACTATGAATATCGCCTATGATGCGAGGGTCAATACCATCAACCCTCCTAGAGGCAGTTATTTTATCGCTTCCTGGCGTGTGAACACCAAAACACTGGGCAGTGATCAAAACTATCAGACATTGTTTATAGATGGCAGAAAATATTTTTCATTCAATCCTTCGTGGGTGAATATTCTTGCACTTCGAAGTTATTACTGGACTATGCTTACCGGTTCGGCACCGTATCTTCATTTACCCTCTACCAACTGGGCACCGGCATCTGGAATTGCCAGCCGTGGCACTCAATCAGGTCGTTACCGGTCCAATGCCATGCTCTATGGCGAAGCGGAGCATCGCTACCAACTTACTTCTAACGGATTGTTAGGCATGGTAGCATTTATGAATGTGTCATCTGCCTCCGAATTTGAAACACAGAATTTCAAATATTGGAAAATAGGAGGTGGAGTTGGATTACGCGCCAAACTCAATAAATATTCAAAAGCCAACCTCGCACTGGATCTTGCCTTCAGTGATAACTTCTGGAGTGTTTGGTTGAATGTGGGTGAAATGTTTTGATCACTTGACTCCTTAATAATTTTGTAGAATAATAAAAATGCAGCCCACGGTAATATATTCTGCTATGTTTTCTCTGCAACCGTTTCTTCATTATTCGATCCCTTAAGCCAGGCTTGTAATAGTTTATATCCTACCGAAAGAATAATAGCGCCCGTAAATAGTCCAATGAATCCTGAAGTCATAAATCCGCCTATCGCGCCAAGGAACACCACCAACATTGGAACGGGTGCACCTTTACCCAACATGATGGGTTTAAGCACATTGTCAATTATCCCAACAAATACCATCCAGCCAGTAAGCAACACGGCAGTAAGTGTACTGCCATGTCCCCATATATAAATGATTACCCCTACTGAAACTGGCATTAGGCCTACCTGAACAATGGCCAATACAAGACAAATGACGATCCATAATCCGGCCAGTGGAATTCCAGCGAGGACAAAGCCAACACCTGCCAGCATGGATTGAATGAATGCTACACCCAGAATTCCTTTTGCCACATTACGAACGGTAACTTCTGCAACCGATGTCATCTCTGCGCCCATGTCTCCCATCAGTTTAATAAATAATGACTTTACAAATTCTCCAGAAGATTTTGCGTAGGCCAGTAATACACCACTGGCAATTACTGCAAGTGTAAAAAGCAAAATACCTTTACCCGTACTTGCCATAAGACTCAGGAATTTAAGCACTACAATTTTTACCTGATCGGTGTGCTCCGAAATCAGCGCAGTAAGATTTGAAGATGCGGCTGACCAAATGTTAAACATTTTGGATCCAATCAATGGCCATCCCTTTACATTTTCAGGAGGTGGCGGAATGTTGAATTGACCACTGCGATAAAGTTCAGCTAATCCTTTTAATTCACTTACTGTGGATAGGAGCAGCCAAACCGCTGGGGCAATCAGGATGGCAAGCATAAGGATGGTAATGATGGTGGCCGCCCAACCATTTCTCCCACGTAATTTACCGGCAATGATTTTTTGTAATGGGTAGAGTGTTATCGCCAATACGCTGGCCCACACCATCAAATTAATGAAAGGCGCAATAATTAAATAGCATGAGATCAGCAAAAGCGCTAATGCCACTAGTTGAAGCGTGTAATGAATGACAGGATTATGCTTTAATCCTGTTTTCTCAATTGATTCGGTGGACATGATGTTTGGTTTTATAGTGGGCAAAGGTCAGTTATTCAAACTGATTATGTTTTATTTTCAGTTAATTCAATCCGGCACAGCATCATTCCGGGGTTCACCTGGTTTACTAAAGTTATAACATTCCAGTTGACCGAGGAGTGACAATCGACAGTTTTTGATTAAATCGCATTAAAATCTTAAGCATTATTTATGGTGAAAGTAGTTACAATCTCCTTGATAAAAATGAACGGCACCGTTCTCTTATTAGCCTTCATTTTGTGCTCATGTGGAGGAATTCAAATCGACTCCACTCAAACAAAAGGAGTGGATTTAAAAAAATACAAGACCTATGCCTGGGGCAAGCCAGGAGATCAGGACCATGATCCCAATTATGAGCCGGGCAAGGCCACCAAGAAAATGTATACCGGATTGATTAAAAAATTGGCTAATGAAGAACTTCTTAAAAAGGGATTTGTACTAGATACATTAAAACCAGATGCTATTTTTGTTTTCAATTCCCGCGTAGAGGAACGCCTTACCACCAGTCATGGCAATGTTAATACTGGTTATGCCTACGATGGCTATGGCTATTATGGAGGTGGCTATTACTCTCCGGTGGGTGTGGGAAGAACCAGTCACCAGGCCTTTGAAGAAGGAATGTTGTATGTAGATATGTTAGATACAAAAACACGACAACCGCTCTGGGGTGGTTGGGCGAAAAAGAAGCTTACTGCTAAAAGCGATGTAGAGGCTGATGTTCGTTCTGCTGTGAATCAAATATTTAAACGGCTTAAAGTGCAACATAAATGATGATTTCAATGAAGAAGTTACTCCTTGTTTCAATTCTGAACCTGATTTTATTTTCCTGCGGACGCAAATCAGACACCGATGCAACTGCTGAATCCAATGCATTTGCCCTGGAAAGAGAGATTTTTTTTACTAGCCTTAAAACGCCAGATGAAATAGCCGCGCTTAAACCCGGCATAACCGGATTTGATGCCAGTATGCTCAATGACGTTGAACGGTTTCATCATTATACCAATAATAACGTAACGGCCGCGGCTAACTTGGGTATATACATTTCCGATTTAAATTATTGTATCCTGTTGAAGCAGCGTGAAGAAACAAAAAAGTATTTCCAGGCTGTTTTTGAATTGAGTAAAGCAATTAAAATTGAGCAAAGTATACTCACCTTTCTCATGATACGGTATGAGAAAAACATGGAACAAAATGATTCCGTGAAGGCTGTAGTAAACCAATTGTTTAGTCAATCTACAGAAGGGTTGAAAGGAACAGATCGAGAGCGTTTGGCTGGCATTGCTATGGCGGGATACCAGATCGAAAATCTTCATCTTGCATTAACCATCCTTGAATCACTCCCAGACGTTCTTACAGAAGAGCAAGTTCAGACTCAAAAGCAATTATTACAATTCATCCTGGAGCAGCAGGGAAAATTTGAAGTGGTCTACAATTTTGTTCGCGCCAACGCTGATCCCTTGGATCCGAATCAGAATCCAAACTATCCCTTTTTTGATAATGCGTTAAGAGAATTGATTGTTGTTTATCGCAGCGTTTCCACCAATGATCCAAAGCTTAACAATTTGGGTGAAAAAGTAAATGCGATCCGCAATAAAATAATAAGCATGTAATACGTGGTGGCCGTAATGGATTGCACCATCACGGCCAACAACCTTATTTCTTTTCTTTATTTTCCGCCAGCAATGCTTTTTTAATCTCCTGAAGTTCCGCTATTTTTTCTTTGCTCACTTTCGGATATTCCAGATCCATTTGATCTAAAGCATGAATGATAGCCGATGCCACCGCGATCCGCGCGTAAGATTTGTTATCCGCGGGCACTACATACCACGGAGCAACCTCTGTGGAAGTACTTTTAATCATCTCATCATAGGCGCCCATGTAATCTTTCCAGAAGCCACGTTCCTTTGCATCAGCTGCACTGAATTTCCAGTTCTTATCCGGATCGTCTACACGTTCGATAAACCTCTTTCTCTGTTCATCTTTCGAAACGTTAAGAAAAATTTTGATGACAACGGTACCATTCCGGTGAAGGTATTTTTCAAAATTCCGGATATCCTTGTAGCGCTCCTCCCAGATATCCTTAGTCACTAACTGTTCAGGTAGTTTTTGCGAGCGTAAAATTTGTTCGTGTACTTTTACCACCAGCACTTCTTCATAATACGAGCGGTTGAAAATCCCAATACGTCCGCGTTCGGGTAAATGCTTCTGGCAA
>JAYVTB010000119.1:0-45791 GCA_043774805.1 Cyclobacteriaceae bacterium | reverse complement strand
TTATACAATACCCTTTTTGGGCCTACCAAATTTAACAATGGTGATTTGAGCCAAGACCTGAGGATTGAATTTATACCAAAAGTTGTTACCGACCTGAACTTGGCTTACAATTTTACTCCCAACACAACGATGTCCTTCACCATTCAAAACCTGCTAAATGTTTTTCCTGAGTATAAATTTAAGGCTGAAAATGCTGCTGGTGAGACTCTGCTGAATGACCCTCAGGCAGTGAAGGATCAAGTCAGTTATATTACTTTTAATGGTCGCTATCCGATTTTGACGTATGATGGTTCACACTTCAATCAGATGGGGACCAGTTTTTTAGTACAAATAAATTTTAAATTCTGATTGATTTTATCAAAACAAAAAAAGGTTGCCCCAAACAGGCAACCTTTTTTATTATATAATTGCACTACACTTTCTTCATTTTGAAACAATCCTTTTCCCGATACATCATTACAGGAATTACCTTTTCGGTGCTCTGGTCATCCGCTTCCATCGCGGGAAAATTTGGGTTGATCTCGGTGGAACCATTGACCTTCTTCACGCTTCGCTTCTTAATGGCGGGAAGTTTATTGTTGCTCTATTCTCACCTGATACGATCACAACGATTGCCAATAGGCGAAGAATGGAAACATCTATTCATTTTCGGAAGCTTTAATACCGCACTTTATTTAGGCATCTTTATTTTTGCACTTCAATTTATTACTGTGGGTATTACGGCACTTGCCATTGCTCTCAATCCGTTGTTGATAAGCCTGATGTCATCCTTCATCTCAAAGCGAAAAGTAACCGGATTAGAATGGATCTCCATTCTATTGGGGATTGCAGGAGTATTTGTCGCTTCGTTTCCATTACTCAATAGTAAGGAGATCAGCACCATTGGTTTATTGTTACTGGCACTCAGCATGATTACCTATTCGTATGGTTCCGTGTATTATGCAACGGTGCCATGGAAACTTGACCGCGTGACGATTAACGGATGGCAGGTTTTTATCGGTGGGCTCATTGTGTTACCACTCGCCTATCTATTTCACACCACACCCAATCATTTCGATTTTACATTCTGGACTTCCTTGATGTGGTTGATTTTTCCAGTGTCAATCCTGGCTGTTCAACTCTGGTTGTGGCTTCTTAAGGCAGATGCTGTGCGTGCTTCGATCTGGCTTTACCTCTGCCCCATTTTTGGATTACTTTTTTCTTCGTGGCTATTACACGAACCACTCACTTATTATACGTTGTTCGGTACCATACTGGTGCTCGGTGCAGTATTTATCGGACAACGAAAGATAGGTCCTCCTTCCAAGACTTCCTGACACAAAGCGTAAACCGCCTATCAAAAAAAAAGATTGGATTATGTCCATTCGGTTGATCTTTCCTCTGATTTTATTGCTTCATTCACAAAACATTTTTTCTATATTTACTTATACCTAATCTCACCTTATGGAAGCGCTTGTCATTATTGTTTTTGTTGTCGGATACATTGCGATCGCCTTAGAGCATCCGATCAAGATTAATAAAACTGCATCGGCATTACTGGCTGGTGTTATTTGCTGGACCTTATTTGTTCTTTCCGATCCATCAGAATCGGTAACTTCCAGCGAAGCGTATGGTTCATTTTTAGAGATCCTCAAAATCGAATTGGGTGATAAGTTCAGTGCTCTTTCTGCTTCCGAACTTTATCGTGAGTTTGTGACCTTCGAGTTGTCAAAACACCTGAGCGGGATTGCACAGATTCTGTTTTTCCTGATGGGTGCAATGACCATTGTAGAACTGGTGGATGCCCATCATGGTTTCCGGTTCATTACAGACAGAATTAAAACCAAAAATCCTAAAACCCTGCTATGGATAATATGCTGGGTTTCTTTTTTCCTATCCTCCGTGCTTGACAATCTAACTACGACTATCGTGATGTTGTCGCTGGCACGAAAATTAGTACCCGATAAAGAAATGAGATTATTCTTTGCCGGTATGATCGTGATCGCTGCTAATGCAGGCGGTGCCTGGACTCCGATCGGAGATGTTACCACAACCATGCTGTGGATAGGCGGACAGATCTCAACAGGAAATATTATGGTAACGCTATTCTTACCAAGTGTAGCGTGTATGTTAATTCCTTTGATATACCTCAACTTTACTTTGAAAGGTACATTAGGTGAAAGCACCGAACAGCAAACCGGTGCCCATAATGGCGTTGTGCGCTCTGGTAATTTGATGTTGGTATTGGGAGTAGGAGCACTTGTATTTGTACCCGTTTTTAAAACGCTCACTCATATGCCTCCCTACACGGGAATTCTTTTAGGTCTTGGTATACTGTGGGTGGTTTCAGAACTTATTAATCCTGATTTAGATGAAGCCGTTAAGAAAACCTATACCGTTACCGGAGCGCTTTCCAGAATTGATGTGCCCAGCGTTTTATTCTTCCTCGGAATTTTGTTAGCGGTAGGTTCGCTCGAGTCCATGCAGGTTCTTCATCATCTCGCCTCCTGGCTGGATCACTCTATTGGTGACCAGCGCATCATTGTAACGTTAATTGGGTTACTCTCTGCCGTGGTTGACAACGTTCCGCTAGTAGCAGCCAGTATGGGAATGTATAATATGGATGTCTATTATATGGATCACATGGTGTGGGAATATCTCGCATATTGCGCTGGAACCGGTGGAAGCATTTTAATTATCGGATCTGCTGCGGGTGTTGCTGCCATGGGTATCGAGAAAATAGACTTCATCTGGTATCTGAAAAAGATTTCTCTTCTCGCCTTGATGGGATATACTGCCGGTGCTATTATCTATATAATCATTCAACCTTTCCTTGCTGTTCATCCACCAGCATAACTTAACTCTTAGAAAAAATGAAGACCATCAGAAAGCGATGGTCTTTTTTATTTATGTAAAAGGCCTGATCAATAATTTCTTATTACACCAATTGCTCCAGTGCAATCTCAAAAGAGGTTTGAGCAATCCTCGTCTTTGATTTAGTTTGATATGTTGTTTTTTCCAACGCTTTGAAAATGGTCTTTGAAATATCCTCGAATATGGAATGATCATCCATGGAAACTTCACGCTCCATAAAGTAAGCAAACACTCTTGCCATTCCACAATTGGCGACAAAGTCTGGAATGACGGACACTTTCTCATCCACATACAAACCTGTATCGCCAAAGAAAATTTCAGGATCGGCAAAAGGAACATTGGCATCGCAGGATAACACTTCCAATCCTGAAGCAATCATACGATCAACCTGATGTTTAGTAACTAACCGCGAAGCTGCTGCAGGAATAAATATCTCAGACTCCAGGTCCCAGATTTTCTCATTTACCATTTCAAATGGAAGCAATTCATCGGTTATTAGTCGGTTTCCCTGCCGCGTAACAACGAGCTTACATATTTCTTCATGAGAAAATCCTGCCTGGTTGATTAACCCACCTTCACGGGTGAGTATTCCAACAATTTTAACTCCCATCTGTGATAAATAGAATCCGGCTGCTGCGCCCACATTTCCCCAGCCTTGCACTACTGCTCTCTTTCCCTCCAGTTTTCCTTGCCATAGTTGATAGTAGTGTTTCACCGCTTGCGCTACCCCATATCCGGTACACATATCAGCAATGGTATACTTCCTGATCAACGATGGAGTATACTTTTCATCTTCAATTAATTTTACAACGCCTTGCCGGAGCTGGCCTATGCGATTTACTTTCTGTGGCTCGGTAGGTTTATAATGCCCGGTAAACACGCCTTCCTGAGGGTGCCATATGCCTACATCTTCCGTATGAGGAATTACTTCATAAATTTCATCCACATTCAAATCGCCACCCGTGCCATAGTAATATTTAAGCAAGGGCATCACTGCAGAATACCATCGATGTAAGACACCTTCCTTGCGGGGATCATTCGGATCGAAGTTGATACCGGATTTGGCTCCACCAATGGGAGGGCCTGATACAGTGAATTTTATCTCCATCGTTTTTGCCAGCGACTCCACTTCACGTTTATCTAATCCAACACGCATGCGGGTTCCTCCTCCGGCTGCGCCACCACGCAACGAATTTATTACTACCCAACCTTCTGCCTCAGTTTCACTATCCTTCCATTCAAAAACTATCTCGGGTCTTTTTAACTCAAACTTTTTAAGAAGCTCTTTCATCCTAACAAACATTAGCCGCCAAAGATATAAAATCAGGAATGGTTCTTTGTTTACTTTTGATGTCTCTAATCACTTATCATGAATCTGGTTGTTGATAGCGGTAATACAAGAATTAAAGTCGGGTTATTTAAAGATCGTGAGCTGGTCGGTAAAGAATCCTTCCCCACCCAGGACGAACTTAAAGAATTCATAGCCACTTCACCTTCCGATCATATACTGGTTAGTTCAGTGAATTTTGATCCGGCTGAAATCTTATCGTGGTCTGCGACAAAAGGAAAAAAACTTTCTCTCTCCTCATCATTGCCTTTGCCTGTTCGGGTTAATTATTTAACCCCAGCTACCGTTGGAGTTGATCGGTTGGCTGCTGTGTGCGGTGCACAGGATCTTTTCCCAAACAAAACCTGCCTGGTCATTGATGCCGGCACGTGCATTAACTATGAATTACTGGATGCCCAAAGCATCTATCATGGTGGTGCCATTTCACCAGGAATATCCATGAGATTTGAGGCCATGCATACGTTTACCGCACGGCTCCCGTTAGTGAAAGCAAATGAAAATATCGCGCTCATTGGAAATACTACAGAAACATGCTTACAGAGCGGGGTAATGAATGGTGTTTTAGAAGAAGTGAAAGGTTTTATCAAACGATATCAGTCAATTTATCCGGACCTGACCGTGATAATGTGCGGTGGTGATTATCCTTTTTTTGAAAACAAGCTTAAACCCGCCATATTTGTGGCCCCCGAACTAGTTTTAATCGGATTGAACAGGATTTTACGCTACCATGTTGAACTTTAGAAAGGTTTCTTTTTTTATTTTAGGCTTTATTTTGACAATTACCGTAGCGAGTGGACAGGCAGCACGTAGCCCATTTTCATACCTGGGAATTGGTGAAACCTACGGCAATGCACTTGTTCATAACCGGGGTATGGCCGGTGTGGGAATAAGTAATCCACAATATTTTTATCTTAATAATTTAAACCCTGCACTGCTGGTCTTTAACAGATTTACTGTCTTTGAAGCTGGGTTTATTGGTGAAAAGCGAACTGCAACAGGGAATAGTGGAGTATCTGAATCCAGTGGCAATGGCAATTTGAATTATCTGATTACTGCTTTTCCTGTAAAAGTTGGGCGCTGGACAACCTCGATTGGCCTTATGCCCTATTCAGCTGTTAATTACAAGCTCGACTATATCGATGACATTGAGGGAACCACCAGCAATACGGTTAATGTTCAGGAATCTGGTGAAGGGGGGATAAATCAATTTTTCTGGTCAAATGGAATTAAACTTAATAGGAATTTTTCGGTGGGTGTAAAGGCCACTTATCTGTGGGGATCCATCATCAGAAAATACACGAACACACTCACCAACACTACTGAGCCTGTACCCTTTTATCCTTCTGTATACACCCGCAATTTTATTAAGGACTTTAATCTTACAACAGGATTTTCCTATCATAAAGACTCCATTGGAGGCGTTAAGAATTATAAACTCAATATTGGAGCCGTCTATGACTTCAAAGCAAATTTGAACGCTGAATATTATGTACGATTGGAAAGAAGAAATTACGCTGCAATTATTGATTCTACTACGATTGTTAATAATGTTCCGGGCAGTATAACTATACCTTCTTCGCTTTCATTAGGAATATCATTTGCGAAGGCGGATTTTTGGGTAATTGGTACAGACTTTACCTATTATGATTATACCAAATTCAAAGACTTTAGTGGTCAAACACAACCGTATGGAACAGAAGGCTGGCGGCTTTCATTTGGTACAGAAGTTACACCAGATCCTTCACAATTAGGAGGCTATCTCAAAAGGATGACTTACCGAACAGGCGTAAGCTATGAGAAGTATCCCTATCTGATTAACGGTAACATCGTAAAGGATTTTGGCATTAATTTTGGGCTTTCTATGCCAGTAAGTAGAATTTCGAGTCTTGATTTTGCAGTGAAGGTGGGTAAAAGAGGAAATCTGCAGGACAATACTATTGAAGAAAACTATTTTAAGATTTATTTTGGCATGACTTTTAATGATCAGTGGTTTATAAAAAGAAGATTTGATTAATTCGTAAGTAAAATGAAAATGAAAATGAAATCATCATTGCTTGGCCTTGCATTCGTGTCTCTTGCTGTCGTTTCAGCCTTCTCACAATGTAAAGAGGTGATCTGGCCTGAAAACAGAGCAAAAGCAGAAGAATCTGTAGCTATCTACAGTGATGCTCTTAAGCAGGGCAATTATCGCGGAGCCACGGCAAGTTTGCAGTGGATGCTTACCAATGCACCGAAATGGCAAACCAAACTTTACATTGACGGCACTGAAATCTATAACAAACTAGCCTCTGCCGAGAAAGATCCCGTTAAAAAGCAAGTATTGGTAGACTCCTTGTTAATGCTATACGATATGCGAATTACCAATTGCGGTGATGAAGTAAATGTATTGAATCGTAAAGCAATCTATGCCCTTTCGTTCAATGGTCAGAACAAAGCAAAAACTGCTGACGTGTTAGCACTTTTTGATAAAGTTTTTGAATTGAGCGGCAACAATGTTCAGAATAATAACCTGGTGCCCTACATGCAAGCTGTGCAATTGAATGTGGCGATTTTGAAAAACCTAAGTGAAGATCAGATTTTACAGCGCTATGATAAACTCTCCGAAATCATTGACGCTAAAATCAAAAAGGCACTGGCAGAAAATAAGCAAGACGTAGTGGAGAGTTTAAGAAAGAGCAAAACTCAGATTGATGAAATCCTGCCTAAGTGCGGAGTTAAAATCGATTGTGACTTTGTAAAAAAGAATATGGCTCCCAAGTTCCATCAAAACCCGTCCGATGTTGCTTATGCTAAGAAAGTATTTCAATTCATGACCACCGGTGGTTGCATTGAAGATCCACTCTGGTTGCAGGCTGCCGAAGTGATTCATAAGACGAGCCCTGATTATGGTTTAGCGAAGAATATGGGTAAGATCTATGCAAAGAACGGCCATATAGAGAAAGCTGAAGCGTTGATTAACGAATCAGTAACCCTGGCTACCAATCCCCAGGATAAAGCAGATTCATATATCCTTCAGGGAGATCTTTTGTCTCAAAAAGGTAGTAAGTCTGCTGCCCGCGAGTCGTATCGCAAGGCTATTTCTGCTGAACCTGCCAGCAAAGAGGGGTATGAAAAAATTGGTGATTTGTATATGGGTTCATTCAAAGATTGCTCAAAGCAAGTAAGTTTAGCCGAAGATCGCCTGGTTTACATTGCCGCATTTGAAATGTATGCAAAATCAGGCAACCAACAGAAGATGGCGCAAGCCCGTGGTCAGTTCCCTTCTGTAACCGAGTTATTTGAGTTGAACTGGAAAGAGGGCGAAGCCAAACCGATATCCTGCTGGGTAGGTGAAACTGTAGTGCTTCGCACACGCGGAAAAGAATAATCTTCCAATCACATTATATCGAAGGCTGGCTGCATGCCAGCCTTCTTTGTTTATGAAGCCTTTTGTTAACCATCACTTCCATAAAATCGATGTAAACTTCCTGGTGTGCTGCGCTACTTTATCACTTTGCGTCTGGCTTTCCGCCTGCACCCCTGAGGAGCACTCAACGCCTTTACTTTACGAAGGTCCATTGCGTGAGGCTGAAGACATTACCGTGTACTACACTGAAAAAAACAGGATGAAGGTTTTGCTTAAAGCAAAAAAAATCAATGAATTTCAGAATGGTAACAGCGAGTTTCCCGAAGGGATTTTTATTGAATTCTATGACGACTTCGGAAAAATAACATCTACCCTTCGCGCGAATAGCGCCTATTACTTCAAGGCAGAAAACAAATGGCGAGGTCTCGGAGACGTGGAAGTAATTAACCTCGAAAAACAACAACAACTGAACACCGAGGAACTCTTCTGGAAACCCGACACGAAAAAAATCTTTACGGATAAATTTGTGACCATTAAGCTTGAAAATGAAATCCTCTACGGCACAGGTTTCGATGCGGATCAGGACCTGGCGAATTACACCATGAAAAATCCTGAGGGGGAATTTGAGGTGGAAGACTAACCCGTAAATGAATTATGAAATTGCCGGACATGCTCCTTTTATCATTGGCTGCCTTTTTTGTAATCATTGGCATTTATGAAATCATGGCGGTGGGCATCGGGCAGGCATATTGGCTGATTATGATGGCCACGATCTTGTTTTTCGCCTATACCCTTCGCAAAAAGAAATAGGTTTTGGTGCATCCATAACTAATTGAAAATCAGCAGTATTTTATTATTTCATCCCTTTGCTGAATGATCAGAACCGGTTAAATTTGCGGTTCTTTAAACAAAACTGCTTTCCATTTTAAGCGGTTGATCTAAAGACATGAAAGTAACGCAACCTTATTAATTTTTTCTTATGGCATTGATTGGATCGTTGAGGAATAATATGACTAAATGGGTGGTGGGCCTTATCTCTGTTGCCCTTGCTGCATTTGTTTTAGGTGGAGATTTATTTGGTAATGGCCCCCGCTCGGTATTTGGTAATAAAAACTCCGTTGGAGAAATAGCCGGCACCACGATCACCCTTGAGGAGTATCAAGCCGCCATTCAGGAACGTGAAAACAACTATGTTTTAAATTTTAACCGTCAGCCAGGAGAAAGAGAAAGACCATTGCTTCAACAGCAGGCGTGGGATCTTTTGATCGCTCAAAAAGCAATCAAGCCTGAATTTGAGAAATTAGGTGTTAAAGTCACCACCGATGAAATCTGGGATATGATTCAAGGCAAAAATGTTGACGAAAACGTAAAAGGTTCATTTGTCGATTCTGCAGGTAACTTCGATCGTGCCCGATTGATGCAGTACATCAATCAGTTCAATTCGCCAGCCCCTTTAGATCCTAATGCCCTGGCTTCATGGCAGGAAGGCAGATACAGATGGACTACTTTCCAAAGAGATTTAGGCATGGGCCGGGAAAGGTTAAAATACGAAAACCTATTGTTGAAGACCAACTACGTTACAGAAGCAGAAGCAGAGCGCGATTATCATTCACAAAATGATGTAGCCGAGGTAAAATACCTTTATGTTCCGTTCTATGCCATTAGTGATTCAGCAATTACTGTCAGCGACAGCGATTTAAAGGCCTACTATAATAAGAATCAGCAGAAATATAAGGTGGTTCAAACCCGAAGCTTAAGTTATGTAACTATTCCGGTAGAAGCCTCTGCAGCCGACTCAACTAAAATCCGTGAAGATTTACAGAAGATTGCAACTGATTTCAAGACCGTAACGGAAGACTCTGTATTCGCTGTTACGCAATCAGAAGGTCAAAATCCTTATACAAAATATTATGTTTCTACACTTCCTCCTATTTTGAGCAGTCAGAAAGAAAGCCTCGCTACAGGTCAGGTGTATGGTCCTGTACTAGAAGGAGGATCTTATAAAGTATTTAAAGTAGTAAAGATTGGTAAGGATACTGTTGGCAATGTCAGAGCCAGTCACATCCTCATTCGTTGGAGTGACGAAACTGATGCCAGCAAAAAAGCTGCAAAAGAAAAAGCTAGAAACATCCTTTCGGAAATTAAGGCTGGTGCTGATTTCGCTGCTAAAGCACGCGAACATGGAACCGATGGCACCTCATCACAAGGTGGCGATTTAGGTTATTTCCCCTCGGGCCGGATGGTGAAACCTTTTGAAGATGCTGTATTCGCAGCAAAGAAAACCGGACTATTAAACGATGTCGTTGAAACTTCGGCTGGTTATCACATCATCCAAGTAACGAGTTTACCCGATTACACAGCCTATACCATTGCTACCGTGGAATTAGTCATCGCCCCCAGTGACGATACTCAGAATGAGGCTTATTTAAAAGCTCAAACGTTCGCCAGCGACCTGTCGGGCGTGGATGAATTTAAAGAAAAAGCCAAAAAAGATAATCTTACTGTATTTGATGCAAATGATTTGGGCACCGGAGAAAGAAGAATTTCCAATCTTGGCGAAGCGCGTCAAATGGTAACCTGGTTATTCCGCGATGCAAAAGTTGGAAAAGTCTCTGACGTGTTCGACTTAGATCAGACTTATGTGGTAGCCGTGATGACGGGCGAAGTGGAAGAAGGCTTCAAATCCTTCGATAAGGTGAAAGAAGAAATTACCCCTGCTGTAAAGAATGAATTAAAGAGTAAAAAAATCATTGAAAAAATAACCGGAAAGACCGGAACACTGGAAGAGATTGTTGCGGCATTTGGTGCTGATGCTACCGTTAATACATCCAGCGATTTAAAGTTTAATTCAAACACACTACCATCAGTAGGACTTGATCCTGTCGCTGTTGGAAAAGCCTTTGCTTTGGAAAACGGAAAACGCACTGCTCCTTTTGCAGGAGAAAACGGTGTATTGATTGTGGAACTTCAGAATAAGACCACTGCACCCGCTGTAGGCGACTATAGCACGTTTAAGAACCAATTACTTCAAGGGTTAAACGGACGGTCAGGCTTAGGAATAGCCGATGCAATAAAAGAAGGAGCCAATATCCAGGACAAGCGATACAAATTCTTTTAATTAAAATTTTCAAAAATTAGCAACGCCCCGACCTGTTCGGGGCGTTTTATTTTAGTATGGATGCCAACTGGTTAACTAATTTTAAAAAGAAACTTGATGACCACTATGCATGGCCATCGCTTTACACATTCAAATTCATTGTTTCTGCAGGCAAAGAAGAAGAAGTAAAAAGCCTCTTCCCGCATCATACGTCTGCAGAAAAACCCTCTAAAAACGGAAAGTATATCAGTATTACGATTAATATGATGATGCCCTCCAGTGAAGCAGTCATTGAAGTTTATAGAGCTGCATCGGTCATTGAAGGAATTATAGCACTTTGATTACTTTAGAATCATACTGGTAATGATTTAGAATCCTTGTCGATTATTTTAACTTTAATACTCAATTAAATAGCCATGTGGAAAGAAGAAAATAATCGCCTGATAAGAACTTTCAAATTTCAGGATTTCAAAGAGGCCTTTGGTTTTATGACCAAAGTTGCTCTAGTGGCGGAAAAAATGGATCATCACCCTAACTGGTCGAATGTTTATAACTCGGTAACCATTGAACTGACAACGCATGATGCCGGAAATGTTGTCACTGAAAAAGACAGAAAACTGGCCAGGGAAATTGATCAACTTATACACGCTTGAGCGCTGAAGTTACTTCCCTTTATCTCATACCCACACCTATCGGAAATCTGGGTGATATTACTTTACGCGCATTAGAGGTACTGAAAAAAGTGGATACCATCCTCACTGAGGACACACGCACTTCCGGATTTCTTCTTAAGCACTACGAGATATCGAAACCTCTTCAAAGCTTTCACATCTTCAATGAACACAAAACGTTGACCGGATTGATTGATCGGATGAAGCGAGGTGAGGTGATGGCATTGATCAGCGATGCTGGCACACCTGGAATTTCTGACCCTGGCTTTTTACTGGTAAGAGAGGCCTTGAAAGAAGGACTTAAAATTGATTGTTTGCCTGGCGCCACAGCGCTAATCCCGGCTTTAGTTAAATCGGGGTTTCCTACAGACCGATTTGTGTTTGAAGGTTTTTTGCCACACAAAAAAGGAAGGCAAACACTTCTCAAAAGACTGGCGGAAGAAGATCGCACCATTGTACTCTATGAATCACCTCATCGGTTAATAAAGACACTGGAACAATTGATTGAATTCTTTGGACCTGAACGCAGTGTTTCAGTCTCACGTGAACTAACAAAAATGCACGAGGAAACTTTTACGGGTACTGTGCAGGAGGTGCATCAGCATTTTTCTTTAAAAGAGGTGAAGGGTGAAATAGTCCTGGTGATCGATGGTAAAAAAGAATAGTCCTTTCTTTCAACAGGTGTGGATGCTGTTTGCAACCGCCACCTTGCTATTATCAGCTGGATGGCTAATGAAATCATTTCCTATATTAATTTTTGTTGGCATATCACCCTTATTTGCCATTTCCGATATCGCAAAAGACAAAAAATCTCCCTGGAATCACCTGGAATTAATTCTTCTGTGTCTAGTCGTCTCTCTTTTTTGCGCGAGCTTTTTTAATAGTACTCAACTAATAATCATTCTGGCTCAAGCCATTTTAATGGCATTAGCCTTTGCTGGTTATTCTTTCGCTTACCAAAATCTGGGAAGTCGGCTCGGGAAATTTACAATTATCTTTCTCTGGCTTGGATTAGAATACCTGATGCTGAAACTTCCGTGGAGAAACGACTTCTATTTTCTGGCTGACAGCTTAGCACTAAAAACCGACTGGTGGAGGTGGACAAATGAATTGGGTTACCTGGCTATTTCGCTTTGGGTATTAGTGACTAATTTGATCTTTTACCTCGCAATTTATAAGTCACCGGCCATAAACTGGTTTTTCATCGTATTAACCATTCTTTTCGTAGCTGGACCGATCATTTACTCCATTTACAATTTAGACCATGCAGGAATAAACAGAGGACAAATGGTAGCGTTATATAATGGCGAGGGAATCAATTTGAGCAACAATTACCAGAACCGCGGAGAATTGATTACACGATCATCTACGTGGGTATCAATTCTTATTATACTTTTAGCCTTTGTTAAAAACAAAATCAAAAAGAAATGAATCTTGCTGAGTTAGAAAAAAATACGATTGACCTTTGCCTTGAAGTTGGGTCCTTCATGAGTGGTGAGCTGGAGGGGTTTGATCTTAGCCGCATTGAACAAAAGGGGAGTTCGAGCAACCTTGTTTCCTATGTAGATAAAGAATCTGAGAAAAGACTCGTTGAACGCCTATCCAAACTATTACCTGGTTCAGGGTTTATTGCTGAAGAAGGTACAGACAAATTAGGTACGAATGAATACCGGTGGATCATTGATCCCCTGGACGGAACAACTAATTACCTGCACCGATTACCGTTGTATGCGATAAGCATAGGGCTCCAAAAAAATGAGCAAACCGTTTTAGGAATTGTTTACGATGTAAGCCACAAGGAATGTTTTCATGCGATCGAAGGTGAGCAAGCAAAGTGTAATGGAAAGGAAATAAAAATCTCATCCATTAAAACACTTGAAGAAAGTCTATTGGCAACAGGTTTTCCATACTATCATTCTGAAAAAAAGGAAGATTATCTTGAGATCATCAAAGATTTTCTTGAAAACACGCATGGCATCAGACGCCTTGGCAGTGCCGCTATCGACCTCGCTTATGTTGCCTGTGGGCGATTGGATGGCTTCTTTGAATACAGCCTCAAGGCCTGGGATGTAGCAGGTGGGGCATTCATCGTACAACAAGCCGGTGGAACCGTATCCGATTTCAAAGGCGGATCCAACTATATCTTTGGTGGTGAGCTTTGTGCCGGTGGAATTGCACACGCTCAAATGCTACAGGTAATTCAAGAGAAATGGTGGAAATAATCGTTACTCACTCCGCAGGGAATTAACAGGATTGGTCATTGCTGCACGCACTGAACGATAAGCTACAGTGAGTAAGGCAATGGCAAAGGTAACCGCCAATCCAATCACAAAGACAGAAGGCCCTACAGATACCTTATACGCAAACTGATCGAGGTATTCATTAGAAAAATACCACGCCATCGGGGCTGCTACAAAAAATCCAATCAAAATTAATTTCAGAAACTCACCTGAAAACAAAAAAAGGATGCTCTCCACTGAAGCGCCAAGTACTTTGCGCACACCAATCTCTTTCGTTTTTTGATTCGCCATAAAAACAGTTAATCCAAACAATCCCAGGCAGCCGATAAAAATTGCCAAAGAAGTAAATAAGGTAAGCATTACTGAAGTGCGTTGCTCGTTTTCATAAAACTCTCGAATCTGTTCATCTAAAAAACGGTAGGAATAAATATATTCCGGATATGCCTTCTCCCAGATTTTTTGAATCTGTGGTAATGATTGCTGAATCGATTTAGGGTTAAGTTTTACTGAAATAGTTTGATACCCACGGATTCTGTTTAGCATAATGGTTGCCTCCAAAGGATTTTGAAGTGAGACCGTATGAAAATTCTTTACCACGCCCACCACAGGCAATGTTTTTCCCCACATGCGAATGCGTTTACCTATTATTTCATCCGCGCTGGTAAATCCCGCTACGTGCACCAACCTCTCATTAACAACAAATGACTGTGCCGTGTCTGTATCATTAAGACCTTCACCTGCTAACATTTCCAGTCCATAAAGAGTTATGTAGTTACCATCAACCTGTTTTACCTGTGTGCCAAAATCCGTGTCATTTCCTTCAAGAAAAAAATTTGTAGATGAAACACTTCCTGAAGAAGGTGGCGTACTGCTAAGACTTGCCGCTTCTATACCTGCTACTGAAAGTAGTTCTGTCCGTAGCGTGCGCATCTTACTTACGCCATCAGCCTCTGTTGGCTTCTCGTCCTCGGGGATTGGCACCGTAATAATTGCATCTTTATGAAAACCCAGATCCTTATTCTGGAGATAATTCATTTGGCTGATCAAAACCACGGTGCCTATTATCAAGAGCTGCGAAATAACAAATTGCAACACAACAAGACCTCTTCGTAAGTTAAAACCAGATGAATTAGCAATCCTAATTTGATTTTTCAGCGCGCTCACCGGATTAAAGCTACTCACCACAATGGATGGATAAAAGCCAGCAAGCAAAGAAACGCTTATAAGAATGCTAATCAGGAATATCCAAAGTGTTAGGTCAGATGAAAAGCTAAGTGAAAGTTTTAAATCGAGAAAAGGATTTAAAAAGCTGAGACCAATTTCCGCCAGCACAATAGCTCCTATAATGGATAGGGCGGTGATCAAAAACGTTTCACCTAAAAACTGTACCACCAATTGCGAACGTGAACTCCCCAAAGACTTTCTGATTCCCACTTCTTTAGATCGCTTAACCGCTTCGGCCGTAGTTAGATTAATAAAGTTAATACATGCAGTAAGTAATAGAAAAATACCAATGGTAGTTAATGCAACCAGTGAGGTGATACTTACGATGTTATAATTGTAATTACCAAAACGTTCATCAAAATGTATTTTATTAAAAGGCTGCATGAAAAAAGTAGTGTGGTTACGATTTTTACTTTCGTCACCAAGATATTTCGTCACAAAGGCAGGAATCCGCGCTTCGATATCGTTGATAGAATTTGCCTCCCTAACAGTAAAATAACATTGCTCATCACTCCAGATTCCATCCCATCCGTTCTCATCTTTTTCCTTTTTGATCGTAATGTAGGAGGCCAGAAGATCAAACGGCAGATCCGTATTGGATGGAAAGTCTTCCATGATTGCCGTAACACGAAATTCCTTCCCATCAAATTTTAATACCTGGCCGATTGCATCTTCTCTTTCAAAATATTTGACTGCCAAGCGCCTGGATAGAACTACTTCGTTCGGTTCATCTAATCCCTTCTCCACATCGCCTATTAAAATTTTACGATCAAATACCTTAAATAAATTGGGTTGAGCATAGGCAACACCAGCCTCTTCATCATATTTCCTGGGTTCGCCAGCTGCTTGTGGGATCACTATAAAACTTCCTGCACGATAGGAGATGAACGTAACTTCTTCTGCTTCCGGAAACTCAGCTTTAAATGCTTCCGAAAAAACGGGAAACACACCAGGCGTGTAATTCTTATCATCGTTTCCGTCAGATTGAACATTCGCCCGATAGATGCGATCGTAATTCGTGTGATACGTATCAAAACTATTGTGATGCCGAACCAGCAGGAAAAGGATTAGGCTTGTTCCGATACCTAACGTCAGCCCGCTAACATTTAAGATGGTGGTGCCCCGTTGACGTAATAAATTTCTAAGTGCCGTTTTAAAATAATTTCTTAACATATTATTTCATTTCATGGAGACCCCACAATAAACATTTGTTAACATATAATATCACTCACTCTTCAGTGCATTGACCGGATTTGATTGAGCGGCACGCATGGATCGATAACCAACCGTTACAAATGAAATCAACAGCGTAAGGAAGATAGCCGCAGCAAAAACGATCCAGCTTACTTCTACTTTGAATGCAAATTCAGAAAGCCACCATTGCATGGCATACCAGGCAGCCGGTGCAGCCAAAACAAAAGCGATGATCACCAATCCGATAAATTCCTTTGAAAATAATTGAACAATCTGGCCGGTAGAAGCACCCAGCGTTTTTCGGATTGCCACTTCCTTCACTTTCTGGTTAGCCATGAATGAAACCAATCCGAATAATCCAAGGCAACCAATAAATATGGCGATGCCTGCAAATATTTCAAAGATGGCAAACATCCTCTCCTCCTCACGATAAAGCTTTTCTACATAATCGTCTAAAAATGTAAACTCATATAAATACTCAGGGAACAATTGCGTCCAGATTCCTTCAATGGTCTTTAATTCGGCAGAAGCATTGTTCGTATTTATTTTAATTCCCGCCCCGTAATACAGACCAGGATAATTTAACATCACCACTGATTCCAGCGCATTGTGCAGAGAAGAAGTATGGAAGTCCTTCACCACACCAATGACGGGTGCCTCTATGTCATTGAGACCTGTTGTTACATGTTTACCTATTGCTTCTTCTGCGGAAGCAAACCCCAATGCATTTACAGCCTGTTCATTAAGGATATAAGCAAATTGCCGCTCTTCCTTGTTTTCATTACTGGCCAGTTTTTCCTCACTTTCATAAAACCATCGGCCTGCCACCAACTCCAATCCATACACCTCTTTGTAGTGAATGTCAACTGGCTTAATCCGTATTGAATATCTTTCCTCCGCGCCAATTTCAGAGCGATAAATACCGGTTCCAAAATTAAAGTCACCAATGGGGGCCCCCAAGGCAAAGGTCACATCACTTATTCCCGCTGCTGTCAATCGGGTTCGAAATGCCTCAAGTGTCTCAAGTTTATTATCAGGAAGGGGAACATTCACTACTGCCTCCTTAACGAAACCTAAAGATGTATTTTGAAAGTAACGGATCTGTGAAGCCACCACCAGGGTGCAGATGATCAGTACCTGTGCAATAAAAAATTGAACCACTACCAGCGTCTTGCGTAACGACACGGAAGAATCCTGTTGGGTTAAAAATCTGCTTTTTAATGCATCGACCGGATTAAACTTTGACATCACTAGTGCGGGATAGGCGCCTGCCAATAATGCCGTTAAGCCAATAAGTATACTCAGGAATCCCACCGTTGTAGCATTATGAAGATCACTGGCCGTAATATTCTTCTCCAAAAACTGACCTACCGCTGGTGCAGCAAACTCAGCAATGCCCACGGAGATAAGGGATGCGAAAAGAGTAAGTAAAAATGCTTCGCTTAGATATTGAAAAGCCAATTGACTGCGCTGGGCACCCAATGTTTTTCTTACTCCCACCTCCTTACCTTTTTTAAGTGACAACGCAGTGGAAAGGTTAATGAAGTTAACGCAAGCAATAACCAGAATGAACACGGCAATGCAACCCAGTATAATCAATACCGAAACTGATGCACTTGAAGTACCAGGATTTTCATCATACTCCTGATCAAAGTGTATATCCGATAGATTTTGTAAGGAATAGGTCTCTCGCGCTGCTGCTTCTTTTGAGTAATACTTATTTACAAATTCAGGAAAACGAGCTTCCAATTGTTCTTTAGATTGGCCATCGGGTAACAGCACATAGGAAAAACCCGATGCATTCAAGCCCCATTGATCAATCGCGAAACCAAGAAATTGTTCCGCTACTCCCTCGAGAGATCGATAGGACGCCACCATATTGAAATTAATATGTGATGGACCTGGTGGATCTTTTATTAGCCCGGCTACTTCCAGTTCAATAAGATTGCCTAGTTTGATTGTCTTGACTTTATCGCCTCCGATTTTTTTATAATAGGATTCTGTAATAAATACTTTTCCAGGTTGTGACAACTCTACTTTCGGATTGCCTGACAGTACTTCAAATCCAAGAATTTCAAAAAACAATGAGTCAGCAAAAGCAATATTGGTTGCTTCGCTTTTTTCATCATTGATGGTCATCAGTGTTTCGTAATTAAAATGAAATTGTGTGACCGGAATATCCGGGAAGTCATTTCTAAACGCCCGGGCAAAAGGATAAGGTGTAATCGTGGATTTTTCTACCCCGGAAGAATTTTTACTGGCATGCACGACCCGATAGAGTCGGGCGGAATTAGGATTAAACGTATCAAACTGAAGTTCATAACGAATCAGGAGGAATATGATTAAACAAACTGTGATTCCAAGAGCAAGTCCGGCAACGTTTATAAAAGTGTACGACTTATTACGCAACAAACTGCGATAGGCCGTCTTCAGGTAGTTCTTTATCATTAAAGAAATTATTGTTTGTCGTTCTTAGCCAAGATTAATGCCATGATGATTTCTTTCAATTTGATTGAATTATAGGGTTTGATAATAACCGAGTTGTTCACAATCGATGCTATTTGTCCGGAACCGGACGTGTGAACTCTTTACTTTATGCGACTGTTTTAAAATTGTTCCTTAGTTTTACATCATGATTCAGCAAGTCCTTATTGTTTTACTTTTTTCTACAGCTGCTGTATACCTGGGAAGAATTATCTATCGCTCCTTTCAAGCCAAGAACGCCTGCGAATCAGGCTGTGGCAAATGCGGTGCACTCGATCTTCAAAAGATTGAAAAAGAACTTAAAGCAAAAGGACTTTAATCAGGCCCACACTTTTGTTCCTTCCGTGCAATTTCTGCACATCTCTATTTCACTTCGCGATTTTAACAAAGAGGCCCTGAAGTGACGATATTTTTCGCTCTGCCAAATCGAACTGAAAGATTGAGTATTCAAATCGCCCATCACATGGTGTGCATCTTTATCAAAACAACAGGGCACCACTTTACCATCCCACGTAATCACACAGCTGTGCCACATCCTCCAGCAATGATTAAGCAATTGATTTTTTATTGAATACTTTCCCTGGTCATCTTTTTTATAGCGCGAATATTTTTGAATTGTTGGAATCAGATCCGATCCATTTTCATAATCGTAGATTTGGGCCGTCTTCAGTGCAACATGATCGACCCCTAATTCCTGGCCTAGCTTTTTTACTGCTTCGATCTGATGTTCATTTTGGCGAACTACCAGAAATTGAAACATAACATACGGAGTCTTCGATTTCAACTCCTTCTTCCAGCGAAGAATGTTTTTAGTTCCTTCAATTACCTTATCTAATCTGCCGCCAATACGATATGCTTCGTATGATTCCTGAGTGGTTCCATCAATGGAAATAATCAGGCGATCCAAACCAGACTGAATGGTGCGCTTTGCCATTTCATCGTTCAGATAGTGAGCATTGGTGGAGGTTGCCGTATAGATATTCTTGAAAGAAGCATAACGAACCATCTCCAGGAACTGAGGATGCAGATAAGGTTCACCCTGAAAATAGAACGTGAGATAAGAGAGTGAATCCTTTAATTCATCAATGGTACGATTGAACAACTCTCCCTGTAACATTCCTGTGGGACGGGTAAACGACCGCAACCCAGATGGGCACTCTGGACAACGAAGGTTGCAAGAAGTTGTTGGCTCTATAGAAATGCTAAATGGCAACGCCCAATGATCTGGCTTTTTGATGACTCGTGAATAATGATAACTGGAAAGGACACCTGCTGCATTCAAGAAGCGGCTGGGTGTGATTTTCTTTGCAAGATTCCAGGTATCGTATAGGTTGCCTATCATATGCAATCAAAATTACCGTTTACTATCCGTTTGTCTTATCTTTAACGCCACATAATTACATGATGAAGAAAATCATTTTGAGTCTGCTGCTGTTAGCGGCTTTTAGTCTTAATGCACAAGATCTCGTACTTACAGATCAAACTCAGATTTCCATTATCACATGCGGGCCCTATGCAAATGAATTGTATGCGGCATTTGGCCATAGTGCCATTCGGGTTTATGATCCAGAAAATCAAATTGATTTCGCCTATAATTATGGTGTCTTCGATTTCGATCAGCCCAATTTCTACCTCAACTTTGCAAGGGGTTTTTTATACTATAAGCTAGGTGTTTATCACTATCCCCACTTTCGCGATTATTACATCAATCATAACCGGTATGTTCATGAGCAGGTTTTAAATCTATCGCAGGATCAAAAACAAAAACTATTCGATTACCTGGAATGGAACTCAAAACCAGAAAATCAAACCTACCGATATGACTACTTCTATAATAACTGCGCCACCAAAATCAGGGATGTAATGGTTGAAACCATGGGGCAGGATTTAAAATTTGACGGATCATTCATCAAATCGGATTACACCATTCGAGAATTGACAGATATATATCTCGATCAACAACCTTGGGGCGATTTGGGAATTGATATCTGTTTAGGATTACCCATGGATAAGAAAGCAACTCCTTATGAGTACATGTTTCTACCTGATTATATTGAGTATTCTTTTAATAATGCAACACTCAAATCTCAACCCATCGTAAAAGAAAAGATCTCTGTCTATGAAGCAATTCCAGAGGGCCGAACAATAAGTCTCTTCCATCCGTGGATTGTGTTTGGAATATTTTTTCTGCTAACGGCAGGTCTTTCCTACTACGACTGGAAAAGGAAAATTGAATCGAAATGGTTTGATGTTGTTTTGTTTTCGGTGGTGGGATGGATAGGAATGTTGTTGTTGTTACTCTGGACCTCCACGGATCATCAGGCTGCAGCCAGGAACTTTAATTTATTGTGGGCATTTCCATTCCATGTTGTGGCCGCTGTTCTCTTGCTGAAATCGAAAACACCTAAGTGGCTGATTAACTATTTCAAGGGAACATCGATACTACTGACTGCCACATTATTATTGTGGTTCTTTTTGCCCCAGCAACTTAATGTGTTCTTAATACCTGTAGTAGCCTCATTACTGATCCGGGCATTCCTGATCAGTAAGCTGCTGAAATAATTTCTATATATGAATCGGGCGGTTGGCTGTAGCTGCCAGGCAAGCCTCTTTCACTGCTTCCATATAGGTAGGGTGAGCGTGGCTCATGCGTGAAACATCTTCTGCAGAAGCACGATATTCCATCGCCACCACACCTGCAGCAATCATATCCGCTGCACGGGCACCGATGATGTGAACGCCCAATATTTCATCCGTATTTTTATCCGCCAGAATTTTCACCAGTCCATCAATATCCATGGATGCCCTGGCGCGGCCCAATGCCTTGTATGGGAAGCTGCCGGTTTTATAAGCTCTGCCTTGTTCCTTCAATTGCTCCTCGGTGTAACCTACACTGGCAACTTCGGGCCATGTATAAACAACTCCGGGAATCAGTAAATAATTAATGTGAGGCTTCTGTCCTGCTAATTGCTCAGCCACCATCACTCCTTCTTCTTCGGCTTTGTGAGCAAGCATGGCACCGCGCACAACGTCACCAATGGCATAGATGTTATCGACTTTGGTTTTAAGATGATCATCCACTGGCACCTTGCCTTTATCCAATTCAATACCCACCTTCTCCAATCCCAAGCTTTCTGCATAAGGCCTTCTTCCGATGCTTACCAAGCAATAGTCACCTTTCAGCTCAATGGCATTGCCACCATTTTTTGGTTCTGCTTTCACCACAACTTCTTTGCCTTTATTTTCAAGGGCTGTTACCTTATGCCCCAGGAATAATTCCATACCCAACTTCTTGGCAACTTTTGCGAGTTCCTTGCCCATTGTTCCATCCATAGTTGGAATCAGTGCATCCAAAAATTCTACTACCGTCACTTTGGAACCGATGCGTGCATAGACAGAACCCAATTCCATTCCGATTACGCCACCACCAATAACAATTAGATGCTTTGGAATTTCTTTCAATTCAAGTGCTTCGGTACTGGATATAATTCTCTTTTTATCAAAAGGTGCAAAAGGCAGAGGAGTTGGTTTTGAGCCTGTTGCGATAATTACCTTTTCGGTAGTGATCGTTGTTTCTTTACCGTCCTTTGCTGTTACCTTAATGGTATTCTTGTCGATAAACGATCCAACACCGGTATGCACATCAATTTTATTTTTCTTCATCAGGAAAGCGATGCCCTCCACATTTGATTTCACCACGCCCGCCTTTCTTTTGATCATCTGAGTGAAGTTGGCTTTGGGTGCACTGATTTCAATACCATGCTCACCAAACGTATGAGCCGCATTATGAAAATGCTCGGATGAATCAAGTAATGCCTTGGACGGAATACAACCCACATTCAAACAGGTTCCACCTAGTGTATCATACTTTTCAATGATGGCTGTTTTAAAACCAAGTTGCGCACAGCGAATTGCAGCAACATATCCACCAGGACCAGAACCAATAACTGTGACGTTGTATTGCATAACTATTATTTCAAATTCAAGATTTCAAATTCTAAATTATTATACTCCAAGAATCAACCGTCCCGGATCTTCCAGCAACTCTTTTACGCGCACCAGGAAGCTTACAGATTCACGTCCGTCCACGATACGGTGATCGTACGAAAGTGCCAGGTACATAATCGGCCGAACTACTACCTGACCATCTTTTACTACCGGCCGCTCAACGATGTTGTGCATACCTAGAATAGCCGATTGCGGTGGATTTAAGATTGGAGTTGAAAGCATGGAGCCAAACACACCGCCATTCGTAATAGAGAACGTGCCGCCTTGCATTTCATCAATTGAAAGCTTTCCGTCACGACCTTTCGTTGCGAGACGAACCACTTCCCCTTCAATCTGATCAAACGAAAGAGCTTCCGCATTGCGGATAACCGGGACCACCAACCCTCTTGGTGTGGAAACGGCAATGGACACATCACAATAGTCATGATAGATAACTTCATCGCCATTGATCTGTGCATTCACAGCAGGAAACTCCTTCAATGCTACACACACGGCTTTGGTAAAGAATGACATGAAGCCAAGACCTACCCCATACTTCTCCTTAAACTTGTCTTTGTATTTCGAGCGAAGATCCATCACCGGCTTCATGTCCACTTCGTTGAATGTGGTGAGCATGGCGGTTTCATTCTTCACAGCAACCAGGCGCTTGGCAATGGTCTTACGCAGTGAAGTCATCTTCTCAGTACGCTTATTACGACCTACGCCAGATGCAATCACAGGAGCTGTTGCTGCGGCTTTAGGCGCTTCCACTTTTGGTGCTGTTGTTACTACTTTAGCCTTCTCCGCATCCTCTTTCGTGATGCGTCCACCGACACCAGAGCCTGCTACCTGCGATGAAGCGATTCCCTTTTCTCCGAGAATCTTTGCAGCCGCAGGTGAAGGATGACCGGCTGCATAGGTTTTATCTCCCGAAGAAACCGAAGTGGCCGTTGGCACCGATGAATTCGTGACCGATACCGGTGCGCCATCCATGATGTCAATTTTACAAATCAATCCACCGATGGGAAGGGTTGTTTTTTCAGTGGCAATAATGTGAAGGATACCGGTTGCTTCTGCTGGCAATTCAAATGTTGCCTTGTCCGATTCAACTTCCGCAATTACTTCATCCAACTTTACCAGATCACCATCTTTTTTCAACCAGGTTGAAATCGTGACCTCGGTGATCGACTCGCCCACCGCTGGAACTTTCATTTCCTTTACTCCACCTGTTGGTTTAGGCATTGCCGTTACTGCCGCTGGTATTTTTGTTTCAGGGACAGGAGCAGTGACTGCTCCTCCATCGGCAATTTCACAGATGACTGTCCCGATGGGCACCACTTCACCTTGAGCTTTTGAAATTTTAAGCACACCGGCCTGAGGTGCGGTTAATTCAAACGTAGCTTTATCTGATTCCAATTCTGCAATTACCTCATCCATCTTCACCACATCTCCATCCTTCTTTAACCAGTTGGCAATGGTTACTTCCGTGATTGATTCTCCTACGGTTGGAACTTTTACTTGTTGAGCCATTTCAATAATTATTTTGTGGTTGAAGATTATAGATCTAATGCTTGTGACAAAATTTTCTCTTGTTCTGCTTTGTGCACTTTGGAGTATCCTGTTGCCGGTGATGCACTTGCCTTGCGAGATATTAACTCGAGCCCTGTCGTGTAACGAAGTAGGTATGACCAATAGCCCATGTTGGAAGGTTCTTCCTGCACCCAAACCTGCTTGGCACCTTTGTATTTTTTCAATACTGCATTCAACTGCTTTTCAGGGAACGGATGCAATTGTTCAACACGCACCAAAGCAACATGTTTTACTTTATTCTTTTGCGATGCTTCCAGCAAATCGTAATATACCTTTCCTGAACAAAGCACTACTTTCTTTACGTCCTTGGCCACTGCGTTTTCATCATCAATCACTTCCTTAAATATCCCCTTGGTAAAATTCTCAATCGGAGAAACCACAGAAGGATGACGCAATAATGACTTTGGAGAAAACACGATACACGGCTTTCTGAATTCCCAGGTAACTTGTCTTCTCAATAAGTGGAAAATATTTGATGGTGTAGTTGGGTTAGCAACAATCATGTTGTACTCTGCTGCTAACTGTAAGAATCGTTCAGGGCGTGCATTGGAGTGTTCTGGTCCCTGGCCTTCATAACCATGAGGGAGCAACATCACCAATCCGTTTTGTCTCTGCCACTTTGACTCAGCACTGGAAATAAACTGATCGATGATTACTTGTGTTCCATTTGCAAAATCACCAAACTGTGCTTCCCATAGCACTAGTGCATGTGGCGATGACATGGCATAACCATACTCAAATCCCAATACGCCAAACTCAGAAAGCAGTGAGTTGAAAATGTGAAGTTTCTTCTGTCCTTTTTCAATATGATCGAGGCCGCAATATGGCGCGTTGGTATTAGCATCAAAGAAATAAGCATGACGATGCGAGAAGGTTCCGCGCTTAACATCCTGGCCAGACATACGCACCAAAACTCCCTCCGAGAGCAAGGATCCGTAGGCAAGCAATTCTGCCTCTGCCCATCCCAATAATTTAGTATCAAAAAATGCTTCCTTACGGTCATTTAATAATTTCTCAATTTGCTTAAGCGGCTTAAATCCATCCGGAATTGTGGTAAGGGCCTTTCCTACTTTATCAATCACCGATTGCTTGATATTGGTGATTGGTGATTGATCAAAATCTTCAGGCTTTGATTTTCGCAGTTTCTCCCATTCTTCTTCAATCTTTTGAGGCTTGTAGGGAAGGGGCTTCTGCTTCACCTCATTCAAACGATCCTGAAGTTGATTTCGGAAGCTTTTATCTAAATCCTCTGCCAGCGTTGCGTCAACATCTCCACGTTCAATCAACTTCTTCACATACACTTCGCGTGGATTCGGATGCTTGGCAATCAGGTTATAAAGTTTCGGTTGGGTGAATTTAGGTTCATCGCTTTCATTATGACCATGTCTGCGATAGCATAGCATGTCGATGAAAATATCTTTACCAAATTTCTGGCGATACTCTACCGCAAGATTGGCACAGAAAGTTACCGCCTCTGCATCATCTCCATTCACGTGAAGCACTGGTGCATCAACGATTCTGGCTATATCGGTACAATAAATACTGGTGCGTGCATCATCATAGTCGGTTGTAAACCCGACCTGGTTGTTGATAACAAAATGAATGGTTCCACCTGTAGTATATCCAGGCAACCCGGACATCTGTACTACTTCATAAACAATTCCCTGACCTGCAACAGCCGCATCGCCATGAATAAGTATTGCAAGACCTCTGCTCAGGTCTTCACTAAATTCATCATCTATTTGACCTCGCGTATAACCAACCACGAGCGGATCAACCGCTTCAAGGTGCGATGGGTTGGGTGTTAACTTCACATAAATTTTATTCTTTGATGGAGTGTTGATATAACTGGCATATCCGAGGTGATACTTTACATCACCATCACCCATGGTAAGATCAGGATTTATGTTTCCTTCAAACTCGGTAAAGATTTGTTCGTAGGTTTTTCCAAGAATATTGGTCAAGACATTTAATCTTCCACGGTGTGCCATACCGATCACCGTTTCTTTCACGCCCAACTCGGCTGCCTTATTTATTATTGACTGCAAAGCCGGGATTGTATTTTCTCCCCCTTCCAACGAAAACCTTTTCTGACCAAGAAATTTTGTGTGTAAGAAATTTTCAAAAACAACGGCTTCGTTAAGTTTGCTTAGTATCCTTCTCTTTTCTTCTTGCGAGGGGTTATTGCTATAGTATTCCTTTTCGCATTTGTTAAAGAACCATTGGCGCACCTCATCATTACGGATGCCGTTGTATTCAAAACCAATTGGCCCGATATAAACGGCTTGCAACTTTTCAATAATCTTTCGGAGGGTTGCCCTTCCCATTCCTATTTCAGCGCCTACATCAAACTCCGAATCCAGGTCAGCATCGGTTAGGCCAACACTTTTGTGATCGAAGTTTACATTATGGTTCCTGCGTGGGCGAACTGGATTTGTGACCGATTTCAGGTGACCAAAAGAGCGATACTGAAATATCAGGTTTCGAACCTGCGTCTCCTTTATGCTTGCTGTGTCCCCCGCCACCGGATGGCCATTTTCACCATACCGTTGTTGTGAGAAATCATATCCCTCGAAAAACTTCTGCCACGTTACATCAACAGAGTTTGTATCTTTTTTGTAATTCTGATAAAGCTGGTCGAGGTAGCCAACGTCAGCGTTTGAAATGTATGAATACTTATCCATGGTTATTTTGAAAAGGTACCAAATGTAAAAAGCGACTACAATATATGAAAACCTAATAATCGCTTATTCAAATGTGATTATTCTGAGCTTGTCTGGAGCTTTGTTAAAATCTCAGGTTGCTAAAATGGTAAAATCCCCTACCTTTGCACTCCTTTTAAAAACGGACGAGATCCACATTAAAAACCAAGAAAATGGCAGTTAAAATCAGATTGGCCCGCAGAGGCCGCAAAAAACTGGCTCTATACGATGTAGTCGTAGCAGACGCAAGATCACCACGCGATGGTAAATTCATTGAGAAAATCGGTACCTACAACCCAGCAACTAACCCCGCATCCATCATTTTGGATGATACTAAGGCGTTTAATTGGCTAATGAAAGGTGCTCAGCCTTCTGAGACGGTAAAGGCGATGCTTTCTCACCATGGGGTAATGCTTAAGAAGCACCTTCAAATCGGTGTTATTAAAGGAGCAATCACTCAAGATCAGGCTGATGGCAAATTGGCTGATTGGCTGAAGGCAAAAGAAGCTAAGGTTCTATCTAAGAAAGAAAATCTTTCTAAGAGTAAGCAAGATGCAGCAAAAGCACGCAAAGAAGCTGAATCAAAAGTTAGAGAAGCACGTGCTGAAGCTATTCGTAAGAAAGCCGAGGTAGCAGCTGCTGTTCCCGTTGTTGAAGCACAGCCCGAAGGCGAAACTCCTGCAGAAGCATAATATCTTTTCAAATATTTACCTGAATGCCAACGCGCCATCGTGTTGGCATTTTTATTTTTGACTATGAACAAGCAAGACTGCTACGCGATTGGGTATATTTCAAAAACTCACGGACTCAAAGGTGAAGTTACAGCTGTATTTACAGAACCTATTGAGCTTGATTCTGTCGAATCAATTTTTATCGAATTGAAAGATAGCCTTGTGCCGTACTTCATTCACTCTTTTTCGGATCGTGGAGACAAGGCATTTTTAAAGTTTGAGGATGTAAACACAGCTGAACAAGCCTCCAATCTGAAAGGCTCTGCACTTTATTTAAGTAAAACAGTAAGGCCAACGCTCAAGCGTGGTGAGTTTTATAACGATGAGGTAGTTGGTTATTCTGTCGAGGATGAAAATGAAGGAAAATTGGGACTGTTAAAACAAGTGATTCAAGCAGGACCTAGTCGCTTATTAGAAATCGACTACCAGGGTAAGGATGTTCTTATACCGGTAAATGGTCCTTTTATAAAGAGTGTCAATAAATCGAAGAAACTCATTAAGGTGAGCTTACCTGAGGGATTCCTAAGCATTTAGATTAATTAACTTAGCATCATGCGAATTGACATCATCACTTGTCTCCCCCAATTGCTTGAAAGCCCTTTTTCTGATTCGATACTTAAGAGAGCCCAACAAAAAGGTCTGGTTACAGTGGCCATTCATGATCTGAGGGAATACTCTCAAACCAAACATCGGACAATCGATGATTATGCTTTTGGAGGGGGTGCCGGCATGGTCATGATGATTGAGCCCATTGATCTATGCATTTCTAAGCTCAAAGGCGAGCGGGATTATGATGAAGTGATTTACATGAGCCCTGATGGAGAATTGCTCACCCAATCTATTGCCAACCAGTTAAGTCTTAAAAGAAACCTGATCATTCTTTGCGGGCACTACAAAGGTGTTGATGAGCGAGTTCGTGAGCATTTGATCACCCGCGAAATAAGCATTGGCAACTATGTCCTTTCCGGTGGCGAGCTTGCTGCAGCCGTGGTTTCAGATTCCATTATCCGATTAATTCCGGGTGTCCTTTCGGATGAAACTTCAGCGCTAACAGATTCATTTCAAGATGGGCTCATCGCTCCACCGGTATATACAAGGCCTGCCGAATACAAAGGATGGAAAGTGCCAGAAGTGCTCCTTTCGGGCCATGAAGCCAAAATTGAACAATGGAGGCACGAAAAGGCCATGGAAAGGACCAAAGAACGGAGACCCGACCTGCCCATTGAGTAAAAGACAAAAAATCTTAAATCCAGACTAACGATTTAAAAATTCTTACCCTATATTTGCAGTCCATTTTAAAAACGAGTGTTATGGCTGATTTAATAAAGTTTGTTGAGCAGGAGTTAGCAGGAAAAAGAGCTGGTATTCCCGTGTTTAAACCTGGTGATACCATCAATGTTCACGTAAAAATCAGCGAAGGTAACAAAGAAAGGATCCAGCAGTTCCAGGGTGTTGTAGTTTACCGCAGAGGATTTGGAACCAATGGAGAGAGTTTTTCGGTAAGGAAAATATCAAATGGTGTAGGTGTTGAAAGAATATTTCCCCTTTTAAGCCCTAGCATTGATAAAATCGAGTTTGTAAAAGCCGGTAAAGTACGTAGAGCTAAGCTGTACTACTTGAGAGGCCGTCAGGGCAAATCAGCCAGGATAAAAGAAAAGATAGCTGTAAATCATGTAGCATAAAATACTTCAAAAGCTATAAAAAGGCCCATTTCAGGATTTCTGGAATGGGCTTTTAGTTTTCTAGCAAAGGACCCAATCTCATTGGAGTTGATAGGTCATACCCCTATATTTGCCGCTCACTTTAAGCAAACTTATGGCAAAGACAGACATCAACGCATTGCTGGGTAAAGACGCTGAATCCCTTCTTACGCACAAAAGCAAAACGATTCCAAAAGCTCAGCTTCACTTACCAGGTCCTGATTACGTTGACCGTGTCTTCACTATCTCAAACAGAAGCACCCAAACCATTCGCAGTTTACAAACCCTGTTTGATCAAGGTCGCTTAGGCGGAACTGGTTTTCTTTCTATACTTCCTATTGACCAGGGAATCGAGCACAGCGCAGGTGCATCTTTTGCCAAGAATCCAATTTATTTTGATCCGGAAAATATTATAAAACTGGCTATCGAAGGCGGATGTAATGCAGTAGCAACTACATTCGGTGGCTTAGCATTGATGTCTCGCAAATACGCTCACAAAATACCATTCATTGTAAAGATCAATCACAATGAATTACTTACATATCCCAACAAGGCAGACCAAATCATGTTTGGCTCTGTAGAAGACGCCTGGAATTTAGGAGCAGTAGCTGTGGGTGCCACTATCTATTTTGGTTCAGATAATGCAACCCGTCAGATACAAGAAGTCGCTAAGGCGTTTGAAAAGGCTCACGAACTTGGAATGGCTACCATTCTCTGGTGTTATACCAGGAACAATGCTTTCAAAAAGGATGGCATTGACTACCACGTTTCTGCAGACCTTACTGGCCAGGCCAACCATTTAGGTGTTACTATTCAAGCTGACATTATTAAGCAGAAGCTTGCTGAAAACAATGGAGGCTACAAAGCATTGAACACAGGTGGTAGCAGCTATGGAAAATTAGATGAAAGAATCTATACTGAATTAACTTCTGAGCACCCGATCGATCTTTGCCGCTATCAGGTGGCGAACTGTTATATGGGGCGCGCAGGGTTGATCAATTCAGGTGGCGATTCTAAGGGAACTACGGATATGGCCGATGCAGTTCGCACAGCCGTTATTAATAAGCGTGCCGGTGGTATGGGATTGATTTCTGGCCGCAAGGCTTTTCAGCGCCCGATGAAGGAAGGTGTTGAGATTCTGCAGGCTATTCAGGACGTCTATCTGGATAATTCCATTGATATTGCTTAGTACTGGAAAATTTAGTCAGCGATTATTTTAAAATAAAAAATGCCTTGGTTCAAACGTACTGATAAAGGAATTCTCACTCCTACGGAGTCGAAAAGAGAAGTTCCAGATGGTCTGTGGTTTAAATCCCCTGCCGGTAAAATCATTCATACACGTGAACTGAAAAACAATGCCTACGTGGTGCCCGATGAGGACTATCATGTAAAAATTGGATCGCAAGAGTATTTTGAAATTCTCTTCGATAACAATGAGTTCATCGAACTGGATGCCGACATGGAGTCGGCCGATCCAATTAACTTTACTGACACAAAACCTTATCCGAAAAGAATAAAAGAATCACAGGTTAAATCCAATCTGAAAGATGCTGTGAGAACAGCCTACGGAAAAATGAATGGATTGGATATTACAGTAGCCTGCATGGATTTTACTTTCATTGGCGGATCGATGGGTTCGGTAGTGGGTGAGAAAATTGCCCGTGCTATGGATCACAGTCTAAAAACCCGAAAACCATTTCTGATGATTTCGCGCTCCGGTGGAGCACGCATGATGGAGGCAGGTCTTTCGTTGATGCAGATGGCAAAAACCTCGGCCAAGATCGCTCTGCTGGATCAGGCAAAGATTCCTTACATCTCATTGTTAACTGATCCTACTACTGGTGGAGTTACTGCTTCTTATGCGATGCTGGGTGATTTTAATATTGCAGAGCCGAATGCCTTGATTGGATTTGCTGGCCCGCGTGTAATCAGAGAAACCATTGGTAAAGACTTACCGAAAGGTTTTCAAAGTTCGGAGTTTGTTATGGATCATGGCTTCCTGGATTTCATTGTTGATCGTAGAAATCTGAAGAACCGATTGAGTACACTATTGAAGATGTTGTCGTAAACGACCGGATGTTCTCTATTTTCGATCAGGATTCAATTCCACATTGAAAAGTTGATCTGAGACAAAGACACGACCGTCTTTAGTTATACCCTGAACTAAAATTTTCATTGGCCCTACATCATCACTGGTGAAGAAGGTGATCTCGTTATAATTTTTGGCATCCGACTTAATAGATGGATTCCAATATAGTGTTGATCGCAGATCGGGTTTACTTTGGTCAGTATCTTTTAAAAGATAATTAGCTCCGGTAAAATTCGCTGGACGGCTAAGTCCGGTGATTGGAAAAATGTGTCGACTAAAACCACGATGGAGATCACCTTTTTTAGATTCAACAAATAGTACTCCGTTCTCGCCCAACTTACCTAACTGAGCTAGCTTATTCGGGTTGTTGATCACTTTCACTGAAATTAAATCTTCTGGTTTGATACTCAGGAATAAAGAAGTGCTCGTGCTCATCACTCCATCGATGATATAAAGCGGATCTGCTTTATAAAAAACCACAGACCGCTCAAGCCGGTAGAATAGTCGCAAGGTTGGCTCATCCCTTTTCTTCCTAAACTGAACGAATGTTACCACTTCGCGTAGTAAGTCCTCCATGGTGGGAAATACAATAAATTCGGTCACGTTAATAGACTGATCTGCTCCCTGAAACTCTTCTTCCAAAATCTGATTGGTTGATTTAATCAACGCACCGGCATTACTCGGAGTTTGAAAAAATGAATACGATTTCGCAATCAGATTTCTTTTTAACGCATAATCCCCATAAGGAGAATTTTCCAAAAGTTCAGATGAACCCCAGCGGTCCGTCAGATCAAGGGTATCCCCCGTCATTGAAATACGGTATGAATTATCGATGCTTTTATTTTTAATCTGAGCAGTATAAAAAACTCTGTCATCTCCCCAAAAATCAAAGTACAGCGGAATTTCAAAAGAACCATTTTTAGTATAGGCATCATACCCGATGGCATTGCCTTGAAGAAAGCTGATCACGTGGGTTGAATCAGGCGCGGGAGAATTATCAGCTATGGATTGAACCTTACCTTTCAGTTTAATCTGATTTTGAAAAGGATAAAGTATCTGAATCTTCTCGCCCTTAAGGATAGACTCCCACTGAATGCGTTCCCATTTTTTGGAAATCAGAAAATTATTCAACTGTGTTTTGTACGCCTCTTTATGATTATTCACCCATTCAACAACACCAGGCAGGTCAGACAAATAAAAATCACTCTCATTTGAAATAGTATTAAACAAGTTACTCTGAAATACAGCAACACTTAAGTCAGATTCAATTAAGTTATTTGAATCATCGACAATACCCACACCTAATGTAAAGCTTTCCCTCTGCCTGGCTTGCGACTGCATTTTAAGCTTGACACTATTTCGGTTGTTATCAGGGATAACAAAGACCCGCTGCGCCAACTCAACGCCATTTGAATCCACTATAAACATTTGAATATAACCTTCTGATTTTAACTGACGCGGAATATCTAGCCGATAACTATTAGTTTGGTCAAATTTCACCTCTTGCTTTAGCAGAATCTTACCATCAGAAACGAGTATTGCATAAACCTCCCGACTGGTCCATTTGGATTTTTCTGGTATGGATAGTTTTATATTCAATGGGCTTGTTTGATCTAATTGAATAACAACTCCATCCCCTTCGCCCGATGGAAGTGCCCACTGATCACGTTCACCCATACTGAAGCCAACATATTTCTTATTCTCAACTGGCGTAAAAGTAACACTACCCATTCCAACTGAATTAAGTGTTGCCTTTACAATTTCAGCTCCATTCTCATCTTTAATTACGATTTCACTAGCAGGCTGTCCTATAGCAACGATATGATTCTCCACCCCTTGAACCAAATGACCACCCTCCGCATAAAATTCAATGCCTTCCTTTTTTTTATTTGACTTCATCATCTGTTTTTTCGAGACGATACTAATGTCCCGCTGGAAGAAATGCTGTTGGCCAAAATTTTTCATCCAATCCGTATAGGCAATCAATTTGTAAATTCCAGGATTCAGATTACTGTTTAACGCAACCTGATTATAGCCCCGGCCATCCAGCACTTTAAACCGAATGCTTTGAACTGTTTTTCCTTCTCCCGAAATAATATCTAAACTAACCACATGATTTCCCTTTACTACCTTCAAATCCTCATACAGGTACCAGGCTGAAAAATATAAGGTGTCCTCGGGAGAATAAGCCGGTTGGTTAAACGAAAGCTTTACTTTCACGAGAGGATATTTTTCCTGATAACTATTGAACTTACTTTGCAGTCCTTCCAAAAAATCGCTCGACAAAGTGGCGCATAAAAAAAGTACTGTGATTCCTGATAAGAAAATCCGCAAATACTTTTTTGTTTTATTCATTATGCCCATTTCTGATTTGAATTAATCCACCCAAAAGTCGGGTTTAACTGTGCTTGAATAAGGGAATAATGTCGTGCAACTACCTGTATACTGGAGCACCGTTGGTATAAGGCTTGGACTTGGAACATCGTCACGAGTAATGAATACAGAATTCTTACTTATAGACGTTGCGAAAAACAGACCTTCTATTGGCCCCTCTGTTCCGCTAACCTGATAAAAGTTAGATGGTATCTTTCCTGACAAGGGCAGAAAGAGACTTTGGGTCGCTCGCTTTTGAGCTTTTACTGCTTTCCAAAAATCAAATGCCTGTTGCGATAGGCTCATTTGTTGAACCTCTGCATGAACTTTATGCATAAACGTCCATCCGGTAATAGGAACGTACGAAGCTTTTACATTTAAAAATTGTCCGCCCTCTATTACCTGGTTATCACTTACGATAGGCTCATCATTAAAAATATTGGTCCAGCACGAGCAACACTCGCAGTCTTTCACCCGCTCGGGTGATCCATTGATCAACGCGTAAGCACTGCATGGCAACGGCCTGGGGCAACGGCCTTCTCCACAAGGTTCTGTATTTAATTCAGGATTAGTTTCAACTTGAAACGTGCCTACGAACTTCCAAAGAAAATAATAGTTATCAAGGTTGCCAGCCGAAGAGTTGAAAAAGACATCAAAGCCATAGTCGGTTGCGCCATCAATATTCTGCTCTGCCTTATACGCATGATAAACTTTTTCAACTTTTCCAGAAGGCAATAGAATGTCGGGTTTAGATCGATACACTCTTCCATCAAGAAGTTCTACCTCCAGCGTATATGACCTGCCAACGACACCCTGTATTCCATTGGTATCAGTTTGATATTCGCCCGCAGTCACTTCTTTCAATTTCTCAGTAAATCCCTGGTCATCACTTATCGTCAATTTCTTGACAGAGATGGGTGTTTTAATTGACAACTTCGATTCAATATCAAACGCCTTCGAAATTTTAATGGTATAAGGACCCGGCTCGTCAGAAATATATCCATCGATGACGACCGGAAAAGAAGAAGGGCTTCCAACATCAAACGTTATCCTATCGACACAGGCACTCGAATAAAATAATACGGCCAGTAAGAATATAGTGCTCGTTTTCATTAATCGAATCCTATAAGATTAAATTCTAAAACTATATGAAATTGACGGCAACGCGGTACCAATAATCGCCAGTCGGTAAGGTCGGAGAATTCCTGATCTCACTTCTTTAAAAAAGATGGAATACGGATTTTTCCTGGCGTACACATTGTAGACCGAAAATGTCCAGGTTCCATCCCAGAATTTCTTTCTCTTATGATTTCCTTCTATGACCAACCCTAAATCCAATCGATGATAGTCAGGTATTCGGAATTTATTACGATCAGAGAATGCGGATACAGTAAAATTCTCAACGCTGAACGCTGATAGGGGAAGCGTGATCGGACGACCCGTTCTATACGTGAATGAACCTGTGAAAAAATATCTACGCGTTATGTTATACTTCCAGTTAAGATTAACAACGTGTGGTTGATCAAAGTTAGATGCGTACTCCTTTCCACCATTAATGGTTTCTTCCGGAAAATCCCCTTTGATGGTTCGCAATGAGCGTGAAAAAGTATATCCAAATGATCCAACAAGTCGTCCGGTAATTTTGGCGATTTGCATTTCCGCTCCATATGTCCTGGCCTTGCCTTGCAATAAATCGGTTTCAATCTGATTATTCAATATCAATTGTGCACCATCTTTAAAGTCAAGCACATTGTTGAGTATCTTATAGTACACCTCCACAAAGGCCTCATATTTTTTTTCTTTCAGGTTTTTAAAATAGCCCAAAGAAAACTGATCTACCATTTGTGGTTTAAAGTGATATCCACTGGGTTGCCAGATATCCACCGGAGTGACCGCTGTCGTGTTAGTGATTAAGTGCAGGTATTGAAAAATACGGTTATACCCGAATTTAATGGAAGACTCATTAGAAACGCTGTAACGCAAACCAAAACGCGGTTCAAGATTCGCGAATTTTTTTATCGTCTCTCCCTTATCGTATTGCAGTGTGTCGGTTAACGTCAATGTCTCTTTAGGTACTCCTGGCTTATAAACATACACGGTAGCAGGGCCTAGTGCCCGAAATAAGGATACCCGCATTCCTGCATCTACGTGAATTTTAGAAGTTATATCAAACTGATCGGAGATATGAATCCCCGATTCGAGTGACCTTTGCAACTGCATCTGAATATATTTTTTATTCGACTGCTCTGTAGAAGGGTTTAGTGTACCCGGATTGAAATCATAATAAATACTTTGAATACCAAAATCAATCTTATGTTTAGGAAGTCGTAAGTGAAAGTCTGCTTTAAGGCTAGGGTAAGTGATCTTATAACGAAGATTAAATCCGGTTGCGGGATCCTTGTCAAACAGATCATAACTGTAGCTGCCATACCCAACATGAAGTGCTCCGGAAAAAATCTTGGTAAATTCATGATCCAGCCGAAGGGAATTTAGTGAAGTGTCCCACCGATAGGTAGTATCTCCCTGCAATTTAAATTGATCATGACTGATGTAGCTGGACAAGGTCAATTTCGTCTTGGGGCTAAATAAATGTGTAAGCTTTGCCGATCCATCATAAAATGTAACCGAGCTTTTATCAAGATTGACATAATTGCTCCGCACCGTATTGATCAACCAATCGGAATACGTTGCCCGTGCAGATACAGAGATCGAGGTCTTGTTTCTTTTTATAGGGCCGTTTACCATGAAATTGGTGGATACTAAACCAATGCCACCACTTCCATTCCATTTTTCATAATTACCTTCGTTCGAACGGATGTCTAATACGGAAGAAACGCGTCCACCAAACTCAGCCGGAATTCCACCTCGATAAAAAGTTACGTCCCTGATGGCCTCTGAATTGAATGCAGAGAAAAACCCAAAGACGTGTGAGCTGTTAAACACGGGCATGCCATCATATAAGATTAGATTCTGGTCTACACTTCCGCCCCGCACATTAAAGCCAGAGGCGGCTTCACCTGCGGTAGTCACGCCTGGAAGAACCTGCACTTGCTTAATTAAATCCACTTCTCCCAAAAGGGCTGGCGCTCGTTTAATTTCCTTAATGCTTATTTGAGTTTGACCGATCCCACTCGTGGTAATTTCACGTATGGACCTATCTTGTATCACAACCTCCTGGAGCAATGTTGGTGTTTCTTCTAATTCGATAGCAACCGTTCCATTGGCATAAATCTCAAGATCAATAAACTTCTCTTCAAAATTAACGTAGCTAAAACTCAACACGTGCAAGCCGGTAGGAATTATCATTTCAAACTTACCTTCCACGTTAGTGACAGTACCTGTTTTAATATCTTTCATGGATACGTTGACACCCACCATGGGATCTTTTGATTTTCCATCGATTACAGTGCCTGAAAAAGTTACCCTTGCCTTAGGAGTTGACGTGACCGAGTTACCGATCACCAGTTTATCAATCTTCTTTTGTTCACGTACTGCTGCATTGATTACCGTATTTCTCTCCAGCGCCTGAGTAGGGTCTTTTAATAGCACAATGGTATTTGCATTGACTTCTACGTAGCTAAGTTCGGTGCCCAGAAATAATTCCTGTAAGGCTTCACCCAACCTTAGCCCTACAACATTTTCATTAACATAAATCTTATTTGTCCAATCGGGAATAAGATAGAAACGCACTGTATGAGCCTTTCCTACCTCGCTCAAATAAGTGGTTAAGTCCTTTCCTTTATCACCAGCATTGACTTTCAGGTCGAGAATAGATTGTGAATTGCCTGATATCCCCACGCTTAAAAGCAGCATCAACAAAATAACGGGATATAGTTTATTCAAGCTGGCGATGGTTTGGTCCTGTTTAATAAATGGTTATGGAAATATAATATCATAATGACTCGTTTACAACCTCTATTCTAAACCCGGCAAATAAAAAAAGACCGCCTCAAAAAATGAGACGGTCTTTTAATTACTTAGTGATTACTCTAATCTTATTTTTGCTCCAACACCCAAACCAACTGATCAGAAACCTCACCGTTCTTTTTAACGGTTATGTTTAAGCCCATTGTATTTAAGCATTGATTATACGTTCCGTTACCCTCATAGGTATAAACGTTTCCTGATCCGGTGGTTACGCTTTGCTTATCAAACGTAATTTTCTGCGAAGCTACATCGGTTGAAGGAACTAATTTAAATACCAATGGCCAACCTGAATCATAAAAGTTATCCGTGCTAAACTTGTTAGGATCAGCGCCATCTTGTACAACTGTGGCGGTATAAGGGCCATAAGCTCCAAATAACTCTGAGTTTTCGGTTGCATCATAATCAGCCGCCCATGTAGCCGCATTGTATGTACAGTAATCCGTTACTGCCCAGGATAGAAGCATAGCGGGATAAAACTGATTACTTTGAAATAAACCTGCAGCAACAATATCTGCAGCCAATACTTTAGTGCCATCTGCCAGGTTTAGATCACTTTCCATGGCGATACCAAACTTATACGTAGTCAATAACGTATTTACGCTCGCATCAGACAATGGAAAAGTAGGTGTGATCCCGATTCCGGTCAGTACCTCGTTGATCGTTAACGATATGGTAGCTGATGGACGAGGATATTTATCTTTCTTGAATTCTGAAGCAGCCACATTCTTCAAAAGAACTCTGGAAGTGGTAGCTCCTACTTTCTTGATCACATAAATATCCACACTGGTTACAGAGGCTGGATCATCAGCGAGGATTTCCGCCTCATAGGTGAACTTCTCAGTTCCGGTTGCAATGCGTGGAAATATTTCAGAAACGGGTATTCCCTTTTTATATATATTATCCAACGCGACACCGCGCAAGGCCAGAATGGTTCCCTTCGAAATGCTTTCAAATTGCAAAGGGTCCAATGATGCGTCCGTGCACGAAAATCCTATCGCAATCAGCGACATTAATAAGAAACTTTTTAATATTTTTTTCATGACTGTTATTTAATTATTTAAATCAATCTAAATCAGCCGGATTAGTATCCCAGAACACCTTATTCACCTGATCGGCATTGCGCTGTGTGGCGCTGCTGTTTAGGTTTACATATAAGGATGGATACACTAGCGTCCTCATCCATGGGCCTGGATTCAACTGTAGCGTAGGCTGCATATCAGTAGGCGCGCCAGTTCTTCTGTAAAGGTTATAACCTTCAAGGCCATTACCCCAGATCGCTTTCCAAAACTCCCTACCAGCAACATCCATTTTCACACCGGCCGCATCGTATGCTTTGCCAACTGCTGTGGTGTATGTATTTACCAAAACATCAAATGAGGTAGCATCACCATCGGCCCATTTCGCACTAGACCATGGGGAAAACGTAACGGGTTGACCCTTGTCATCTGAAAAAGTCTTAACAGACTGCACAGAACTCTTTATTGCCGCTAACAATAATGTCTTACCTGTTGCAGCATTGCCTGATCTGATGGCCACTTCGGCTTTGATAAAATCAGTGTAAGGTGACATCCAGATTGGTTGAATACCGGCACCATTGGCTCCATCGCCACGGATTGTTCCCTTGCTATATTTAGTGGAAAGTGTAGAAGTAACATCGGGTCTTCCACCACCAGGATATACGCCAGCGGCAGTGATTACAGGGCCATCCGGAGGCGTTCCTGAACCATCACCATGATCGCGTCCATAAAAGCCTGGCTCAAATACACAAAACATCTTAACACCCGCTGACTGATAATGTGGAGGGGGGACACCAGGAGTGCATCCAAGTGCTTTTGGATCAAATCCATTAGTTACAGGATTGATACTTCCCACCTGGCGGTAGAAGTAATATCTCCAACGCGGATCTTGTATCGCAGTTCCGCCACCAACTCCGTCCGTGGTATAGTCGCTGCTGTTAAACATCTCATACATAAAGTAAGTGGCTAAATAACCACCCGCGTTTCCTAAGTTTGGAGAATAATATTGATCATATAGCGGATGGCGTGACCCTGCAGGAACTGTGGCAGTTCCATACTTATAGGTGAAATTCTCCGCGGGAGTATCAATAATATCCTGAAGAGAAGCACCGGTCGCAGGATTGATAAACGTAGCAATTTTTGCGTTTGCTGAGGCGTCAACCATGGAGAGATTAACCCATGCTTTTAACTCCAGCGTATTGCATAGGGCAGCCCATTTAGCGCGGTCTCCACCGTAAAAGATATCTCTTGCCAAAGCAGCACCGGCAGCAGTACCTGTCTTTGCCAATTCAACTCTTGCCTCACCTAATAATGCAATGGCATAATTATACACATCCTTGGCTGGATCAGCTACCGGGTTGAAATTTCCGCTAGGCGATGTTAACGCCTCCGTTCTCGGAACATCATTGAATAAATCAACCAGCGTTAGATAGGTATAAGCAGAAAGAATTTTGGCCACCGCCACATGGGTGGTAAGATTTTTTGCTTCAGCTAAAGGAATCATGGTTTCTGCTTGCACCAAAATACCCTGGTATGCTCCAGACCATAAACCATCCTGAAACTGTGGTTGATAGGCTAACTGATAGCGATACGCCCCTGACATAGATGCCTGTCTGATCAATGGTGAAACGGTAGCTTGAGAACCACTAAAGAAATCAGCAAAATCAAGCTGAATAAGGTTCATTATGTAATCAACATCTGCGCCACTCACCGGCACCTGGTTCGGGTTCTCTAAATCACCATCCAGGCTACACGCAGAAGCCAGGAAAGCGAAGAGAATCCCATACTTTTTAAATATGCTTTTCATAGTCATTAAGTCTGTTAGAATGTTATTTTAATATTAACACCATATCTACGTGCAGATGGACCACCTAAATAATCAAATCCTGCTCCGTTTTTCGCACCAAACGCTGTTCTGTCAAAGTCAGCCTTTGCATACTTAGGTGCATTGATTGCCTTGAACCACAAGTTATTACCATTTGCAGCTATGCTGATACCTCCAACTTTTAATTTAGAGGCAAAAGATTTAGGCAATGAATAAGCCAATGTTACATCTCTGAAGCGTACACGTGTTGCATCGTAAACACCGCGGTCAGCTGGAGCACCACCTACAATGGTGTTACCAAAGAATACACCTGCAGTCGTTAACGGTATGGTGTTCGGTGTATAGCCGGTTACATTTCCACTTCCGTCAGTAATTTCTCTAACACCGGGAAGTACAAGAGGCAATGTTGGATCGAAGGACTCCAAATCTTTAGATACACCGCGTCCAACCATGGTAGCTGCTGTATAAGAGAATATTTGTCCGCCCGATACATAATCAAACTGGAATGAAAAGGTAAGGGCTTTCCAACTCACTGAATTGATAATCGAACCCATCCAATTTGGATTTGGATTTGCAATAATACCGATTTCATTTGCTTGCTTATAATTACCAGATTCAGTGATAATCAATTGACCATCCGGAGCTTTCTCTACATAAGTTCCCTGGATCACGTTCAACGGCTGGCCTTCAATAGCGAAGTTACCCTCGTTACTAACACCATTCACGAGGATTGTCTTAGATCCTTCAGGTAATTCCTTCACTAAGCTCCTGTTACGGGTATAGTTAGCGGTAATATCCCATCTCCAGTCACCACCTTTTATGGGTGTCAATGTCAAACTACCTTCCCATCCTTTGTTTTGGATAGTACCTGCGTTAATGGAGGTAATACCATATCCGGTTGATGGATCAAGAGGACGATCGATGATCTGACGCTTTGCCGTTCTGTTATAGTAGGATACATTCAATTTGATCTTGTTATCAAATAAATTTGATTCCACACCTAATTCAGACTCCGTTAATAGCTCAGGTCCTAACTTAGGGTTAGCCAAACGGCCTGGAAGGCCTGAAGAAATCACCTGGCCTATATTATCTACCCTTGTATTCGAGTTAATAAACAAATAAGGTGAAGTATTATAAGCAGGTCCAAAGTTTGCTGATGTTCCATAAGCAGCACGAATCTTCAAGAAATCCAACACATTCGAAGCGAAATTAGGGAAAGCCGCTGTTGGCAAGAACGCAATGCTACCACCGGGATAGAACTGAGAACGATTATCTTTTTGCAACACTGAAGACCAGTCATTTCTGGCTGATAAGTTTACAAAGAGCATATTCTTATAACCCAGGTTTCCATCAAAATAGATACCGGCAATAGTGCTGTTAACCTGGTAATTCAAATAATCACCTCTCCAGTTTCTGTTTAGTGTGGTAGTGAAGTTACGGTGTTCAAGGAATCCGTAAACCACTTGTCCTAAACTTTCCAGTCCTGTCTGAGAATAAGAGTTTGCGCGCCAGTTACCTCCAACAATTGCGGTTAGGTTCAAGTCAGGACTCAGGTCTTTATTAATAGAAGCCATCACCGTGTGATCTACCACCGTATTGGTTCCAGCTACCGTGCGATAAACGCCTGGTGAAAGTGTTGTTGTGATACCACCCTTTCCGCCTTTATTCACCCAATAATCAGAATTTTCTGAATACGTATCATAACCTAAACGGTAAGACAGATTCAACCAATCGGTAACAGCATAACTTAAATTAGCATTGGAGTAAAAGCGGTTCACTTTGTTAGATTGTCTGGCATTTTCCAGCAACCACCGCGGGTTTGCAATTGCACCGTCATTACGATAGTAAACATTTGAATGATCAACAGGATTCTCATATGGCCAATTTGCTACGTCAATGTTACGTGGTGAGAAAAACATGTTGGCCCAGATAGAAGGGCCTCCGTTTGTGCCAGATCCGTTACCTGCAGCATTTGGAGGAGATTCCTGATTTGTTCTTGCATAGTTAAACGTACCACTGAAGGTAAGTTTGTCGGTCAATTTTGCCGTGCCGCCCAATGAGAAGTTATCACGGGTAAGATTATTATGTTTAATAAAACCGGTTTCATCCAAATGGCTGTAACTAAAACTTAGGCTACCATTTTCTGTTCTGTTTCCTAATTGAATAGAAGTGGTTTTAGAACTACCCTTCTGAAACATGGTGCTTACGTTATTCGGTGCCGGCTTTGGAGTGTATCCGGCCAGGGTTTGTCCTGGTTCTACCGTAGTTCCACTGGTTGCAAATTCAGGGTGCTCAGGAAATAAATTCCTCCACTCGTAATAAGGATGTCTTACACCGGTAGGTGTGCCATTCATCAAAGCTCCCCAGTTACTGAAGAATTCTCCGTAGGCTCCATCAAAACCATTGGACCATTTATTTTGATACTCAGGAATAATCGCTTCTGTCTGGTAAAAAGATTGAGAAATAGAACCTTCCAGTTTATTAGGTTTTCCTTTTGTGGAACCGGTCTTGGTGGTAACCAGGATTACACCATTTCTTCCCTGTGAACCGTAAAGCGTTGTAGCGCTCAATCCTCTCAACACGCTTATTGACTCAATGTTGTTCGGGTCAATATCTAGAAAGCGGGAAGGAGAAGTCTGTCCATCCTGAAAAGCTGTGTTTACATCATTCTGGCTGGTGTTAATTGGTACACCGTTCACAACCCAAAGTGGCTGAGAGTCTCCAGAAATCGTGCTGGTACCGCGAATGTTGATCTTTGAACCAGATCCAGCCATACCGGATGAATTCAGAATCTGAAGACCAGGAGTCTTGCCTTGTAATGAACGACCAATATCAGTTTCAGGTTTGTTTGACAACATCGCTGAACTAATAGTAGTCTGTGCAAAACCAAGGGCCTTTTGATCACGCTCAATACCTTGGGCCGTAACAACAACTTCAGTCAATTGTTGTACATCCAATCCAAGGCCAACATCAACGACAGTGCGATCGCCAATGGCTACCTCCTGAGTCTGTAGTCCAATAAAAGAGAAAACCAAGCTACCGCCTTGTGCGGGCACAGTCAATTTGTAGCTACCGTTGCTATCGGTAACCGTTCCATTTGTAGTTCCTTTTAGGACTACGTTCACTCCAGGCAAAGCGGAACCGTCATCCATGGCGGTCACTCTACCCGAAACCACCCGATCTTGAGCCCAGACACTGCTGAGCACAAAAACGAATGAGAAGCATAACAGTAAAAACTTCTTCATAGGTTAAGGTTTAGGTTTAGATTTAGTTATAATGAACCGCCAATTTAATGGTAAATCCCAAATACAAAACATCCTTTACTGAAAAAATTTTGGATTATTCTACTGCAATGGTATAGATTGACATGATATAATTCGTTTTTTATTAAAATTTCAGCTTTTACGTTTGTCTTTTACCCTTCAGTCTCTAAAATTATTAGGCCACAAATTATTTACTGATGTTACCCAACCGAAATACGTTCCCGCAGATTTCGGTGATTTTCGCAGAATTGGATTGAAAATCTTCAGCGTCAATCTGCGAAATCTGCGGGAAACAATTGGCCGCACATAAGTACAGTTATTTAGAGATGTGGAATAAATCTTCGCAGCAATTTAACATACGTTGAAAAGGCCGTTAAGAACAATCAACCCGGAGACAAAATCACAGAATGTATAACCTCATTAATGCTGCCATGATTTTAATTTATGCGAAACAAAAAAAGCATCCGGAATTTTCATCCGGATGCCTCTCTCTACTTATTACAAAAAGAATCGCTACGCTTCTGCCTGAACAGAAACGAATGACTTACTTTCTCTGCCTTTCTTAAATACTACTACTCCAGGAGTAAGCGCAAACAAGGTATGATCTTTACCTATTCCCACATTTCTGCCAGGCTTGTGCTTGGTGCCACGCTGACGCACGATAATATTGCCGGCAATTACTTTCTGACCACCAAATACTTTAATGCCCAGTCGCTTGCTTTCTGACTCGCGGCCGTTTTTTACTTTACCTTCACCTTTTTTATGTGCCATAACTGATAATTCAAGATTTAAAATTCAAATTCAAATTTTCCTCAGCGGATTATCCAATACTTTCAATCTGAACTTTGGTGAATTGCTGACGGTGGCCATTCTTTACAGCATAGCCCTTTCTTCTCTTCTTTTTGAAGATAATCACTTTGTTGCCTTTTACGTGTTCGAGGATCTTACCAGATACTTTAACACCGTTTACAGTAGGGGCGCCAACTTCTACACTGCCACCATTATCAACCAGAAGTACTTTATCAAATGATACATTTGAACCAGCTTCGCCTTCCATTTTGGGTGCGTAGATATATTGGTCTTTAGCCACCTTAAACTGCTTTCCTGCAATGTCTACTATTGCGTACATGCTTTAATTATTTTTAAAAATGGACTGCAAAGATAAGGCTACCGTGTAGAAAAACAAAAGGTTGGTAAAAAATAGAGAAATAGTGCTCCGAACACAGTTTTTAGGGCTTTATCGGGTGAAATCGAAAGTAAGTTCAACATGGAGTCAGTTTCAAATGGCGGATACACAGCCATGCATATTAGGCACTCAGGTCTACATTATGATCGTCAAGGTGACAAAATGATCGGCAGAATAACCGCTCTTCTTCATTTCAAATTTTGGCAACAAACAGACGTCAAAACTTTTTAAAATACCTTTTATTTCCCGCATCAACGGCAACAAAAACGAAATAAAAAAAACTTTATTTTTTTTATCTCATCTATTAATTCATCAAAAAATTTAAAGCGACTATCTACCAAATACTTACATGAAAAGCACATGAATATGCGACTGAATCGCGAAAAATCAGCGCTTTGTTTTTCCTTCATCATTTCGAATATTTGTCGATGCAGTCGTTTGAATTGATCTACATTCATCATTTCACTCTTGCTGACCAAAAGACGAACATCCCAGACAAGGCTTCATTGATTTGTTTGGTTAAGGCATATTAGAAGTAACATTTAAAATATTTGCAATGAGTCAATCTGTACGACAAGAACCGATTTTGAAAGAAAACAAAGACCGCTTTGTTCTCTTTCCCATTCAGCACCACGACATCTGGAAATTTTATAAACAGGCAGAAGCCAGTTTCTGGACCGCTGAAGAGATCGACTTAAGTCAGGACATGAAAGACTGGCTTAATCTAAACGATGGTGAACGTCATTTTATCACCCACGTGTTGGCCTTCTTTGCTGCCAGTGATGGCATTGTAAACGAAAACCTGGCAGAACACTTTGTGGGTGAAGTACAATACACCGAAGCTAAGTTCTTTTATGGTTTTCAGATTGCTATTGAGAACATCCATTCCGAAACTTACTCTTTATTAATAGACACCTACGTAAAGGACCCAAGAGAAAAAGACAA
>JAYVTB010000118.1:0-2635 GCA_043774805.1 Cyclobacteriaceae bacterium | reverse complement strand
CTTTGAATATTACTTTCGGGATAAGCCAAAGATCGTTCGAAAAAACAGAACATCTATTGAATTGATCATGGGTGAGGAAAACCCCACAGAGTTTCAGGCTTTAGGTAAGGTTGTGTTCACTTTTTTTGGCCTTGGGTGCAGAAATGTTTCCAAGATTTTCATTCCAGAAGGATTTGATTTGAAAGTTTTGATTGAAGCACTGCTCCCGCTTTCCAAAATTGGCAGTCATCATAAATACGCCAACAACTACGATTACCAAAGTGCCATTCGATTGATATCTCAGAAAGAATTTTTTGACTCCGGATTTTTCGTATTGGAAAAATCAGAAGAGCTGGTTTCCCCTATCTCCGTGATTTACTACGAAACCTATTCCACACAAAAGCATCTTACCAAATTATTGGAGAGCAAAGCTGAGAAGATTCAATGCATGGTGTCTGCCAAGGGCTGGTTCAAAGGAAGTATCCCATTTGGCGAAGCCCAAACGCCTGCCGTTAATGATTATGCTGATGGTATTGATACGATGAAGTTTCTGGAGGGAATCAAATAGCCTGCTGAACCGCTTGCCTTTACTGACCCCTTAATATCTCACCCAACCGGAATACGTCTCGCTGCCAATGATTATCTTATAGTAATAGATGCCTTCGGGAGAGTTGCCACCACGCCAATCGTTCTGATAGTTATTGGACGCGTAGATTTCTTTACCCCACCTGTCGGTTATAAGCACTTTTGAATTGCCTGGTAGATTACGGATATAGAATTCTTCGTTAGCATCATCTCCGTTTGGCGTGAAGATGTTCGGTATGAATAAATCGGTATTTAACCCAATCACTACTTCATACAATTTCTCGCAGCCAAAGCCATCGCGCAGGTCTAAAGTATAAGTGCCTGCAAACAAGCTGCCTATTTCTCGCTCAATCTTTAACGTTTGGTTGGAGCGATCCATCTGCGTCCAGTCAATGGCTGGCATAGATTGATCACCGAACAACGGATCAGTCAATTCCAGTTTAAACTCATACGGCTCTCTGCCTGACTCCTTCACCAATACATTCATTGAACCAGATGCGTGGTCAGGCAATGAAAATACACGAGTCACAGCAAGCGTATCCAGCACCGCACTGGGTCCGTCAATCGTAAGTGATGCATTAGTTGAGTAAATGGGATTTACGCAAGCCGGCTGATTCTGGAATAATCTTACCTGATAGACGCCTTGGCTAATACCCTGAATGTCCACAGGTCCTAAGGCCTCCAGCGCTGTTATCGCACCAGATTTAACAATATTTCCACCAGTTAAAATTTCATAACCAAAATTCAGACCAGCCTCACCCGAGATTCCTGTTACATGAATTACACCCAAATCTTCAAAGCAAGAAACATCTTCTGTTGTAGCCACAAAATCAACCGAGGTAGGGCCTCCCGAGATATTTACAGCGGATGTAACCGGGCAAAGTAACCCAGTTGATTGAGCTGTGATATAATAGACGCCTTTTATTTGATTGGGAAAGTTTACAACGGTTGCACCTCCGCTGGAAACATTCAGAAACGAAGCAGGCAGGGTATTTTGATCAGTAGATATACCCACATTAAAATTACCAACGGAATTTATGGTAACAGCAATAGCGCCATTCAATCCATTACCTGAACAGTCCGGATCTAAAACTACTGGAGTCATGCCTACAATACCCGGGAAGGTTACTGTGATGATTTGGGCGCCAGAACAATTATTTGCATCGGTAACGACAAAATCATAATCATCGGCAGGCAATCCTGAAAACGTATTGTTAGCCGGCAACGCGTTCAAAATCACTCCCTCAAATGAATAAGAATACGGTTGCGTACCTCCAGAGATTGCTCCAATCTGAATGCTACCATCGTTGTTGTTGCAAGTAGCATCCACAATTGTCTGACTAAATGAAATAGCCCCTGCCACATCCTGCATAGTTACGAGCACTCCACCATTGCATGGATCATTTGAGTTTCTTCGCACGCTTATTAAATGTTGGAATGATGGCGCTGCACCTTGAGCTAAACCTGTGATGGCAGTACCGCAAATGAAAGGAGTCCATGTTATCCCATCCAACGACCACTCGAGTGTATTGCCCGTTTCTCCCGACACATCAATAACGACAGAGCCTGTGTTGGCTCCAGCGCAAGTTGGATTGACAATGTTCGATGCAAAAGGCGTTCCCACTGTTCCTGATTGATCAATTGTTACCTGACCGGTTTTGATGCAACTAGGGTCGCCATACTCAATTGAATAATCGTAAGTACCGACTGGCAAAGCCAGAAAAGTAGAGTCGTTGAAATTCGTTCTTGAGATAGATTGGTTCGTAACTGACATACCCACAATTGAAATTCGAACACCCGTATTATTCACCAAAGGAATGAACGGTTTGATGCTGAACACAATCTTACCATCCGAATTCGTACAAGTAGCCGGTGATGGCTTGGGCACAATAACTACTGTCGCGCAAGTGCCCGTACCGACCGAGCCAGTACACAGCGGGTCTGTCGCGGCCAGTACCGTTACAATAGCCGAGGACATTCCAGTACAAGCACCGCTCGTCACTGTATATTGGATGGTGTGCTGACCTGCTCCTGCGGCAGTCGGATTGAAAGTATTCCCTGCAATACCCGG
>JAYVTB010000117.1:0-2535 GCA_043774805.1 Cyclobacteriaceae bacterium | reverse complement strand
CGATAGCGGTAACCACCTCACTCCTTACCGTATTCTACATGTTCCGTATGCTCTATGTTACTTTCTATGGTCAGGAGCGCGCCTCGACCGAGACCATGAGTCACATTCATGAATCACCCAATAATATGGTGGTGCCGTTGATGATTCTAGCTGTGCTTAGCACTGTGGGTGGTATGATTTGTATTCCTGATTCGTTGGGCGGCCACCACATGATGGCCGAATTTATGGCTCCTGTGTTTGCCCGATCATCGGCTATTATTCAGCATCATCACTTAAATCACACAACGGATTATGAGATTATGGGTGCTGTTTTTGTGCTGACGGTAATATTGATTCTGATGGCTCGCAGATATTACGTTACCAAATATCGGATTCCAAAAGACAGTCAAGAGATCAGAGGCTTCAAGAGTTTAGTGCTTCACAAGTTTTATGTGGATGAATTATATCAGGCTGTTTTTGTAAACCCACTATATGGTATCGCAGCTTTTTTACATGATGTAATTGAAAAACTTGGCATAGATCGATTGATTAATGAGATGGGTAACAGTGTGATCTTGAGTAGTCGTGGAGCGCGTCATTTGCATCAGGGGAGACTCGGCTATTATATTTTTGCGATGGTCTTGGGAATAATTGGTTTGATTTCGATTGCCATTTGGTTTAAAACATAGAACGTGAACTGGATAACTACTTTTCTGATATTCTTCCCACTGGTCATAGGGCTCATCCTTTTCCTATCAAAGGAACAGCAGGCAAAGTGGATTGCACTTGTGGCTGCTTTGATTGAGTTGGTTGTAACGATTATAGTCGTTTTCTTATTTCAACGCGATGCCTCTGTTCAGTTTCAGGTCAACATTCCGTGGATTACTTCACTGGGTTTAAACTTTAATGTTGGACTGGACGGCATTAGCCTGCCGCTGGTATTATTGACCAACCTATTGACTCCTTTAATAGTCCTGTCTTCATTTGGAAGAGAGTATTCGAAGCCTAATACTTTTTATGGGCTCATTCTCACTATGCAAATGGCATTGGTGGGTGTCTTTGCTTCACGCGATGGATTGCTTTTCTATTTGTTCTGGGAGATGGCACTCATCCCCATCTACTTCATTTGTTTGATTTGGGGTGGCGAGCATCGCGGACGGATTACGTTAAAGTTTTTTATCTATACGCTTGCTGGAAGCTTATTCATGTTGCTGGCGCTCGTGTATCTCTATTTGCAAACGCCCGACAAAACATTCGACATGCTGGTATTATATGAGACTGGCCGAGCGCTGCCGCTCCATGATCAGAACTTGATTTTCTGGGCAATGTTTATTGCTTTCGCGATTAAGATGCCTGTGTTCCCATTCCACACATGGCAGCCAGATACGTACACAGTAGCGCCTGCGCAAGGCACCATGCTTTTATCAGGAATTATGCTAAAAATGGGCATTTTTGGCTTGATTCGTTGGCTTGTGCCTATAGTGCCGCAAGCATTTTCCGAGTGGGGATCAACAGCCATAGTCCTATCCGTTATTGGAATCATTTACGCATCCGCCATAGCGTTGGTTCAAAAAGATTACAAACGATTGATCGCCTACTCATCCATTGCACACGTAGGCTTGATTGCTGCTGGCTTACTCACATGGACCACTATGGGTGTGCAAGGCGCGATGGTACAAATGATCAGTCATGGAATCATTGTAGTGGGATTGTTCTTTATCGTTGATATTATTTTTGATCGCACCAAGTCGCGCATGTTAAATGAGTTAGGTGGAATCCGCAACGCTGCTCCTGTGCTGGCCTCAGTATTTATTCTTATCATGCTTGGCAGTGTGGCACTTCCGCTAACGTCAGGTTTTGTTGGTGAATTTCTGCTGATCAACTCGTTGTTCCAGTATCATAATATCACCGGTGCGGTTGCGGGACTTACCATTATTCTGGGTGCCGTCTATATGCTGGTGTCGTTTCAAAAAAGTATGTCGGGTGAGCCGAATGCAGTTACAGCATCCTTCAAAGACTTAAGTGTTCAAGAGAAGTTTGTACTCTTTCCTATCGTCTTGTTGATTTTGGCCATTGGCATTTATCCCACTCCGTTGTTAGAAATTTCGGAACCAGCTGTGAAGAATCTTATTGATATGATTAACCAGGCTCCTGTTGCTATCCAACCATGAACGCGCTTTACGTCATATCCGGATTAGGAATCCTCTCCTTAGTTGCCGAAATATTTAATTTCCGTAAGGCGCTCACCATTCTAGTCCTGATCGGTTTACTCGCAGCTGCGGGATTGCTGATTGCCGATTGGAGTACATCAGGATCATACTTCAATAATATGATCATTCTATATCCAGGCAATAAGATTTTTATCTTGTTGATGATTGCCGTTACATTTTTCTGGGTATTGATGTCTTGGGATTATCTGGGTCAACCAGAAAATCAAACAGATCGCGCATCACTTGTTTTATTCGTGCTGACGGGCGGTACGTTGATGGTGGCATTCGGAAATATGGCTATGCTCTTCCTGGGTATTGAAACCCTTTCGCTCTCACTCTACACCTT
>JAYVTB010000116.1:0-2037 GCA_043774805.1 Cyclobacteriaceae bacterium | reverse complement strand
TATTGAGGTGGTTACCATACACGACAACAGTATCGCGCCTCAAATCAAAAAATTAATAATTACGGGAAAAGGAACGCACAGTGAAGCTGAAGTAGTGGTTAATGGAAATTCATCCTTCCCATTCTATTCCTTTCAATGGTCGGATGGATTTGGCGCTGTAACTCCGGGCCAAACTTCATCTAAAAGAACAGACTTGCCAATGGGCTTTTACAATGTTGAGGTTACCGATAACGCAACAGGTTGCAGAGGCTCTGCCGGTTTTAGTATCGGCCCTGATCATGTATTGCAAAAGGATACACTTTCTGTTGTGGTTACGCAGCAACCGGATTGTTACGATGCAATGGGAGAAATTGAAACCCAGGTTCATGGCGAAGGCCTGCAGAATTATACCTATGAGTGGACAAACGATTTTGTGAATCTATTGGCATCCACCAGCACCAAAAAATTATCTAACCAGCCTTGGCAGCTACCTATTTACCTGAAGGCAACTGATACTGAAACAGGTAATGCTTTTTGGACAAGAACAGACTTTAACAAACCGCAACCAGTTGAACGAGGATTGAGTATGCCTATCACTTCTTGCGCCTTGCCCAATGGCTTTATCACTGTTGATGGCCGGCTTCCATCCGGAATAGCCTTTCTTGAACTTCATAATGGAATAGGAAAAACAAACAATCCCACCTTTTACGCTTCTCCGGTTATTTCAATTCAAAACGCAGGATATTATACAGTGACTGGCTTAACGACCAAATCTTGCGAGATCAATCCGTTCATTAGCAAAATTTATGATTTAAGAACTGCGCCAGTGGTAACGTCAACCATTGTCAATCAATCCGCTTGTGATCTTAATTTCAACGGTTCCATTACCCTTACTACGCAAGACTACCCGGCAGGCTATGACATTCCCAACATTAATAATTTCATTGCGCTCGGCACTCCGGTCGGGGCGGTAGTTGAGCCCTCAATAGGAACAAATGGACATGAGTGGAATAATCTGCCTGAAGGTGTTTATTCCTTTATGGTTACCAACACGATTACCCAATGCTCAAAATCAGTAGAGATGACTGTTGCCTCTGACATTGTGCTTCCTGAAATTGGAGGCGTCATCGTTACCTGCGTGACGGGCGGAGGTAACTCAGGATCGGCAACTGTTGTTAACACCATTCCGGGTGTGCCCGATGATTATTCATACGAATGGTTTGATTCCAATTTAAACCCACTTGCCGAAACGGGACCTGCCATTTCTGGCTTGAGCACTGGGAACTATGTAGTTAAGGCAATTAACTCTTTAACAGGCTGTTACGATTCGAAACCGGTATCCATAAGTGGCGTTAGTGATTCACCAATCGCAGAAATTTTTCATTGGTACTCAAACCAATTGCAATCCTGAAACCCCCAACGGATACGTTATCTTTCAGGATCATGATAATACTACCTCCACGATTTGTAAATGGTTTACCGGAAACTATGAGTCGTTGTTGAGCGATGAGGGTAATTTAATCGAGAATCTTTCGCCAGGAAACTATTCCGTTATCGTAACTGACATTGATACAAACTGTTCAACAGGTGCTGAAATGACTGTGGTTGATGCAGTTGAAATTCCTGTGTTAAGCCTTGCCGGAAAAACGAATGATATTTTTTGCATTGGCGATAACGGAAGTATAGAACTTTCCGCCAGCTACCCGTATGTGCCCAGCCAAGATAGTCTTCATTATTTTTGGTATCACGACAATGAAGTAATGTTCGATCAAAGTGGATTTTCCAAAAGAAAAGCAACAAGTCTTAGTAGTGGTTCATACGAGATTCGGGCGTATGCTGCTTTTACTGATTGTATCTCAGATGTAATTGAAGTAGAAATTTTGGATGACTCCGCCAGCCCATCTATCCAGATAGAAAAAACCAACAACACATTTTGCATTGGCGGAAACGGAAATGCAGTTGCCACTGCATCCCCTGGCGAATCATCCGACCACACTTTTTATTGGTACGTGAATAACCAAACTATCCCTGATCAATCCAGTTCAACTTTATCTAATC
>JAYVTB010000115.1:0-17172 GCA_043774805.1 Cyclobacteriaceae bacterium | reverse complement strand
TTTCTGAATCAGAGCGGTTCCCGCTTTTTTTTTCAACACTCAAAGTTAAGCTATCGTACTGATTTTCAGTATAATTGTTGTGACAAAGTAGAGTTAATGGTACGATTAAATTGCGTAAGGACAGAAAGATGATTGCTGATTATATCCGGAACAGGTGTACCGCTAATGAACGAATTGAGTATCACACGTTCGCCATAAAATTCATTAAAATGCCACCATCTTGATCGACTTCCCAGGTAATAGAAATAATTTGCACGCATTCTTGGATTTTCTGCTAAATCCAGTGTGGTTACGAGGCGAGAAGAAGGGATTAGGAAATTTCGCTTGGTGAAATTTAAAATGAGTCCGGCACCACGATCTGTATCATAGTGAATGGCAAACTTGGTAGCATTGGATGGTTTTTCGTTCGCTTTGATGATCAACTCAGATTGAATAGTGTCTCCATCGATCTCGTAACTTATTTTATTGAACAGTCGGGTACCCATCAGTTGGTGTACGCTCGATGCAACCTGATCCGGATTAACCACATCACCCTTATGCCATCTGAACTTTTCAATAACCATATCCTGGTTTGCCTTACTTACTCCCTCCATTTGAATGACATCAAGTTTATAATAAGGCGGCTTATGCGTAAGGCTAGTCCTACTACGTACCGGATATGATTTCATGCGGTTAGCCAATTCTACCAGTTGTGGTATAACTTCCTTTACAGCGAGATCTCCACTTTTCATCATGGCAAGTCCTTGCTCAAAATCCATCGTGCCAAATTGCAAGTACTTCACAATATCAATAAAGATATCGCTCTCCTCTTTTTCCCTTTGGTAACTGATATTACCAGCAAGAAAGGTAGTTTGTACCAGCAGGGAAGCCGCTGAAGTAAGTTCCGATTCCTTATATAGACCACCACCTACATCCACTGCAATGATAAAATCAGCTCCCATTTCCCTGCAATAGGTGACCGGCAAATTCATATACACTCCCCCATCCACCAACAATCGATCTCCGATTTTAACCGGAGGGAATACGGTTGGAATGGACATGCTTGCCCGGACTGAAGCAGCAAGATTGCCTTTATTCAGTATCACGGCTCTCCTTTTACAATATCGGCCGCAACGCATAAAAACGGAGTGGGGAGTTTGTTAAAATCAGTGATGTTATTGGCTGGAAAGAAAAGTTTAGCCAGCATTTCTTCGATATGCTGACCTTCCACCAGGCCCATCGGCAGCTGAGGCTTCAACCCCTTGAGCGGAAGTTCATAGATATATCGTCCAAATTCATCTTTCTCTTCGATGTTGATTTCAGTAAAGGATATTGAATTTGAAAACATTTTATCCCAGGGCATGGCACGAGTGATGGAATCAATCTGATTAGCGGTATACCCTGTGGCATACAGACCACCTACAATGGAGCCCATACTGGTTCCGGCAATATAATCCGGAACAATGCCTAATGAATCAAGGACCTGCAATACTCGCACGTGCGCGATTCCCTTGGCACCACCACCACTTAACACCAAGCCAATCTTAGGGCGAACGGACTGTGCAAAAGTTGGATAGACTGAGAATACTATCAAACCAATTAAAAAGATTCGATGTAACGTATAGATTCTTTGTTGTATGCACATAAAAAATTAAGCCGAATTAAGGGAAACTCAAAACTACTTCTTCAAAATCCGATTTGAAATTGCTTTCACTAAACCCGGTCCTTCATAAATAAATCCCGTGTAGATCTGAATCAGATCGGCACCGGCATTTAATTTATCGATCGCATCCTCTGCGTTCATGATACCACCTACGCCTATGATTGGAAAATCAGGTCCTAATTTTGATCGCAAAAATGAAATTACATCTGAAGACCGTTTTGTTAACGGCTTACCACTTAACCCGCCATTACCGATAGCAGTAACCACATCCGGTGCGCTTGTCAATCCTTCACGTGATATGGTGGTATTAGTAGCAATGACACCATCTGTTTTGGTCTCCAACAATATCTCCACTACATCACTCAATTGCGACTCATTTAGGTCAGGCGCAATTTTTAACAAAACAGGTTTAGGTTTTTCTTTTGCAAGGCTCAACGCTTTCACCTCCGATAGCAATTGCTTCAATGGCTCTTTCTCTTGCAACGCTCGGAGATTGGGTGTGTTTGGCGAACTTACATTTACCACAAAATAATCTACATAGGGATAAAGTGTTTCAAAGCAGGTGTTGTAGTCATCAGCTGCTTTTTCATTCGGTGTAATTTTATTCTTGCCTATGTTGCCACCCACAATCACGTTAGATTTCCTTCTTCTTAATCTTTCAACTGCTATATCTACACCTTGGTTATTAAAACCCATACGGTTGATCAATGCATTGTCTTTGGGCAAGCGAAATAATCTCGGTTTATCATTGCCAGGTTGTGGCTTAGGTGTGAGTGTACCGATTTCAATAAATCCAAAACCAAAGGCGGCCAATTCATCAATCAGTTTCGCATCTTTATCAAAACCAGCGGCAAGGCCTACAGGGTTTTTAAAAGTGATCCCAAATAGGTTTCTTTCCAGCTTTTGATTCTCAAATTTGTACAATCCGGATAATAGAGGTAACAATCCTGGAATTTTGCCAGCGAGTTTTAGAATACTAAACGTGAGGTGATGAATGAATTCTGGAGGAAAGAGGAATAAAACAGGGCGAATTAAAATCTTATACATTGCCACAGGGGCTTACTTCTTTTTCTTTTTATCAGCTTTAGGATACTTTCTAAAACCTTTTTGTATAATCTGACCGATAATTTTCTCTGCATTAGCCGATGTCATTTCCATGGTCGCATTAACCCGCCAGACCCTATAACTTTTGTCATTTAAATCTAGCACCAGATTAGCCTGGCGGTAATCTTTCATGTAGGTTCGATCCATCGAGCCAGGAGTCAGGCCCATAGGTCCTACATCACCTGCATCGCTTCGGGCAAGCGTGCCCACTACATAGGATATTACTAAATCGGCTGTAGAATCAACGCGTTTCAATCCTTTCAATTCAAGTTGATGCGTCATGCCATCTTTTATCCATTTATCAACTTGCTGAGCACTCGCCTGACGCTGATCTTTAGGGGTAACTAATTCCCCTTCTCCAAAACGGAAAGTTTTGTATTGCGAAAAGTTCCGGTCTTTATCATACTCAACTTTAAACTCCTGACCCCACCCCAATGTGGAGCCTAACAGGAATATAAAAAAAGCAGCTAGTCTGATCATGTCACAAAGGTAATGAAACTAACCTTGGATTAAACAATCGAAATTAGTTGTTCAAAAAACGTCAACTGTTTGTTCTGATTCCTCTAGCCTTGGTGATATAATGCTGTTAAAATTTACAGGTGATACCAAAACGCCCCCCGGCCTCAGTACCTCCACCTACCTCCAGGTTAAGGCCAAATTGCTTGGTGAAAAAATATCGCGCACCTACCTGAGCATCAAGGCCAAGGGCGGAAGATTCACCCTCATAATACACACCACTGGATGATTTAACATCTGACCAAAAGTAATATCCTAATGTTAATCCTGCATAGAAGTCCCACTCAGAGGGAAGATTTAACAACTTATTAAAGTGGTAGTTACCATTGAATGACAGCACAGTAAGCGATTGCTTGTACTTATACCCCGTTCTTGTATAGGCATAGTTTCTAAAAGAAAGTCTGGGACCTATCGTTACGCTCTCATGAACCCCAAAATCAAGACCGACATAAATAGGCACGCCCCAATCCGAAAATCCAAGACCTGCATTAAACTGCTTATTCCCTTTGCCTAACGTACCTTGAGCGAAAGAAAATGTTGTCGCAAGTACTGTAAAGAGAATAATAAGATTTAGTTTTTTCATTACGTAAGAAGTTGGTTATTGTCAACATTAAAATTTGGGCAAGTATAAACTCAAGTTCAGGTCTATACAAATCAAATAAGCTTGTGTACGTTAATAAACGACCAATCACTAACTACGCGGATGAAACTCCTGGATTACCTGTCGAAGGTAGTCTCTGTCAAGGTGGGTATAAATTTCAGTGGTAGTGATCGATTCATGACCGAGCATTTCCTGCACCGCGCGTAAATCGGCCCCTCCTTCAATCAAATGGGTGGCGAAGGAATGACGAAAAGTGTGTGGACTAATTGTTTTATGTAATCCAATCGATGCCGCCAGATTTTTGATGATCATAAAAATCATCACACGCGATAATTTTTTTCCTCTCCGATTTAAAAACACATGACTCTCAGAACCTTTCTGTATCGGCACATGAACGCGGATCTCATCCAAATAGATTTTGAGATATTTCAACCCATCTTTACCGATGGGGACCAGGCGTTCTTTATTTCCTTTTCCAATTACTCTTAAAAAACCAAGATCAAAATATACGTTGCCGATTTTAAGCTCCACCAATTCCGAAACGCGCAAACCAGATGAATAGAGAACTTCCAGCATCGCCCGATTACGTCCACCTTCGGGTTTTGATAGATCAATGGCCTCCAGCATTTTCACAATCTCTTCATAGTCCAGCGTGTCGGGCAATTTCCTTCCCAACTTTGGTCCTTCAATTAAAGCGGTAGGATCCTTTTCGATCAGCTCTTCAAAAAGAAGATATTTATAGAATGCTTTTATACCAGACAGAATACGCGCCTGGCTGAAGGCACTCATGCCCAGTTCATTAATATATTGTAAAAATGCCTGAAGATGTTTGGATGAAATCACTAAAGGACTGGCCCCCTCCGATTTCATTTCAATAAACTGCGCCAGTTTCTCAACATCACGCACATACGCCTGGATAGAATTAGAAGAAAGTGATCGCTCCAACTTCAGGTAGCTGCCAAAATGTTTGATATGCGTCTCCCAATTCTTCACGTCACAAATGTGCAAATTATTTTCCTCTGCATGTTTTCAATATCTCATCGAAAAAATACAATCCACCCTATCGTTATTACTGAATTTGAGATTAACTTCGAAGCATGAAGATTTACGTCATCAACGGCCCTAACCTCAACCTTCTTGGAAAGCGCGAACCAGAAACGTATGGCAAGCTATCCTTTGAAGAATACCTTGAAAGACTGAAAACACGTTTTCCTAATGTTACCCTTCATTACTATCAATCGAACATCGAAGGTGAGCTAATCAACAAACTCCATGAAGTCGGGTTTTCGTTTGACGGTATCATTTTAAATGCCGGAGCCTACACCCATACTTCCGTAGCAATACACGATGCCATTGCTGCCATCACCACTCCGGTCATTGAAGTTCATATTTCCAATGTTTACGCCCGGGAAGAATTCAGGCACAAAAGCCTGATCACTTCAAAATGCATTGGGTTGATCACTGGTTTTGGTATGGATGGGTATGCGATGGCCATCCAGCATTTGTTTAATAAAAATCAATAGTCGTTTCACCAAGTGCTTCAGGCTCTGCATGCTGATTTGGCATTATCCGAAAAATTGAAAGAAGTAGCGTAACTTTGCTGTTTACTTTCAATTGAATTAAGGAGATGATCCACCAGACAGAACAAGAAGAGCGGGAATATTTAGAAGTGATCAAAGAAAAACTCCTATATGCCATCCGGCAGACGGACGACCGCGTAAAGCAACACGCCACAGAGCTCAGACAAAATAAAGAATACCTTTATGAACATCATTCGGGTATGGACGAGGCCGACATGGTGGCGGCTGGTCAATCCATTAACCGCATGGCCTCCACAGGTGAATCGGTGGTGGCTCGCAAAAAGAAATTGTTAAAACTGAGCGAATCACCTTATTTCGGGCGAATTGATTTCAAGGCTGGTGAAGAAGACAATCCGATCTATATCGGCATTTATACTTTCTCCGATGATAAACTCCGAGCCAACTTAGTCTACGATTGGCGCGCGCCCATCTCATCTATGTTTTATGATTTCGAATTAGGCGAAGCATGGTATGAAACACCTTCCGGAAAAATCAACGGAACAATCCAACTAAAGCGCCAATACAAAATCCGGAAAGGCAACATGGAGTTCATGATCGAAAACGATGTGAATATCCATGACGACATTCTGCAAAAAGAACTGAGCAAGTCAAGTGACGACAAAATGAAAAACATTGTCGCCACCATACAACGTGATCAAAATGCAGTAATCCGAAACGAAACCGCACCGGTCATGATCATTCAGGGTGTAGCCGGATCGGGCAAGACTTCTATTGCCTTGCATCGCATTGCATTTTTGTTGTACCGTTTCCGGGAAGAGATTGCAGCAAAAGACATCCTGATCATTTCGCCTAACAAAGTATTTGCCGACTACATTTCAAACGTGCTGCCCGAACTCGGTGAAGAACAGATTCCTGAAATGGGCATGGAAGAATTGGCCAACGAAGTACTTGAAGACAAGTATAAATTTCAGAGTTTCTTCCAGCAGGTTTCTGCTCTGCTCGAAAGACAGGATGCGGATGCTATTGAACGCATTCAATTCAAATCCACTTTTGAATTTTTGAGTAAACTGAACCAATACATCATTCACCTTGAAAATAATTTCTTCACGTTTACTGAATTGCGGGTAGGCAAAACGGTGGTTCCATTTCCATTTATATTGGAACGATTTAAAGCGTATTACCGCATTCCTCTATTGAAGCGTACACCGGAAGTAGTAAAAGACATTCAGCAATACGTAAGAAATGAAACACAACGCAAATTAACAGGTCACGAAAAATCACAGATCTGGCAAGCCGTGCCACAAATGTTTAAGACCGACAATCTTCTCGATATTTACAAAGATTTTTATAAGTGGATTGGCAAACCAGAGTTATTCAAAATGAATGAAGATACCCTGGAATATGCTGATGTTTTTCCGTTGATCTATTGCAAGATCAGACTAGAAGGCGCACAAACCTATGATCATGTGAAGCATTTACTCGTGGACGAGATGCAGGACTACACGCCTGTTCAATACTCCGTGCTGTCACGATTGTTTAAGTGCAAGAAAACGATATTGGGCGATGTGAATCAAACCGTAAATCCACATAGCGCCTCGTCTGCTGAAAGTATTGAGCGGGTATTTCCGCACGGAGATACCGTGAGACTTTTCAGAAGCTACCGCTCTACCTATGAAATCAGTGCTTTTGCCCAACGTATATCCCGAAACCCAGACCTTATTCCACTGGAGCGACATGGGCAGGAGCCTGCCGTGAAAGCCCTCAACAGCAATGCGGAAGAGATTGAAGAAATAAAAAAGCTGATTGCAGATTTTAAAAACTCCTTACATCCATCGATGGGTATCATCTGCAAAACACAACAACAAGCCGAGTTCGTCTATCTCGAGGCAAAATCACACGGTGTGTTTCTTCTTACAGCCGACAGCACCACCTTTAAAGAGGGGGTGATCATTACCACGGCACACCTGGCAAAAGGATTGGAGTTTGATGAAGTAATTGTACCCTTTGTTTCAGCCCATAATTATCAAAGTGATGTGGATAAGCGCATGTTATACATCGCGTGCACCAGGGCTATGCATCATCTCACACTCACTCATTCAGGAGAGAAATCAGAATTTATCAAGGAGTAATTTTCGCAAAGCATAACTCGATCACTCTACCTGATTTGATTAACCAGTTGTAACCGGTCAACCACGGTATTTTTTTGTAATAGTGTGCCCGGAGAAAGTACGGCATTCGCTCCAATTTTTGAATGATCCCCCACCAGTGATCCAAACTTATCCACTCCCGTATCGACAAGCTTATCCTGATGAATAGAAAAAATTCGCTTCTCGGCCCTCTCGTTATGGTAATTGGCGGTGATTGCCCCTGCCTCGAAATTCACATAGCTTCCAATGATACTATCTCCAATAAAGTTAAAATGGGCCATACTGCTGTGAGCGCCAATCACACTTGATTTAATTTCACAACCCGGCCCGATCACCACCGACTCCGCGAGGTAAACACCTCCGCGCAGGTAGGCATGCGCTCCAATAAAACTTTTTGCACCTATTATGATTGGGGGTTTTAATATGGAACCGGTCTCCACTATCACCGATTTATGAATTGCAATTCCATCGTTAATTATAAAATCATCACCTAGTTGGGCAATCATTTCGTTGAGGATTTTGGGAAGTATCCTAACCAGGTCCCAGGGCGATTTATCAGCAAAAACCTGAATCGGAAATTCCTGCAAGAAATCTTTGATTTTTATCATGAATGCAATTCTATAAATATTGTTTCAACCGCTCCGTTGCCTGTTGATCATTTGTAAAACTTTTCATCGGTATAGGGAGTGGCTTCAGGACGAATAAGATTTTCATCATGAATTTTGAAAGCCCAGGGTTTGACACCGTGGCCATGGCAGAATAAATCGCATGAAGTTGCTCGGTTGAATCTTCCGTGTGCTTCATCCGTTGAGTCGGCCAAATATATCAAGAGTGCTTGACCAGTTAAATGTACTTTCCTACATGCTATAAAAATAGCAATGCTAACCACTTTTGGGATCTAACTTTCTGTACCCCCTGTTGGACGGTTGGTCGTTTTTGGAAGCCAGCTACCCTCAAATTTAAAACTCAATTTGCCTTTGTAGTCGCTGCAATAGAAAGCAACCCGATCTAGTGTAGCGTTGATTTCATTAATATCAAGGCCTGCTGCTTCTCTCAGGAACATCACGTATGTCCAATCGTTTTTCTTACAAATCCATGAACCGTAAAGGGTGTGATTAATCTCCAGCACATTTTGATAGAAACTTTCTAAATTTTTATCAGGTACAAGTACAAGAGGGCTCATCATCTGGAAATACCAGCGATCAGGATTGGTCGGGAAATTAAATACGTCAATCCAAACGGTGGAACCTTTATAAATCAGCGACCATTGTCCCTGATTCTGGCCTCGGCAAGCTACGGGGTCAACATTAAGTCCTTTAATGCTCTCTTCTACTAATGCAGATGTTTGTAGTAAATCCATAATGATTTGATGTTAGGGGTTTATAAGATACGAACAGTTGAATCGGCACTTTAACACGACTCTCTCAATCTAAAATAGACAATTATGCATTTCTACGGAAAGGGTATTGAAAATTAATTCCAATCTGATCAGGAACCCCCAAAAAATAATCTATTCCACGGCTGTTACCGGGGCCTTCGTGCTAATACCAATCTTATTCACCGCTTCGATAGTAAAATAGTAGGTCCTGGTTCTCATTTTTTTTGAATCTATCGATAGCCAAAAACATCCTTAAAACATTTGTGATACTTTTGTCTCTTAATTTCAAGTTGATGACTTCTTTCTATCCCGGACCTTCGCAAGTGCATGATACTATTCCCAGGTATGTTGAGGATGCTTGCCGGAATGGAATATTGAGCATGAATCATCGAAGTGATGAATTCATGTCCCTTTGCAAGAAAACAGTTCTCCTGCTAAAGGAAAAACTTGATATACCGAAGACGTATTCAGTGCTCTTTGCTTCCTCGGCCACCGAGTGTTGGGAGATGATCGCACAATCTCTTGTCCAGGAGAGTAGTACGCACATTTATAATGGAGCTTTTGGAGAAAAATGGTTTCAGAATACGCAACGGCTGCGCCCGAAAGCACAAGCAATAAATTTTCATCCCAACACCGAACTAAACGCAAAAGAACTGGGGAATTTACAAACTGAAGTGATCTGTCTTACTCACAATGAAACCAGCAACGGAACACAACTGAGTAACCTCGCAATATCCCGCATAAAAAAAAACAATCCTCAAGCACTGATCGCAGTAGACGCCACTTCCAGTATGGCCGGTGTTTATCTTAACTTTCGCAATGCTGATGTATGGTTTGCTTCGGTACAAAAATGTTTTGGATTGCCCGCAGGATTATCCGTTATGATCTGCTCACCTCGTGCCATTAAGCGCATACAAACGATCGGTGAGAAAACCCACTATAACAGCCTGGCTCCGATGAAAGTGATGATGGACCACTGGCAGACAACGCACACGCCCAACGTACTTGGCATTTACCTACTCATGAGTGTGTTGCAACACTCGCCTACGATTCAAATCACAAACAATCGAACAGAAAAAAGGGCAAGTGCATGGATCACTTTCTTTAAACACAACCCATACTTCAAACTCTTCATTGATAACCCATTGGTACAGTCACAAACCGTTATTTGCCTTACAGGCCGACCTGGTAGATTAGCCGATGTAAAAAAGAAAGCAACGGCTGCCGGATTTATCCTGGGCGAAGGTTATGGCAAACTCAAAAAGGAAACTTTTCGTATTGCCAACTTTCCCGCTATAAATAAAGATGAAATCGTCCGCCTTCAAGGGTTTTTTAATTCCTACCATTATAAAAAGCATTAAAAATAGTAAGGCACATTATGGAATGGGAATCATTTAGCTGTATATTTAGATTATGCAGTTAAGGAAGAACCGATTTTTGAAATCATTCTTTGTTATACTTATCGCACTCGAGTTTTTATCGCCTGCTGTTCCATCCCGTTTAATACAACCTTCTAAAGACATCACCCACGAAATAAATCGATCCAATCCCTTAACTATTCTGATCAACTTATTTTCTGAACAGCTGAATGAAAATGAAGAAGGCCGGGAAGATTATAAGAGCATTTCTCTTATCTGTGAAAATCATACCAACTACACTCTTCGGCAGGAATTCAGGTTGAAACCAGGCAGACGTTCAGGTATTCATAAAACCTGTCATCCCTATTCTGAGTCTGCTCTAATCACCATGTATTGTGAATACCTGATCTGATGGTAGTCCCTACTAGCCTTTTCAACCTATACCGGTTCAGGCTATCAATCATTTCATAAAGAATTGTTTTCATTCTAACCAGAAAAATATTTTATGATTGTCATTTTCAAAATAGCCCTGCTTCTTTCGTTTGTAATTTTCTTCCTTCCCAAGAATATAAAGTATGCTTTTGTGCTGACGCTCCATGCAGGCATCATTTTGGCCAGCACCAGTTGGGCATGGCAAACGTTACAGCAGGGTACACAAACATTAGAATTGGATGTCACCACCTGGAGTGGACCAATACAATTAGTGATTGATCCGATCAGCGCTTTCTTTACATTAATCATCAACCTGATTTGCTTCTGTGGTGCGCTCTATGCGGGCGGTTATCTGAAACCATATCTGCCAAAGAAAAGCGCTGTATTTATTTCATTGCACTTGTTCAGCTTTCTATGGCTTCATGCCGCTATGATTTTAGTCGTTTCCATTCAAGACGGCATTGCTTTTTTGTTGGCCTGGGAACTGATGTCACTCTTTTCATTTGTGCTTGTCATTTTTGAAGCGCAGAAAGAATCTACCCTTAAGACAGGCATTAATTACCTGCTGCAAATGCACCTTGGCTTTGCACTCATCATGCTCGGATTTCTTATCGCGGCCAACGCAACTGGAGATTTGAGTTTTGGTGGTGTAGGTAAATTTTTCACTTCCAACAGCAACGTTCCACTCTTCCTTGTATTTTTTGCCGGTTTTGGCATCAAAGCAGGATTCATTCCATTTCATTCCTGGTTGCCGCGGGCACACCCGGCTGCCCCCTCTCATGTCTCGGGAGTAATGAGCGGCATTATGATCAAGATGGGTATTTATGGAATATTCCGAATCAGCACACTGGTACAAACTGACTTACGTGCAATAGGCTTGATTGTTCTTGCCGCTGGCATTATCTCAGGCATTTTAGGTGTGGTGATGGCCATCATGCAACACGATCTGAAAAAATTACTCGCCTATCACAGTATCGAAAACATTGGAATCATTGGCATTGGTATGGGCGTAGGAATACTTGGTAAAGCGATGGGCGAAAACACCATGATGGTGCTTGGTTTTGGAGGTGCCTTATTACACACGTTGAATCACGCTTTATTTAAGTCACTCCTGTTCTTTACCGCAGGCAACGTATTTTATGCAACCCATAAAATCAACATGGATCAACTGGGTGGGCTTGCAAAAAAAATGCGTTACACGTCATTTGCATTTCTGATCGGAGCGCTGGCCATCAGTGGCATACCCCCTTTCAATGGCTTTATTTCGGAATTCCTGATCTATAGTAGCGTTATCAATCACTTGTCGGTGGCTGGCTTTGCCATGTCAATCATCAGCATCGTCAGTATCATCAGTTTGGTTTTGATTGGTGGCTTATGTGTCTATTGTTTTACCAAAGCCTTTGGATTAAGTTTTCTTGGTACGCGGAGAGAGGAACATGTTCATGAAGTACAGGAAGTGCCACCGATCATGCTTGTCCCCTCGGTGATTCTTATTTGCTGCATGCTGGCGATTGGTCTTGTGCCGGGATTTTTTGTTTCGATCGTAGCAGACGTTTTACAACCATTGAGTCAAGTGCCTGTTCAATTAGATGTCATGATGCATTCCTTGCAATCCATTAGTTACGTCAATATCATATTGATTGGAGTGATCGGGGCCATTACTGCACTGCGTGCCTGGCAACAATCAAGAGTTACGGTTGCTTCCGGCCCAACATGGGGATGCGGATATACGGCAGGAGATTTTCGCCATCAGTACACACCCACTTCCTATGCGGATAGTTTACGTGAACTGGCCGACCCAATCATTCAATATCATCGCGACTATAAATCATTTGAAGAAACTGAGATCTTCCCGCCTGCCAAATCATTTCATACTGAAAATAAAGACCTGGTGGAAGAGAAGACTATTCTGAGTTGGGTTCATTTGATTGTAAATAATTTGCCAAAGGCAGGTATTGCCCAATCTGGATTGATTAACCATTACCTGGTCTATCCTTTACTCTTTCTGGTTATGATCGGGTTTCTCATCATCATAAAAGTATTGTAATATGCTCTCACTGATATTGATCTTTATTTCCGCCATTTATTTTCCAGGCGTGATTGTAAAAACGAAAGCCATCTTCAGTGGTCGCAAGGGTCCAGGTTTACTTCAACCCTGGTATGATATTTTTCGCTTACTGAAAAAAGGGAGTGTGTACAGCACTGCGTCCAGCTTCGTGTTTCAGGCAGGGGCTACGATATATTTTGCTACCGTATTGGTTGCAGCACTGCTAATTCCATTTGAAGAGAATGATGCCATCATTTCCTTCTCCGGAGACTTTGTGTTGTTTGCCTACCTGCTTGGCCTTGGCAGATTTATGCTCATCATAAGCGCCTTGGATGTATCCAGTGGATTTGAAGGGATGGGCGCCAATCGTGAAGCATTTTATTCACTATTAATGGAGCCGGCATTTTTTATTTTGATGGGATCCCTTGCCATGTTTACGGGATACGCCTCCTTCCACGATATATTCGCCAACCTTCATTATTCAAATTATTTCTCTTTCATCTTTGCAATTATTGGTAGTTATGTACTCGCCAACATCACGTTGGTAGAAACGAGCCGACTTCCTGTGGATGATCCTTTAACCCATCTCGAACTTACGATGGTCCATGAAGTGATGGTACTGGATCACAGTGGATTTGATCTGGGCATCATCAAAACTGCCAACAATATTAAGTTCATTCTTTTTAGCATGTTGATGGCAGACTGCTTGATACCCCAATCACTGGACATTTGGATCCGTACTGGAATTTTCCTGGTGTTTCAAATGATGTTTGCGGCCATGATCGGATGGATTGAATCATTTCGCGCACGAAACAAGATGGCATTGAACGCACAATATATTCTTTCCATTAATGCAGTTGCTTTGATCTTAATTTTTGTTGCCATGATTATTAAAAATAAAATTTAAGCCATGATCAACTTCTTCATTGTTGTATTTATCATCACCTTGATCTATCTCGCTAAAGTGGAAATGGTAAAAAGCTACTTTAGCCTGATGGCATTGCAAGGGTTGCTATTGTTTGGGCTGGCCTACCTCGAGTTGAAAGAGTTGGATGTGGTGCATTTGCTTTTTATTCTTTTAGAGACACTTGTCTTTAAAGCCATCTTTGTACCGATCTTTTTACAGCGCATTACGCGTAACCGTGTCCACCGGCACCATCACCATCCCGTGAAGGGATATTATTCTGTCCTCGTCTCTTCGGCCATTGTGGTGGGATGCTTCATGACTTCCTATGCCATTCATGACCAATTAAGTCTTGATGCCGATAAAGTGGTAAAATATTTTACAGCAGCCATCGCCTCCATCCTGGTAGGTCTGTTTATCGCCATCAACAACCGTGATCTGGTGACACACCTCATAAGTTATCTCGTGATTGAAAATGGAATCTTTATCCTGTCATTGGCCCTCGGTGGAGAAATGCCCATGTTTGTCAACTCTGCCATCCTGCTCGATATTTTCTCGAGTGTACTCATCATGGGTATCTTCTTTAATAAGATCAAAGATTACTTCCAAAATGCGGACGCGGGCGAGCTTTCACAACTTAAAGATTAATTCTTATGATCTATCTCTTCTTTATACTTACTGCCGGGTTATCTATCGTAACCTACTTCGTAAGAAACCGCACTGCCAACCATGTTATGGCGTTTGCTTATGTAGGTCTGATGATTGTACTGGGCATTAATTTATGGTCACAAGCAGGCGACAAATTGAATGATTACTTCTTTAGTGATCGGCTTGGTTTGATCTTTTATTTTATATTGATCCTGGTGAGCCTGCTTTCTGCTATTCATTATGTGAAATTTGTGACGGACCGGGAAGTAAAAATTTCTGATGTTGCTTTACATAATGCCGGAACGATCTTTTTTACCGGGGCCATGGTGGGTGTGTTGTTTACTTCTCACTTTGGCATTCTTTGGGCATTCATGGAAGCCACTACATTAGGCGCTTCAGTAATGATTTATCATGATCGAAATCAACACGCGCTGGAAGCCACGTGGAAATATTTATACGTCTGTTCGATTGGTATTGCTTTCGCGTTTGCAGGGGTATTGTTCCTGGGCTTCGCGGCACAACAGGTTGGTCATCCTGATTTTACATTCAGCGCCATCAAAGCAGAGGCCAGTCGATTAAATCCTATCTGGCTGAAAGCTTGTTTTCTTTTGATACTTTCCGGCTTCAGTGTCAAGATGGGGCTGGTGCCTCTCTTCAATGTAGACATTGATGCTAAAGATGCTTCACCCTCGCAGGTGGGGGCCAGTCTTTCATCGGTATTGATGAATGCAGGATTCATTTCCATTTATCGGTTTTATGAAGCATTCTCGGGCACGTCCATCCTGCCCTTCATGAATAAACTTTTAATGATTACCGGCTTGCTATCCCTTTTCTTTGCTGCGGTTTATATACTCCGTGTAAAAAATGTAAAGCGAATGTTTGCCTACTCCAGCATGGAACACGCTTCACTGGTGATGATCGCTTTCTCCTGTGGAGGTCTGGGCTATTTCGCTGCGATTCTTCACCTTGTCATGCATTCGCTCGTTAAGTCGAGTCTGTTTTTCCAGGTTTCACAGATGCACCGCATATTCAGCAGCAAGCTGGATGAAAGAATCGGCAGCTACCTGCGTGTGAATCCACTTGGAGGGCTTGTGATGTTGCTGGGGTTTCTTTCCATTATTGCCATGCCCCCTTCCGGCATGCTTATTTCAGAACTTTATATGTTTCAGGCATTGGTGGCAAAAAGTTATTGGTGGGTAGCACTCCTGGTGCTGGCGTTGGTTCTTATTATTATTTATGGTCTTGCTGTTAAAATGCTTGGCATCATCTTCCTGAAAAAGAATACCAACATCATCAACATGAAAGGGGCCAGCCCCTATGAATCCATTATGCAACTGGTCCTGATTGTGATCGTATTTTATATCGGGTTATTCAGGCCTCCTTTTATCGTTGACACTATTCTTGTTGCTATTCAGTCACTCCCAATTTGATTATGGACACAACCACTCCATCCTATATTGTCGTCAACAACCAATCCGTAATTAAGATTGCTGACATTCCGGTGCTTCAATACGAGCAGTTTTCCTTAACGGTAGTGGAGCTGATGCAGCAGCCCTTCATTCATTGTGTGAATTATTATGCTTACTGGACGGAGGATACATTGAAATTCATTTGTTGCCTGGCAAACGATCAGGAAAAAACGATTAAAATACTTTCACATGAATTGTACCGAAAGGAAAAAATGCAGCTGCCGTCCATTACGAAAGACGTATATGCCTTCCATATTTTTGAGCGTGAGATCGCTGAAAATTTCGGAGTAGAATTTAGTTACAGTCCCTGGAATAAACCGGTACGGTATGCTTTCAATCGGGCAGATCAACGTAGCGTGATCAACAATTATCCATTCTATAAAATAGAAAGTAATGAATTACATGAAGTAGGTGTTGGCCCTATCCATGCTGGCGTGATTGAACCTGGCCACTTCCGGTTCTTGTGCAATGGCGAAACGGTGCTTCACCTCGAAATTCAATTAGGCTGGCAGCATCGGGGTGTGGAGGATTTATATTTAAAAAAGAAGACGCTGCTTCAACGCACCATCCTTTCTGAATCCATAGCCGGTGATACTGCTGTTGGCCATTCGGCCGCATTTGTAGGATTAATGGAAACATTAGGAAATGTGAAAGTGAATAAGCGATTGGAGATGGAGCGTACCATTGCTCTTGAGTTGGAACGTGTTGCCATGCATGTTGGCGATCTTGGCAATATGAATATAGGTCTAGCCTATCAGTTAGCCTCAAGCGTGTTCGGCACCTTGCGCACACCCGTGATTAATTATACTCAAACCTGGTGCGGCAATCGTTTTGGCAAAGGAATTAATCGTGTGGGGGGAAGTCATTATCCATTTACTTCTGAACTATCACAAAAACTAACTGCACTCCTCCATAAATTTGAAAAGAGCTTTAAGCCAATGAGCGAGCGATTGTTTTCACTTTCTTCCGCATTGATGCGCATGGAGAACATTGGTAAAGTGACCCAAACTCAAATGCGATTGATTGGCGCGGTGGGCATGGCTGCACGAATGGCAGGTATTCCAAGAGATATCCGTCAGACACATCCTACTTCTGCATATCCTCATTACCCCATTAAAACAACCACGCTTGATCATGGAGATGTGTGGGCACGCGCCTATCTGCGCAAACTCGAAATTGAAAATTCAATTGAATACCTGCGATTGCTGATTTCAGAATTAGAAAAAATGAACGACTCATCGAATACGCCCATAGCTGAAAGGGAATTGTCATTATCTCCAGACTCATTTTGTATTTCGTTGGTTGAAGGATGGCGCGGAGAAATATGCCATTGTGTGGTCACGGACACGAAAGGTGAAGTCATGCATTATAAAGTGAAGGACCCG
>JAYVTB010000114.1:0-75146 GCA_043774805.1 Cyclobacteriaceae bacterium | reverse complement strand
ATATCACTGTTGGTTTACCTGGCCTATTTCGTATTGCGTGGATCCCTCGATAATGAAGAACAGCGGGCTCGACTTAGCGCTGTCTACAACATTTTCGCTTTTGCTGCCATGATTCCGCTCATCTTTATCATTCCGCGCATGACCAGCTCTATGCATCCGGGGAGTGGTGGTAATCCGGGTTTCAATATGTATGACCTGGATAGTAAAATGAGAATGGTCTTTTACCCCGCTGTCGCTGGATGGATTTTATTGGGAGTTTGGATAGCCACGTTACGCGTTCGGGTTAGAAATATTGATGAGAAATTAATTGAATTAGAAAATGAATAAGCTTACTACTATAATAATCTTCCTCGGCTCCACCTTATTTAGCAATATGGCCTTGGCGCAACCTGAAATGGCCGATACCATGCGTTCAGAAGGAAAAATTTATGTGGTCGTAACTATCCTGCTAATCATTTTTGCAGGTCTGATAACATATCTGGTGATGCTTGATCGCAAAGTGTCCAGGATTGAAAAGAAACTACCTGAAAAGAAAGTCTAAATAAGCTGTTAAAATCCTACTTTTATAGTCCGTTTCACTCTTTAGGATTTACCTTTGCGGGTTGAAAGTAATTCTTGAAAAGGCTTGGTCCGTTAGTGATCATCTTACTTTATTTAACTGTTTATGAAGAAGTCGTATATCATCGCCATCGTATTCATTGCTGCTGCAATTGCGATCATCATCAGCACAGCCGGAGATGCCAGCACCTACGTTTCCTTTGATCAGGCCTTTCAAATGGCCTCCAATGGGAATAAAAGTCAAATCCACGTGGTGGGTGAATTAAAAAAGGACGATGCCGGAAATATTATTGGTATTGAAAAAAGCGCTGATAAACTCTCCTTTTCCTTCATTATGATTGACGAAAATCAAAAGGAGCAAAAGGTATATTATAACGAACCAATGCCTCCGGATTTTGCCCGCTCCGAAAAGGTGGTAGTGATTGGCAATTATTACGATAGTACATTCGTGGCCAACAAAATATTGCTGAAGTGCCCTTCCAAATATCAGGAAGAGAAAATCAATGCGAGTATCTGATGGCATTCAGATTATTCCCAAGTGAAGTTTATCCAACCTTGACCTCCATAATTATCAGATAATGCATTATTTCATTGGCAACCTGGGCCATCTCTTCGTCATCATTTCATTTGTTACTTCACTGGTAAGTGTTTTTGCCTATTGGAGAAGTCATGTGGCTTTGGCTGAAGAAAAGGAACAATGGTTGAGAAATGCCCGCTTTTCATTTTACGCGCATAGCGTAGCGGTTCTTGGCGTGGTGGTGAGTTTGTTTGTCATTATTTATCAACATTACTTTGAATATCATTATGCTTATAGCCACTCATCCCTGCATCTGCCTGGCGAATACATGGTGTCTTGTTTTTGGGAAGGTCAGGAAGGAAGTTTCCTCCTGTGGATATTCTGGCAGGCGATAATCGGGATCATCTTAATTAATACACAACGCGAATGGGAAGCTCCTGTGATGGTGGTGTTTGGATTAGTGCAAGCCTTCCTCGCTTCTATGATTCTGGGTGTAGTCATTCTGGATGTAAAGCTTGGGAGTTCTCCTTTTATACTGTTACGTGATGCCATCGATGATCCCATTTTTAAAATGCAACCTGATTTTATTCCTAAAGATGGAAGCGGTCTAAATCCTCTTTTACAGAACTATTGGATGGTGATTCATCCTCCCACGTTGTTTTTAGGTTTTGCATTAACACTCGTGCCTTTCGCATTTTGCATTGCCGGATTGTGGCTAAAAAAATATACGGAATGGATTAAGCCCGCATTACCCTGGGCCCTTTTGAACGGAGGCGTTTTAGGAGTTGGAATTTTGATGGGTGGATACTGGGCTTACGAAACATTAAACTTTGGCGGATATTGGAATTGGGATCCTGTTGAAAATGCCGTTTACGTTCCCTGGCTGATTCTGATTGCTTCCATCCATACCATGATCACCTATAAAAACAGCAAGGCTGCATTAAAAATCTCCATCATCCTCAACATTGCCGTTTTTGTCCTCATCTTATATTCTACCTTCTTAACCCGAAGCGGAATTTTAGGTGATGCCTCCGTTCACTCGTTCACCGATCTTGGACTGTCTGGTCAATTGTTGATCTATCTTTTATTCTTCACTGTTGCCGCAATCATTTTATCCATCATCCGATGGAAAGAAATCCCTACTACTGAAAAAGAGTCATCGGTTTATTCACGTGAGTTTTGGATTTTCTTAGGCGCTGCCACCCTTTGCCTTTCAGGATTTCAAGTATTGATCCCTACCTCATTTCCGGTTATCAATGAAGTAGCCAGCTGGTTTGGTGGAAATTTAAAACTAGCCGTTCCCGGTGAGCAGGTACAGTATTACTCTAAATTCCAACTCTGGTTTGCTGTGGCTATTGCCTTTATTTCAGGCACAGGTCAGTTCTTTTGGTGGACGCGGATGGAGAAAGAGAGACTTAAGAAAGAGATTGTTCCACCTATTTTAATTTCGCTGGTCGTATTCGCATTGATTATTGCAATCGCACAAGTGTACCTTCCGGCCTATCTCGTATTGACGCTTGCAGGAGTTTATATTATCGTTTCCAACATCAAAGTGCTTGCCTCGGTGGTTAAAGTAAACCCTTCTTTATCTGGGGGAGCATTGGCACACATTGGAATTGGCATGATGCTTATCGGGGTTATGTTCTCATCCGGATACTCAAAGGTGGTGTCGTTGAATAACACTGGAATGTTGATCTCAAAGGATCTGCCCACTGAATTTAACCGTGATAATCTTTTGCTATTCATCAACGAACCACGCTCCATGGCCGGCTACGAAATCCAATACCTGGGCGAACGTGTTGAACCTAGAAATGTAAAAGGCTATGTACGTAAAAATGACATCGACCTTACCTTTGATCCTTTCAAGGTTGTGGCCAAAAAGGATATCGAATTTCAAGGAAAGAAAATTCTAAACGCAAAAGATACGTTCGAGATAAATCCGGAGAATACCTTCTATGAAATCGAATTGAAAAAAGATGGCGAGGTAGCCGCGATTCTTTATCCACGCATTCAAATCAATCCTTCCATGGGTGGATTTATTGCCTCCCCGGACATCAAAAGAAATATAACACGCGATTTATATACGCACGTTTCATTACCAATGAACCGCGAAGAAGAACCGGAGTGGAGTAAAATGGAAGAAACCCGAGTTCGAATCGGGCAGCAGTTTTTTGTCAATGATTATGTGGCAGTGATGGAAAGTGTTACCAAGATTGATCGCATTGAGGGACTTGAACTTTCTCCGCAAGATGTAGCTGTGCAAGCCAAAATAAAAGTGACTGGTGAACGAGATACCTATTATTCTGAACCCATCTTCTTAATTAAAGACCGCGCCCAGGTGGGAAGGCTTTCGTCCGAAATTAATGACTTGGGCGTAAACATTACACTGCTCAATATCCATCCGGAAACCAATGAGTTCAGCCTGGGCTTAAACACGCGTCAGAAAGACTGGGTGATCATTAAAGCAATGGAAAAACCAATGATCAACGTGTTATGGCTGGGCACCGGAGTATTGATGATTGGATTCTCTTTGGCCATGGTACGTAGATTCAAAGAGTTTAAAAAATTGAACTAAGTTTCCCTTAGTGTTCCTTCTGCTTTAGAGATTCAGTTTCTTCACTTCCGCTACGGCATAAGCGCAGGCTCTTGCTGTCATAGCCATATACGTAAGAGAAGGATTCACACATGAAGAAGAAGTCATAAAAGATCCATCCGTAATAAAAACATTCTTCACTTCGTGCATCTGGTTAAATGAATTCAACACGGAGGTTTTTGAATCGCGGCCCATGCGTGCACTACCCATTTCATGATTGGCATTCCCTGGAAATGATATGTTTGAATAGGGCGTCACATTTTTATATCCAACCGCTTCCATCATTTCAGCCATGGATTCTGCCATGTCTTTTTGCATGGCTTTTTCGTTGTCCTTAAATTCAATGTCCATGGTTAAGGTAGGCCGCCCCCATTTATCTTTTTGATCTCGATTGAGTGTAACCCTGTTGTTGGCATAGGGTAAACACTCACCATAAGCACCAAAATTAATTGTCCAACCGGCTGGCTCTTGAAGTTTTTCTTTTAAGGGAATTCCGATTTCCGAATCATTGTTGCCTCCACTCCATCCTCCACGGCCAGCTCCACCTTGATGGCCAAAGCCGCGGATGTAGTCAGTTCTTTTTTCAGATATGTTCCTAAATCTAGGCATGTAAATTCCCGTAGGTCTTCTGCCAGAGTAATACTTGTCATCAAATCCTTCCACCTGGGCATTCGCACCTGCGCCTTTATGATGATCCATAATGTTTCTTCCTACCTGATCGCTTCCATTTCCCAGCCCATTTGGAAAACGACTGGAAGTTGAATTAAGAAGTATAAATGAAGTTGCCAATGTTGCGGCATTCAGAAATACGATGCGCGCATAAAACTCGATCACCTCGCTGGTTTCGGTATCCACTATTTCAACACCTGTTGCCATGCCTTTCTTATCGTCATATAAAACCCGATTCACCAATGAGTGGGGGCGCAAGGTGAGATTGCCGGTAGCAAAAGCGGCTGGAAGTGTACTGGCATTGGTACTAAAATAGGCTCCATATGGACAACCACGATGACATTGATTGCGATATAAACACACACCCCGGCCCTTTACAGGTGATGTCAGATTTGCTGTTCTTCCAACAGTTACTTTGCGCCCGGGAAATTTAGATTCCACTTTGTTTTTGAAATCTACTTCCACGCAATTCATCGGCATAGGTGGTTGAAATTTTCCGTCAGGTAAATTTGCTATCCCTTCATTTTCTCCACTCACGCCAATGAATTGTTCTACATAATCATACCACGGGGAAATGTCTTTGTAACGAATCGGCCAATCAACACCAAAACCATCCTTCTTATTGGCTTCAAAATCAAGGTCACTCCAGCGATAGCATAAGCGACCCCATAACAATGAACGTCCGCCAACGACATCGCCACGAATCCAATCATACCGCTTTAATTCTGAATATGGATTTTCAAGATCATTGATATAGAAATGCTTATTGTCTTCCCCGATGGAGTAATGCCGAGCCTGAATATGGCATCGTTCACGGTCTTCCTGTGTTAATCTTCCGCGATGCTCAAACTTCCAGGGATCGAATGTGCTCGAAGGATAATCTGGATGCTGCACATTTTTACCTCGCTCAAGCATAAGAACTTTCAATCCGCTTTCGCAAAGTTCTTTTGCCGCCCAGCCGCCACTGATTCCTGAACCTACTACGATTGCATCATAGGTATTTTGGTCTTGTGCCTTCAAATTAAGATTCATCCTGACAATGTTATGAGACGGAAAATTTCATCAAAATATATGCACCGAAAAAACCATCTGAATAAAAGTAATCTTTAGGCAACTAAATCCTGAATTACTCATTATTTTTGCCTGCCTTTGCCGAAACGGCTACGTGCAGGCAGGCGCGATTTATCCATTCCTAAACAGCCACTATGCCAAGAGATCGCAGTATTCGCTCCGTGCTAATTATCGGTAGCGGCCCCATTATTATAGGTCAAGCATGTGAATTTGATTACGCAGGTTCACAAGCAGCCCGTTCGCTTCGCGAAGAGGGTATAGAAGTCATTCTGATCAACTCCAATCCGGCCACGATCATGACGGACAAGGTGACGGCCGATCACGTGTACTTAAAGCCGTTGGAGAAAAAATCCATCAGGGAGATCCTTGAGAAACACCATGTTGATGCCGTATTGCCCACCATGGGCGGTCAAACAGCACTAAACTTATGCATTGATTGCGATAAGGCTGGAATCTGGCAACACTATGGTGTGAAGATTATCGGTGTTGATATCAAGGCCATCGAAACGACAGAAGACCGCGAGAAATTCAGGCTGAAAATGCTTGAGTTAGGCGTGGGCGTTTGCAAAGGTGCCACTGCCACTTCCTTTTTGGAAGGAAAAGAAATTGCACAGGAAATCGGATTTCCTCTCGTGATTCGCCCTTCCTACACCTTAGGTGGAACCGGTGGTGGATTCGTAAATTCTGCGGAAGAATTTGATGAAGCACTCAATCGCGGCTTACACGCGTCTCCAATTCACGAAGTGCTGGTAGAGAAAAGCATCATGGGTTGGAAAGAATATGAACTGGAGTTGCTGCGTGATAGTTTGGGAAATGTGATCATTATCTGTTCGATCGAAAACTTCGATCCGATGGGTATTCACACGGGGGATTCCATTACGGTAGCTCCCGCCATGACGCTGCCCGATACAGTATATCAGAGGATGCGCGACCTGGCCATTAAGATGATGAATGGCATCGGCAAATTTGCCGGAGGATGTAACGTACAGTTTTCTGTTAATCCGGATAACGATGACATTATCGGCATTGAGATAAATCCTCGGGTTTCTCGCTCATCCGCGCTGGCATCCAAAGCCACGGGATATCCGATCGCAAAAATTGCTGCTAAACTCGCCATCGGTTATCATCTGGATGAATTAACGAATGCCATTACCGGCACCACCACTGCCTACTTTGAGCCCGCTCTCGACTATGTGATCGTAAAAATTCCACGTTGGAATTTTGATAAATTTCAAGGAGCAGATCGCAGACTTGGACTTCAAATGAAATCAGTTGGCGAAGTAATGGGTATCGGAAGAAATTTTCAGGAAGCATTACAAAAAGCCTGTCAGTCATTAGAGATCGGAAGAAACGGGTTAGGTGCTGATGGAAAGGAAATGACCAAGCAGGCTGATCTACTATACAGCCTTGAACATCCAAGTTGGAACCGACTGTTTCATATCTATGACGCTATGAAGCTGGGTATCTCCATGAAAACCATTCTTAAGCTGACAAAAATTGATAAGTGGTTTTTGGAACAGATCTGGGGACTGATCGAGCTTGAAAAAGAAATCGAGAAATATCGCCTTGATACCATCCCGTCATCACTGATGCGCACAGCCAAAGAAAAGGGATATGCAGATCGTCAGATCGCTCACTTGATTGATTGTAAGGAAAGTGAAGTGCACAGGAAGCGTAGAGAAATGGGCATCAACCGTGTTTATAAAATGGTGGATACCTGTGCCGCTGAGTTCGATGCGAAAACGGCTTACTATTACTCCACTTTCGATTCAGAGAATGAGTCAAAAGTAAGTGACAAAAAGAAAGTGATTGTTCTTGGTTCAGGCCCGAATCGCATTGGCCAGGGAATCGAATTTGATTACTCCTGCGTGCATGGCATTCTGGCTGCAAAGGAATGTGGTTATGAAGCCATCATGATCAATTGCAATCCTGAAACCGTTTCTACCGATTTTGATATCGCTGATAAACTTTATTTCGAACCCGTATTCTGGGAACACTTGTGGGATATCATTCAGCATGAAAAACCAGAAGGAGTAATCGTTCAGTTGGGCGGACAAACTGCCCTTAAGCTGGCTGAAAAACTTCACAAGTATGGCATCAAAATCATGGGCACCTCATTCGATGCATTAGACCTTGCCGAAGACCGCGGCAGTTTTTCAACATTGTTGAAAGAGTTAGGCATTCCATATCCTGAATTTGGTGTTGCGACTGATGCAGATGAGGCGCTCGATGTTTCCAAAATAATAGGGTTTCCGCTTTTGGTAAGGCCTTCTTACGTACTTGGTGGGCAAAGTATGAAGATTGTAATCAATGAAAAAGAACTCGAAGATCACATCATCGATATTTGGAAACACCTTCCTGAAAACAAAGTTTTACTGGATCATTTTCTGGATGGTGCCATCGAAGCAGAAGCCGATGCCATTTGTGATGGTGAAGATGTTTACATCATCGGTATCATGCAACACATTGAGCCTGCGGGAATTCACTCCGGAGATTCTTATGCTGTGCTGCCACCGTACAACCTTGGTGATTTGGTAATCAAGCAGATTGAAAGCTATACCAAGCGAATTGCCATTGCTCTTAGAACCGTTGGCTTAATTAATATTCAGTTTGCCATCAAGAACGATAAGGTTTATATCATCGAGGCGAACCCACGTGCATCTCGCACTGTTCCATTCATCTGCAAGGCCTATGATGAACCGTATGTAAACTTTGCTACGAAAGTAATGTTGGGCCAAAAGAAAGTTCGTAACTTTAGTTTCAACCCCACCAAGAAAGGGTATGCTATTAAAGTTCCAGTGTTCTCATTCAGCAAATTTCCAGAGGTAAATAAAGAACTAGGGCCTGAAATGAAATCAACGGGTGAAGCGATCTACTTCATTGATGATCTTATGGATGACTACTTCATGAATATTTATTCTGAACGAAATCTCTATCTCAGTCGCTAAATCAGAAACGTATCATTAAAGTTCATTCACTATCACTACTCATGGAGCGGCAACTCGATTGAAAAAGTCGAGCCCACTCCTTGAGTAGTTTTAAAATAAACCGTTCCACCTAATTTTTTCACTGCCTCACTGGCGATAAACAACCCAAGACCAGAACCACTTGAGGTGGTGGTAGCTCTGTAAAACATTTCAAAGATCCTGTCTTTATAGACGTCATGGATCCCTTCGCCATTGTCTTCCACTTCAATGTGCAATCGATCGCTGGCAAATGACCGAATGCTGATCTGCGGCAGCACTTCTTCCTTTCTCTGAAATTTTATTGCATTTGAAATAAGATTGCTCAGGATTACTTTCAATAAGAAACGATCCGATTTTATAAGAGGGGCATCCAAGTGCAGGTGAAACCGAATTGAACGATAACCATCTAAATATTTGAGGTTGTCAAAAATTTCATCCAATTGATGATTCAGGTTTATCCCTTCAATCTCCAGGTTTTTGCGACTTGCCCGGGAGTGCTCCAATATCTCCTCCGTAAAATCTTCGAGCTTCTTCACACTTTCCTCAATTTTTGGCATGTATGGAAACTGAGTAGGACTACCCGATTCTAATTTACTGATCGCGATAAGGCCTTTGATTGATTTAATCGGAGCGCTGATGTCATGAGAAACACTATATACAAACCGGTCCATCTCATGATTAGCTTTACTCAATTGGCCATTGGCTTCCTCCACCTGTTTCTTTTGAACCATCAGTTCAGCCTCTGAACTCCATAAATCACTGATTACACGACCAATCAATGCTGAACCAAAAAACATAGTGCCCATCCCCAGGTGCACATTTAATTGCTCAGTAGAAACATTCAATCCATGAACCAGATTCTCAAAATTTAAAAGCGGCAGAATATAATTCAGAATAAAAATCACTCCATTGACCAACAGCACATAATTGAAGCCATGACGCAGTGCTAAAAATGTGGCACCAATCCCATACAGAAACCAGTATTTGTCGAAGCTTATGACAAATCCTAAAACAACAAACAACAGCGTAATACCGACAAACTCTAATAGGGCCCTGCTATTTCCGTATTTGCTTTCAAATACATTGCTTTCGATTGTTCGTAGTTTAAAAAAATACGTGGTCTTAACCGGAATAAAAAAATGCAACAGCGATAAGCCGATCGAGAATATGGTAATGAAATCCGATAACCAAAGCAGAGAGACTTTCTCCAGGTCTCCATTTACAAAAGTATAATTGAAGGTGTAGACAGAATTGATCAAATCAGGGACCACGATACCCAGTAATACAAATTTGCCAAATGACTTCGTGCTTGAAAGCCCTTTGGATGAATAGACCAAATCCTTACACAAGAACCAGGATACAAAAACAATCACCGGCTCGCGTGATGCGAGAAATAAAATCCTTTCCCATGTTCCCGGAGCTTGCCACAAATAAAGAGTAAAAAATGCGTTCATAAAGGCCAGCGGCAAAATGCGGGGGCCAAACCAGTGCACCATTACAAAGGCCAGCGAGGTTGGAAGGTAAAGGAGCAGAGAGTCTGTATACGTTCTGGCAAAATAGGATATGTAAGAGCCAGACAATAAAATAAGCATGAGCAAAGCCCACGTTCCGAGGTTCCAGGTTTGGCTTTTAGAATCCGAAAAAATCTGCATAGTCTCGGTAAACATACCACCATTTATGCATGAAAATGCCCTACGGCTCAAAAAAAGCACATGACCCAAGTGAATTTCAACGAATTGTATTTGTCCGAAACCATTAACTTTGCTTTTCAGTTTAAGACGCTACGACATCATATATCATGTATAAATTATTAATCTTCCTTGGAATCATCACTTATCTGATCGTTAAGATCGGAGGATTCTTTTTCAAAGCGGGTGCAGCTTCACAACAGTTTCGCGAGCAAACACGCAGACCTCAAGGTTCCGTACATAACGATCCTACAAAAGAAAAGAAGGATGGTCAAATCAAGGGCGGAGAGTATGTGGATTACGAAGAAGTGAAGTAGTTCAGGAAACTTGTAGATACTTACAAATTCGGCCTAATAGATATTTGTTCGGTGCAATGAGTTGCAAGGGATAAATTACTTTCGGTGATGAACAAATACATCGCCTATGTTTGGCTCACCTGCCAGATTATTTTCAGCCAGTGCTCAATTAAAGAAAGCTCAACCTTAGAAAACGAAACCACTGCCTGGCCTGATTCTATTGCCTGGTGGAAGCATAATAATCTCCGTGTTATTCAAACCAATCTTCCAGCATATGAAGGAGGATTAAATGCTGATTCCCTGGTTGCCAACCTTACTTATTTTTCGGCCAACACATTAATTATTAACGCGGGTGGAATCATGGCGTTTTATCCAACCCGGTTGGATTGTCAATACACCAACCCTTTCATGAAACCCAATATGTTGGGAGATGTCATTAAAAAATGTCATGAGAATAATATTAAGGTTATCGTTAGGTTTGATTTCAGCCGAGCACATAAAGGTATTTTTGATCAACATCCGGATTGGTTTTATCGATCGCCCAAAGGAGAAAGAATCATCAATGATGACATGTATGTTGTTTCCATCAATGCACCCTATGAGCAGGAGTGCCTTTTCAGTATTGTTGATGAGGTCATAGCTTCCTTTCCGGTAGATGGTATTTTTATAAACATGCCTGGCTAGCAAACGCGCAATGCCTATTTGGAGGTTTATCATGGAATCGACCAAAATCCATATGACGCAAAAAGATTTAAGGAATTCAGCCACGGGGCTATGAAGATCATAAAAATATTGTGTTGGACTTAATTGATCATGTAGCCCCCGAAGTGACCCAATTGCTTGCGACCAATGCTCCAGAACGGGTAGAAGTGATTCTTCAAAAATATATAAAGAACTATGGTGCAAACGCAAATACGACCGAACCAGAAGGGCTGGCACTGCACCTTATCAACCTTACTGGTTTTAACGGCAACACTTATTTTAACCCCTTCCGCTACATAATCTGCACTTCTCAATAGCTTACTAAAAGAGACCATTCTCCGTGTTTTCAATGATGCACGATAAAGAACTGGATTTGGCCTGGAAGGATGGAAAGATTGACTTGATGGTGGATCGATTAGACCAGGCAGAAGGGATCATCATTAAATGGTAAGATTCTCCTTTAACAACGGCCTTTACTTTCCACTCGGTTTGTATAACTTTATTTGAAATATCATTCTATGAAAAGGTGTGTCGTTATTGCATTCTTGATTCTCCCCTCCCTGGTATCGGCACAGTCGTATCAGAAGAGGCTTGCCCTTGTCATCGGTAATTCCAATTATCAAAATGGTGGATCTTTGCCAAACCCTGTTAATGATGCCAATGCAATCGCCTCAGCACTTCAGCAAGTAGGCTTTGAAGTGATGAAATATCAGAATGTCACGCAAAAAGAAATGAAAATGGCGATCAACGCCTTTGGTCAGAAATTAACTGGCTATGAGGTGGGCGTGTTTTATTATGCGGGCCATGGCATTCAAAACAAGGGAATGAACTATATGATACCCATTGAGGCAGATTTACAAACCGAAGCACAAATTGAATTTGATTGTGTAGCTGCAGATCGTGTGCTCGCCTACATGGATGCCGCGCAGGTTAAAGTGAACGTGATCATTATGGATGCTTGCCGCAATAATCCTTTTGAAAGAAGCTGGCACCGCAGTGTTAACGGTAATGGTTTAGCTATGATGAACGCACCCACCGGAAGTTTGATTGCCTATGCAACCGCCCCCGGAAAAGTAGCCTCCGATGGCACCGGCTCCAATGGTTTATACACCAGTGCGCTGCTCAAATACATTGCCGATCCAAAACTAACCATTGAACAGGTATTCAAAAAAGTACGTACAGACGTAACTGATAAATCAGCGGGTGCTCAAGTTCCATGGGAGACCACCTCATTGACCGGAGATGATTTTTACTTTGCAACATCCACCGTTACGAAAGGAAAAATCATTAAGGAGGATGTAATGGCCGCCAACACAAAAACGAATGGCACCTCAGTCAATAGAAATATTGTTGAAGTCTCCGAAGCAAATAGGAAAAAAGCGAGCGATTTGCTGAGTAAAGGTCACGAGGTATATAATGAAGAAAATTACACCAAAGCCATTGGGCTATATACTGAGGCGATGCAATCAAATCCAAACTATGATGACGCTTATTATTGGAGGGCCAGTGCCAAATATGCGATGAAGAAATACAGCGAAGCCATTCCTGATTATGACAAAGCCATTGAGTTAAATCCCAACAACGATGAAGCCTTTTATTACCGCGCATTAACCAACTATAACCTGGAAGCCTACGAAAACACACTTCCCGATTTCGACAAAGCCATAGCACTGAATCCGGATGTGGCTTCTATGTTTTATTGGCGCGGAGAATCCAAATACAACCTCAAACTTTATGAGGAGGCCATCCCTGATTTTTCCAAATCGTTGGAGCTTAAGAAAAATGATGCTTTCTCCTATAACGGCAGGGCCAACTGTTACTACATGCTTAAGAAATACAAAGAAGCCCGGATTGATTATACCAAAGCCATTGAACTGACGCCTGATGAGGCAACCACGTATAGAAGGTGGAGAGGAGTTTGTAACTACAACCTGGACTTTGCTCAGGAAGCACTGGATGATTTTAAATCTTTCCTGGTCAAAGAAGCAAATGATTCTTATATCTTACTGATGGCCGGGCATAGTTTATATGTATTGAAAGATTTTCAACAAGCGGTTGAATATTATAACCGGGCAATAGGAGTACAGTCGGGCTATACCGAGGCCTATTATTGGCGAGGCAATGCCTACTTTAAACTGGGAAACAATGCGGAGGCGAAACGCGATGTCGACAAAGCAATCTCTTTAGAACCGAATAATGAAACCTATTTAAAATTCAGGCGGGAAAATTTCAAATAAAAAATCATCCTGGCCATTTATTATTTACGGCTGAATCCTTATTCCCCTTCTCGTGTTATCTTTGCACATTCAAGAATCAGAAAGTGAAAATTCATTTCCATAAATATCAAGCCACCGGCAACGATTTCGTGCTTATCGATAATCGCTCTCGCGGATATTCTTTCTCACAAGAACAGATTGAAAAAATTTGCGACCGCAGGTTCGGAGTAGGAGCTGATGGTTTAATGTTGATAGAGAAACACCCAACCCTTGATTTCAACCTGGTATATTACAATAGTGATGGATCTCAAAGTTTATGTGGAAATGGAAGTCGTGCAGCGGTAGTCATGGCGGCTGCACTTGGCTTGTTAAAGACGAGCACTTCTTTCAATGCCTATGATGGAACGCACGAAGCACAACTTCTCAGTGATGATGTTGTAAGATTGAAGTTGAATAACGTTAACGAGGTGAAAAAAACTGGTGAAGAATATTTCATTAATACAGGCTCGCCACATCATTTGCGTTTCGTGAAAGATGTAAACACTTACCCGGTTGTTGAAGAGGGAAGCAAAATTCGCTACAGCGAAACTTATTCTCCTAATGGCACCAACGCAAATTTTATTCAGCTGCTTGATAACAACACGATTACCGTGCGCACGTATGAGCGGGGTGTTGAAGATGAAACATTCTCCTGTGGCACTGGTGTAGCTGCTGCTGCACTTGCCGCTAGTTTTCTAGGATATACTTCTCCCGTTCATATTAGGGTGAAAGGAGGCGAACTTTCAGTAGAGTTTAAAACTGTGTACTCCGGCCCCTCTGGCAGTGTTCCCGCCACATTTCATGATGTTTTTCTTATAGGACCTGCCAAAATGGTATTTGAGGGCGATTTGGAACTATAATTGCACCCCGAAATTCTTAAATTTGTGGCCCTTTGATGGGCTATGGGCAACGAGTTTTAAGCGTTCAATCGTATTTGCATAAAATACCTTGACAACTCTTACAGCTTCCACCTTTAGATGTTAAACTTTATAGTACTATGTTAAAACTGATTTCAAAGATTTTCGGAACCAAGTCAGAGAAGGACATCAAAAAAATGATGCCCCTGGTGGAGCAAACAAAAAAGGAAGGTGATCAGCTTACTTCCCTTACACACGATCAATTGAGGGGAAAGACAGCCGAAATTCAACAGTTTATAAATGATCAATTAAAATCGATTGACGATCAGATTGCCGCGCTTCACACCCGCATTAATGAACAACCCGACCTTGACATTCATGAGAAGGAATCCATCTTTGCGGAAATCGATAAATTAGAAATTCAGCGCAACAAAGACCTTGAAGTGGTATTGATGGAAGTATTGCCAAAAGCATTTGCCATTATGCGCGAAACGGCCCGTATGTTTAAGGAGAATGAATACCTGGAAGTAACAGCAACTGAACATGACATTACACTTGCGGCAAAACATCAGAACATAAAGATCCAGGGAGATAAAGCTCAGTGGAATCGTCAGTGGATGGCAGCCGGGAACATGATTACGTGGGATATGATGCACTATGAAGTGCAAATTATTGGAGGTATCGCGTTGCATCAGGGTAATGTTGCCGAGATGGCGACCGGTGAAGGAAAAACATTGGTAGCTACCTTCCCTGCATTTTTAAATGCGCTAGCAAAACGCGGTGTGCATATAGTAACCGTAAACGATTACCTGGCCAGACGTGATAGTGAATGGATGGCCCCACTCTTCCAGTTTCATGGTTTGGATGTGGATTGTATTGACAGACACGAACCTAATTCCATAGAAAGAAAAAACGCTTATCGTGCTGATATCACTTACGGAACCAATAACGAGTTTGGTTTTGATTACCTGCGCGATAACATGGCCCGTGACCCTGAAGAACTGGTGCAGCGTGGTCATCATTATGCGATGGTCGATGAAGTAGATAGTGTTTTGATTGATGAGGCACGTACTCCGTTGATTATCTCTGGACCCGTTCCCCGCGGAGACGAGCATGAATTCTATGATCTTAAGCCACGCATCAATAAATTAGTCGATGCTCAAAAGAAATTAATTAACCAATATCTTAACGATGCCAAAAAGCTGATCGCTGACGGTAATGAAAAAGATGGTGGCACAGCATTATTCCGTGCGCACCGAGCCATGCCAAAGTATAAGCCACTCATCAAGATGTTGAGTGAAACAGGAAATAAATCCATTCTACAGAAAACGGAAAACTATTACCTGCAAGACAACAAGAAAATGATGCCCGAGGCAGATGCCCCGCTTTACTTTGTCATTGAAGAAAAAGATAACAGCGTAGATCTTACCGAAAAAGGAATTGACCTGATTACAGGCGAGGGAGAAGACCCTAAATTCTTCATCTTACCGGAGATTGGCATCGAGTTAACCAAGATTGAGAAAGACAACACGCAGAATGATGACGATCGCCTTCAAAAGAAAGAAGCACTGATTCGTGATTACACCACCAAGTCGCAACGCATTCACAGTGTTAGTCAATTACTGAAAGCTTATACGCTTTTTGAAAAAGATACTGAGTACATACTGGTAGATGGAAAAGTGAAAATCGTTGACGAACAAACCGGTCGTGTGCTGGATGGCCGCAGATATTCTGACGGATTACATCAGGCGATTGAAGCAAAGGAAAATGTAAAGGTCGAAGATGCCACGCAGACTTACGCTACGATAACATTGCAGAATTATTTCCGCATGTATCACAAGCTGGCGGGTATGACCGGTACTGCTGAAACTGAAGCAGGCGAATTGTGGGATATCTATAAACTGGATGTGGTGGTAATTCCAACCAACAAACCCACAACCAGAAAAGATCAGGAGGATCTTGTTTATAAAACCATTCGCGAAAAATTTAATGCAGTAGTGGAGGAAGTAGTAAGACTTACCGAACAAGGAAGGCCTGTACTGGTAGGTACCACTTCTGTGGAAATATCAGAGTTAGTAAGCCGCATGCTTCAGTTGAAGAAAATCAAGCACCAGGTATTGAATGCGAAACAGCACCAACGCGAAGCAGAGGTAGTTGCTGAAGCTGGAAAGCCGGGAACTGTAACAATCGCTACCAACATGGCTGGTCGTGGTACAGATATTAAACTTACCCCTGAGTCAAGGGCAGCGGGTGGATTGGCTATCATTGGTACAGAACGCCATGAATCACGAAGAGTGGATCGTCAGTTGCGTGGCCGTTCCGGTCGCCAGGGAGATCCAGGTACATCACAGTTTTATGTTTCCTTAGAAGATAACCTCATGCGCCTGTTCATGCCGGAGCGTATTGCCCGGATTATGGATCGTCTTGGACTCAAAGAAGGAGAAGTCATTTCTCATTCCATGGTTACCAGTTCCATTGAACGTGCTCAGAAGAAAGTAGAAGAAAACAACTTCGGCATTCGTAAGCGATTACTTGAGTATGACAACGTGATGAACTCGCAGCGCGAAGTAATCTACAAACGCAGAAGAAATGCACTCTTTGGTGAACGATTGGAATTAGATATTCTCACCATGCTGTTTGACACCTGTGACGATATGGTTGCCAATGCAAAGGGTGGTGAAAGTTTGGATAACTTTAAAATCAATGTATTAAGTCTGCTGGGCTTTGATTTTAATATCACGCCAGAAGATTTTTCAAAACAAGATCAGGCAGTGATCAGCGAACGCCTTTACGAAGAAGCACTGAAGCATTACCAGCACAAAAATAAAATTGCTGCTGATAAGTCTTTCCCTATTGTAATCGACATCTTCAAAACACGAGGCGGAACCATCGAAAATATTCTGGTGCCATTCACTGATGGTGTAAAACAGATTGGTGTAGCGGCCAACTTAAAAAAATGCGTGGAGTCGAAGAACAGTGAGTTGATCAAGTCAATGGAAAAGATGATTACCCTGGCCATCATCGACCAGCAGTGGAAAGAACACCTTCGCGATATGGATGATCTGAAACAATCCGTACAAAATGCTGTGTACGAACAAAAAGATCCATTATTGATTTATAAGTTTGAAGGATTTGAAGCGTTCAAGCGATTCATTGCAAAGGTAAATGAAGAAACCATTTCCTTCCTGATGAAAGCCGATGTGCCCGTGCGCGAAGCCGAACAGGTACAGGAAGCGCGATCACAAAAGCGTCAGCGATTGAGCGAACAAAAAGAAGAGTCGCGCTCATTACTTCAGGGAGGCGGTTCGCAACCACAAGGCCCGGAACATCCTGTTGACGAAAAGATCATGCCGGTTAAATCAGAGAAAATTGCCGGAAGAAATGATAAGGTGACCGTACAATATCCGAACGGTCAGGTGCTCAAGGATGTGAAGTATAAAAAGGTAGAAGATGATATTAAGTCTGGCCGGTGTATTGTTATTGAAGGCTAGGAATTTGACTCTTGGCCGTATGTAATAAGCTCATTCGACAGGAATTTGTAACTTGAATTATGACAACTCGCAACCTAATCGCTCTTACCGGGGTTTTGATTCAACTGCTGATGAGTTGTGCGGTACAACAAGGGAATGATAAACCTTATTACGAAAGCCTGGCTGATGTTAGGCCAAGGGTAACCGCTACAAATGACGCCTCCACCACTTCCACAACAACAGTGGTTGTTCCTGAAACCAAACCGGTCTCCTTTACCAAAACTGTAAATTCAAAAGTAGATGTGGTGTTGGACAGTATTGACCGGTTCAATCTTACCCGCAGATCAATCGATGGCTACACCATTCAAATCTATTCAGGTCAGAATCGTGAGGAAGCGATGGTCACGAAAAAGAAAATGTCCACTGACTTGCCTGACCTCACTGCCAATCTTCAATATCAACAACCTAAATTCAGGGTGACCGTAGGAAAATATTATAGCAAACTGGAAGCCTTCCAGGATCTTTCAACATTGCGCACCGTTTTTCCCGCGGCTATTCTTGTTCCGGAAAAAATTCCTATTCGATAATTTTCAAGTAATTCCGTGGTTCTTTCTTAGCACAAACCGGTAATAAGAACGAGACCCGTCTTTCAGTGTCAGATAAAAGCGGGAGCCTACCACACCGGCAAATTCAGAAAATAGTTTTTGCCATTTGGGTGGTATCAATGCTTTGATCCGTTTTGTTTTACTTTCATCTTCCAATTCAATAGATGAAATCACATTTTTGCTGATGTCTTCTTCTTCTAGTAACTCAAGGCCAGAGTTTCGTAATTGATCTTTAAAAAGATGAATGGTGTTGTCGCTTCTGAAGTCGACCAGTAGCAAATGACCTCCTGGTTTTAATACATGTTTTACCTCGCTTAGAAATTTTTCAACCGAACCATAGGCGTGACACGACTCAACATTGACCACAACATCCATGCTACCATGAGCCACAGGAATCGACTCAGCATTTCCTTGAATAAACTTTAAGTTTGGCAAAGGGTGAATTTTGTTGGCAAGGTCAACCGCACTCTGCGCAAGATCGATAGCAGTATAGAAGGCCGGCTTGAAAAAACTGGCAATATGTTTGGCTCCTCCTCCTCGCCCACTGCCTACCTCCAGTACCTGTAATCCTTCCATCGGCACTTTAGCCGCCAGGTAATGATACATCTGCAACGGATATTTTTGGATACTTAAGTTATCGGGCAAAGATTCTGATTTTTCAGAATCATTTGGAACATACCCATAATTCATAAAGTGCCAATCGGTAGCGGGCACTTTCTTCGCTAAAAGCTCATAGGTCACTTTTGCATTGAAGCGCTTGAACCAGGCAAAGCGCTTGAGCACAGACATTATTTTTCTAAGCATAGCTCGCTGTTTACGAGTGAGTAAGATAGGTTTAAAAAATTAAAAAAAATTAAGGATTATGGATGAAGAGTGACGATCAGAATATATCATTATTCCATCTGATCAATGATGTTCGTAAAAACATCATAATCAATCAACTCAGATTGAACCAAAAGGTGACTCTCTCTTAACTCCATTAATAAATCTTTTAGTCTTGCCTTGGTTGTAATTTCATCAGATTGTCTTAATAAGATTCGGATCTCGAGCAATTCATCGGTAAGAATTGAGGTATTGTATAGAGAGGAAATCGTCAACACCTTCTCATAATCGATATAATTAATAATCCCGGTTGCTTTCGCGGATTCCCAGGCAGAATAATGAAATGTGGGACGTAGGAAGCTACCCAAATTAATCAAGATAGGTTCTCTTATCACAGAAGATACACTATCACTCAAAATAATTCTGGCAACAGGGGTGACTTTTGAATTGATTGTCTTGGCTGCGGTTAAAGAACCGCTATAAACTAACGCTTCATTTACATATGGCAACAACTCCACCTCCAGTAAATCGAGCAATTGAAGATTCCTATTTACTGTCTCATGAAGCAGATTCTTATTGAACCCGATTTCCTGTTTTACTTTTTGGAAGGCATTGTGTGCGTCATCCCTATGATTTTTTGCTTCGCGCCACTCATCAAGTTCAAACGCAATCAGAATTCCAAACAGCGCACTAAAAAAACCAATCAGGTGATTAGGCCAGTCTACCTTCCACATCCCCCATCTCATTGCTAGGCAATCACCTCATCAAATGCCTTGATGAATGATTTCATCTCCTCGGCTGTACCGATACTGACGCGACACCATTCTTTCTGCTGGTACTCCCAAATGCGAATCAGAAATCCTTTCTCCTCAAGTTTGGTTAATATTGTTTTGCCGTCCTTAGGAGCAGGAAACAATACTACGTTTGTGACTGACTTGCCATGGAAAATCTTCTTACTATCGAGATAATCGGTTAATACTTTTCTCGCCACTGCATTTTTTTCGCGCGTCAACTTCATGAAGTCTTCATCTCCTAAGCTTGCTTTGGCCGCGGCAATTGCAGTCTGGCTCGGTGAAATCGTATCGCCATACTTACCCACTTTCTTCAACACATCCGGATGTGCCACGATGTAGCCGATGCGTAACCCGGCAAGGCCATATATTTTTGAGAATGTCTTTGATACAATCAGGTTAGGAACGTTCTGCACGATAGATATCATTGACTTCTGCTGAGCCGGTTCCAGAAATTCCAGGTAGGCTTCATCGGCATAAACAAGCGTCTTCTTCGAGGCTTCTTCACAAAATGATTTCACTGTATTTGAATCCACCAAAGTGCCTGTCGGATTGTTGGGATTGCAGGAGAAGACCAGGCGGGTGTCGCTCTTTATAGCCGAAAGTAGTTTCTGATAATCAAATTCAAGTTTATCATTGAGATCAACTTTATCCCATTCCGCATTCATTTGCTGAGCATAATTCATCAGCAGTGGAAATGTTGGATAGGCGGATAGTACACGACCTCCATCAAGCCCATAAGCCACCCCTGTCTGGCACAACAAGTCACCTGATCCGGCACCAATCATGATATAGTTGGGGTCAACTCCCTCTTTATCGGCAAGAATTTTACGCAATTGATCCAATTCATTAAACGCGTAACGATTTCCTTCCGAAAGCGCTTCCATTGCTGCTTTCTTTGCTTTTTCCGATGGACCATACGGATTCTCATTCGAATTAAGCCGCACTTTTGCACTGTTGAGTTTTAGTCCTTTGAAAAAATTTCTTTCTGCATTGCTGACCGGAGCAGCCATCAACTGCTGCGTCAATGAAGGAGTAATGGCAAGACCTGCTGTAAAAGCCAGTGATGACTTAAACCAATCTCTACGGCTAATCGATGATTTCATGGTGATTTTGTTTTTATTAATGAATTTAATCTTCAATTTCCAAATAACTCTCTGTTAACAAGCAACCAATATACCTTAAACAACCGCAACTACTAACCGCTTTTAATTCTTTCCTTGTCTTACCTCCACGGGGCCTTAAGCGTTGCAGTCACATAAGCTTCTCCATCCAATACAATCATTGGGTCATTTACATTTTTTGGATGATTTCTTTTCTCGAGCCGATAAGAACCCTGTCCTTGTGTTTGTGAATTGTAATAAATTCGGTCGCCTTGCACGTACCATGTACCGCGATCCATTCCCTGGGAGGAAGTTCCTCCGTAAACTTCTGAGGTATTGACACTCCGTGAACTTTCACCATTGTAATTATAAGTTCCATCCGCATTAAGTGTAATACATTTATTAGTGCTGCTGTTAAGCGAATTGCTCATGTAACACCATTTACCAACCAGTTCTTGCGCAATGGTTCCTGTTTTCGAATTCTCAGAAGCCGATGTGGTGTTTGTTGCACCACGTGTGTAAGATACCTGCTGACCGTTTGCAGTAAGGTTTAGTTGGTTGTTTTTTATGTTGTAGGCAAACATGACATTGCCCTGCGCAGTTGCAAGAATGATATGGCCTTGAGATACCTGATACGAAAACGTATTTCCGATATATACACATTGCCCGTCAGATTTGAATTCAATGGTCTCTCCATTCCCTGACCATACTCCTATCAAAGATCCGTCTGCAGAAGTATTGTTTTGTGATTTTAAATTAGAATTATTCTCTGACACAGGAGCCTGTTGCTGAGTACCATTACGTGTAAATGTAATTGCCTTATCAAGGTCTCCACCGGAAAGTGTTAATGTATTCTCCTGAAGCGCGTAAGAATAAATCGTGGTTTGTCCTCGCTGCATAATGGACAACTTATCCCCCTGGTGTGTGAACTTGATTATCTCTCCATCAAATTCCCCGCTGCCATCTGCGTTCAGCATCAACGTCATCTGATATCCAAATTGAGAATTTTGCCAAACTCCATGAATTTTACCTTGTTGCACTTTAGCACCAATTTGGCCCGCTACAGCAAAAGGTAAAAGCAAAACGCTTAATAGAATTAGAATTGTTTTCATTGATTATTTCAATGGCCATCTAAGTTAATGAAAACAGTAATAACTAGGATATGTCGGGCGGAATTATACCCATTTTCCTCATCAGAAAAGTGGCATTGGCCTTTTGAGCAACTCCCGGATGGAGGGTATAATCGAATGTCAATTGATCATTTTCAATCTTTCCTTCGAAGCAGGCATTGCCGATTTGGCTTGGGTATTGGTCAGCAAGGTTGCCCAATGCAATATCATGTGTAGCTAATACTACGAGCGCATTCATATCTTTTAATTGCCTGAGTAATTCGCGTGAGCCCAGTTGCTTGTCTGTGGAATTTGTTCCTTTCAATATTTCATCCAATAAAATAAGCATCGGCACACCGGAACGAAGCTCCTGCATGATGGATTGAAGTCGATTCAATTCTGCAAAGAAATAGGATTCATGATCTTGCAATGAATCCGTAGTACGCATGCCCGTTCTTAGCGCAATCAACGGTGTGTACCACCGACTTGCGCACACGGGAGAGCCAATTCTGCCCAAGACAAAGTTTACCCCCATCGCGCGAAGAAATGTACTCTTTCCAGCCATGTTCGCCCCGGTAATCAAAAATATATTAGCCGGCTTCCCTAAGTCAAAATTATTCGTAACACGAATTCTATCCGGAATAAGCAGGTGACCTGCATCGCGGCTTTCCAAAACCGATGTTTTACTTATCCCCGCAAATGTATAGCCGGGAAAATTGAAGTGAAGAGTTGCCAATGAAAGCAAACTGTCCCATTCACTCAACGACTCCAGCCAATGTGGCAAGTCGGTCGCATTCTCTTCGCGCCATTTTTCCAGTTTGCTTACCGCATGGAAATCGTAAAGGAATAAACCATTTCCAAATTGCATGGCAATCGGATTCATTCGCGACTCAAGTGCATTCACCAATGCCGAGAAATATTTTACTTTCTCAAAAGCACTTGTTGCTATTGCCTGATGCTTCTTTAGCAAAGACGATTTCGTCTGTTGATGCGCCAGTAATTCAAAAATCCGTGCATAGTTTTTTAATCCTTCCCTCGCTGAACTCAATACTCTTTGAAATTCACCGATTCGCTTAGCCTGAAATCCTGCAATCGTAATTTGTATGATGGCCATTACAAATAACAGTGGGAAATATTTTCCATTATAGATGGTAAGACCTAAGATGACTATCGTGATGGCCGGCAAGATCCAGCGCAGTAGCGTATAACCTGTCTTTCCATAAATAAACGGCTTCTCTTTCAGCCAACTCAACAATGCTGAGCGGTCAAAGGAAAAATCATGAATCCGTTTTCCGATGGCCCAAACCTGTTGCCTGAACTCCAACATGGTTCCTAGTTCACGCACCGCTTCTTGTCGAAACAGCAATTCATCTTCAAGGACAGTCAGATTTTTTAAGTCGTGCGCTAACCGATCTTCTCCCAATTGTGTACCGCATCGGTTGATGTACTGAAACACCGATCCATCACCAAATAAATCAAGGTCATGGCTATAGGGATGGTGTGGATCTGCATAACTATTGCCACTAGAAAAATCGGTGGCTTCAAAACGAATGCCCTTCGATTCCATCTGATTGAGTTGTTCCAAAAAGTTGGCAAGCTGCTTTTGCTCTTCCAGTGAAGTTTGTTGTCTTACGAGCATTGCAAAGACAAACAGTGGTGCAATGATCAACCAAAAGAAAAATGATTGCGCGAATCCCAGGTAAATAAATACACCGATAAGTATTCCGATTGCAACACGGCTCCAGGAAAATATCCGGATCTTTTTTTCAATACGTTCACCTTCCAGCCGGAATTCTTGCTCGCGTTGTGTATAAAATTCGAAGGACGGAATCATCGGAACTATCGATCAAAGAAACTTTTCAATGAGGTTCATAACCTGCGATAGGTATACCTGGTCCGTTTCATCAAAATCATTGAGGCTGTCGCTATCCACGTCAAGCACGAGCAACACTTCTCCGTTTTTAAAGGCGGGCAGTACAATTTCCGATTTTGAATCAGCGCTACAGGCAATGTGACCCGGAAATTCATCCACATTAGGAACAATCAATATTTTCTTTTCTTTCCAACAGGCACCACACACTCCCTTTCCCAATGCTATGCGGGTGCACGCGATGGGCCCTTGAAATGGGCCCAACACTAATTCATTATTTTTTACAATATAAAATCCTACCCAAAAGAAATTCATCGTTTGCCGGAGCGCTGCAGCAATGTTGGATAGATTCGCAATCAGGTCCGGCTCTCCAAAAGTTAACGCTTCCAATTGAGGAACTAATGTTTTATAGCGATCCGCTTTGTCGGTAGAATGTGTAATAACCAGGTTTTCAGCCATAATGAGTTTTATAGCTTAAAGTTGAGAAAAAGAGCGATGGCAATCAATTCTGTTTACGGGCGATAAAACAGGATTATGATAATTATCGCCACCAAGATCCCGATTACTGAAACAATGTCCTTAGTTTTCATGGCTTATCAATTTCCTGAAAGGAGCCTTAGAACTTCTGCCAATGCAAGTATTGGCTTAACTGCCACTTTAAGTGTTAAGGTGTTTATGTGTGCAGGTGTTCAAGTGGTTGGTATTCTGGATTCAACTTCAACCCTACCACATCAACACCTCAGATGGGATAGATGGTGGAGCCTGTGTTGATAATTAATATTTTTTCATCGCGAGGCAACTCTTCTTTCATTTGAAGAAGCAGGGCAAGACCGGCTATTCCGGAAGGTTCACTTCTGATGGAATGCTTTTTAGTGATTTCCAGGGCTTCCTCCACAAAAGTTTCATCCACTTCAAGAATTCCCGAAAGGTGGCCAATGCGTTCGTTTTGAATCAGCGAATTGATGTAAAACTGGTAATCATTCAGCGAAGGAAGATAATACGAAAACAGCTTATCCATACGTGAATTGGAGTCATGTGTAGTTGCTCCTAAAAAATTACACGTACTGATTTTCTGAATATCTCCCAAAAAACGGGGGTCATGCTTATAAATACGATTATTGAATTCACGTTCTGCAATGATCAGAATGTTGACAAACAAATCGCCTGTGCCAAATGGCACAAAACAATAGGAAGGATTTTCATTCATCACTTCATAGGATAGCCAATCATAATAGTTATCGTTATAGCGATCCAAAATTTCACGATACGTGATGTCGATACCTTCTTTATTATTTGTCAGTTCCTTGATGTCTTTTCCGGTCAATGATTGTTTGCTCAAATCAGTCTCATAAATCTCGCAACCCATTTTGCGAAGTGAGTCCTTAATGTCCTTTCTGATTTTATAATCCATCAACACTTTCAGCTTCGTGTTTACCTTGTAGAGATTAAAGAAATGCTGAATTGCTGCCGCTGCACTGCCCGATGAAATAATAGAAACCTCTTTAATATGATATTGCTTTGCTTTGATCAGTACTTCCCAAGCCATGCGTGATTTATGCGTACCCGTTGGATTGGTGCTCTCATCTTTCAACCATACATTAGTAAATCCTGGCACTTCGATTTGAAATGTTCGGGAAGCCGGAAACGTGGGCTCGTAAAACGGACGGGGCGGAAATTCAGGTTTCTGCGGATCATTAAGGGAAGGAACATATAAACCCTCAATGTCCTCACCAGAGAAAACATCGGCTCTCTTTTCATCTTTAAGCTGCGCTTTTAATAGATCGATTTCTTTGTTCGATAATTTTTCAAGCAGCACATTGGCAATCTTAGTAGCGAAAGAATCCATGTTCTCTGTACCCAGTGACTTTGCTCGTTCCTCTTCTGCTGATTCGTCATCACCTTGATCCAACAGGTTTTTATACTTGTCGTGAAACCGATCATTGATCAGCATATTCCAGTCCAAATTATTTTGCGTGGCGAACAAAGCCAACAAGTTGCGGAGTGTATGCGTTGCCCCAGGAGGACTCTTCAAATTGAACGCCCTTCGCAATAAATCTTCGGATGGCCCCTGTGGATAACTAAGTGAAAGCTGTGGATCCAGTGTGGTCGTATTCTTTACAAAGTCTTTCACTGCCCTTTGTAGGCCATGGATAAAACTCCAGCGGCCTGTGCCCACCGATTCGTGATAGCCAGTTTTGGCCAGTTGCTCCCGCACCAGGTCCAGTATTTCTTTTGGTATTCGTTTGGCAGAAGCTTTCTTCATCGTTGACAAAAGATCGCTGTAACCAGGGATATTAGCAACCTCATGGCACAATTACCAGGATCAACTTGCCGGTGAATCTGATTTGGATTCTTCTTCCGGCTGAACGGGAACCTCAAAAGGGGTTGCGATATCCTCCGGGTTTACCACCAATGTTGATGGTTCCGTGTTTTCTTCCGACTGAATTTGATTGGATTGAACATCCCCATCCGGTTCACTCGCTTCTTCAAACTGATCAGAAAAAAATCTTTTCTGTGAAACCAATATTGTAGCCACACCAAGAAATATTGATGAATCCGCGATGTTGAATACCGGGCTAAAGAACTCAAAATATTCACCTCCCTTAACCGGAACCCATTCCGGCCAGTAGAAATTAAATAACGGAAAATAAAGCATATCGATGACTTGTCCATGAAACCATTTCGTTGGCGATTCGACTGGCGCATTATTTAGAAACACACCATAAAAGGTACTATCAATTACGTTGCCGATAGCTCCCCCTAAAATAAGAGCCAGGCAAATCAAAAACCCATTATGCGCTTTCTTCTTTGCCATGATGATCAGGTAATAGGCGATTCCAAACATGGCGACAATTCTAAAAATGGTAAGCGCCAGTTTCCCAAATTCGCTCTCCCAACGGATGCCAAATGCCATGCCCGGGTTGAGCAGATAATGTAGCTTAAACCATTCTCCCAACACATTCACCTCCTGATGAAGATACATATTGTTATAAACCAGCAACTTGCTTGACTGATCAATGAGAATCACAACCAACGCGATCAAAAAATATTTTATATAACCCATACTTTATTCCTGGCGTGCAGGATATTCATTAATTGTGATCAATTTAACTTAACCGGATCTTTACTTTCAATACGAACTCATCCATATCCACCTCGGTAGCATCCGTTACTGCATTCTTTAACTCCAACGACAGTGCTTGTGTTTCCGCACTGATGTAATCCTTATATTCTGTAAGAGCAGAGGTAACTACTTCTCCATCTTTCTCTACTTCAATCGAAATCTTATCCAATACTTCAAGACCCATATCCTTGCGCAGATTTTGCACGCGATTCACAAAATCACGGGCGATACCTTCGCGCTTCAATTCATCAGTAAGTGTGATATCCAGCGCTACGGTTAGTCCATTTTCAGAGGCCACCGACCAGCCCGGAATATCTTCCGAAGAGATAAGCACATCTTCCAGCACGAGGTCAAATCCACCTTTACTCAATGATCCGCTTTTTTCGATAGCCTGAATATCTTCCTTGGTAAATGTGTTAATCACCGTAGAAACTTCTTTCATCTTAGCACCATATTGCTTACCCAACTTGGCAAAGTTAGGTTTCACTTTCTTCACCAGTAATCCGGAGGCATCATCGATATACTGAATCTCTTTTACGTTTACCTCTGCCTTAATGATAGCCTCCACGCTGCGCACACGCTGCGCAAACTTTTCATCTAATACCGGAAGCAATATTTTTTGCAATGGTGTACGCACCTTGATCCTACTGTTTTTACGAATAGAGTGCACCAATGAGCAAATGCGTTGTGCATAGTCCATCGATTTCTCCAATTCCTCCTCTTTTCTTCTTGAATCCGCTTCGATCAACAAGGTATGATGAATCGATTCATACTGAAGTGGCGTATTAAACTGCTTCGCGCGGTCGCGGATATTGTCAGTAAGATTTTTATACAACCATTCGCTGAAGAATGGTGCGATAGGCGCCATCAGCTGGGCAGTCACCATCAGGCATTCATACAATGTTTCATAAGCGGCTCTCTTATTGACGGATAGTTCTCCACGGTTAGCTGGCTGCCAGAAACGCTTTCTGTTCAAACGAACATACCAGTTGGAAAGATGATCATTCACAAAGTCCTGGATAGCGCGCGCTGCCTTGGTGGGGTCATAGTCGTTATAGGCAGCGGTAACTTCTTCAATCAACGACTGTTCTTTGGTGATGATCCACTTATCCAGAGGAGCAAGCTGATCGAACGGTACATTATTCATTTCGTCCTTCACAAAACCATCAATGTTGGCATACAGCACGAAGAAGGAATAGGTGTTAGAGAGCGTTCCAAAAAATCTCCTTTGTGTTTCAACAATGCCATCTGAGTCAAACTTCAGGTTCTCCCAGGGTGGTGCATTCTCCATCATGTACCAGCGCACCGCATCCGCGCCATATTTGGCCAGTGTTTCAAATGGATTCACCACGTTGCCCTTGCTCTTCGACATTTTGTTGCCGTTCTTATCCAGCACGAGTCCGTTGGAAATTACATTCTTGAATGAAACTCCACCATTTCCTACTTTCTTATTTACTGCTTTGATGTCATCACTGGTTTCGCTCAACATCACGGCAATCGCGTGAAGGGTGAAGAACCATCCCCGAGTCTGGTCTACACCTTCGGCAATGAAATCGGCCGGATAATTCTTTTCGAAGATCTCTTTATTCTCGAATGGGTAATGCCACTGTGCGTAAGGCATAGCACCTGAATCAAACCACACATCGATCAAATCAGCTTCGCGATACATGGGTTGTCCACTTGCACTCACTAATACAATTTCATCAACATACGGTCGATGTAGGTCTATTGTCAATTGTCCATTGTCAATTGTCAATTTGTTATCAAACCCGGCTGCTTTAGCTTTTTCAACTTCCTTTGTTAATTGCTCTATTGAGCCAATACAAATTTCTTCTTTTCCATCTTTTGATCTCCAGATAGGAAGTGGAGTGCCCCAGTAACGTGAGCGCGATAAGTTCCAATCCACCAGGTTCTCCAGCCAGTTACCAAAACGACCAGCCCCTGTAGATTCAGGTTTCCAATTGATTGTTTTATTCAACTCAACCATCCGGTCTTTCAAGGCCGTGGTTTTGATAAACCAGCTATCCAATGGATAATAGAGCACAGGCTTATCGGTTCGCCAGCAATGCGGATAGGTGTGTTCGTATTTCTCGACTTTGAAGGCTTTATTTTCCTCTTTTAAGATGATGGAGATGATGACATCAGTGGTCTTATAATCCGGATTGGTTTCATCTTCATTGGTATAATTTTTCACATAGAAGTCATCAGCGTCCAGCGGCTTATGCGTTTTGATGTTATATCTGGCAACGCCTTCTTTCAATTTTTCACCGATCTGTGAAATGAATTTCCCTTTTCGATCAACCGTAGGTGCCAGGTTACCAGTTTCGTCTTTGACAGCCATGGCAGGAATGTCGTTTTGCATGGCGACCCTAAAGTCATCAGCGCCAAACGTTGGCGAAATGTGCACTACGCCCGTACCATCATCAGTAGTTACGAAATCGGCCGTTATTACTTGAAAAGCTCTCTCAACATTCCGAAGCGGCAATAGGTACGGCATTAACTGTTCGTATCGAATACCTACTAGATTTTTCCCAGTAAATTCCTGTACAATCCGAAAAGGAATATTCTTATCACCCGCTTTATACTCTTCCAGCTTCAAGTCTTTATTCTTCTCAGAAAAATACTTTCCGACAAGTGCTTTGGCCAACACTACTGAAATGGGTTTGTAGGTGTAACTGTTAAAAGTATCTATCTGAACATACGCAATCTTCTCTCCTATAGCCAGCGCTGTGTTAGAGGGTAACGTCCAGGGTGTTGTTGTCCAGGCCAGAACAAAAATATTCTTATCGGTATTTTTAAAAAGAAACTCTGACTCGGCATTGCGTGTAATTTTAAACTGGGCGACAATCGAAGTGTCTTTCACATCCTTGTAGCAGCCCGGCAAATTCAGTTCATGTGAACTCAACCCGGTTCCGGCCGCGGGTGAGTACGGCTGAATGGTGTACCATTTGTATAAGAGTTGCTTGTCGTAGAGTTGTTTTAATACCCACCACAGTGATTCAATGTATTCTTTCTCGTAGGTGATGTAAGGCTTTTCAAGGTCAACCCAATAACCCATCTTCATGGTGAGGTCATCCCACTGGTCTTTATACTTCATCACCGTTTCGCGGCACTTCTTATTGTAGTCCTCAACCGAAATTTTTCTGCCGATGTCGTCTTTCGTGATGCCGAGTTCTTTTTCAACCTGTAATTCCACGGGAAGTCCATGCGTATCCCATCCTCCTTTGCGGTTTACCTGATAGCCCTGCAAGGTTTTGAAACGGCAAAAAATATCTTTTACAGTGCGGGCCATCACGTGGTGAATGCCGGGAGTTCCGTTGGCCGATGGTGGCCCCTCATAGAAGGTAAAAGTGGGCGATCCTTCCCGATTAGAAACTGATTTTTCAAAAATCTTCTCCTGTTTCCAGAACTCCAATATCTCAGAAGCCACCTGGGCCAGGTTCAATTCCTTAAATTCTCTGTATTTGCTCACTGCTCTTAAAAAATAAGGCCGCAATTTAGGGTTTTTTGTCCATGGAACATCAGGAATCTGGACTAGAAAAGCCGGGGGTTTTAATTGAGTGTAAGAGTAGAAATTTGGCTGATTATCTACTATGCTGATCCCTTGCGATCGTGAATCTTGATCTTGCTCAGGTCGATTTCTTCGTCTTCGGCTTCGCCATAAAAATTAGGATCAAGATCATCAATCAGGAGATGTTCTTTCTTTTTCCTCGGCTTATCAAAGGTCATAATTAAGGCTGGCAGCAAAATCAGGTTGGTAAACATGGATATTATCAGCGTGGTAGAGGTGAGCAATCCCAACGCAACGGTTCCACCAAAATCCGAGAACGCAAAAATGATAAACCCGGCAAACAATACGATTGATGTATAAATGATGCTCTTACCTGTTTCCAGAATACTTTCACTCACCGCACGAGGCACAAAAAATCCGGAGGCCAGTAACTCCTGGCGATACTTAGCCAAAAACCGGATTGAGTTATCCACGGAAATACCAAACGTAATGCTGAAGATCAGCGCGGTGCTGGCCTTGAGTGGAATATTGAAATAACCCATGAGGCCTGCTGTAATCATCAATGCAATCAGATTGGGAATCAATGAGATCAAAATCATGCGTGCATTTGCAAATAATAAAGCCATTGACAATGTGATCAGGATGCAGGCGAGAATTAAACTTTCTGTAAGGTTTTCGATCAGGAACTTATTGCCCTTGATGAAAATTTTGGAAGATCCGGTAATGGTGACGGTTACTGAATCACTCTTCGACTTCAATGTATTTTTCAGATCAGCAACCAACATAGTCACCTTAGGTTGAATTACCTGGTTCACGAGCGAATCCATTTTAATGGAACCAATATCTGCCATCTGCATGGAGATTCTCATTTTACTATAGGTTGAATCGACAAAAGAATTGAAGAGACCGCTATTGTCGCTTTGTCCTTTAAGGTAACTCAACACATATTTTGCCTCCATATCTGAATTCGGCAACCCATACCATTCAGGATTATTTCCATAATAAGCCTGGCGCGATGCCTTAATAAAGCTGAGAATTGAAATTGGCCTTGAGGTAACGGTAATAGAATCCAATGAAGCTTCAAAGGATTCGATCGTTTTTGCTATTTTCAGACTCTGCAATGGTTTCTTTCTCTTAGTTTGAAGATCAATCTCAATCTCCAGCGGCATGATGCCATTGAAATTTTCTTCAACAAATTTCAGATCCTTCTTAATCTCACTGTCCTCAGGAATATCATCTACCATAAATGATACGGAGTAAAGTCTCGTCATCCCAATCACGGCAATGATGGTGATGCCGATGGTAGCAGAATAAATAAACACTCGGTGACGATGAACCATCAGATCAATCGACTTCACAAACCAACCCAATATTTTAAAATCCAGGTGCCTTAAATGTTTGGATGATGGTTCAGGCATCCACGATAAAATGCCGGGAATCATAACCAGGCTCACCACAAACAATGAAATGATGTTGATGCCGGCAACAATACCAAATTCACGCAGCACTGATATGTCTGTAGAAAGCAACGTGAGGAAACCAATCGCTACGGTGAGGTTGGTGAGGAAAGTAGCGAGGCCCATTTTTTTCACTACGGCAAGAATAGCTTCCATCTTATCCTTCCGGCTTACAAATTCCAGATGATACTTGTTTAGCAGATAAATCGCATTGGTTATACCGATGGTTACAATCACCGGTGGAATCAGTCCGCTCAGTAGACTTATTTTAAATCCTAATAACGCAATGGTGCCTATCGTCCAAACCACCACCACTCCAATCATGATCATGGAGAAAATCACAGCACGTATGGACCGGAAGAACGCCAGCATGATTACCCCGGTAACAAGGGCGGAGAGATAAAGGAAAAAAGAAAGTTCTGCGCGCACTTGTTGTGCCATCACAGAACGAACGAAGGGCAGCCCTGCATAATGAATTTTGATGCCCGTTTGTTCAGTAAACTCTGTGCCTGCTTTGATCAGGCTATTGGTTACATCCAATCTTTTCACCGAGTTGGCATATTCCTTTTTCATGGGAGCTAAAATCAGCGTGGCCCCATTATCAACATTCACCAATTGCCCCATATAAAACTTCTGACCAAGGGCGATGGTCAACAGACTGTCTAGTTGCCGTTGTGATTGGATTGCCTCGGGAAACAGTGGGTCAAGATAAAATTTCTTTTCAACTGTGTCTTTTAGAATCACCCGCAATAAGGGAAGTGATAAGACCTCATTCACTCCATCTATTTTCTTAATATCGTTACTGAACTTTCTGAGTTTTTGGAAATTCTCCAGCTTGTAAATGGCACTGTCTTTTATTCCAATCGCCATCATGTTACCATCTTCTCCAAATTGTGCTTTGAAGTGATTAAGAAAAACCATTTCAGGATCGTTGGGCGGCACCGTCCTGGCAAAATCATAGCTCATCTCTACCTTCGAGGCATAATAACCCATCACCACGGTTATCAACCCAATCACTACCATGAGATGCAATCGATAACGGATAATATACTGAGCAGATCTATTCCACATGAAGTCTAAGTAATCTTTTTAAAGGCTTAAAACTAAGGATTTTTAAATAGAATTCTCCTGACAGCAGTCATTTTACAAAGACGGAATAAGGGCTCTGAGGATCAGAAGCTCTTTGAACTATATAAACAAAAAAGGAGGACCTTGATCCTCCGTCTTCAGATTTATTGATCGCTTATAAGTGAATCACTTCACCATAAGCAGCCGCTGCTGCTTCCATGATTGCTTCGCTCATGGTTGGGTGAGGATGTACTGTCTTGATGATTTCATGACCTGTGGTTTCTAACTTGCGCGCTGCCACCACTTCGGCAATCATTTCTGTTACATTGGCACCAATCATATGCGCACCCAGGAATTCACCATACTTGGCATCGAAAATCAGTTTTACAAACCCGTCAGGTGCTCCTGCTGCTTTTGCTTTGCCCGATGCCGTGAACGGAAACTTGCCCACTTTAATCTCGTAGCCCGCTTTCTTTGCCGCTTCTTCTGTGTAGCCTACTGAAGCAATTTCCGGAGAGCAATAGGTGCAACCTGGAATGTTATTGTAATCCAGTGGCTGAGGATGATGGCCTGCTATTTTCTCAACGCATATAATACCTTCTGCGGAAGCTACGTGTGCCAGCGCCTGACCTTTCACGATATCACCAATAGCATACACATTTGCGACATTGGTTTTATAGTAATCATCAACGATAACTTTTCCCTTTTCTGTTTTTACACCCACTTCTTCAAGGCCAAGGCCTTCGAGGTTGGTGGAAACACCTACGGCTGATAGCACTACATCGGCTTCCAGCTTAAGCTCTCCGGTTGGAGTTTTAACCGTAGCAACACAACCGTTACCAGTAGTATCTACTTTCGTCACTTCCGAGTTGGTATAAATAGTCATGCCTGCCTTCTTGAATGATTTCTCCAATTGCTTGGATACCTCTTCATCTTCCACCGGCACAACGCGAGGAAGGAATTCAACAATCGTCACCTCTGTGCCGAGGGTACTATAGAAATAAGCAAACTCAACACCGATGGCGCCAGAACCTACCACTAACATCTTTTTGGGTTGTTGTGGTAAAACCATTGCATCGCGATAGCCTATGATTTTCTTCCCATCAATGGGCAATGCGGGAAGTTCGCGTGAGCGGCCACCTGTTGCCAGGATGATGTGCTTGGCATCGTAATCAGTTTTCTTTCCGGCTGCATCGGTCACTTCTACTTTGTTTCCCTTCTTCAGCTTACCGAAGCCAACGATCTGATCAATCTTATTTTTCTTGAATAGGAACTGCACTCCTTTGCTCATGCCTGCAGCCACATCACGACTTCTCTTTATAATGGAAGCAAAGTCAGCTGAGGAATCTTTCACATTGATTCCGTAATCACCGGCATGCTTGATATATTCAAACACATTGGCACTCTTTAGTAATGCTTTGGTAGGAATGCAACCCCAGTTGAGGCAGATACCACCCAACTCGGCTTTTTCCACCACCCCTACTTTCATACCTAATTGAGAAGCACGAATAGCGGCTACATATCCACCAGGACCACTGCCAATGACAATCAAATCATAATTAGCCATAGATATAATCTTTAAAATTTGGCTCAAATATAAGGGTAGAGATTCATTTTACCTGACATCTTTATCTGAGAATAGAGATTTGCATTCTTTTGAAATCGGGCCGAAAATCATCATTTTTGAACCCGTAAATGAGCTCCATCAAAAGAAAATATATCGTTAATGAGAGGAACGAAAAGGTTGCCGTTCAACTGGATATTAAGACTTTTGAAAAAATTGAGAGAGCCCTTGAAGATTATGTGTTGGGGGAAAAAATGATACAGAACAAGAAAGAAGACCGCCTTTCTGTAGCTGAGGCCAAGTCCTATTATAAAAGACTGAAGAAAAAATCTTGAATTTTCAGTACAACAAAAAATTTCTTAAAGACCTTGCCTCTTTACCAGAAATTGAACGCAAGAAAATTGAATCGTTTGCCGTCAACGAAGTGCTAAGATTTAGGGCCTTCAGAGAAATTAGAGCGGAAAAACTTCAAGGATACAAGAACTACTATAAATTACGTTTCGGAAACGATCGCGTTGGAATTCATTTTGAAAACAACACGGTTACTTTCGAACGAGTGCTGAATAGAAAAGAAGTTTATAAATATTTTCCATAACTATCCTAAAAATGAAACTACTCCAGGGAAAAAACACCCTCGTCACCGGGGCGTCAAAAGGTATCGGTCGGGCCATTGCGCTGCGCTTTGCTGAGCAAGGTGCAAATGTGGCGTTCACGTATCTATCCAGCGTTGAACAAGGCCAGGCGCTGGAAGCGGAACTGGCTGCCAAAGGAGTGAAAGCAAAAGGCTATCGCTCTGATGCTTCTGATTTTGCGCAAGCGGATAAACTCATTAATGATGTGGTGGCCGACTTCGGCTCGCTCGATGTATTAGTAAACAATGCCGGTATCACCATGGACAATCTTCTGCTTCGTATGACCGAAGAGATGTGGGATAAAATCATGAATGTAAATTTGAAATCTTGTTTCAACACAGTGAAGGCCGTTACCAAGCCCATGATGAAACAGAAGGGCGGCTCTATTATTAATATGACTTCGGTGGTTGGATTAAAGGGAAATGCCGGCCAGGCCAATTATGCCGCTTCCAAAGCGGGTATCATCGGCTTCACAAAATCGGTGGCTCTTGAGTTAGGCTCACGCGGCATTCGTTCAAACGCTATCGCTCCCGGTTTTATAGAAACAGAAATGACCGATAAACTCGATGCGAAAACCGTTCAAAGCTGGCGTGATGCTATTCCGCTTAAGCGTGGCGGCAAACCGGAAGATGTTGCCGATGCGTGTGTATTTCTCGCAGGGGACATGTCCAGTTATATCACCGGACAGGTAATTCAGGTGGATGGTGGCATGCTGACTTAATCCCATGCAACCTTCCTTGCTGTTTTGTCATCTACACAAAAAAGCACGTGAAAGTAGTATTAACTTTTTCCATACTAATAGCAAGCTTCACCTCAGAGGCTTGCTATTTTATTATCGGGAGAAAAAATGATCGTGTATTGGTTGGATACAATGAGGATTGGTATCGATCCAATGGCAAGTATTGGTTTGAATATCCTTCCACAAAAGAAAAATATGGAGCCGTATTCTTCGGTTTTGGAGGAGAATTCAAGATAGCCCAGGGCGGGATGAACGAGAAGGGATTATTCTTTGATGGTAATGCAATCCCAAAGCAAACCCTAGTTGATTCCGTTAAGCAAGGAAAGAAAGCTGCCCCTGTTCCCGTATTCAAAAATGTGTTAAAAAATTGCGCTACGGTCGATGAAGCGATCCTTTATTTAAAGCATTACTATGTTCCGTTCATCAAGAGCGTTGAGATCATATTGGCCGATGCACAAGGATCGTACGCAGTCATTGATGTGAACGGGATAGTTGAAAGGGGAGCCGTCTCCGATGGATATAAAATCATTACCAACTTTCGACCTACTGATAAGAGTCATGTTTGTTATCGGTATGATCTCACCACCGATCTGCTTGAAAAAGAATTTTCAAACAGCGTAAAGGAATTTGAAAGTATACTGTTTACTGCACGACAAACTTACCCCGGAGCCACCGTGTACTCAACGATCAGCGATCTCAGTAGTCAAAAAATCAATCTTTACTACAATCACCAATTCAATGACAAAATAGAAATAGATCTACTAAAATCCCTGGCCGAAAAACAGAAAACCGAAACTAACCTGGAGGATCAATTTCCTAAAAGAATGATTACAGATTTGATTAAAGTTTGGGAAAAGAAAGGCGTTTACGAATCACTTTCATTTTTTGATCGGGAATTCAATAACGCTAAAACAAAATTTCAGGTTGATGCCGAACAATTGTATGATTTAACCAATGTGCTATTGAATCGTCAGCACATAAACGAATCGTTGATAGTTGCCAGAAAAAATTGTGAATATTTTCCTGCCAGCGATATCTCTTTTGAGGCCCTGGGCAAAGCACTTTTTTGGAACGGATATATAAGTGAATCACAGCAAGCCTATGAGCACGCTAAAGTCCTTAATTCCTCAAATCGTTGGGCCAGGATTGTTCTTTCTCAACTCGCAGAAAGCACAACACCTAAACTCGGAAACAGCAAGCTTACTCTAACGGGTTTTCCAACTGCAAAAGCTGTGGCTGTGGCCGGAGTTTTCAATGAATGGCAGTCACTTCAAAACATTTGTTTTAAGAACCCCGAAGGAAATTGGGAATGCACTCTTTCCTTAATTCCGGGAACTTATCAATATCGATTCATCGTAGACGGAAAGTGGGTGGACGATCCGTCTAATCCCCCGTCCAGTAAGGTCGCCAAAGGATTTCTTGTCTCGGAAATCACTATAAAGTAACCATTGAATCATACCTGAATTACCGGGCATTATCGGGTTGGAATTTTTAGCTCAGATTGACGAAATGATTTTGATAATTGTTTGATTCTTTATCAATCAGAATCTTTTTTTTTCATTGGCAGTCGAACAATTTTCATTTACCGTTTTGTTCGCACCGTAGAAATCAGAACACTTTTAATAGATTTACACCAATTCAAATACAAGGTTGTTTAATGCTTAGTCCCGGAAATAGAATGCCTATAAAATCAATGGTCATCAAAAATCTTTTTTTTCTCATTGTATTCTTTTCGTTAACAACTTGTAAGAACAAAGAAGAAGTTGCTACCCTTAAAACGGATGCGGATAATGGCGGTCTGTTTTTACCAGATGGATTCGGGGCATTGGTGGTTGTCGATAGCGTTGGGCTAACCAGACATTTGGCGGTCAATGACAATGGTGACATTTATGTGAAGCTGCGTATCACGGAAGGAAATTCAGGTAATGTCGCATTGAGAGACACCAATGGTGACGGCAAGACAGATATTTATCAACGTTTCGGTGATTACCCAAATGATGGAAGTTTCGCCACTGAAATGCGTATTCACAATGGCTATTTATATTTTAGTTCTGAGCTGGTGGTCTATCGTCAAAAATTGACCCCTCCCCAATTAGTTCCAGATGGCAAACCAGAAATACTATTGGTAGACAAATATCCTATGCGATGGCACAATGCTAAATCTTTAGCTTTCGACCAACGGGGTGGTATGTATGTAACCTTTAGTGCACCAACCAATACCTGTGAAGATTGGAATTCAATTGATTACGCAAGCACGAATTCATATGCTAATGTGAAGGGGTTTTTACCCTGCCCTGAATTGAATGACATGGGTGGCATCTGGAAATTTGATGAGAATAAATTGAATCAATCTCAATCTGATGGTCAAAAATTCGCTACTGGAATCAGAAGTGTTGTGGCCATTTCCTGGAATGAAGAGGACAGCACTTTGTATGCGGTGCAACATGGTAGGGATTATTTAAATGGACATGCGCCACAATATTATAGTGTTTGGCAAAACACGGTATTGCCTGCGGAAGAATTTATAAAAATTCATGAAGGCGATGACTTTGGATGGCCCTATAGTTATTATGACCCTTTCAAAGGCAAAAGAATGGTGGCCCCGGAATACGGTGGAGACGGGATCAAGGAAGCAAAAGGGTATGCGGATCCTATCATGGGTCTGCCAGCGCATTGGGCGCCTAATGATTTGTTGTTTTATAAAGGCAAACAATTTCCTGCTCGGTATAGAAAAGGAGCATTCATTGCATTTCATGGATCCACTAACCGCACACCTTATCCTCAGGCAGGATATATTGTAGCATTCATTCCATTTGAAAATGGAAAACCAACAGGTAGATGGGAAGTGTTTGCCGATGGCTTTGCAGGAGTCGACACGATTTTAAGCATGAGCAATGCCCGGTACAGGCCCATGGGTTTAGCAGAAGGTCCAGATGGTTCATTGTATATTTCAGAATCAAAAAAAGGGAAGATATGGCGAATTCTATATAAGGAAGACCCAACAAAATTCGGAGAGGCACAGCTTGCCACTATGGAAAACAGAAAATCAAAATCATATCTTAAAACACCTGATGAAAAAACGGATGTTCTGTCTTTAAAATAGCCTTCCATCCATTAACGTCAGTAAGGATATTTTCAGAAATTATTAAGCCTACTTAATGAACAAAGTAAGCTATCCGTGCCAGTACGGATAGCGAATACCATTTCTAGGGTATTGTGATTGCCTACCGTGAACAGCATTTTTGATTAAACTATTAAATCAAAATTCTATATGCTGAAAAAGTTCTCATGTCTGATCATTCTTCTTCTTATAACAGGGCACACGATGCTTGCCCAGCAACTCGATCTTGAAAAGACTTACAAAATTTCCCGGGCATCCAAAAGGGGAGAGCTTTCCGGCCTGGATTACGACAAAGAAGCCAAGACATACACGCTGACTTACTTTACAGGGCAAAAGAAAAACACATTCAAATACGAACAATATGTATTTGACAACGATTTCAATTTCATCAAAGACGGTGAATTTGAAGAAGAGGCCGAAAAAATGAAGAAAAAATTCAAATGGTTTCGGTACAAAGGAGAAACCTATGTAACCGAAGGAAACACCATGGAGAATAATATGATGGGAACGCTGGTGTTAAAAAAGAAAAGAATCACCAGCACTTATAAATGGCTGCTGGGTGGTTATACCAGCAAGACCGACATCCTGGAAAAAGTAAAACCAAAAACAGATGACGGTAATACGTATACAGCAATCACTTCTGCAGAAGACGACATCAATGGAGATTTATATATTTTGGCCAGCGTAAAACCAAAAATGAGTGCCAAGGGAAACGAAGATGTGGGAGCCATTCGCCTATTAAAATTTAATAAAGATCTTGATTTAGTAAAGACCCTCGATTTTGATTTTCCCTATACGCAATCATTCGCATTTGGGCGAGCTATGGAGGTACCTGATTTTGATAACCCAGAAAACACAGGCGTAGCCGGTATCGTATTTGTTTTTGCTCCATCCAATGCCATGGGTAAAAAGAAAGCAGACCCTAACAATAATAATTACACATACATCGCTGTAAATGCTGATTGTAAAATCACCGAGCGATTCAGTTTCGAAAGCCCTGCCAGCTATTGGCGAATTGACGAAGTATTAACTTTTGATAATGGTGATAAGTATTTTTATGGTCCTGCGGCTGCCGGCAAGGATAAATATTATAATGAAGGAGTAAAACCGGGCTTCGGGAACCAAAATGGTGAAGTAAAATATAAAGCGGTTCAATTGCTTAAGGCATCCGGTGGCAAGTTTGCCTATATCACCGAAACAAGTCTTGACGAGTTTAAAGCCAAACAACAATTTCCACCTAATCAAAAAAAGACGCCAGACTACAACGGACGTGAGTTTGCTGTGAGATCATATGAATTTGGCACAAATGGAGATTTATATGTACTCGGTCAAAACTATGATAAGAACAAAGACGGACAAATAAAACAATTTGAAGACGTGCTTGGATTTCATTTCGACACAAATGGAAAGCTGAAAGCGCAGTATGGCCTAGACACAAAAGAAGCCGGTGTTACCATCGAAACCAGTACCCAATATCACATCACCTATAAAGTGGTGAGTCAATTGACTACCACGTATGCTTGTCCTCAGCAATTAATCGAAGGTACTGATGGAAACATGTATTGGATCTTGCAAGAAATTAAAGGCATGCGCGAAGGAAAACTACTCACTTATCCACGCATTGGTCGTATTACCCCAGGTAGTGCTACTATGACGGATCTCGTCACATTTGGTAAAGGAGCAGGATATTATCTCAATCCAAATTACCCAACATTAGAAACCGACAAGGGTGAAACGCTTGTATTCTTCGGTGCCGATAAAGCAGGGAAAGAACTTTGGTTTGCACGTGTAAAGCTGAAGTAGTCTTTTAACTGTTTGTAGTTGCTTAATCTGAGCAGAGCGTGGGAGTAATCTCACGCTCTTCTTTTTTGTCGACAGTCTGTGTTCGATTTAAATGCCAAATAAATCTGAATTAAGGGATGATAGTAAACCGGTTTACAATCGCTACATCAAGAAGTACTCGACTGGCGTTATCCTCTTCTATATTTGAATCATTTCACGTTCAATAAAGGGCTGTGCAAACGTTTCGTCTGGCCTTTTGTTGATAAACTGTGATGTGAATCCACTATCATTGTCTGGTATCACACAACTGTTTGCAACCCATTAACTATGGATCACTTAAAACGAAGGGATTTTATAAAGCATTCTATGCTCGCGGGTCTTGGCACCTCGCTCGTTGACATCGAATCATCCGCGAAGGCAGCTGAACTAGATGCCCTCAAAAAAGAACCTGTCATTTCAGCATCTCCAAAAAAGGTAATTGTAGGAGGAGGTGGGATGGGAGGATTGTGCACCGCCTATGAACTCATGAAAAAAGGACATGATGTAACCGTTCTGGAGGCTTCCGGTCGCCATGGCGGCCACGTGTTCACCGTGCACGATGGATTGTCGGATGAACTGTATGGCGATTTTGGTCAGGAGCACATCACAAAACCCGGATACGATTTGTATTGGGCCTATATAAAAGAGTTCGGGCTCACCGCACTTCCATATCCGCGCAGAAAAAATGTGATGCGGAGGATCAATGGGAAATTCTATTCTGAAAAAATGTTGAATGACCCTACTGTGCTGAAAAGTTTTGGATTGAATGATAAAGAAGTAAAATTCCTTTCCAAAAATCCCTGGTGGGATCTTAAGTCGCTCTATGCAAGGCCTTATCTGGATCCATTCAAAGACGAATATCAGCCATTCAATATCGGCTATGATGATATGGATAAGATACCCATGTCTGATCTTTATAAAAAAGATGGCGCATCGCAGACTGCGCTGGAAATGCTGGGTGGTAATAATTCCTCGGCTTTGTTTGAGTTGTGGATGTCAGCTATACTAAAAATTCGCGGAGTACCCGAAAGTCCTCCGGAAGTCTTCCGCCTTAAAGGCGGAAATCAGATGCTTCCAAATGCTTTTGCGAAAAGACTAGGTGCCCGCGTGAGATTGAATAGCACGATTCAATTGGTCCGTCATAATGATAAAGGCGTAACCGTCACATTCAAACAAAATAATGAAGTGCAGGAACTTACTGCTGATTTTTTTGTGAATTGCATTCCGCTGCCTGCTTTAAAAAATATTCAGTTCGATCCGGTGTTGCCACCTGAAAAGCAGTATCTCTGCGACACCATCGAATATGATTCTTACCAGCGCTTTGTGTTTCAGGCAAGCTCTAAATTCTGGGAAGCCGATGGACTCAGCATTAACATGGACCTGGATCATCCTGACCTCTGGAGTGTTTGGCAATCCGCAGAAGAAGTGGACACGCATCGGGTTATTGTTTTAGGTACTGGTTCGGGTGGAATTTCACCGCAGCGAGCCCTGGCTGTATTTCGTGAATTGTATCCCGGTAAGCGCGATACCATTGAGCAAGCTTTAGGTAAAGACTGGACAAAAGATTCCTTTTCACCTACTTGCGAGAGGCGTCCATTCCCAATAGGACAACTTCATAAGTTTTGGCCCAACCTTATGCAACCACTTGGACGAATCCATTTTGCGGGAGCCTATGCAGACAACCTAAACTGGGGCACCGAAGCAGCAACCCGTTCGGGTAATCGTGTGGCGAATGCCATAGATAAAGCATGAGTGGAAACTGAAAGGTGTTTATATCTTTACCACAATTATTTTGATCCGAATTGGCAAGCCTCATTATAAATCAAGCCCGAACTTTTACCTGAATCACTTGTGAAGAAAAAAGCGCCTACCATAAAAGAAATAGCCAGGATGCTGAACATTTCAGTTTCTACTGTTTCGCGTGCGCTGCATGATAGCAAAAGTATCAGCTCTGCCACAATAAAGCGGGTGAAAGAAGTAGCCTCCGAACTGGAATATGAACCAAACCAAACGGCCATGTTTCTTCGGTCGGGAAAGACATTCACGTTGGGTGTTATTCTACCACATTTATCTGAAGCTTTTTTCTCTGAAGCGATCAGTGGCATAGAGGATTATGCCAGTGAGCATAATTACAATGTATTGATGGGACAATCTCATGATGATACTTTACGCGAGAAAAAAATTGTGGAGGCCATGAAAAATCACCGGGTGGATGGCCTCCTGATTTCCATTGCAAAAAACACAAAGGATGTTGTCCATTTCGAAGCGCTAAAGAAATATGAAATTCCTGTTGTCTTTTTTGATTGTGTTCCCGAAAAATCAGATGTACACAGTGTAACGTGTAGAATCGAATCCGGAATGAATGAAGCCGTGGAATTCCTGGTGAAGAGAGGCCACGACCGCATTGCCTTTATTAGTGGCCCCAAAGATTTGCTGGCTAATCGCGATCGAATGATCGGGTATCAGTCTTCCTTAAAGAAGTTGAATGTAGCACTCAATCCGGATTTCGTTGTACACTCTGATCTTTCGAAGGAATCCACCTATCGTGCGATGCAAAAATTGCTAACCTTAAAAAAGGGGCCAACGGCAGTTATTACGTTCAATGACTTTGTAGCGCTGGATGCTATGCAATATGCCCGAAATATGAATATTCGAATCAATCACGATATCAGTTTTGTTAGTTTTGCCAATCTTCCGGTCTATAATTACATGGAAAATCCTCCACTCGCATCCGTAGAACAGTTTCCTTATCGACAGGGGCAACGTGCTACTGAATTGCTACTGGAGATTTTGAATGCCCCCAGAAATGGAAAAGCACTCGCCTTTAGAAAAATAATATTGGAGCCACGGCTCTTTATTCATACAAGACTCGGCTAGATTACCGGCTGATAACTATTTTTATAAAATGATTTCAACCATTCTCACGCCATATGGAATTAACGCTGAACACTGCAAGGTAGAATCACTGGTGAGTGGCCTCATCAACAAGACATGGAAAATTACCTGCGAGGATAAGGCCTACATTCTACAACGGGTGAATGATCATGTATTCAAACAACCCAGCAAGATTGCCGAAAACATCAGGATGATTGATGAATACCTGAAGGAAAATAGTGAGGATTATCTTTTTGTTTCACCTATTAAAAATCTGGCACAGGAAGAAATGGTGCATGATCAGGAGGAGGGTTATTTCAGACTTTTTCCCTTCATACAAGGTTCACACACTATTAATGTAGTGTCGTCCACCGATCAGGCTTATGAGGCCGCTTTCCAGTTTGGAAAATTCACGCGGTTGTTATCCGGCTTTGATGCTTCGAAGTTGCACACTACCATTCCAGATTTTCATAACCTCTCGTTGCGGTATAAACAATATGAAGATTCGCTGAAGCACGGTAATATGAGTCGGGTAAAAATTGCCAAACCGTTGATTGATGACCTGATGGCATTTACTCACCTCCTTACTTCGTATGAAAAAATTCTGGTCAACCCTGATGTTAAAAAAAGGGTGATGCATCACGATACCAAAATCAGCAACGTTTTATTTGACGATCACGGAAAAGGCATTGCCATCATTGATCTGGATACAGTGATGCCTGGATACTTCATTAGCGATGTGGGTGATATGATGCGCACCTATCTTTCTCCTGCCAATGAAGAAGAAAAAGATTTTTCCAAAATTGAAATACGGGATGATTTCTTCCGCGCTATTGTACATGGATACATCCTCAGCATGGGTAAAGAACTATCCGAAGCAGAGAACGATCTTATTCTCTATGCTGGCCAGTTTATCATTTACATGCAAGCCATTCGGTTTCTTGCCGACTATTGCAATAATGATTCCTATTACGAAGTGAAGTATGAAGATAACAACCTGGTGCGTGCCGGAAATCAAATCTGTTTATTGAAACAACTGGAAGAGAAAGCCCCTGTTTTGAGGGCCATCATTCGTGACGAATTGCAGACCCGTGCACACTCCATCAAATGAAAAAAAAACAATCAAGGTAAGATTAACACTTTTTGATTGACTGATCATTAAATCCGTCAACCACCAAACGAACACATTCCTACTATGAAAAAAAATGTATTCACTATCATCTTCTCCATCCTGATGTTAGTTGCACAGATGGAGTTAGTTGCCCAGAATCCCAACGAAATAAAGCTCAAGAACTACCGGCCTAAATCCATTTATAAAATCCCGGTTTCGACTATCGCAAAAGCAAAATATCCGGTGATTGATATGCACTCACATGTGTATGCAAATACTGATGCAGAACTAGCCCAATGGGTAAAAACCATGGACGAAGTGGGCGTAGAAAAGACGATCGTCATGACTCAGTTTACCGGTGCAAAGTTCGATAGTGTATATGCGAAGTATGCCCCCTACGGAAATCGTTTTGAAGTATGGTGTGGCTTTGATTATACCGGCTATCCTGAAAAAGGTTGGATTGATCATGCCGTAAAGGAATTGGAACGTTGCTATAAGGTAGGCGCGAAAGGAGTTGGTGAACTGGGCGATAAAGGATTGGGAGAGCTAAACTCATATCCGATTCCAGGTTATGGATTGCACTTTGATGACGTTCAAATGAAACCGCTGTTTGAAAAATGTGCTGCGCTAAAACTTCCCGTAAACATCCATGTGGCCGATCCCTATTGGATGTATCTTCCTATGGACTCCACCAATGATGGACTCATGAATGCCTACACCTGGAGAATTGATCTCACTAAAAAAGGAATACTCAACCACGGCCAACTGGTGAAAACACTTGAAAATGTTGTACGCGATAATCCAAAAACCACATTCATTGCCTGTCACCTTGCCAATTGCGAATATGATCTTGAACTACTAGGAACGATCCTACAGAAATATCCCAACCTGTATGCCGATTTTGCTGCACGCTTTGCTGAAACTGCACCCATTCCACGCTATATGAATGCATTCTTCGAAAAATATCAGGACCGGCTTTTATATGGCACTGACATGGGCTTTGAACCCTCCATGTATGCCGTTACCTTCCGCATTCTGGAATCCACCGATGAGCATTTCTATGAAACCAACTTGTTCGGTTATCATTGGGCCCTTCATGGATTTGGATTGAAAGACAGCGTGCTTAAGAAAATCTATTCAGGCAATGCCAGGAAGATTCTTATGCGTTGATCATACTTTAAAAAATATTCCTTTTTTGTAAAGAAACCGGCACAGGCTCCACTCCAGTGCAAAGATGACCAGGGAGGTAATTATTGCCATCAGTGCATGCGGCACGTTGATCATTCCCATCAGGCCATTGGTAATCGCTCCGATATAATCGTTAAACCATCGGCTGGCAACAATTTCAAAGAAGAGATAAATAAACAATGAGTTCATCCCAACAATAACAAAAAAATCAAGTCGTTGCCGGTGATTTTTGATATCAATCCACCAATAGAATAATGCAAGGGCAAGCAGACACCAGCCACCCGAAGCAAGTGTAAAGGAACTCGTAGCAATTCTTTTAATGATCGGGGTTATGGTGGCATCCATCACAAACCCGATAATTAATCCTGCCGCCCCACCAATCACCAACCACTTTATTTTTTCTTTGCCGGATCTGTCCGAAAGCAGAAGTTTGCCAGCGAGCACTCCCCAGATAGTGTGTGCAGCAGTGGGTATGCAATTAATCGCCACCCATCCGCCACTGTTAATTTTGTTCATCAGTAAAAGATCAACATAGTTGCCAAAATTATGCTGATCGGTAAACGGCTGATCGAAACCCGGCACATTGATAAAGCGATATAAAATTTCTGTTAGCAGTAACAAACCTAAACTAAAGAGTAGTTGATTGGTATAAGACCAGCGGAAAATCAAAAAGGCCACGATCGTAGTAAAAGATAATTGCGTGAGCACATCCCATAATTCAAATGATAGTCTGTTAGGGCGCACAGCATAATCCAGTACACCAAAGAAAAATAACCAGCCCGAACGTTTTAATATTTTACGAAAGGATTCACTCCACTTCATTCCATTCACTTGTTGGCGGTGGAGTGAATATGCCATGGCTGTGCCCGCCATAAACATAAACCCAGGCTGAATGAGATCCCAGAAGCGCAAGCCATTCCATGGGTGATGAAAAAACTGGGTGAGTAAAAATGAAATGCCAGTATCCTTTGTCACCTCAAACAGATTTTCATATAATCGTGTGCTTTCTAGCATAAGCAATACCATGATGAGTCCACGCATGAAATCAAGGGAAAGAAGTCGCTGGTTAGAGGTTTGAAGAGTCATAGGATGATGAGGTTTTGCTGCGAAAAACAGATTTCTCAGTTTATAAGGTTACTCAGAAATCGCAGGGAATACAAGTTTTTCAAGCTTAGCGAAACGTTTGCATTGATTATTGTGGATAAAAAGATTTTTTCTCAAGGCAGGGTATGCCTTTAATTACCTACTTTAACATCCGACTACCCAATTCTCTAAACGAAACAGTACACATTATGGTAAAATTTACAATTAGATTGGTATGCGCTTTTTTCTTTCTTTCTGTCTCTTTCCTTGCCAATGCGCAGGAAATAGAGGTGAAAGGAAAAGTGACAGACAACGAATCCCGTGAAATCCTGCCGGGAGTTAATATTCTGGTGAAAGGAACCACCCGGGGAACAACAACAGATGCAAAAGGGGAATTTAAACTTAACGTTACCGCCAATGCTACGTTAGTCCTCAGTTTTATCGGTTACGAAACACTGGAAACAGCAGTGAATAACCAAACCACCCTTAACCTATCCCTTGCGGCCGATACTAAGTCATTGGAAGAAGTGGTTGTAACCGGTTATGGTACCCAACGCAAAATTGACCTTACCGGTGCAGTTGGTTCTCTTCGGGCTTCTGATATTGATATCGGATCAAAACCGATTACCAGCGCAGACCAACTATTGGCTGGACGCATTGCCGGTGTGCAGATTACGAATAGAAGTGGAGATCCCGGAGCACCAATTGATGTTCGCATACGTGGTGTCGGAACGGCCGGTGTCAATTCACCCCTATGGGTAATTGATGGTATGCCCATTGTACAAACTACGAACATGACGGTGAATACCTCTTCCACAACTGAATCAAATCCGTTGGCTGGCATTAACCCATCCGATATTGAATCCATTGATGTTTTGAAAGATGCTTCTGCTGCTGCCATCTATGGAGCGCGGGCTGCCAATGGCGTTATCATCGTAACCACTAAAAGGGGCAAAGATGGGAAGGCTCAACTCACCTATGACGGATATGTGGGCACAGGAACTGCCTGGAAAAAACTGGACGTTTTAAATACTCCCCAGTATATTGACATTCAAAAGCAACTTGGTCGCGATTTTAGCCAATTCTCAGGACAGCCAGACGTAAACTGGCAAGATCAGGTATTCAAATCGTCCAAAGTTCAAAACCATAACATCGGTATTAGCGGAGGAAATGCGACCGCAAATTATTTTGTAGGCGTTGGGTATATAGATCAACAAGGTCTTGAGCCGGGTCAGAGTTTCAAACGCTTTTCTATCAAAGCCAACTCAGATATTAAGGTTGGCAAACGTATTAAAATCGGAGAGTCTATACTTTTGAGTTCTGCTGACCGGTTAATTCAGTCTGAAGAGGCTATCTACGCGGGAGCACGATCGGCAGCAAATCAACCCTTCTTTAAAATATATGATCCAAATGGGCCAGGTGGCTACAATCCCGAGACGGTGGCCACCAGAGGCACCGGTGGTGGTAGCTCAAACTATTTTATGCGCACCGATCCAAATTATGTGTATACCACTCAACTTAACCGTAAAGTCCTGGCTAACGTATATGGTGAACTCGAAATTATAGACGGACTCAAATACAGGATTTCAGGCGGTGTTGATTACAATGTTGGGTCTGGTGATTATTTCGCAGGTGATGTTGATTTCAACGGATTTCCCAAATCATCTTTTCTGGTGCAGGAAAGGCCCATTGAATTAACTACCAATTTTAACCAGACACTTACGTATATAAAATCAATAGGCAAACATAATTTTACCTTCCTGGCGGGGCATGAAGAAACTAATTTTGAGTTCGCCAAAATCAGGATTCAGGGAAATGATCTTTTCAACACCTCCATTAAGTTTGCCTCAACAGGTACGCAGGTGGGTGCAGCCAATGAGGCAGATCATTGGGCGTTGCGTGGATTCTTAGGCCGGATCAACTATGCCTATAATGATAAGTACTTATTCACGTTCAATGTTCGCCAAGACCTTTCTTCAAGGTTTTCCGAAGCAAATCGTTCCCAGGCATTCCCTTCTTTTTCTGCAGGATGGCGTTTGAGCCAGGAATCGTTCTTTCCTAAAAATGGAGTTGTTGAAGATATTAAAATCAGGGCAGGCTGGGGCCAGACGGGTAACCAGTTTACAGGAACCAATTTTGCTTTCGTATCTACCTTACAGCCCACCGTTTTCTATGTAGTGGGTGGCGGATCACAAACTGTAGTGCGCGGCCCAGCTCCGATCAATTTTGTTAATCCAGACTTGCGATGGGAAACCAATACGCAGTTTGATATTGGAACCGATGTGAGCCTATGGGACGGTAAAGTAAATCTTACTTTTGATTTTTATAATAAGATTTCCAACGACATTCTTCTTGGAAAGCCGTTGCCTTACACATCTGGTTTCTTTTTGCCAACCGATGCAAACATTGGCAAGATTCTAAACCGGGGTATTGAATTATCCATTAACTATAATAATAGAGTTGGTGAACTGAGATACAGCATTGGTGGAAACATAACAACGGTTCACAATGAAGTGCTTGACCTTGGCAACATCACTGAAATTATTTCAGGTGTGGGAGGAGCATCCACACACCGCACAAGGGTAGGTGACCCAATTGGAAGCTTCTATGGATACCAGACCGATGGAATTTATCAGAATCAGGCCGAAGTAGATGCTGCTTTGCCGGATGTCAATTCTGCCAGCCGTGCACCTGGCGATATACGGTTTAAAGACGTAAGTGGTCCAAATGGCGTTCCTGATGGTCTCATTGATGCAAATGATCGCACTAACCTGGGTAGCTACATTCCTAAGTTTTATTATGGAATTAACGGATCAGCATCATATATGAATTTTGATCTTTCTTTATTATTGCAAGGTGTAAGCGGACAGAAAGTATTTAATCAAAACCGCGCATCCATGGAAGACCTAAGAGGTGCTCAGAATTTTTTGACTTCCACACTTGATCATTGGACCGCTTCAAACCCGAGTACTACTATGCCTCGCTTAACTCAAAGTGATGACAATCAAAACAACCGCTATTCAGACCGATGGATTGAGACCGCAAGTTTTATGCGAATTCGTAATATTCAGCTCGCATATTCCATACCATCTGCCAAACTGGAAAGCCTGACGAAAGGTATGATCAACAGGTTCCGTATTTATGTTGCTGCACAAAACCTGTTTACCTTTACCAAGTACAAGGGTTTTGATCCGGAAGTAACCCGTGGTCAGAGTTACCAAAAAGGTGAAACTCCATTGGCCAATGGCCAGGATGGTGGCGCTGGTCCTCAACCGCGAATTATTCAATTCGGATGGCAAGTAACTTTTTAATCACTCAACTATTTAACAGATAAACTATGAAAAAAATATTAGCCATAGTGATTGTCTTACTGATGTTTAACTCATGTAACAATCTCGATTTGGTACCGCTTGATAAGCTGCCAGCTGATCAGTATTACAAAACAGGACCCGAATTTGACGGAGCAATGTTCGCTGCCTACTCTTCCATTCAGGATTTCTGGGGCACCAGCACGGAAACCCTTGGTGAGTTTGGTGAATACTGGAAGATCACTGATGTCATTAATGATGACGTGGAAGCTAATACGAACGCTGCCGATCAGGAAACCAAGAATGCTGATAACCTTAATATCCGAGCCACTGACAAACCATTTGGGGCCATTTATACTCAGATATATGAAGGTATCTATCGCACTAACGTTGTACTGGAAAACCTGCAGAAACCAAATGAACTGACAGCCAATGAGAAAAAGCTTTATGAAGGTGAGGCCAAATTCTTACGTGCATTCTTTCATTTCGAAGCGTTAAAGCTCTGGGGAACACCACCGCTCGTATTAGCAACGTTTAAAAGTTTGACAGAATTATCAGTTCCTAATGCTACCAAAGATGCTCTATACACTCAGATATTAGCAGATTTTGGAGTTGCTTTCACTAACCTTCCTGCAGCCTGGGATGGAGGTAATACTGGCCGAGCCACAAAGTGGGCCGCAAAAGCCTATGTGGGCAAAGTGAATGTTTGGAAAAATGACATGGATGCCGCCATCACTGCATTTGAAGATGTGATTGCCAACGGTGTAGGCCCAGCGGGAAAATATGGCCTTATTGATACCAACACTCCCGCACAAGACCTAGAAGATGTTTTTGCTTTTGATAATGAAAACAACAAAGAGTCTATTTTTGAAGTCCAGTTTGGTGGCCCGCACTCTGATGACAACATCTGGGTATTTGATGACACTCACTCTGAAAGTTTTAAGGCCTCTCAAGGCACAGGTCGCTCATGGTTCTGGGATGCAGGAAATTATGATGCCAGTGAAGGTGCACAAGGCGGAAAACTTGGTTTCTTTGTCCCGACAACGAATCTGGTAGCCGCATTTGAAGCTAATGATGCACGTCTTAGCTCGTACATCTATAAGGATGGCGATATGTATTATGTTTGGAATAGCGAGGTTGTAGAAGCGCCTTTTAAACCAGCATGGTCCCCATCAGGTTATGTAGTAAAAAAATATGCTGGTAAGCGCAATTCGGTGGGTGGTGATTTCTCTGGTAACAACCAGGGAAACTTTAACAACGAACGCACTTTCCGTTTTGCCGAATTGAAATTGCTTTATGCCGAAGCCCTGCTCGCCAAAGGGAGAGCTGCTGAGGCAACCACGCAAATCAATGATATCCGCAACCGGGCTGGATTACCCAATCTGGCTGGCACAGCAACACTCGCAAATTTACAACAAGAGAAGCGAATAGAGCTCTGCTTTGAAGCTCACCGCTGGTTTGATATCGTACGTTGGAACCTGGCCCCCACCATTTTTGGAGCTAAATGGAATAATAAATACGCTGTATTTCCTTATCCACAAACTGAAATTGACCGCACCAAAGGCACTACTGGAGAAATTAAACAGAACACTGGTTACTAGCCTGATTTTTTTCTAACGCCATAACAATGAACAGCGAAGGGGCAAAACCTCTTCGCTGTTTTGATTTTAAATAAGTGAAAACTTATTACTGACTCCGCGCCTGATTTATCTTATGATTGTAATTAAAAAGGAAAATTTCAAAAGCCTGATGTCTTTATTAAATTCGATCATAACTCCCGACATGAATTACACTCTGCTAAAGATAAATTACATTTTCATACTGTTGTTGACACTTCTCTTTTCGTGCAACGACCGCTCCACTCAACGATATGAATCCTTATCCCCCGGGCAAACGGGAATTACATTTGCCAACAACCTGATTTATTCCGATACATTAAGCGTGTTGGATTTTGAATATCTGTTCAATGGCGGAGGCGTTGCTATTGGCGATATCAATAACGATGGTCTTCAGGATATCTACTTCACAGGCAATATGACATCCGGTAAATTATACCTGAACCTCGGCAACCTGCCTGACGGTCAGGCAGGCTGGAAGTTTGAAGACATCACGGAAAAAGCAGGCGTTACTACTTCGGTTTGGGAGAATGGAGTAACAATGGTGGATATTAATCAGGATGGATTCAAAGACATTTTTGTTGCCGTTGCCGGAACGCGCAAAACTCCAAAAGAGAAGAGACACAACCTCCTTTTCATTAACAATGGCAACAACACCTTTACCGAATCCGCCTCGCAATATGGGCTTGAAGGAACTGGCCATAACATTCAGGCTGCCTTTTTAGACTATGATAAAGATGGTGACCTCGATGTTTATTTTTTGCGCAATGCGTTTGTGGAATACAGTCGCAACCGTGCCCGGCCAAAATCGGTGAAAGGAGAATCTTCTACCACCGACCAATTGTATCGCAACAACGGTAATAATACGTTTACCAATGTATCGGATGAAGCCGGGATTTTGATTGAAGGATTTGGCCTTGGTGTGCAGGTTTGCGATCTGAATGAGGATGGCTGGCCGGATATTTATGTTTCGAATGATTTTATTACCAATGATTTACTGTACATCAACAATCAGAATGGCACGTTCACTAATCAGGCTGGTAAGTATTTCAAACACGCCACCTACAACGCGATGGGCAACGACATTGCCGACATCAATAATGATGGCCTGGTCGATGTGGTAGAGGTAGACATGTTGCCTCAGGACAATTATCGCTGGAAAGTTACCATCATGGGTAATACCTACGATGAATTTCAAAACAGTTTGCGCTTTGGATACGAGCCGCAATACATTCGCAATACCTTGCAACTCAACAATGGCAATGGCACTTTCAGTGAAATCGGATACCTGGCCGGTATTGAAGCTACCGACTGGAGTTGGAGTCCACTCCTGGCCGATTACGACAATGACGGGATGAAAGATCTCTTTATCACCAACGGGTATCGGCAAGACATTACGAATCTTGACTTTATAAAATTCAGCGAACGAACCTCACAAATGGGTACACCAGAAGGCAACAAAAAAGAGCGGCTTGATATGCTCGCAAAAATTCCCGGCATCAAAGTACACAAGTACCTGTATCGGAACAATGGCAACCTCACCTTTACTGATCAATCCGAATCGTGGGGACTCTCTTCACTTGCTTACTCCAATGGTGCCGCTTATGCAGACCTGGACAATGATGGAGATCTGGACCTGATTACAAACAATATTGATGAACCTGCATCTGTCTTCATGAACTCATTGAACAACGGCAAAGACAGCATCAATTTTTTACGGATTGGCTTTGTTGGGCCATCTCTAAACCACGAAGGAATTGGAGCAAAAGTTTATCTGAAAAACAAAGGCACGTTACAGTATCAATACTTTACACCCTTCCGGGGATTCCTTTCTTCCATGGAACCATTCCTTCATTTCGGATTGGGGAACACATCGCGTATCGATTCATTGGAAGTGATCTGGCCGGACGGAAATATGCAGCTATTGCGAAATGTAAAAAGTAATCAGGTCCTAACTTTAAAATATAGTGATGCAACACCATCCGAGAAAACAAATAAAATCATCACTCCTCCTCTCTTTACGGAGACAACAGAAGCATCGGCTATAAATTACGTTCACATCGAAAATGATTTTGTTGATTTTAAAGTACAACCCCTTTTGCCTCATATGCATTCAAAGAATGGACCGGGCATAGCTGTAAGCGATGTGAATGGTGACGGCCTTGATGATTTTTACGTGGGGGCTGCGCTAGGTCACGAAGGAAATTTGATGATACAGCAGGCGGATGGAAAATTTATGCGTAGTGCCTCTCCTATGGATACCCTCGCTGATGAAATGGGGATTTTGTTTTTCGATGCTGATAACGATGGAGACGATGACCTTTATAAGGTTAGCGGAGGTACCGAAGAAAAGAAGGAGTCAGCTGCCTATTCCGATCACCTGTACCTCAATGATGGAAAAGGAAAATTCACTGAAGCAAAGAATGCAATTCCGGATATTCATCAAAGCGGATCGTGTGTCATTGCATCTGACTATGACCATGATGGTGATCTGGATCTTTTTATTGGCGGAAGAATAATTCCGGGAGAATATCCCATGCCTGCTGATAGCTACCTGCTTCGTAATGACTCGAATGGAAAAGAGGTTCACTTTAGTGATGTTACAAAAACGGTAAGTCCAGGCCTCCTCAAACTTGGATTAGTTACTTCCGGATTATGGACCGATGTAGATCAAGATGGTTGGACCGATTTGTTACTGGTTGGTGAATTTATGCCGATTACATATTTCAAAAATAAGGAAGGAAAAAGTTTTGAAAAGATAGAGAGCGCTTCACTCGCACATAGCAGTGGATGGTGGAACAGCCTTACAGCAGGCGATTTTGATCGCGATGGTGACATGGATTATATCGCGGGAAATCTGGGCTTGAATTCGCGTTACAAAGGTACCGTCAAAGAACCCCTATGCATCAATGCCAATGATTATGACAAGAACGGTTCCATTGATCCGGTGATGAGCATGTATCTACAGGGCGAGAAACAAGTGGCCCATTCATGGGATGATTTAGTAAGACAGATGACACCCATTCGGGCACGCTTCAGAACGTATGATCCTTATGCGAAAGCGAATTTTGAAAATTCTTTTCTACCATCAGAAATCGCAGCCTCCTATCAGGTGTGTAGTGAGTGGTTTGAAACCAGCTACCTCGAAAATAAAGGAAATGGAAATTTTGTGATCACACCGTTGCCCCTTCCACTGCAATTCGCACCAGTTTATGGAGTAGTCGTTAACGACTATAACCACGATGGCAACCTGGATGCATTGCTTGTTGGTAATTCCTACGCTACCGAAGTTTCCACAGGAAGATATGATGCCTCCATCGGATCGTTTCTGCGTGGTGACGGAAAAGGAAATTTTACCGCAGTACCTGTAACTTCATCTGGATTTATGGTAGATCTGGATGCAAAAGGATTATCCACACTCATTGCCGCTGATGGGAAGGAACTTATCCTGGCTGGAATCAACAACGGAAGACTGAAAGTCCACTCCACCACAACATCATCAAAATATTTTTCTCCCTTAGCGAGTGATGCGTATGCGATGATCAAATTAAAGAATGGTGTTAGTTACAAGCATGAGTTTTATTACGGCTCCACCTATTTATCCAGCAGCAGCAGGAAATTATCATGGTCAGATGAGATATCCGAAATCACGGTATATAGTTTTTCAGGTGAGAAGAGGACTGTGAAACCATGAGGTATTATTGTATTCATATAGTAGGAAACCGAAAGCGGGTTACTTCAATCTTCCTGGCTTTTATTATCGGGTCACTGGTGTACTGCCAATCCCGTGATGATGCTGTCTTTACTCTTCTTCCTTCCAATCAAACTAATATTCACTTCAACAATCTGCTGGATGAAACTGAGGAGCAGAATGTAAACACCTACATGAATATTTATACAGGCGCAGGTGTAGCAGCCGGAGATATTAATAATGACGGACTTGCCGACCTGTTCTTCAGCGGCAATCAGGTTACCAGCAGGTTGTATATCAACAATGGAGATTTGGAATTTGAAGACATCACTGAATCTTCGGGAATAATGAACAGGAGTTGGGCAACCGGGGCAGTAATGGCTGATGTGAACCAGGACGGTTGGCTCGATATCTATGTGTGTGTTTCTGGTAATGCTGCTGATAAAAAGAATTTGTTGTTCATCAATAACCAGAACAATACATTCACTGAATCTGCAGCACAGTTTGGAATAGCGGATACAAGGCAATCCATGCACGCTTCTTTTTTTGATTATGACAAAGACGGTGACCTTGATCTCTTCATTATTACCAACCCCGCCTCCTACGAAAATAAAGTCAATCACCTTCAACAGAGAAAACTAAAAGGAGAGAGCGAAAGCTCGGATATCCTGTATCGCAATAATGGCAACAACACATTTACCGATGTTTCACGCGAAGCGGGCATTCTGGTGGAAGGATATAGTCTTGGCCTTGCCATTACCGATATCAATAACGATCAATGGCCCGACATTTATATTTCGAATGACTTTGTTGGCAATGATATCTTATACATCAATAATCAGGATGGAACCTTCACTAATCAAGCGGCTACGTATTTCAAACACACGAGCTTTGCCGGCATGGGCAATGATGTTGCTGATATAAATAATGACGGCCTTGTGGATATTGTGGAGCTGGACATGCGACCGGAAGACAACAAAAGACAAAAGCTAATCATCCCTCCTACGGGCTACGACAAATTTCAATTATCACTTCGTATTGGTTATGAACCCCAGTTTACACGAAACACACTTCAGTTGAATAGAGGGAATAACACATTCAGTGAAATTTCATTTTTATCTGGCATTAGCAGCACCGACTGGAGTTGGAGTCCTTTGCTGGCCGATTACGATAATGATGGAGATAAAGACCTGTTTGTTACGAATGGCTTTCTGCGCGATCTGGGCAATATGGATTTCATTACATACCAGAATATTTATAACACACCCCTCGGAACGGTTCAATCTAAAACAGATAAAAAGCTCAACACAATTAAAGCCCTTGAAGGTGCATCATTACGGAATTATTTCTATGAAAATGATGGACACCTGATATTTAAAGATCGCTCTGAAGCGTGGGGAATTCAGGAGAAAGGATTTTCACATGGAGCAGCTTATGCAGATCTTGATAATGATGGCGATCTTGATCTTGTCGTGAACAACATGAATGATGAAGCCCATATATATCGGAATAACAGTCGTTCACTTTATAATAGAAATTATCTTCGCATCAAATTTAATGGAAGTGAAACCAACCGCGATGGTATTGGTGCTACGGCAATGGTCTATGGTCATTCGCAACAGCAATTCATGGAACATTACCTTAGTCGCGGCTTCGAATCAACGGTAGATGGAGTGCTCCACATCGGGCTGGATTCTGTTAAGATGATTGACTCACTTGAGATAAGCTGGCCGGATGGAAAATACCAGGTTCTGAAAAACGTCAAGAGCAATCAATTACTTCAGGTAAACTATAGTGATGCCAATCAAGCGAAACAATTCAAATCACAAAAAAATCCAACACTTTTCACAGCTACAGAAAACATAGGGATCGATTACATTCATAAGGAAAATGAATTTGTTGATTTTAAAGTTCAGCCCTTACTTCCACACATGCACTCGAAGAGTGGTCCGGGCATAGCTGTGAGTGATGTAAACGGAGATGGCCGCGAAGATTTTTTCATTGGAGGTGCTGCGCGCAACACTGGCGCATTGTTTATACAACAACCTGACGGAAAATTTAAAAGAAACTCCTCCACCAAAATGGACAATCTTGCCGACCACCTCGGGCTTTTATTCTTTGATGCCGATAATGATGGAGATGATGATTTGTATGCCGTCACCGGAGGATCAGAAGAAATAAAAGAATCAACTTCCTATCGGGATCATCTTTATGTAAATGATGGAAAAGGAAACTTCATTGAGTCGAATGATGCACTTCCGCTAATCATACAAAGCGGCTCCTGTGCCATTGCCTCCGACTATGATCATGATGGCGATCTGGATCTTTTCATTGGTGGAAGGTTGATTCCCGGCCAGTACCCGCTGCCTGCAAATAGTTATTTATTGAGAAATGATTCCGATGCAAGAACTTGCAAATTCACCGATGTAACCAAACTAATCTCCCCACAACTTCTTTCGCTTGGCATGGTGACTTCCGGCCTATGGACTGATGTTGACAACGATGGGTGGATCGATCTTCTGCTGACCGGAGAGTTTATGCCCATCACCTATTTCAAAAATAGGGAAGGAAAAAATCTGGCAAAGATCGAAAGCGCTTCACTGGCACACAGCAGTGGATGGTGGAACAGTTTAACCGCTGGAGATTTTGATCAGGATGGCGATATCGACTATATCGCAGGCAATCTTGGATTAAATTCGCGGTATAAAGGCACGGCTAAGGAACCCCTCTGCATTTATGCGAAGGACTACGACAGAAACGGATCCATTGATCCCGTAATGACTTATTATCTTCAAGGAAGTAAACACATTGTGCATTCTCGGGACGAACTGATTAGTCAGATCAGCGTGATGAAATTACGGTTCAATAATTATAAAGATTATGCAGAGGCAACCTTTGATGAATCTTTTTTAAAATCCGAATTAGAAGGAGCCTATGTGGTTTGTGCCGAGTGGTTTGAAAGTGCCTACATTGAAAATAAAAGCAATGGGAATTTTGAATTGAAACCTTTACCGCTTGAAGCACAGTTCGCCCCTGTTTATGGTATGATCGCTGATGATTTTAACAGCGATGGATCTTTAGATGTGTTGCTGGCAGGAAATCTGTATGCTACAGAAGTTACCACCGGTCGCTATGATGCGTCAGTTGGTTTATATCTGCAGGGCGATGGAAATGGCAACCTCAAACCAGTTAGTGCAGCTGAAAGTGGATTCTATGCTGATGCCGATGTAAAAGGGATGGCAAAACTTACTACCGCAACGGGTGATGATCTCATATTGATCGGGAATAATTCAGGAGCAATGAACGTCTTTACAGTTCAACGGAACGGTAAAAAAATCACGATTGAAAAAGAAGATGTTTACGCGCTCATCGCCCGGCAGAGCGGGAAAATATTTAAACATGAATTTTATTACGGATCAACGTATCTCTCACAATCGTCCCGACAGCTTTTACTTCCAGATGATGCACTCTCGATTGAGATCTTTGGTAGGAAAGGGGAATCCCGGAAAATTAAATTTTAGTTACAGGATTCATTAAACACATGAACCAATGTTCAAACCACTGCTTCTAATTAGTGATTGGAATATTTCTTTACAGGTCAAAAACGTAATTGAAGGTATCTATCACAATAACTCTGTGAGTAGTTTAACTTGAAGAAATACAATAGGATCACAGCAGATCATTTGAAAATTTTATGTCCGGTGATGTGTATACCTTTTTGTTACTTATTTACCAGGGCATACCTTTTTCCAAACAGTGAAAAGCTTGAACTGCTGAAATTCTAACTAACACCCGTTTACTTTAGAAATATTTTTTGAAGGGCATTTGGAAACTCTATCAAACTCATATACGTTTGTGCCATCATAGTCGGTGAGGCAATAGCTCAACCGATTTATAAAGAAGCGCGGAGAGTACAGGCTCTATGAAACGCTAGCAACCAGCCCCGACAAGTCGGGGAAAACGGTGCTAAATCCTGCTCCAGGCAAGGTGCTTAGGAGAACTATAAACCGGTAAAACTAACATGAAAAACCACGTTTCATCACTCAAAAAGCAACCCGGCCTTGGTGGCCTTGAAGCTTCACTCAATCACCTTTCAGATACCTTATTAATTCAAGACTCATTCGCTTGCACTGCCGTGCAGCGTTACATGTGTTGTTAACGACTGTTGTCGTTATGGTAGCGCATCGCTGCCGGCAACACACTAACCTACGGCCCTGCCACGTGACAGGCAGTTTTGGCCACGGTTATGTCCCCAAATAGTCCCTATATTTAAATAGTTACAAACATTAAACATCATTAACATGTCAAACTTAAGATTCGAAACCCTTCAACTTCATGCTGGCCAGGAAGCCGATCCAACTACTGGCTCACGCGCTGTGCCAATCTATCAGACCACTTCATTTGTATTCAAAAATGCAGAACATGGTGCCAACCTCTTTGCACTTAAAGAATTCGGAAATATTTATACCCGCATCATGAACCCCACCACCGATGTGTTTGAAAAGCGCATCGCTGCATTGGAGGGTGGTGTGGCCGCATTGGCAGTTGGTTCTGGCCAGGCTTCACAATTTATTGCTCTCAATAACATACTTCAGGTAGGCGACAATTTTGTTTCGACTTCATTCTTATATGGTGGCACCTACAATCAATTCAAGGTAGCCTTTAAGAGATTAGGTGTTGATGTTCGTTTTGCTGAAGGTGACACCGTTGAAGCCTTTGAAAAACATATTGATTCAAAAACCAAAGCACTGTACCTGGAAACCATTGGCAACCCTGGCTTTAATATCCCTGACTTTGAAGCGATCGCTGCGTTGGCGAAGAAGCACAATTTGCCTTTGATCGTTGACAACACATTTGGTGCTGCCGGGTATTTATTCCGTCCGCTGGAACACGGAGCGCACGTAGTGGTGGCATCCGCAACCAAATGGATCGGTGGTCATGGAACATCCATCGGTGGTGTTATCGTTGATGGCGGCAATTACGACTGGAACAATGGAAAGTACCCTCAGTTCACTGAGCCTTCTGAAGGATATCATGGATTGAAGTTCGGTGATGTGTTCGGGTTTAACAATCCGCTAGGATTACCAAACATTGCATTTATCATTCGCGCCCGCGTAGAAGGTCTTCGTGATTTTGGTTCAGCTTTAAGTCCGTTCAATTCATTTTTATTCCTGCAAGGACTTGAAACTTTATCATTGCGTGTTCAACGCTCTGTAGACAATGCATTGGCATTAGCACAATGGTTGGAACAACATCCCAATATTGAAAGTGTGAACTATCCGGGGCTTACTTCCAGCCCCTATCACAAATTAGCAAAGAAATATCTTAGAAATGGATTTGGTGGCGTTCTATCATTCACAGTCAAAGGTACCAAAGAGCACTCCAGTGCTGTGATTGATAATCTGAAGCTGGTTAGTCACCTGGCGAATGTGGGTGATGCCAAGACACTGATCATTCAGCCTTCAGCTACTACCCATCAACAATTGTCGGATGAAGAACAACTGGCATCGGGTGTGCTACCAACCTTGTTGCGCGTGTCAGCAGGCATCGAACACATTGACGATATCAAGGCCGATTTCCAGCAGGCATTTGAAAAAGTTTTCGCAAAAGAGTTAGTGTCATAAAATAGCTGCGAGCTATGAGTTACAAGCCGTGAGCTCGTGACTCGCAGCTCAAGGCTCGTAACTTATGTCAAATAGATGATAAAGGTCGATTCCATATTTCACTTTGCGAATGAATTCCAGTTGGAGTCGGGGAGTTCGCTCCCAGGCTTCCAGCTGAAATACACTACCTTAGGTCAGCTCAACAAAGACCGCAGCAATGTAATATGGATATGTCATGCCCTTACCGGGAGTTCAGATTTTACCGATTGGTGGAAAGAACTCTTCACGGAGGGCACTCCATTTGATCCGCGTGATTATTTTATCATCTGCGTTAATGCGTTGGGTGGTTGCTACGGTTCAACCGGACCGCTGTCTTTGAATCCCAAAACAAGCAAACCATTTTTCCATGAGTTTCCGGCTATCACTAATCGCGATATTGTAACTGCCTTCGATTTATTGCGCGAAAACCTTGGGATCAAAAAAATTCATACCCTCCTTGGTGGATCATTAGGCGGTCAGCAAGTGTTGGAGTGGGCCGTTCTGCAACCGCAGGTTTTTGATCACATTATACCCATTGCAACCAATGCATTTCACTCCCCTTGGGCAATTGCCATTAATGAAGCACAGCGTATGGCGATTGAAGCTGACAGCACCTGGAAAGATGATGATCCGCGTGCCGGCAGCGAAGGCATGAAGGCAGCACGGGCCATTGGCATGATCTCATTTCGCACGTATGAAACGTATAAGCAAACGCAAACAGAAAAGAGTTTGGATACCCTGGATAATTTCAGAGCCTCCTCTTACCAACGCTACCAGGGACAAAAACTATCCAATAGATTTAATGCATTTTCATATTGGGTGTTCACCAAAGCCATGGACAGTCATAATGTTGGCCGTGGCAGAACCAGCGTAGAATCTGCCTTGAAAAAAATAAACGCAAAAACATTGGTGATCGGAATTGATACCGATTTACTATTCCCTATTCATGAACAAAAATATTTAGCCCAACATATCCCAGGAGCACATTTTGCTGCCTTGTCTTCAGCGCATGGCCATGATGGCTTCCTCGTGGAGTTTGATCAATTCAAATCGATTGTAAGAAATTTTTTAACAACAGAAATAAAGAAAGAGGTATCAGTATGAAGAAGAAATTAAAACTCGGGCTATTCGGCTTTGGCTGTGTGGGTCAGGGATTATATCATGTGCTGCATGAAACCCATGGTGTAAAAGCAGAGATCAAAAAGATATGCGTAAAAAATCATAATAAGCAACGGCCCATCGATGCTTCCTTTTTCACATTCGATGCCGGTGAAATTCTGAATGATCCGGAAATCGATGTGGTGGTAGAATTGATTGACGATGCAAAGGCCGCATTCGAAATTGTAAAGAAGGCCGTTGAAAATGGAAAGCATGTGGTCACTGCCAATAAAAAAATGCTGGCAGAGCACCTTGAAGAAATCTACGAACTCCAGCAGAAATACAATCGCTCTATTTTATATGAAGGTGCTGTGTGCGGAAGTATCCCCATTCTTCGCAACCTGGAAGAATATTATGACAATGACATGATTACCAGCATTGAGGGAATCTTCAATGGTTCTACCAACTATATTCTCACCAAAGTATTTGAAGAAAGAAAAAGCTATATCGAAGCACTAAAGGCAGCGCAGGATTTAGGCTTTGCCGAAAGTGATCCTTCGTTGGATGTGGAAGGTTATGATCCCAAGTACAAACTTACCATTGCCATTGCTCACACGTTTGGCGTTTTCGTGAAGCCTGAAAACATTATCAACGTAGGCATTCAGAAAATTTCTGATGTAGATTTGAAATATGCCAAAGAAAATAATCTCACCATCAAACTGGTAGCTCGTTCTTATAAAATCGATGGAAACATTTACGGTTTTGTGGCTCCCCAGTTTATTCCGGCCGATCACATGCTGGCTAATGTGCGCAATGAATACAATGCTGTTTTGGTGGAAGGCGCTTTTGCGGAAAAACAGGTGTTTATCGGGAAAGGTGCCGGAAGCTATCCTACCGGTTCGGCTGTATTGTCAGATATCTCCGCACTCACATTCGATTATCGTTACGAATACAAAAAATTCACGCAAGGCGATTCATTGCCTTTTTCAAACGATGCTTTTATTGATGTGATTGTTAGCTTCCCGGAAGGATCGCTGATCACCAATCGGGATTTTGAACAGTTCAAAGGAGGCTATCAGGGCAAAGGATATCAATACCTGCATGGCACCGTGAGCCTGGAAAAATTAAAGGAATGGTCGCAATGGGATGACGTGAGCGTGATTTTGGCACCAACGCTAAACCTCATCGGAGGCACCCAGGTAAAAAAGGCAGAGCGGTTATCGGCCTGAAAATTAGCGTTTTCGGTATCTGTCTGATTTAAAGCTTAAACAGAATATTGGCGATCGACATGATCGCCTTTTTTATTGCTCACCGCTTATAATTTTAGCACCTCGTTAATGGAATGATTTTAACTCTGATTCCTATATTTGTAGCCCAAGTTAATCTTGTCAATCCATGTTAATATTCAGTTCAATTATCGCATTTACAGTAGTCATTCTGGTACTGGTGGGTCTGTTGATTCTCGCGCAGAAAAAGCTGGTTCAGTCGGGCCCTGTTAAAATCCTGATTAATGGTGAGAAAACGATCACCGTTTCGGCAGGAAGTTCGTTGCTCTCTACGCTGGCCAATGAAAAGATCTTTTTGCCATCTGCCTGCGGTGGCGGTGGCACCTGTGCCATGTGCAAATGTGTGGTAGAATCAGGTGGTGGCGATGTTCTGCCTACCGAAGTAGGACATTTAAGTCGCAAAGAGCAAAAGGAACATGTGCGCTTAGGCTGCCAGGTAAAAGTAAAACAGGATCTTAACATCCATATTCCTGATGAGATATTCGGTATTAAAAAATGGGAGTGTGAAGTGGTTTCCAACTACAATGTATCTACGTTCATTAAAGAGTTCGTTGTAAAGTTGCCACCCGGAGAGACTTTGAAATTCGAGGCCGGTGGTTATATTCAGATTGATGTACCCGAAGTAAAGGTTGCATTCAAAACCATGGACATCACTCCTCATCCAGAGCTTGGTCACAAACAAGATGTATTCCAATCTGATTGGGATAAATTCAAGTTGTGGGATCTGAAGATGAAAAATGAAGAGCCCATTTTCCGTGCGTATTCCATGGCCAACCACCCTGCAGAAGGAAATATTGTGATGTTGAATATTCGTATCGCAACCCCACCATGGGATCGTGCCAACAACAAATGGATGGATGTAAACCCTGGCATTTGTTCTTCTTATGTGTTCTCACGCAAGCCCGGTGATAAAGTAACGATCTCAGGACCTTACGGTGAATTCCACATCAACAAGACACAACGTGAAATGATCTACGTTGGTGGTGGCGCTGGTATGGCCCCACTTCGCGCTCAGATATTTCACTTATTCCATACAGAAAAATCAAGCCGCAAAGTATCATACTGGTATGGAGGTCGCTCAAAGAAGGAATTGTTTTACACCGAGCATTTCAGAAAAATTGAGAAGCAGTTCTCTAACTTCAAATTCTATATTGCCTTATCAGAACCGCTGCCTGATGATAATTGGAAAGTAAATAAGAGCCTGGACGATACAGAAGGAGATGGATACATCGGCTTTATTCACAAGAGCCTTTTTGATAATTATCTTGCCAACCACCCGTCACCCGAAGATGTAGAATATTACTTGTGCGGACCTCCGCTCATGAACGCGGCTGTTTTGAAAATGCTCGATGACATGGGCATTCCCAAAGAAAATATTCGTTTTGACGATTTTGGCGGATAATCTCCCTTATTGAGAATTAAAAAAGGCTATTTCAATTATTGACCAGACTTACAGCAAGCCTATTGAATTCTCAGTGTATTAGTGACTTGGTGGCAGATGTTGGACAAGATAGAGCATCAAGGGTTGTAGGATACGATCGCACTGGTGCCGATAATCCGTGAAAATTTAGCCACAAAGGCACCAAGACACTAAGGTTCACAAGCATAATCTTTTGCGTAAGTCCAGCGATTGAGATAGCCTTTTTTATGATACTAAATGCGATTAAAATTGGTTTTAGTTACCTTTATATCATGACTATTGAGCAAATCAAAAAAATAGTAACTCCAATATTAATCAGGCACGGTGTAACTAAGGCGGCATTATTTGGCTCTATGGCAACCCAGACATATACAAGTGATAGTGATATAGATATCCTGATAGAATTGGACGATACATACAGCCTACTCGATTTTGTTGGGATAAAATTAGATTTAGAAGATGCCTTAAATAAAAAGGTGGATTTAGTAGAGTATCGGGCTGTAAAGCCTGCTCTTAGAAAATACATTTTAGAAAGCCCAGTTCCTATCTATGGGTAATAAACGTGACCCAAGATTATTCATTGATGATATTTTGGATTGCATCCAGAAAATTGAAGAATACTCGGCAAACATTTCCGAAGATGAATTCAAAATTAATTTCAAGGACCAAGACGCAATTTTTAGGAGGTTAGAGATTATTGGAGAGGCAATTAAAAATATCCCTGAAGAAATAAAAATACAGTTCCCGGAAATTCCATGGAGAAAAATTGCTGGATTAAGAGATGTTCTTATTCATAACTATTTTGGGATTATGCCAGACAGACTTTGGAAAGTAGTCACGCAAGATATCCCTACTTTTAAAGTTAAAATACATCAAGTAAAGCAAAGGCTAACTCAATAATATGGACCTTACCATTCTCTTCTCTCCTCTTGATGAATCGATTTACAACATGCCATATGCGGCCAACTCTTTTTTCAAATACATCAAAGTGTTTGGCGACAGGATGCCAGAATATAAAGGGGCCCACATCGCTATCTTCGGAGTGAGAGAGGAACGTGGAACCGACACCAATAAAGGATGTGCTAAAGGAGCTGATGAAATCCGCAAGAAACTATACCATCTTAAAAAAGGGAATGGCGCTTATCGCATAGTTGATTTGGGTAATCTGAATCCGGGAATTGATTTGGATGAAACCTATGTGCGCATCAGTGAGGTGTGTCGCATCCTGTTAGAGAATAATGTAATGCCCCTAATCCTCGGTGGCACACATGATCTCGATTATGGCCAATACAGGGGTTATGAAGAAATGGAAAAACTGATCAGCTTTTTGAATATTGATGCCACCTTAGACCTGGACGACAGCAAAGAATCAAAACCAACTCTTCAACACATTCATAAGATATTATTGTACGAACCCAATTACCTCTTCAGCTATACTCACCTGGCTCATCAATCTTATTTGGTGGATACCTCCGCCATGGCCGTATTAGAGAAATTATATTTTGAAGCCTTTCGCATCGGACAAATACATACTGACATCATGGAGATGGAGCCAGCCATTCGCAATGCTGATTTACTATCATTTGATGTGACTTCCATTCGGTCATCGGATGCTCCCGGTAATGGAAATGCACAACCCTTTGGCTTAACCGGTGAAGAGGCATGCCAACTCTGCTGGTATGCAGGCCAAAATGAAAAGTTAAGCTCCGCAGGTTTTTATGAATACAATCCCGACTTCGATGATGCTCGCAAAAAGACAGCTTCGGTGGTGGCCACGATGATCTGGTATTTTGTGGAAGGATTCTACAACCGTAAAAATGATAGCAATTTCAAGAGTAATGATTTTTTAAAATATGTTGTTTCCATGCCCGTGGAACCAGAAACACTCACCTTCTATAAAAGTAAAGTAACCGAAAAGTGGTGGATGGAAATTACTTATCACCGGCCGGGTGCCCGCTACGCACGCAACAATATAATCCCATGCAGCTATGCCGATTATCAAACCGCTACAAAAGGTGAAGTGCCCGAGCGCTATATCAGTACGCTAGCCAAAATAATTTAATTCCATGATGAGAGCTCTTTATGCACTACTGATCGTTATCAGCTTAGCGTCCTGTAATATATCCTTAACAGATCCGCAGAAAATCATTGATAAAGCTATTGAAGCAGCCGGTGGAGAAAAATATTTGCATGCTACCATCGAATTTGATTTTCGCGATCGTCATTACGTTGCACAACGAGATGGTGGTAAATTTTCTTACGAGCGAATCTTTAAAGACAGTGTAAAAACCACACACGATTTCGTGACCAACGATGGATTCAAAAGAGAAATCAATCAGACACTCGCACAGGTGGCCGATTCGATGAAAGTAAAGTACACTTCCTCCGTTAACTCAGTGATTTACTTTGCGCTTCTTCCCTATGGATTAAATGATGCCGCGGTACAAAAGAAATTTTTGGGCGAAACAACTATAGACAGTGTGGCATACTATAAAATCGAAGTGACGTTTGAGAAAGATGGCGGAGGAGAAGATCATGAGGATGTCTTCCATTACTGGATTAATAAAAAAGATTTTACCATCGGATATATGTCTTATTCCTATGAAGAAAGTGATGGTGTCGGGCTGCGCTTAAGAAAGGCTTATAACCCGCGCACAGTAAACGGAATTCTTTTTCTGGATTACATCAACCTAAAGCCGAAAGGTGAAACACAAATCACTACACTGGAAGAGCTTTACAAAAAAGGGGAACTGGAAGAACTTAGCAAGATTGAACTGTTGAATATTCAAGTGAAGTAAAGACTTTTATTAATTCGATTTCTTTCGCAAGTTCATCAACTGCATCGCTGCTGCAAATAGGATAGCTGATGTCAACAACCCGATTAATTTAAAATGATTATCAGATGCAAAAGCACTTGCAATTGCTTTGTCAACATTATTAAAACCAATGATCAGCGTTGTACCTAGTATGGCCAGCAAAACAAGATCGTACCATGGAGCATGACGATGCCGAACCGGCACTACCTTCGAGTCGTTCACAATTAAAATCAGAAAGTAGGTAAGCAACGGCAAGATCAACCCATTTAATGCCTGCACCGCCAATATTACCGGAATAGGCTTGATGCCACTGATGCCAAAAGCAAAGCCCGTCAACAGCACGGACATCCAGGCAAGTCTAATGATGCTTTTCTTTTCTGTTCCAAAAACAGTGGAAGCAATCAATGAAGCGGCATAGGGTGAAGTGATCGCTGAGGAAAATCCTGCGGCAAATAACCCCAGGCCGAGTGCAAGTGATCCAATCACACCCATTTTATTTTCAAATAATGTGGCCAGTTCACCGAACGAAGAAAACCTTCCTACCAAGGTGCCTGCCAGCATAATCCACGCAGTGATAAGCCCGCCAATTATAACAGAAATGGTGAGACCGATGCGCATGAGTGGAATGGTATGACCTTTACTGATCGCTGATCCGATAAAAATATTATAGGGAACAATCGTGGTGCCCACCAACCCAAGTGTAAGCCACTCCGATCCAGCAGGTATTCCTGGAATTATTGATGACTTTAGTACGTCAGAAAAAGCAAAATCACTTTGCAAGGCAAGCGCAAGAAATGCAACGCCCATCAACCCTACCAACACAGTCATGATCATTGATATCCATTTGCTGCCTCCTTGCCATAATATAAATCCTGCAATCAACGTAATGATGATTGTGTAAATTTTTCCATCGCCTTGGAATAAAATGGAAGATCCGGATACGGCTCCTAAAATGTTTCCGGCTTCGTAAGCCGCGCAGCCTAACAAAACCGGTCCGGCTACAATCCATCTAATCCAAAGTCCAGTCTCACTTCCAAATTTTTTCTCCAAGGCCTGGCCAAAATTCAAACCACTGGCGATGATGATACGCGCTGATACTTCCTGCAATACTATGCAGGCAATCGTGGCAAAAACAACAGCCCATAATAGCTGTATCTGAAATAGTGATCCGGCTGTAACCGCAGTCGTTACGGTTCCGGGTCCAATGAAGGCAGCGGAAATTACTGACCATAAAATAACACTGGAAATTCGACCGGAAGGTTTTACACTCATTTCCCAAAAATTCTACAAAATATTCCACTTGTAAAAATATGAGTCTAATTATTACAAGAATAATACAGAAGAAAACTATTGGTAAAGGAAAGAGCAGTTATTGACCAAATTAATTTGCGTCTTTTCCTTCCTCCAGTTTCTTAATCATCATTTCCACTCGCGCTTTGTTAGCTTCATCCGGAGAAATCGGCAGCGCAGTTTTCATAAACGGTAATGCTTTCTTGTATTCACCCAATGCAGAATATCCTCTGCCCATCCCGATATTGGTTGTAAATTCTTTTGGATACTTATCATAGTTGAGCTTAAATACTTTAAAAGCCTCTTTGGGTTGATTTTGCTGCAATAACGTTCTACCATAAAAATGAAGATCAAGCATACCTCCCATCGGCAATGCCTCTTCCATCACTTTGTTTACTTCTTCCATACGTTTCATTTCTGTAAGCACCGCAGCTTTAGCACTGAGCGAACGGAAATTCTTTTCACCCATAATTCTGAAATAAATGGCTCTATCAGCCCAAGCCAAGGCTTGCTCCAATTCATAGTGATTGCGAACACACCAATTTATGGCCGTGGCAAACTCGTAATAAGGACGTGTAGTTCTGAAATCATTCACAAAAGCCTCAAACTGCACTCGCTTTGTATCGGCTTCTACTTTGAAAGGTATTGCCCGCTTCTCCCATGACATGGCAATGGTAACACCACTTTCTGTTTGCTCATTAAACTCGTACTTCAACCACTCCACACTTTCATCGAGCGATTGATTTTTAACTGCTACTCGCAAAGCATCCTGCCTATCATCATAATAGAAACTTCCCCACGATGTATTGACTTTTGAAAAAATCAATGTGCTCTCTGTTTCTCCCAATGCAATGAAGAATCCATATTTGCCAGCTGGCAAATCCTTTCCTTCCACCTTCACCGGATGAGAAAATGAAATGGTCGTATTTTCGTTCGCCCCTGCTCGCCAGGGTGCCGCAGTACTCGTGCCGTGACCCTGATCCACAAATCCATAATGTGCCACGGGAGTATTCCAGATTCTTCCTTCTCTGCCTTTTACACCAGGTCTGCTGTAATTGATTTCAATTTTTACAATTCCGATTTGCTCCGAAACGGACGCCTTTTTGTTTCCGCCATCAGGCTCTAAGGTTAACGGTATGACCTGGGTAAATCCAATGTTACCAATCATCCACATCATCATGAGGAGGTAAATTTTTTTCATAAGAAGTGTTTTCTTCCTGTTAACGATTCCGGGCGAACTAAGGAGGAATATTTAAATCCGGTTATGTCCGTTCATCACAATGACCGATTTTGAAACTAATTCAAAATAGCAACGCACTATACATGCTGCGATGATATTGCGAGGGTACCTCACCAAGTTTGACCACATCATGAAATCCTACATTTCGGGCCAAGGCTTCTAATTCATTAAAGGTGATAGGATATGGCACCCATTGATTTCCAACCGCTATATCATAGTCAATAACGATTACTCTTCCATCGATAGCTAGTTTGCCTCTTAATGACGTGAACACCGATGCCTTGTCATGAATGTAATGCAGGGAGTTTGCGAGAATGACTCCATTCAATGATTCATCAAAATGAAGATTTTCATCAAAGTCTTTGTTCAACTTTATAAGCTCAACAGTTGATTCAATCGAAATTTTATTTAATGATCGTGAATCTTTATCCACAGCATAAATCTTGCTCCCTTCCATCAGTAATGAAGACAATGCGCGAGTAAACGCACCACCACCTGCTCCCAGGTCTGCCCATACCTGTCGTTGATGATTTTGATCAACACCATTTTTTATCAATTCAATTATTTTCTCTTGCTCCATAAAATGATTCCAAATAAAATTAGTTTAAAAAATATTTCTTCGCTGTTATTTTGAAAAAAGAAAACGTTCGATAATTAATCGGCTGACAGAAGCCGAAAAAGCCTATGAGCCAAGAAAAAGGTTAAGAAGGAGATTACCCATTAACCTTTTAACGCACCTGATAAGTCCTCACGATTTAAGCTGAGTGCCTGAAAGCCGCAAAGTAGTGTAATCACCAATCCGCAATACGCGAGTGGAAGCAATGGATCCAACCAATTGAATGGTGTAGTGTACACGAATGTCCGTAGTAGTTCACTAAGAATGATGTAAGTCGCTGGGCCAAATATTAAAATGGCAATCAACATCTGTTGTGTAAACTCCACCACCAACAAGCGTGTGATATTGAGTATGCTTGCTCCACATAATTTATGTATCGCGATTTGCTTTAGTTTGTCACGCACAATGCCAATGCTCAGTCCATATATGGCGAAACACGATAATACTCCCGATATAATGGCTAGCACCTTCGACAAGGCATTCAGTCGATCCTGATACATCAGCCATTCTTCAAAACGCTTACTCAGAAATTTAACCTCTGCGGGCTGATCTCCTTTCTTGAAATAGTTGGATAAAAAACTTACGGTTCTTCGTATATCAACTTCCAAAATCCGGATACAGAGAAAATTATAATTAAAATAAGGAGCTACATTTATCTTAATTGCTTTCTCCGGCTGATTGAATTGTCCACTCATATCTTCGAATACTCCCACCACATTATGTGGGTTACTTCCTGCTATCTTTCTTCCCTGTTCATTGATCACGTAAATGGAATCTCCATCGTTGGCCTTAAACCAATTTCCTTCCACCATGTTCAAATTGAAAAAATCCTTGAAGTCGCGATCTACCGACATAAAGTAAAATTCCGAATTGAGTTCTTTGCTGCCAATGTGGTTGGGCAACTGTGAGGTCCCCATAATATCAACAATGTTCGCATTAATTTTCTTCCAGGCTGTCCGCATACTAATCAGTCCTTCATTGGTCAGGTCCTTTGGGTAACTTACGTACACAACCTGATCGTGATTACGACCCGGCTCTTTTATTAACGAGTAATTCACCTGTCGGCTGATCACTATTGATGCTACAATCAGAAAAATACTGATACCCAATTGCAGAATAATAATCGTCTTTTTGAAGCGTGGGAAAGTAATGGTCTCTGTGCTTAACAATCGCGTAGGCGTTGCCTTTGCAAACTTGAGTGTCATGAACAATGGTGCAATTCCAGAAAGCAGGAAAAGCCCGACTAAGATCAGTACCAATATTGCATCTCCTTTTAGTAGTAATGAAATCGGGCTGATGATAAGTATTGGTTCGATGTAACCGGAGGCAACCATCAATAACAATACACCCAGTACAATAGAAATTCCCACGATCGAAAATGACTCCATGGCAAAGACACCCATTAAATTCCACTGACCAGTGCCTGCCAATTTTTTTATCGCCAACTCCTTTGATCGATGTGGCAAGGTGAGTGTAGTTAAATTGATAAAACTGGTGAGCGCAAGAAAAAGAATGAGCACCGTGATGCAAATCAGAATGATGATACTATACTCATCGCCATGGCGGGCATCTTCGCCCATTACCCTCGGACCATAATAGATTTCTGAAATAGGTTGAAATTTATAGGTCAAGTCCGCAGAACCAAGAAGTTGGTTAAAAGTATGTGAGACACTTTCCAGGTTGTTATAAATAATTCTTCCATAGACACCGGCATCATGTGAATCAAAATTGAGAGAATGAATAGCTAAAGAATCAAACCTAATAAATGCATTAAACTGCTCGTGCGAATTAGATGGAAAGTCCTCATAAACTGCTGCCACGCTAAATTCAATCGTATCGCTCAGCGAGCTGATTTTCATTCTCTTTCCGGTTGCCTGTATCGTTCCGAAATAAGTTAGTGCTGCAGCGGATGAAAGAAGAGCAGTTTGCTCTTTAGTGTTGAAGTTATTCAGCGAACCATCCAGTATTTTAAAGGAAAATATTTCTGTAAGGTTCGGATCTGCTGCGTGAATCTTTTGATCACGAAAAAGCAGATTGGAAGCACGCACGCTCAGTTCCTCCATCAATTTAACCCGGGATACCATCATGGAATCTCCGAACCGCGATTTTAATTCTGAATAAATCTCAAACGGAATTCTATTGGAAAGACGATTGCCGTTATAACTCTCGCTGTTAGTCCGCTGAAGCACTCTGAAAATGGAAGCATAGTCCTGGTGGAATCGATCATAACCAAATTCATTTATTGAGAAAATGATAATCAATGTTGAACACGCAAATGCAATTGCCAGCGTAATGATTTTCAATACATAAACTTCCCGGCCTTTGGAGATGATTCTTAAGAACAAGCGTGGCTGAAGGAATGACATTAGGTTTATGATTGAATCTGCAATTGACTATTCAAGAATTCGGCCAGGTAATATATTCATTTGAATCCCAAAATCGAAGCGGGACTTATTGCTTTCCATTCAATACCGAACGTCTTTATCCGATATCGAACGAGCTGCTCATTTATAATACCTATCCTACGCGATGCACTGGTTTCGGATAGCCTGGCTTAAACACATCTTCCCTATCAATAGTGATCTCACAGTTGTGCAGATCTTTTATCACATTAATCGCTTTATCCACCAGGTTCTTTAATACTTCCGGTGAGGTTTGCACGCGTGCATTGATCAGCATGTTAAGTTGTGAAACATCATCATGACGGATTCTTACCTCGCCACTTGTACTCATTGCTGTGAAGCTGATCTTCTCATTCCAATCATTTCCCTCCAGGAAAAATTTCAAATGACCTATTCTACAATTACTGCTTTGCAACTGATCAAATATGGATCGGATGATATTTCGTGCTATGAAAGCGGCATCACCGTGCGGGGCTTTTATCACCATGCTTTTATCCAACCACGCCAGTTTGGATTCTCCTTCGCCATATATATCGTAATCAATAGCGAGGGAATGTCTCTTAACATCGTCACTGAACTCTTCAATTGCAGAACTCCAGGCGGTGACATCTTTTAATGAATTTTGATGAAGAATCTGTTTATTCGGATACTCTGTCCTGATCACCCGATCGACATTTGCCAGCTGAATTGGTGTGATCAAATCCGTTTTATTAATTACGAGTAAATCCGCTTCTTCCAGTTGTTTTTTATAAATGTATCTGATCGATTCATCATCGAATAAAGAAAGTCCTTCCACCAACGCATTCAGAAAGGCCGCATCGGCAAATATGGAAACCACCACCTTCAATTCTGGCTTTCTTTCGCTTAATGGTTTTACAATCGTGGCGATCAGATCAGTGCATGAGCCCACGGACTCAGCAAAAATAATATCGGGCTGTTCGCTATCTCGCAAACTTTCAAGATGGCGATCCAACTCATTATACTGACAACAAAAACATCCATTGCCCACTTCCTTTACCATTACACCCATCGCTCGCACAAAGGCGCTATCCACTTGTTGATTACCTTGATCATTGGTGATCACGGCTACTCTTTTATTCTTGCTGATTAACTGCTTGCACGCATTTACAATAGCGGTGGTTTTGCCACTTCCTAAAAATCCTCCTGTTAATGCAAGTATCATTGCTACAATTTTTTTCAAAACCACTTCTTACCGTTTATGAAAACGCAATATCCTTTTCATAGGGTGCATTTCATATTGTCATGGCATTCAAATAAAATCCCGAAGGGATGATATTTTTATAGAATACAATGTTCATTGAATCAAAACCCTGAAAGGGTGACATAATGCCACTCCTTCGGAGTTTGATGCTGGCTTAGCTTTGTTTTTCTAATCGGGTAGGAAGCGGCTCATCACCGCTGTCCCCCCACACCACCCGGCATACGTTCTTCGTACCAAAGGCGGTTTCTATTAACTTTTACACCT
>JAYVTB010000113.1:0-4979 GCA_043774805.1 Cyclobacteriaceae bacterium | reverse complement strand
TAAGTAGTAAGTAGTAAGTAGTAAGTAGTAAGTAGTAAGTAGTAAGTAGTAAGTAGTAAGTAGTAAGTAGTAAGTAGTAAGTAGTAAGAAATCAGGATTATTTAGTTATCGAATTGTCATCTAACATATAACATGAAAACTACTTTTGCTTTACTCATTTTGAATATGACACTTACTTCTATCCTTTTTGCGCAAGATGGGGTAATGAAGAACAAACAAAACGAGGGAATCTTCGCCCTGATTGATAACTACTCACGGGCGCGTGAAAACAGAGACACCGTATTGCTAAAGAAAATTCTGATGCCAGATGTGGATCAACTGGTCTCCACCGGGGAATGGCGATCAGGAATAAAAGCTGCTGTAAGTGGCATGTTGCAAAGTTCAGCAAGTAGTCCGGGTACGAGAACGCTTACCATCGATAAAATCAAGTTCCTCAATTCGAACTGCGGAATTGTGGATGCAAAATATGAGATAAAAAATAACGATGGCTCCGACCGGAAAATGTGGAGCACGTTCATCGTACTGCAACAAAAAGGTGAATGGAAAATTTCCGCCATCCGCAATATGCTCCCTTCCACGGCACGATAGCAAATACTTTTCAAATACTATGCGGTCAACTCGAAGTAACAACATACTATTCAAACTCAGCAATCCAATTAACTTACCGGCTCGGTTGCAATGAAACTCCCTGCGGATTGGAATATTTTCTGGGAAGCAAACTCTGACGATTGGCCGCCATCCATGCGAAAGATGCCGTGATAACTGCGTTGTGCTTCAAATCACCTTCGACTACTTTATCAAACACATCCATGTTGGTGTGGTGAGTGCGGGTAGAGTATTCAATGGGATCCTGTATGAATTGGAAGCCAGGTATTCCAATGGCATCAAAGGGAACGTGATCCGTACTTCCGGTATTTCGAAGTGTAAGTGTTGATGTTCCTATTTTTTCAAAAGGCTTGAGCCAGGAGCGGAAAATATTTCGGACGCCCTCATTGCCTTGCAAATAAACTCCACGGTATTTACCTGTGCCATTATCCATATTGAAATACACAGATAGTTTTTGTGCTGCCGGTTTTAAAACGATTGAATCATAAGGTGCAGTTTTGTCGAGGCGTTCTCCAAGAACGCGCTTAACATACGATCTTGAACCAAGTAACCCTTGCTCCTCTCCTCCCCATAATGCAATGCGAATGGTCCTTCTCGGTTGCATTCCCAACGACTTAATAATCCTCATCGCTTCCATCATCACCGCAGAACCCGCACCATTATCTGTAGCACCTGTTCCGGCATGCCACGAATCAAGGTGGGCACCAATCATAACCACTTCATCCTTGAGATCAGTACCCGGAATTTCCCCTATCAAATTAAATCCTTGTGAGGCGGGAGTAAATTCAGTTTCGAGGGCAAGTTCCAATCTTACATTCTTGCCAGCCTCAATCTGGCGAACCAATCTATTATAGTGTTCATCAGATACTACCACTTGTGGTAAAATTTTTGGAACATCGGGACTCTGCGCCCTCAATCGTTTTCCTTGAGGAACGTCCGGTGAATATGGAATAGTAGCCGCACCAACAAGCATGGTACCATCTTCTAATCGTGAAGCAGGGCTGGGTTCAAGTACTGCAAGCGCTCCTTCCTTCAGGCAGAAGTCCCACTTGGCATAGGTTAATTTCTGTGTCTCAAGATTTCCCCCAAAGAAATTCCGTTGACCTCCACCTTCTGGTTGAACTCCCGCATTGGACATACTGAGAAGTGTTGAATCATTCAAGCGTTTCGCATCCGCCACAAAGCCAGGTTTGACGACTACCGTAGCGCTGAATAAAATAATTTTATCCTTCAGCTTACCTTTATATTTCAATAGATCTGCTTCTGTCTTCACATCAAGGTATATGGCATCCGTTGCAACAGTACCTTTGATGCCTGGCGACCACGCTTTGGGATAGGCAATAATAGGTGTAGAAACCGGTTCTAAACTTTGAAGAGAGAATTTCTTTAACTCCCAGCCTCTTCCAAACTCCTCGCCCCAATAGTCGATCTGAACATTTTGCAATCCGAATGATTCCAGTGTGGCTTTAGCATATTCAACCGCTTTCTTATAATTGGGTGAGTTGGTTAGTCGCGGGCCGTAAACATCTGTAAGCATGCTCAAATTACCCATCAATCTGGATCGGGTAAAGCCTTCGTCTTTGATTTTATTGATGGTAACAGTATCGACTGGCTCAGATTGCTGGGCGAAAACAACCGCGTTCATGCTAAGACAAACCAGAATAACCAATAGCTTTTTCATCGTTTTAAATAAGGAGTTAATAAATCACCGAAAGGCCAATCACTTCAAATTCACTTTGATTAAAGTAAATGTGAAATTATGTAAAAAAAGAATTACCCACGTGCCAACTATTACACTTCAATCATAAAATAAGACCTGAAAGTTGTATATATTCGGGAACCTTTGTCAACAAGTCTGAGTCCTGGCGATCTGGTCGTAAGTCTAAAACTTTATGCTTATGAAAAAATTTATCGTTTTGATGATTTGTTATGTGTTGGTTTCCTGCAATCAGACCAAAGATGAACCACCCATCAGTATTGCAGATCCAAAGTACATTGACATATCAAGGAATATTCTAACCTCTCTTTGCAAAGGTGACATTGAGGGATTTATTAAGAATTATGCAGCGGACGCCAGATACCGATGGAATTACGGTGACAGTCTTGTCGGACGTAAGGCGATTTACGACTATTGGAAAGAAAGAAGGATATCTGCCATTGACACGATTACATTTAAAAACGAAACGTGGCTAGCCATTAAAGCCCACAATCCCCCCAAGCATATTCCTCCTGGAATATATGTCCTGAACTGGTCAGACTTTACCGTCACCTACAGCGATGGAATTTCAGTGAATTCTAATATTCATACTGTATTTGGATTCAATAGTGAGGATAGTCTAATGAGCACAAGCCAATACCTCGACCGTTCACTTATAACAGAAGCCTTAAAGCCAAGAGTAAAGCCAGCGGAATAATCATTTTCATTGACATTATCTTAGAAAAAAATCACCTTGTTCTTCACCGGCATACGATACCTGTAAGAACCTCTTGCTATGTTATCACACCAAAACGGGCGAATGGATTCCATTTTTTTTTTGGAAAACTACAATACAATTTTTTCTATTGATTTAAGGCGATTGTTTCTAAAAATAAGTAGATCATAAGTATCTCTCCTTTTAACAATTGAATCTCCTCTTTGTATAACATCCTCGACTTTATAGCCAGCGTTTCCAAACTCAACTAACTTACTATCAATCCAAATATTTGGAAAATCCCTTTCTCCCCTACTAATTCCAGTAACAATACCAGACACTTCCATGTGGAAGAAAAATAATGCCGTCCTTCTTTGCGAGACAATTAGAATAACTGCTGATAGTACGGCAATTATTGCCAGAATTAAAATCCTTTTCACCATTATTGGAAATAAAATAGCTGCATTTCATTGTGGACCATCACTGCTCCAACTTTTATAACGGTTATAAAAATAGCCTCGTAAATATTACTGTAAATGCGTCCGATCATATGAAGAGGCCTCGCCTAATTTATCTTGTGCACTCTCTACAATTAGCTAAGTATTTTTGTTTTGAATCTCTTTGTCACATACTTATTGGCGATTCAAATGTTTTAATTCGTTTACAAGAATTTCCTATTCATGTTAAAGGTGCGGACTAAATAAATCCATCAAACAAATATTCACATATAGCGCCACTTTGCTTCATTGAGGCACTAAAAAACAAAAAACCACCTGGTGGTCAGGTGGTTATATTGATACTGTGTAGTCCCAACGGGAATCGAACCCGTGTTACCAGAATGAAAATCTGATGTCCTAACCCCTAGACGATGGGACCGTCTTAAAATTTCGAGCCGCAAAGATAAAGCGAGTAACTGCATTTGCAAACGGAACCGGTAAAAAAGTTAAATAGACTACATTAAATTCATTGGTTTTGGCCTTTAGGAAGTCTATTTTTGACATCGAAAATTTTAAACAATCTATCAACCATGACTAAAGTCGGAATAAACGGATTCGGTCGCATTGGTCGCCTCGCTTTCAGAGCCGCCCTCAAGCGCAATGACATTGAAATTGTAGGTATCAATGATTTGGTAGAGCCAGACTATATGGCCTACATGTTAAAATATGATTCTACCCACGGAAGATTTGACGGCACAGTAGAAGTGAAAGACGGCCACCTGATCGTGAATGGAAAAAAAATCAGAGTAACTGCTGAAAAAGATCCTTCCAATTTAAAGTGGAATGAAGTAGGTGCTGAAATCATAATCGAATCAACTGGTTTATTTCTTACTCAGGCCGATGGCCAAAAGCATATTGCTGCAGGAGCAAAGAAAGTTGTATTTTCTGCCCCCGCCAAGGATGACACGCCTACTTTCGTAATGGGTGTCAACCATAAAAAATTAACTGCTCAACATACCATCGTATCAAACGCTTCTTGCACCACCAACTGCCTTGCACCGATTGCCAAGGTGTTGAATGACAAGTTTGGAATTGCTGAAGGGTTGATGAGTACTGTGCACGCTGTCACAGCAACGCAAAAGACCGTTGACGGACCTTCTGCTAAAGACTGGAGAGGTGGACGCGGAGGTTTTTCAAATATCATCCCTTCTTCCACGGGTGCTGCAAAAGCAGTTGCCCTCGTTATCCCTGAGTTGAAAGGAAAATTGACTGGTATGTCATTCCGCGTTCCGGTGGCTGACGTGTCTGTCGTTGACCTTACGGTGAAATTAGAAAAAGCTGCTTCTTATGAAGATATTAAGAAGGCGATGAAGGACGCATCAGAAGGCGAACTGAAAGGAATTTTAGGATACACCGAAGACGATGTGGTATCACAGGATTTCGTAGGAGATGCCCGTACTTCCATTTTTGATGCTAAAGCTGGTATCGCCTTAAATGATAAGTTTGTAAAAGTAGTGGCCTGGTA
>JAYVTB010000112.1:0-15687 GCA_043774805.1 Cyclobacteriaceae bacterium | reverse complement strand
GGCCTACTTATATTCCTTACTTTCAAAGCAAAATACCACAAGCAATCAAGAATAATGCGTTATTGTTCAACTCATACGAAAGGTTCGGATGAGTATGTTGGTTTATTATGAAAAGCAGACCATCAGGAAAGGATGATGGAATTAATGGTTACTTTAACTTTAAAATCAAACAATCATGGCTAACGCAATTAACTGGTTTGAAATTCCAGTCAAAAATTTTGAAAGGGCAAAATCCTTTTATGAAACAGTATTAGGGGTAGCCATACAGGTAATGCCTCATCCCTCCTTAAAGTATGGCGTTATCCCTGCCGATATGGAGAAGGGGCAAGTAGGAGGCGGACTCGTAGAAGGCGAAGGATTTGAACCATCGGCCAGTGGCGCATTGGTTTATTTGAATGGTGGAGATGATTTAGCGGTTCCCCTTTCAAGAGTTGAAAAGGCGGGTGGGAAAGTAGTTTTGCCCAAGACTTCAATTGGAGGAAATGGTTTTATGGCTCATTTTATTGATTCGGAAGGCAACAAGGTTGCCCTGCATTCAATGAAGTAAAGTGAGAAAGAGGTCGCAGGTGTTTTGAGTTGTCGTAAGCCTGGGATGAGTGGGTAAATTCAGCTTGGAGAAAAGGCCATAATTTTTGCGATTAATTAATGAGCAAAAAAGAACCCCTGCAGTTTGGCTACAGGGGTTTGTCAGGTTGTCATACCAATAAATTAACCTACAGATGAAACAACCCTTCATTCAAAAGATTAAGCGACTTGTTCTTATTTTCGGTACTGACCAGGATAGAAATATTATTCGGGCTGCCGCCATAGGATACCATTCGAATGGGTACGGTGGCGAGCGACTGGAAGACCTCCTTCAACACGCCTTCTTTTTCTGAAAGCATATTGCCCACGATGCAAATGATACTTTGATTATCATCTACTTCAATGGTACCGAACAAATTCAGTTCTTCCAGAATCTTTGGAAGATTCTTATTGTCATCAATGGTGACGGAAACGGCTACTTCCGAAGTAGAGATCATATCGATAGGCGTTTTGTAACGCTCAAATACTTCAAACACTCTCCGGAGAAAACCATAGGCCAGCAACATGCGTGATGATTTTATTTTGATAGCGGTAATGCCATCTTTGGCCGCAACGGCTTTGAATTGTCCTCGGCTGCCTTTATCACTGATGATCGTGCCAAGCGCTTTTTCATCCATTGTATTTTTCAATATCACGGGCACATGGTATTTCTGTGCCGGGACGATGGTGGAAGGATGCAATATTTTCGCTCCGAAATAAGCGAGCTCGGAGGCTTCGTCAAAGGTAAGCTCAGCAATGGGTAATGTTTTCTTTACGATGCGTGGATCATTGTTGTGCATACCATCAATGTCTGTCCAGATCTGAATTTCCTCTGCACGGATAGCGGCACCAATCAAGGAAGCGGTATAATCGCTTCCGCCCCGTTTTAAGTTATCAATCTCATTGCGATGATTCCGGCAGATGTATCCCTGGGTAACAAGGATGTCTACATTACTCATGGTTTCAAGAATGGGTTTCAGTCGCTCACCGATTTTGTCCAACTCCGGCTCTTGATTTTCATCAATGGACATAAAGTGCAACGCAGGAAGCAATCGGGAAGGCGTTTTAATTTCCTGGAGATGATGATAGAATAACTCAGTAGAAATTAATTCACCTTGTGCCAGCAACTCACGATAGCCACGGTCGTCAAATTTACCGGCTGCCAGCAGTCGGAATAAGCTGAAGTAACGACTTACAATTTCTTCGCCAATGGCTTTATAGGATTCCGAGCTGTAAAGTTCATTGATGAATTGCAGGTAGTGTTTTTCTAACTCGACAATTTCATGATTGGCTGCGGTGTGTTGTTGAGCCAACAGGCTTTCACCAATTCTCACCAACGCATTGGTCGTTCCACTCAGGGCAGAAAGCACCACAATCTTTTTTCCGGGCATGCTCATCACAAGGGTAGCAATTTTTTTCATGCGCTCAGGCTTGCCTACAGATGTGCCTCCAAACTTTACAACTAACATATTCTTAAAATTTTACGGGCAGCAAAGTTAGACTGTGATGAATAATAAAAAAGGTTACGGTGTAGATAAAGCAAAAAAAGACCCTTTGGATTTTGCTTCCAAAGGGTAGTTAGTTAAGAATTATTCAGACTTTATTTTACTTCTTCATACTCTACATCGGTTGCAGCGCCACCGGATGCGTTGGTATTCTCTGTGGTCTGTTGATTATTTCCTGCTCCAGGATTTGCCCCAGCCTGTGCCCCACCTTGATACATTTCCTGAGAAGCAGCTTGCCAGGCGGCATTCAATGCATTCATCGCATTTTCAATGCTTGCTACATCCTGAGATTTGTGAGCTTCTTTCAGTTTCTCAAGAGCACCACTGATGGCAGTTTTGTTTCCTTCAGAAAGTTTCTCGCCATATTCTTTCAGTTGCTTTTCAGTCTGAAAGATCAATGAGTCCGCCTGGTTGATTTTTTCAACGCGTTCTTTTTCTTTCTTATCGGATTCGGCATTGGCTTGTGCCTCCTGCTTCATCTTCTGAATTTCGGCATCCGTTAAACCACTGGAAGCTTCAATTCTGATCTTTTGCTCTTTGCCGGTACCTTTATCTTTTGCAGATACATGAAGAATACCGTTGGCATCAATATCAAAAATTACTTCGATCTGAGGCATACCACGTGGTGCTGGTGGAATTCCATCCAGGTGGAATCTACCGATGGTGCGGTTGTCGCGAGCCATCGGGCGTTCACCTTGCAATACGTGTATTTCTACTGAAGGCTGACTGTCTGACGCGGTCGAGAACACTTCTGATTTCTTTGAAGGAATCGTAGTGTTTGATTCGATTAGCTTGGTCATTACACCACCCATCGTTTCAATACCTAATGACAGCGGAGTGACATCCAACAACAACACATCCTTTACTTCACCGGTCAATACACCACCTTGTATGGCAGCACCTACGGCAACTACTTCATCCGGGTTTACACCTTTTGATGGCTTCTTGCCGAAGAATTTCTCAACTTCTTCCTGAATGCGGGGAATGCGTGTTGATCCACCCACCAGAATGATTTCGTCAATTTGAGAAACGGAATAACCTGAATCGGCCATTGCCTTTTTGCAAGGATCCAAGGTGCGTTTAATCAAATCATCGCACAACTGCTCAAACTTGGCGCGTGAAAGTTTCTTCACTAAGTGTTCGGGCACGCCATCCACGGAAGTGATATATGGTAAGTTGATTTCAGTTTCGGTTGAACTTGACAATTCAATCTTCGCTTTTTCAGAAGCTTCTTTCAAGCGCTGCAATGCCATCGGATCTTTGCGAAGATCAATGTTCTTATCAGCTTTGAATTCATCGGCCAGCCAGTTCATGATGCGCATATCGAAGTCATCACCACCCAGGTGAACATCACCGTTGGTTGATTTTACTTCAAATACACCATCACCCAATTCAAGAACAGAGATATCGAATGTACCACCACCGAGGTCATAGACCGCGATCTTCATGTCTTTGTTTTTCTTGTCGAGACCATAAGCCAGTGCTGCGGCCGTTGGTTCGTTAATGATACGCTTCACATCAAGACCGGCAATCTGGCCAGCTTCTTTGGTAGCCTGACGTTCTGCATCGTTAAAGTAGGCCGGTACAGTAATAACCGCTTCGGTTACAGTTATGCCCAGATAGTCTTCTGCGGTGCTCTTCATCTTTTGAAGAATCATGGCAGAGATTTCCTGTGCCGTGTACATACGGTCGCCAATGCGCACGCGCACGGTGTCGTTGTTACCACTTTCTACTTCGTAAGACACCATTTTCTTTTCGCCAGACACTTCTCCAAATTTTTTGCCCATGAAGCGTTTAATGGAAGAAACAGTGTTTTTTGGGTTGGTAATAGCCTGACGCTTGGCCGGGTCTCCTACTTTGCGCTCGCCTTTACCATTGTCTAAAAAGCCAACGATGGAAGGCGTAGTCCTGCGGCCCTCACTATTGGCAATCACAACTGGTTCGTTCCCTTCCATTACGGCAACGCACGAGTTGGTTGTTCCTAAGTCTATTCCAATGATTTTTCCCATGATATGTTCAGTTTTTTAGATTACAGAGTTTTAATGCAAAACTCCTTGAACAAGGGTTGTGCCAAGGGGGATTTTTAATGAAAATGTGACAGAGTGGCAGGTGAAGACTATGATTGAAGAGGAACGCGCCATCATTTTATGACTAATCCAGATAGCATCTCAATTACAGCCCACAGAGAATATGAGGGCCTTATCACCTATGTATGAAACCTGTCTAAAAAGAGGAGACTAATTATTTAAGGATGATCACCTTTCTAAAAATTAAAGACTCATCAATGAAGAAACGAGTAAGCATCATTCTAGCCTTGGCGGTAATCTGTTTAATGAGTAATTGTTCGGATAAGGCGTTTGCCAAATATCCATTTCCACCCCGACAAGCTAAAAAGATTTATAGTGCAAAATCATCAGGGCCCTCAGCTCCGGTACGAATAAAAGATTTTACCGGAGATCAATCTGATAAACCTAATGCTGCCGGTCAGCCAAAGAAGAAGAAAATTTAATTTTGAAATCTTGAAGAGCATACCCCTTATTGACTCCACTCAGTAGGTGTTCTGTCCCAGCGGTGATCTTTTAATTTTAATGCGAGCGATTTTTCAAGTCGTTTGTCATCGCTGGTAGAAATATTTGCTTCAACGTTGCGCACTTTGCGCATACCTGGTATAATGGTGTGCACATCATCATTACATAGAATGAAACGCAGGGCCATTTCAGCCATCGTCATGCCTGTGGGGATGAGTGGGCGCAGTGCATCGGCATGATCTACGCTTGAATTCAGATTTTCAGGAACGAAATAAGTGCCTCTCCAATCTCCTTCCGGGAATACGGTGTCTTTGGTTAATGCTCCGGTTAACGTTCCCTCATCAAAAGGCACGCGGGCAATTACACCGATGTCTAACTTTTTGCATAATGGAAATAAATTGTCTTCCGGATTTTGGTCGAAGATGTTATAGATCACTTGCACGGCATCAATAAGACCGGTCTCCAATGTGTTTAGCACATTGTCTGGTTCCCAACGATTCACACTCACACCAAAGTATTTTACTTTCCCATCTGCTTTCAATTTTTCGATTGCTTTTTTCCAGTCATCATGATGAGCCCAACTGTCTTCCCAAACATGAAATTGCTGCAGGTCGATACACTCGACATTCAGGTTCTTCAAACTTTTTTCGGTGTACTCAATGATATGTGCTGCCGGAAAGCATTCTTCTAGTGTATAATGCGCTTTCGATGGCCACTTGAAATTTTTAGGCGGAATTTTAGTGGCAAAGTAAAGGCGCTTTCCGGCATGGCGTTTCATCAGGTCACCGAGAATCTGTTCACTGGCACCGGCTCCATAGCCCCAGGCGGTATCGTAAAAATTGCAACCCAACTCTACTGACTTTTCCAACGCAGTCATGACTTCGGTTTGATCGGTCTCTTTCCAGCCTGCCAGGCCCCACATGCCATAACCGATTTCACTTACTACCCAATTGGTGCGTCCAAATCTTCGATACTTCATTGTCCTTTGAATGTTTTTGAGAATAGCGATTTCTATTACGAAAGCAAATTAGTGCTCTGCGATCAATTAAATGCGCTTTCACGTCACTCAATTACAAATTGTGATGGAAGTAGGTAATTCTTACTTTTGCGGCCCTATATATGACACTCGACCAGGAAATAGCCAAGCGCAGAACTTTCGGAATCATCAGTCACCCTGATGCCGGTAAAACTACATTGACAGAGAAACTCCTTCTATTTGGCGGAGCAATTCAGAAAGCAGGTGCGGTAAAATCATCCAAAATTAAAGATCATGCCCGCAGCGACTGGATGGAGATTGAAAAACAGCGGGGTATATCGGTGGCTACTTCCGTAATGGGCTTCAATTACAAAGACATTAAGATCAACCTGCTCGATACGCCCGGTCACCAGGATTTTGCTGAAGATACCTATCGCACGCTTACGGCAGTAGATAGCGTAATCATGGTGATTGATTGTGTGAAAGGGGTCGAGTCGCAAACTGAGAAGTTGATGGAGGTTTGCCGCATGCGCAGCACGCCAGTAATTTGTTTTATTAATAAGTTGGATCGTGAAGGGCAAGATCCATTTGAATTGTTGGATGAGGTTGAAGAGAAACTGAATATCAAAGTGCGTCCATTGAGTTGGCCCATCAGCATGGGTAAGACTTTTAAAGGAGTGTACAACTTATATGAAAAAACGTTGCACCTCTTTACATCGAGTAAAATAACCATCTCTGAAGGCATTGAAATTTCAGATATTAAGAGTGAAGAGTTAGATCGATTAGTAGGAGAGAATCACGCGAAACAATTGCGGGCTGATGTAGAATTAATCGAAGGCGTGTATCCTGAGTTTGAAGTGGAAGATTATCTGGCCGGCAAAGTTGCTCCCGTATTTTTTGGGAGTGCCGTGAATAACTTTGGTGTGCAGGAATTGCTCGACACGTTCATTCGTATTGCACCACCACCCATCCCTCGCGAAACAACGTTGCGTGAAATCAAACCAGAAGAAAAAGAGTTCTCAGGTTTCATCTTTAAGATTCACGCTAATATGGATCCGAAGCACCGCAACCGTATTGCTTTTTTACGGGTGTGTTCTGGCAAGTTTGAAAGAGCAACAAATTATTATCATGTGCGTCAGGAGAAAGGAATTCGTTTCTCTAATGCAACGGCTTTCATGGCGCAAGATCGTGAGACTGTTGAGGAGGCATGGCCTGGAGATATTGTTGGTCTTTATGACACGGGCAACTTAAAAATCGGTGACACACTTACCGATGGAGAAAAGTTGATGTACACGGGCATCCCAAGTTTTTCACCTGAAATTTTTAAAGAGGTAATCAACAAAGATGCGATGAAGACCAAGCAACTTGAAAAGGGCTTGCTTCAGCTCATGGAAGAAGGCGTTGCACAGTTGTTTACGTACGAACTGGGAAAAAGAAAAGTGGTTGGTGTAGTGGGCGCTCTCCAGTTCGAAGTGATTCAATTCCGATTGAAGAATGAATACAGTGCTTCGGTAGAGTTTGCGCATCAGAATATTTATAAAGCGTGCTGGATCAGCAGTACGGATCAAAAGAAACTTCAGGAGTTTATTGATTCAAAACAACGTCATATTGCCCGTGATAAAGATGGGAAACTGGTTTTCATGGCGGAATCAAAAGCCTGGTTGCAAATGGTGCAGGACAATTTTCAGGAGATCAATTTCCACTTCACGTCTGAGTTCAAAGATTAACTACTCCTTTTCAATCACGTAGTCGTAGATTATTTTTGATGCAGTTGCCATTGCCTTAACTCCTGCTTCTTCATCCGTGAGATCCTTTGAAAGGAGAATCAGAATATATTTTCCGCCATCAGGCAAATAGATAATGCCAGTATCGTGAAGCACGCCTATGATCGAGCCGGTTTTATGCGCTACTTTCACTTCCTTGGGAAGCTGGGCAGGAATGATTTCATTGAATTGTTGATTTAACAAAATATCCATCATAGCCATACTGGCCTCTGGGCTTACCAGTTCTTCCTGGTCAATTTTTTCAAATAGGAGCATCAGGTCATAGGCCGTTACCTGGTTATTCATGCCGGCTTCAAATGCTTTTGTGTCTTCTACTCCGCGCAATACCTGAATATCCTTAGCGCCTATCGATCGAAGGGTATTCGTCACATTTTTTGCCCCTACCAATTCAATAATGAGATTGGTAGCGAGATTGCTGCTCACAATAATCATGTCAGACACGAGTGAGTACACCGTGCGCTTCTTGCCGATTTCTTTGTAGAGCAAGGTGTCGCTGTCTACGGTAGGGCTGATGGAGAACGTAGTGCTGTCAAAGATGCTGGTAAATTCATTTTTAATCAGTATCGAATCTTTAAGCGAAAACTTTCCCTGAGCCGCCTGTTTAAACACCTCCACCATTACGGGAGTTTTCATTGTGCTGGCAGCGTGAAAAAGTTCATGTTCATTGATGAAGACTTCTGCACCGGAGGTTAAATCCTTAAAGGCTACTGCAAATGTTCCCGGCTGCCCGGAAAACACGTCTGTTAAACGATGTCGTAATTCATTCGGTGATTGCTTCTTGGTGCAGGAGGTGGCAACCACGATGAAAGCCAAAAGCCCGATTAAGTGTTTTGTCATGTTACTTTGTTTGTTTTGTAACGGGCTCTAACTTACAAGTTTTATGATTAGTCCGCCACAGGTTTTATATGAGGATAACCATCTGTTGATCATCAACAAGCCAGCGGGTGTGCTGGTTCAAGGTGATGTCACTGGAGACAAGCCCCTGGTAGAGATGGCGAAGGAGTACATAGGAAAAAAATATCAAAAGCCGGGAGACGTGTTCTTAGGTGTAGTACACCGGCTTGACAGGCCAGTGAGTGGCGTGGTGGTATTTGCTCGTACATCAAAATCATTAGAGCGGATGAATGCATTATTCCGAAACAAAGAAACACAAAAAACATATTGGGCATTGGTTGCAACACGGCCTGCCCGCACTGAGGGAACGTTAGTCCATTGGTTAGTCAAAGACGAAAGGAAAAACAAGACTACCGCTTATAGCCGTGAAAATCCAGCTGGACTAAGGTCAGAGCTTAACTACAAGGTCATAGATAGTAAAAGCGGGTATTATCTTATAGAGGTGAACCCCATTACGGGTAGGCCACACCAGATCAGGGTGCAACTTGCTTCGATGGACTGCCCGATTGTAGGAGATGTAAAGTATGGATCTGAAATTTCTTCACCGGATGGAAGTATAGGACTGCATGCAAGAAAACTTAGGTTCATTCATCCCGTGCGAAAGGAGCCATTGGAAATTTCGGCCAAATTGCCTCAAAATGATTGGTGGAGGGCATTTGCCTGATGAAATGCTTTGCTATCTTGAACGGGTATTAAGATTGAGCGATGAGCTGGATTGATCGATTGCAAACGAGATGGAAGGTGAGAAGCGGGCTCCAGGTCTTTATCATACTGCTTGTGTTTGCATGTACCGGATTTACCGTTCTGTTTATTAAGCGTCCGTTATTTGAATATTGGTTTCCCACCGGGGCCAAGCCGATGTGGGCAAGCGCGCTCTATTGGATTTTAATTTTTCCCGTTTATAATATGATTTTGTTGTTGTACGGATTTGTATTTGGCCAATTCCATTTTTTTTTGAAATTTGAAAAACGTTTTATTAACCTAATATTTTCTATTTTTAAGAAATAATAACTCATTAGATTATGAAAAATACCTTTTATGTACTGGTTGTTGCAATTGTTGCCTCAGCTTGTAGTGGTCCGAAGTATACGGCCAGCTTTAATTCATATGATAAACATGTGAATAATCAAACGCCAGTGAAATCACCAGCGGTGATTGCTGCGGAGCAAAAAGTTTCTGAACCTGAGCAACTAATTGCGAGTACTTCTAATGCGCCTGTGGGATTAAAGGCTGCACCAAAGGAAGAGGTTAGAAAAACCTATGTTCAAATGACAAAGACCGAGCGCAAAGCGCTACGCACTCATTTGAAGAGCGAAATAAAGAGTTATGTAAAAGAGCAGAAGAAAAACCTCGGAATTGAGTCAACAAAGGCAACCGGTGCGTGGGATAATGATTTAAAATTGGCTGCTATTTTTGGTGTAGTGGGTCTTATATTTACAGCGCTTTGGGGAACCAGTGAGATCTTAGGCATTATTGGCGTAGTTGCTGTAGTAATTGCGTTGATATTTTTAATTAAGTGGTTAGTCAGACAATAAGTTCGGCTAAGTAAAAAACAAAAAACCCGATCCACTGGACCGGGTTTTTTTATTGTATTAAATCATTAATGGCGATGATTAGTCCTTCACGCCATCAGCGAGAAGAATCACTTTGTTCTTAAGTACTTCAACAACGCCACCCGTGATACGAATTTGTTGAGTTGATTCTTTTGATTTATACTCCACTATTCCCTCTTTTAGCAAACTCACCAGGGGGGCATGTCCGTTGAGAATTTGAAAGAAACCATCTTCCCCAGGGAAAGTCGCTGCCGTCACTTCTCCTTCGAATACCTTTTTATCGGGTGTTATGATTTCTAATTGCATATCATTCAAGATTTAAAAGTCAATTTTCAAAATTTGATCGACAGCGATTTTAAATTTTGAATCTGTAATTATCCCTTCGCGTCAGCCATCATTTTCTCTCCTTTGGCAATGGCTTCTTCAATGCCACCTACCAGGTTGAAGGCCATTTCAGGGAGGTAATCTACTTCACCATCCATGATCATGTTAAATCCTTTGATGGTGTCTTTGATATCCACTAACGCTCCTTTCAAACCAGTGAACGCCTCCGCCACGTGGAATGGTTGTGACAAGAAACGCTGAACTCGTCTTGCACGGGATACGGTAAGTTTATCTTCATCAGACAACTCGTCCATACCAAGAATCGCAATGATATCCTGTAATTCCTTATAGCGTTGAAGAATCAACTTCACACGTTGAGCGCAATTGTAATGTTCTTCACCAACGATATCGGCACGTAAAATCCTGGAAGTTGAATCCAACGGATCCACCGCAGGGTAAATACCTAATTCAGCAATCTTACGAGACAATACGGTAGTTGCATCCAAGTGAGCAAAGGTGGTTGCAGGAGCAGGGTCAGTCAAATCATCGGCAGGTACGTAAACAGCCTGTACGGATGTGATTGATCCGTTCTTGGTTGAAGTGATGCGCTCTTGCATGGCACCCATTTCTGAAGCCAATGTAGGCTGGTAACCCACGGCTGATGGCATACGACCTAATAGCGCAGATACTTCTGATCCTGCTTGCGTGAAACGGAAGATATTGTCAATGAAGAAAAGAATGTCGCGGCCTTTGCCAGTGCCATCACCATCACGGAAGTATTCGGCAACGGTCAATCCTGAAAGTGCAACACGTGCACGCGCACCAGGAGGCTCGTTCATCTGACCGAAAACAAAAGTCGCTTTTGACTCTTGCAATTTAGCCATATCCACTTTCGATAAATCCCAACCACCTGCATGTAATGACTTCATAAACTCGGGACCGTAATCCACAATACCGGCTTCAATCATCTCACGCAATAAGTCGTTACCTTCACGAGTACGCTCACCCACACCGGCAAATACAGAAAGACCAGAGTATGCTTTCGCGATGTTGTTGATCAATTCCTGGATCAAAACAGTTTTACCCACACCGGCACCACCAAATAAACCGATTTTACCTCCTTTTGAATAAGGCTCAATCAAGTCGATTACTTTGATACCTGTGAAAAGTACTTCCTGCGAAGTAGAAAGATTCTCATATAAAGGGGCACTTCTATGAATTGGCAGCGTCTTATCACCCTTAGGCTGCCTGATACCATCAATGGCGTGGCCAATTACGTTGAAAAGACGGCCTTTAATATCATCACCAATGGGCATTTGAATCGGGGAACCAGTGTCAGTTACTACCATGCCACGTACTAAACCTTCAGTTCCGTCCATGGCGATAGTGCGTACGCGATCTTCTCCTAAATGTTGCTGACACTCAAGCACTACCAAGGTGCCGTCTCCTTTTGTAACTTCCAGTGAATCAAGAATGTTTGGAAGTTTTGTGCCGGGTTCGTCAAATGCTACGTCTACTACCGGACCGATTACCTGGGTGATTCTACCGCTATTGGCCATTGAATTATGAAGTTTTAAGAATAATAAGTCTGAATAGGACCAGGGCCAATCAAGGCCTTAAAATCCGACCGCAAAAGTAGTTTTTTGTAAGGTTAATACAAATTCAAAAACGAGGTTTTATAGAATTGTTATTGGCAATGCCTACCAATCGTAAATAACTGATAATCATTATATTTATTGAGCAAAGCTAAGGCCTTTACCCGTCAGGCACTTTTCAATTCGATGCGGAAGGTAGTTCCGAGGTTTTCTTCGGACGCTTTTACAAAGATTTTTCCTTCATGATACATTTCGATAATTCTTTTAGCCAAGGCAAGACCAAGGCCCCAGCCACGTTTTTTGGTAGTAAATCCAGGCTTAAAAACATTTTGAATGATTGTTTTGGGAATACCTTTTCCTGTGTCGGAAATATCTATCAATACCCGCCTGTCGCCACCTCTTAATATTTTAATCTTGATCGTACCTGAATTTCCCATCGCGTCAATGGCATTTTTACAAAGATTTTCGAGTACCCACTCAAACAAGGGAGCATGCACCTGGGCTTGAATGGTTTCAGATAAGGTATGTACTTCAAAGTTGATTTTTGAGGAAACCCTTGGTCGCAGATACCCAACCACATTATTTGCCAGCTGATAAACATTTTCATCTTTTAGTACCGGAGTTGATCCAATACTTGAAAAGCGCTCGGTGACCACGGTTAGCTTCCTGATATCTTTGTCTAACTCTTCTACAATGCCTTTATTTTTTATTTCGGGATCATCGCGCAACACTTCTATCCAGGCCATTAAAGAGGAGAGCGGGGTACCCAACTGATGGGCTGTTTCCTTGGCCAAGCCAACCCACACCTGATTCTGTTCTGCCGTGCGGGAATAATTAAAGGCCAGGTAAGAGATGAAGGCGAGGATCGCAATTACGGATAACTGAACATAGGGGAAAGCAATGAGCTGAGTGAGTAGTTTTGAGTTTTTGTAGTAGACAAATCCATAGCTTTCTACTTCACCGTTTTCATTGATGGAAGTCATTTCAATAGGAGCATAGGCTTCCTTCATGTCGTCCACCTGATGCTTGAGGAAACCTTCTTTCTTTTCTTTTGACAGCGATTCGTTCAAATCAATATTGGTATATTGATATTCTTTGTCTTTCGTGATCCAGATTACCGGAATGGATTTGTTCTTGAAAATGATTTCGTTGGTAACAAAGTCAATGCTTTCCTCTGAGCGGGTAATGTATTCCAATGCTTTGGCGAACAGCTCAACTTGTTGCTTTTCTCTTTCTTTAAATTGGTTAACCAAAAAGTTGGTGTAGTAAATTGATCCAGCGCTGATGATGACGGACACAACCAGAATAATCCACTTCAACTTTGTGTTGTCCTGATAGAAATCCATCGAGGCGGGAAGTGGTATTTTTTTGTTCATATCGGCATGGAAATTAAATAAAAAAAACCGGATGGTGTATCCGGTTTTATTCTCCGTAGATCACAATTGACTTTATGACTTCATCATAAACCACTTGGCCAAAACTTTATAACTCACTTTCGTTCCGGTCATTAAAATACCAACACGATAAATTCTTCCGGCTATCCAGGTGGTGAGTAAAAATCCGCCAATCAATAAAATCATTGAAAGAGCCAGTTCCCAGGCGGGCACACCAAAGGCAATGCGGCCTACCATGGCTACCGGTGATGTGAATGGAATTACAGATAGCCAGAAACTGGCAGACCCATGCGGATCGCGTAAGATGAACATAAACAGGCCCATGTAGCCAATCAGTAATGGCAGCGTAACCGGAAATTGAAATTGCTGTGCTTCCTGTTGCGAGTCAACTGCAGAGCCGACTGCTGCAAATAGGGCACCATACAGCAGATAACCTCCCAGAAAGTAAAACACAAATACGAAAGCAATTGTCCCGAAAGGTATCTCGCTCAGATTACCCAATAGCTCACCAACCTTAGAGTTCTGTTGATCCATCGCCTCTTTCATTTGCGGATTATTATTATTCATTTGGTTGGTCACCTGTTCCATCATGTGCTTTTGCGGCATCTTTAATCCAAAGTAGGCGAGTGTACCCGATGAAAGAACAGAAATTAAAATAATCCAAATGGTAAACTGCAATAACCCAACGGAGGCTATGCCCAGAATTTTACCCAGCATAAGTTGAAATGGTTTCACCGAAGAGACGATAACTTCTACAATTTTTGAAGTCTTCTCATCAATTACTCCTTGCATGATCTGAATGCCATAGATCAATACGAACATATAAATTAAGATTCCCAGGCCAAATCCTAACCCATATAAAATGCCCGAGTTACTTGACTTCTCTTCACCGCTGTCGGTCAGATTAAATTGTTTGAGGTTTACCTGCGGCCTTAAACTTTTGAGGGTGGCTTCATCTATTTTATATTCCTTGAGCTTAAGGTCATGAATTCTTGTTTCAATCAGCGATTCCAGGTCTCCTACTTTATCAATGCTTGGATTTTCTTTTGTGTACAAGAGTACGCCTTCTGGTTTGTTGATATCCAGGTTGGGGATATAAAGCAGGGCAAAGTCGTTGGTGGCATTATAAATTTTCTTTGCTTGGTCCAAGGTTTGATCAATGGGAATAAACGTAAAGTGCTTGGTGTCCTCGAAGACAAATTTCTTGCTCTCGTCAAGCACATGCACTACATCGGCTTTGGCTGACTCTGCATCTTTGATGGCCACATAGGCAAGACCACCTATAATCGCAGGAAAAATGAGGGGAACAAGGATGGTGGTAATCAAGAATGATTTTTTCAGCACCCGGTTCAGAAATTCGCGTTGTATAATTAACCAGATCTTATTCATAACATAATAGTCTTGTAGTGGTCGGGTTATAGTTCAAGTAAATGTTTTTTGAGTGCTTCATCGCCCTCTCCCTTAACAAGGCTAATAAAAATGTCCGCCATGCTGGGTATTTTTTCCTGGAAGCCATGAACCTCCGTAATATCAATGAGGTCGCGAATTACCTGGTTGCCCTTAATCCCTTCTCTTGCCTTGAGGGTAGTAGAAAACAAATTATCCTCAATCGATTCTTGTTTGATTAATTGATAATGATCGGGTAGCGAAAAATGATTTCCACGATGCTCCACAACAAATGTATTCGACTTGAATTGGTCTTTTACTTGCTTCTTAGGCCCCTCCAGAATCTTTTTTGATTTGTTGATCAAGGCGATGTGATCACATAATGATTCTACCGTTTCCATCCTGTGCGTAGAGAAAATAATAGTGCTTCCTTTTTCTTTTAATTCAAGAATTTGCTCCGTGATCAATTGAGCATTAACGGGATCAAATCCGGAAAACGGTTCATCTAAAATAATTAACCTCGGCTCGTGCATAACGGTGCTGATGAATTGCACTTTTTGAGCCATGCCTTTTGATAGATCCTCCACTTTTTTATTCCACCAATCCCTTATTTCAAATTTATCAATCCATACTTTAATACGCGCTAGGGCGTCTTTTCTGCTCAGGCCTTTGAGCTGGGCCAGGTAGAGCAATTGATCTCCTACTTTCATTTTTTTGTATAGTCCACGCTCTTCTGGTAAGTATCCAATCATCTCTACGTGCTTGGATTGCAAGGGCTCGCCAAATACTGAAATCTCTCCACTGTCGCTGTTGATAATCTGGTTGATGATTCGGATGAGTGTAGTTTTGCCTGCTCCGTTTGGGCCGAGCAATCCGTAAATAGATTTTTCAGGAATAGTAATGTTCACGGAATCCAACGCTGTATGGTTGGTATAACGCTTCGTAACGTTCCTTGCAATGAGTGCATCCACTGAATGATTTGATTTAGGTTGATGATTGAAAAAGGATCACAATGTATATCGACTCCGAAAATAACTCCGGATTAATTTCAAACCTAAAATCTAGCTTAATAAAGCAGTAGATTTACTCTACTTTGTCACAACTAAGTTGCTGATTTTTGGCTACTTCCATAGTATTGGTGTTTAAGTATTTTCAGTTTTTTAAATTCACTTAGCACATCGGTC
>JAYVTB010000111.1:0-76405 GCA_043774805.1 Cyclobacteriaceae bacterium | reverse complement strand
GGCCTACTTATATTCCTTACTTTCAAAGCAAAATACCACAAGCAATCAAGAATAATGCGTTATTGTTCAACTCATACGAAAGGTTCGGATGAGTATGAGCTTTTCCATTTGATCCACCTTAAATCACTTGAATGCAACCAAATGCAAACTAAAAGGTCTCTCACAGTAACCTTTTTCAAAAATAGTAGTTGGACTATATCATAACCCCTCGTGCCATGATCCGAAATTACCTGAAAGTCGCGCTTCGCTCCATCTTCCGAAACAAGCTTACTGCCTTCATTAACATCGCTGGGCTAGCCATGGCCATGATGTGTTGCATCCTGATTTACCTATTTGTGTCCGATGAATTAAGTTATGACCGGTATCACTCTAAAGCGGGCAGAATATATCGCGTAACACGGAATTTTTTGAATAAAGATGGAGTGCCTAACCTGCACCTCGCCAATGTGGCACCACCCATCGGACCATTATTAAAAAATGATTTTGGTGAAATTGAAGTGATGGCACGAACGATCAACTATGGACTAGTGATTGGTCTCGAAGAAAATGGCGAACTGGTAAAAAACTTTTCAGAAGATTATCTCTTCGTAGCAGAACCTGACATCTTTAAAATTTTTGACATTGAAGTGAATGTTGGCGACAAAAACACAGCATTGACGCGTCCTTTTACCATCATGTTATCTGAAAAATCAGCAAAGAAATTTTTTGGTAATGAAAATGTGCTGGGGAAAAGGCTTCGCGCCAATAACCAATTCGACCTGGAAGTAACTGGTGTCTTTGCCAATTTTCCGACTCAATCGCATTGGCACCCAGAGTACCTGGTTTCGTTCAGCACGCTGGAGGATGATAAAATATATGGAAGAAAGGGCCTTGAAACCAATTGGGGCAACAATGCATTTGGTACCTATCTGCTATTGGATGAAGTAGCCGATCCCGCGAAAATCGAATACGGATTTCCTGACTTTCTCAATCGTCATTTTGGAAATTACGCTAAAACCAACTTTGGTGCACCCGCGGACTTTATCGCTTCCAAAAGCACAACCCTCTTTCTTCAAAAACTGAATGACATTCACCTCTACTCACATCTTGATGATGAACTGGAAGTAAATGGCAACATCAACAACGTGCAAATGATGGCCGTAATTGGCATATTCATTATCCTGATCGCCTGCTTTAATTTCATCAACTTATCCACCGCACGGGCTACGAAACGATCGAAAGAGGTTGGATTAAGAAAAGTAGTAGGCGCTTTTAAGAGCCAGTTAATTAATCAATACCTGAGTGAGTCCGTGTTGATTTCATTTTTTGCCTTGGTGTTAGGTATTGCACTTGCATTCGTGTGCCTTTCATGGTTGAATGGATTTACGGGCAAGTCGTTAACCATGAATATCATTTCAAACTGGAAGTTGTATGCTGGCCTCGTTGCTTTTGCTGTGATCGTTGGCTTGTTGGCAGGTTTATACCCCGCTTTTATTCTCTCCAGCTTCAAGCCTGCGTTAGTGTTAAAAGGTCAGCAAGGCTCCACCAAAGGGAAAGGATTTGTGAGGAGATCATTGGTAGTGGCCCAATTCTCCATCTCCATTGTCTTGTTGATTGCAACCGTCATTACGTTTCAGCAGTTGGACTACCTCAATACACGTAATCTGGGGTATGACAAAGATCAAATTGTTACACTTAGCTATTACAATGAAATAGCCGATACCTATGAGGCATTTTATAATGAGCTCACTAAATTCACGGTCATTGAAAATGTAGGGCGTTCGTCACGTGTACCTACTGGACGATTACTTGATAGTGCAGGTCCTCCATTGATCACCAAGGGCGATAGTCTCATCACATCCTCCGTGACTACAAAATATGTAGCTGTAGATAATGAGTTCTTCAGAACATATGGAATGGAAATGCAAGCCGGAAGAGATTTATCAAAAGCTATACCCACGGATGATTCACTGGCATTCATCATTAACGAAACAGCCGCTAAAGCATACGGATGGAATAACATTTCAGAAGGCATTGATAAAGATTTCAGCTATGCCAATACTAAGGGTAAGTTGGTAGGCGTTGTGAAAGATTTTCATTTTGAGTCATTGCACCAATCCATCATCCCGATCGTCTTCTTCTCCAGCCCTGGCGGATTTTACAATAACCTTTCCATTAAGATTTCAGGCAACCAGATCAAGCAAGGGCTGGAGCACATCGAAAAAGTCTGGAAAGAATTTTTACCCAAGCGGCCCTTCAGCTACCAGTTTCTAAGCGAAAACTATCAGCGCCTCTATGAAGAAGAACAAAAGCAAAGTCAGTTGTTCACGCTCTTCTCTGGGTTAGCGATATTCATTGCCTGTCTTGGACTATTTGGTCTGGCCACGTTCAATACCCTTCAGCGTGTTAAAGAAATTGGAATCAGAAAAGTATTAGGGGCTTCTGTGCCGAGTATACTTACTCTTCTCTCAACAGAAATAGTGATCCTGATAGTAGTTGCGAACTTGATCGCATGGCCACTCGCTTGGTATTTCATGAATCAATGGCTCAACGCGTTTGCTTACCACATTGATATGAATGTTGCCATTTACCTGCTGGCTGCTGCTTCTGCAATCATAATTGCGCTATTAACGGTAAGTACGCAAACCATAAAAGCGGCTATGACCAATCCTGGTAATACGTTGCGATATGAATGATGAGGTTACTCCACGTGCATCTTCCGCATGGCGATCTTCTTGATGATATAGCCAATCATGATGCCGAGACTGCCGAAGCCAAGAATGATAAAGAGGATGTTCTCTTCGAAGGATTGAATTTTTAATTCGAGGAACCTACCGACCCAATAACCGATAATGCTTACAGAAGCAGCCCACAAGAGGCCGGTGATTGTGCTGTAGAAAAGAAACTGAAACGGACGAAGCCCGCTCATGCCAATCACTAAAGGAATGATAATCCTGAAGCCGTACAAAAAGCGATAACTGAAAAGGATTTGAAATTTATGACGATGAAAGAAGTCCGTTACAGGTTTAACCTTTGCTCCAAGCCTCGGACGAGTAGCCAGGAAGTATTTACCATTCAGTCTTCCTATGAGATAATAGATCCAGTCGCTGATAAAAGAACCGGAGAACGCTATCAATACGGTGAGCGGAAAATTAAAAATACCCTTGTAGATCAGGGATGAGGCAATCAGAATGGAGGTCTCTCCTTCCATGAAAGTGCCCATCAACAATGCGATATATCCATACTGCTCAAGAAACTTCTCCACGCGCTTATGTTTGTTAGGGTGAAAAAACTTTTATAAAAATGAACTAACAATTGAAATATTCGTTTTTAAATCCATTAATTTTGTACAAAACTTTTTTGAATGACATTTATCTAAGATTTAAACGGAATAATAAAAATTGAAAACAATCACCACTTCTTTTGAGCACACTGGCGCCATCGTCAGTTTAGCCTCCCCGGCCATAACGCTCATTTGCAACAGTCAAGATCCCCAGGCGGGGTTCAGGTGCTTTCGAAGGCAAATCAGAATCTGATACCTTTCTTATTGAAAATCATATGGCGGTTCTGCAAGGCAGATCTCGCCTGAAGTGCTTTTAAAGCATTTCCCCATTATATCATTAACATTAACTGAGAAATAACCTTGGACAATAATATAGTTGTCAGACCTGCCACAGCGGCTGACGCAAATTACGCTGAAACCATCACTAACGAGATGGCTGAATCCGCAAAAGCGCGGGGCACCGGCATTGCCAAACGGTCCCCAGAATACATTCAGAAGAAAATAGAAGAAGGCAAGGCAGTAATTGCCGTTACTACCGATGGCACATGGGTTGGCTTCTGCTACATCGAAGCGTGGGAACACGAAAAGTATGTAGCCAACTCAGGCCTGATCGTATCGCCACCCTTTCGTAAGTCAGGCGTGGCACGAGAAATCAAACGTAAAGTGTTTGAACTATCACGTGAGAAATATCCTGACGCCAAGATTTTTGGTTTGACCACCGGCCTTGCCGTGATGAAGATCAACTCCGAACTCGGCTATGAACCAGTGACCTATTCGGAACTTACTAACGATGAAGAGTTCTGGAAAGGCTGCCGTAGCTGCGTGAATTTTGAAATCTTAACGAGTAAGGACCGGAAGAACTGTATGTGCACCGCTATGCTGTTTGATCCGGAAGAAGATACCAAAAAGAAAGCCGAACTTACCAAAACTGTGGTTACTGAAGATGGCCACATTGAACATCATAAGAAACGTGAGTTTGAAGGCAACTTCCGATTGTTTGAGCGGTGGGTCCGATTCAAACAATTCGTCCTGCTGAAAGGCTGGAGGAAAAAGGAAGACGATGACGGAAAGAAGCCTTCCATATTAAGTTTTTTGTTTTTCTGGTAATCTATAATTGTCAATGAAGAAAGTTGTTTTAGCATTTAGCGGAGGATTGGACACCTCCTATTGCGCTATTTATCTATCCAAAGATCTCGGGTATGAAGTACATACCATTACAGTGAACACCGGAGGATTTGGTGCCGATGAACTAAAGGAGATCGAGAAGCGCGCGCTGAGTTTAGGAGTGTCTTCACATAAAACCGTGGACGAAACCCGTAACTATTACGAAAAGGTTATTCGTTACCTGGTATTTGGTAATGTGTTGAAAAACGGAACTTACCCATTAAGTGTGAGCGCTGAGCGTATGTCACAAGCTTTGGCGGCAGCAACCTACGCGAAAGAAATAAATGCCGATGCTGTAGCACATGGAAGCACGGGTGCGGGTAACGACCAGGTTCGTTTTGATATGATCATCCAGATCTTGCATCCGGGCGCTGAAATCATTACTCCTATTCGTGATATGAAATTGAGTCGTGAAGCCGAGATAGAATACCTTAAATCGAAAGGGGTTGTCTTTAATGCCGAGAAAGCGAAGTATTCAATTAATAAAGGTATTTGGGGCACTTCCGTGGGAGGAAGAGAAACGTTGAACTCTCTCGGTCAATTGCCCGAAGAAGCCTGGCCAACACAAGTAACCAAAAGTGGAAGCGAAGAATTGAAACTTGGATTTAAGAAAGGTGAACTGATTTCTGTAAACGGCCAGAAGTTTTCACATTCAGTAGATGCTATTCATCATTTACAATCTATTGCTGGACCTTACGGGATCGGGAGAGATATTCACGTAGGTGACACCATCATTGGAATTAAAGGGCGTGTAGGCTTTGAAGCCGCTGCACCGGTGTTGATCATCAAAGCACATCATGCATTGGAGAAACACGTGCTCACCAAGTGGCAGTTGAGTTGGAAAGATCAACTGGCGCAATTCTACGGCAATTGGCTGCACGAAGGTCAGTACCTGGATCCAGTCATGCGCGATATGGAGGCGTTCTTGACCAGTTCGCAGCAAAATGTAACCGGTGAAGTTTCCATGACACTTTATCCTTATCGTTTCCAGATCAATGGTATCGAATCAAAATACGACCTCATGTCGGCCAAATTTGGTAAGTATGGTGAAATGAATTTGGGATGGACAGGAGACGATGTAAAAGGCTTCACCAAAATCTTTGGTAATCAGGTGGCGATTTATCATCAAGTGAAAGGAGAAGCGGAAAGCGGAAAGTAAAAAGTTCAAAGTCGAAAGTTTAAAGTCATTTTACTCTAAACTTTCGACTTTTAACTTTCAACTTTTAACTTATAAAAGATGAAAATTAAAGCAGGTATAATAGGCGGGGCAGGATATACAGGCGGAGAAGCTCTACGCCTGTTACTCAACCATCGCAAAGTTGAAGTAGCGTTTGTGCAGAGTAGAAGTCAGGCAGGTAAGCCTGTAACGTCCACACACACTGATTTGCTTGGTGAAACCGATTTGATCTACTCTGCTAACTTCAATACCGAAGTAGATGTCCTGTTTCTTTGCCTGAGTCATGGTGAAAGTAAGAAGTTGTTAAGCGAACAATCTTTTCCAGCTGCTACAAAGATCATCGACTTAGGAAATGACTTTCGATTAGGAGATAAAGCTGCAGATCGTGAGTTTGTATATGGACTTCCTGAGTATCAACGTGAAAAGATCAAGACCGCAAAAAACATTGCAAACCCTGGCTGCTTCGCTACCACGATTCAATTGGGGCTATTGCCGTTAGCTAAAGCTGGATTGCTGAAAGAAGTATATACAACCGGAATAACCGGTTCAACGGGTGCAGGACAAAAATTGCAAGACACCACGCACTTTACCTGGCGTGCTAATAATATCTCTGCCTACAAGACCTTAACCCATCAACATTTAGGAGAGATCAACCAGACATTAAAGAGTTTGCAACCCGGCTTTTCAGAAGCCTTCAACTTTGTTCCATGGCGGGGAGATTTTACGAGAGGTATTTATGTGACATCAGTAATAGAGTCTGCCCTGAGCCTGGAAGAAGCAAATAAACTTTATAACGATTTCTACGCATCACATCCCTTTACTCATGTTGCCCATGAAATGATCGACTTGAAACAAGTAGTAAACACCAATAAGTGCTTGATTCATTTAGAGAAGGTAGGGACTAAACTTGCCATTCACTCCATCACAGACAATTTATTGAAAGGCGCCAGCGGACAAGCCGTTCAAAATATGAATCTGATGTTTGGCTTTGAAGAAACTGAAGGACTGAAGTTAAAAAGTACTGTATTTTAAGTTAAAAGTGTAAAGTTTGGTTATGCAAAACTTTAAAGATTTGATTGTTTGGAAGAAGGCACATGAAAACGTGCTCCTTATCTATCATCACTCTAAAGCATTTCCTAAGGAAGAGCAATTTGGAATCACGAGTCAGCTCCGAAGGGCGGCAACCTCTATCCCGACTAATATTGCCGAAGGTACTGGTAAATCAACCAAAAAAGATTTTGCCAATTTTTTGCAAACTGCTTTGGGCTCATCTCAAGAAGTTGAATATCTGTCACTCCTTTGCGCAGAATTAGGATACTTAAATAAAGAAGATTACGATAAAATCAATTCATTAAACAACGAAGTAAAAGCAATGCTCATTTCACTCGTCAAAAAGGTGCGGGCTTAGACTTTTCACTTTATACTTTCAACTTATAACTCTTACATAGTGAAACTATTCGATGTATACCCTCTCTTTCCAATCGAGCCCGTAAAAGCTAACGGCTCCTGGCTTTGGGACAGTGAAGGAAAAAAATACTTAGATCTATATGGAGGTCATGCCGTAATCTCCATCGGGCACAATCATCCTCGGTTTGTTGAGGCACTGAAAAATCAGTTGGGCAAAATCTCCTTCTACTCCAACAGCGTAAAGAATTCAATGCAAGAAAAACTGGCAGATAAACTGGGACAGCTTTCCGGTTATCCGAATCATCAGCTGTTTTTGTGTAACTCGGGAGCAGAGGCAAATGAAAATGCGTTGAAGCTGGCCTCCTTTGTTAATGGAAGAAAAAAAATTATCGCCTTCAAGAAAGCATTTCATGGTCGCACGTCAGGGTCGGTGGCGGCAACAGATAATCCAAAGATTGTTGCTCCATTTAATGCAGGACATGATATCGTGTTTCTTCCACTGAATGATGAAAAAGCGTTCATGGAGGCAATCAACAAAGACATTGCCGCTGTCATCATTGAAGGCATCCAGGGTGTTGGTGGCATTCAATTACCTAACGATTCTTTTCTGAAGTTACTTTCCGCCAAGTGTACAGAAGCGGGCGCATTATTGATATTGGATGAGGTTCAATCCGGTTACGGTCGTTCCGGAAAATTCTTTGCCCATCAATATGCAGGAATCGAAGCAGACCTAATCACGATCGCGAAAGGCATGGGTAATGGCTTTCCGGTTGGAGGTGTTTTGATTCACCCCGATATCAAACCATGGAGTGGTATGCTGGGCACAACGTTTGGAGGAAACTATCTTGCCTGTGCCGCCTCTCTTGCAGTATTAGAGGTAATTGACGAAGAAAACCTCATGCAGAATGCCGCAGAACTGGGCCATTACTGGATGCAACAACTTCGTTCTTTTGAATTTATCACCGAAGTGCGAGGAAGAGGCCTGATGATCGGATTTGATTTGCCCGAATCGCTATCATCATTAAGAAAAGATTTACTCTTCAAACATCATATCTTTACCGGAGAAGCAAAGCCTAATACCGTGCGACTTCTTCCATCACTGACTTTAAAAAAAGAAGAAGCTGATATTTTGCTGGAAGCACTAGCCGTAGAATTAAAACAGACTGTTCATTGATGAAGCACTTCCTCTCCGTAAATGAAGTAACTAACCTTTCTGACCTGGTATCTTCAGCCCTGGCATATAAAAACAATCCATTTAAAGATGCGCATCTTGGTGAAAGAAAAAGACTAGGCATGCTTTTCCTCAACCCCAGCATGCGCACGCGCATCTCCACACAAATAGCTGCTAAAAATCTGGGCATGGATGCCATCGTTTTTAATGTAGGTCAGGATGGCTGGACACTGGAGTTTGAAGATGAAGCCATCATGAGTGGCTCCACGGTAGAACACGTAAAGGAAGCTGCCCCTGTGCTTGGAAAATATTTTGACATCCTTGGTGTGCGCACCTTCCCTTCACTAAGGAATAAAGAAGACGATTACAGTGAGTTGTACATTCACCAGTTTATCAAATATTCCGGAGTTCCTATTTTAAGTTTGGAAAGCGCTACCCTTCACCCGCTGCAAAGCTTAACCGACATCATCACGATTAAGGAAACCTTCAAAGAAAAAAGAAAACCAAAAGTTGTATTAACCTGGGCTCCCCATGTAAAAGCATTGCCGCAATGTGTAGCCAACAGTTTCTCACAATGGATCACTGCTTGGGGAGAGGCTGATTTTGTCATCACTCATCCGGAAGATTATGAACTCGACAGCAAGTTCACGAAGGGTGCAACCATCTCCCTCAATCAGGATGAAGCATTAAAAGATGCCGATTTTGTATATGTAAAGAACTGGAGCACCTATTCCGATTACGGTAAAATATATTGTAATGACCCCGATTGGATGCTCAACAATGAAAAACTTGCTACGACCAACAATGCCAAGGTGATGCATTGCCTCCCGGTAAGAAGAAACGTTGAGTTGAGCGATGAAATCCTTGACGGAACAAACAGTTTAGTAACACAACAAGCTGGCAACCGCGTGTGGGCCGCACAAGCCGTGTTGGCTGAACTCTTAAAGCAAAAATAAGTGTGAAATTTTAATACATTAGATTTAAGCCGTAGCAATGAATAAATTATACATTATAAAAATAGGTGGCAATGTATTGGATGATGAGAAGTCATTGAAAAGCTTCCTAAAAGACTTTGCCTCGATTCAAGCACCTAAAATTTTAATTCATGGTGGTGGAACGATTGCCACCAAATTGGGTGATCAGCTTGGCATTAAATCCCATTACGTGAAAGGAAGACGTATCACCGATGCACAAACACTTGATTTGGTCACGATGGTCTATGGAGGGTTAGTGAACAAACAAATAGTAGCTTCCTTGCAGGCACATCATTGCAATGCGATGGGTGTAACTGGTGCAGATGGTAATCTGATCAAAGCAGTAAAGCGACCTATCGGTGAAGTGGACTATGGTTTTGTAGGTGACATCACACCGGATAGCGTAAACAGCACCTTATTATACTTTCTGCTAAAGCAAAATGTAATTCCCATTTTTGCACCACTTACTCATTCCAATGGAGTGATGCTCAACACGAATGCGGATACGATTGCCTCGGTGTTAGCTATTTCGTTAAGCAAGCATTTTGATGTGCGATTAATTTTCTGCTTCGAAAAGCAAGGTGTGCTCACGGATGTTAATAAAGAAGACTCCGTCATACGCAATCTCAATCATTCGTTGTACACGGAACTGTTAGCAAAAGGTGCTTTCCACGATGGCATCCTGCCAAAGCTGGAGAATGCATTCAATGCCATTCAATCCGGAGTGAAGGAAGTATTAATTGGAGAGCACACTAACCTATTGGCCAACACTGGTTACGATACCAAAGGCACGCTGATCACTCATTCATGAGAGAACATTTGCCACATATTGCGTTGGAATTACTTCGGCAGTTAATCTCAATTCCTTCATTTAGCAAAGAGGAAGATAAGACCGCCAACTTGTTAATGAGCTTTTTCCAGTTTCATGGAATGGAGGCGCAACGCAAAGGAAATAATGTGTGGGCTAAAAATAAATTCTTCGATCCTTCCAAGCCTACCATCCTGCTTAATTCTCATCATGATACTGTTAAGCCGAACCCTGGTTACACTCGCAATCCATACTCAGCCGATATCGAAAACGAGAAACTGTATGGATTAGGTAGCAACGATGCTGGTGGACCGCTGGTGTCTTTGATCATGACCTTTTTCAATTTCTACAATCAAGAGAATCTGAAATATAACCTTGTAATTGCTGCGACAGCCGAAGAAGAAATTTCCGGAACGAATGGCATTGAATTAATCTGGAATGAATTACCTAAGATCGATTTTGCCATTGTCGGTGAACCTACTCTTACGGATATTGCTGTAGCCGAGAAAGGCTTATTGGTGTTGGATTGTGTTACCATAGGAAAGGCCGGCCATGCCGCGCGCGAAGAAGGTGTGAATGCCATCTACAAAGCATTGAAAGACATTGAGTGGTTTCGCAATTATCAATTCCCTAAAATATCCGATTCGTTAGGGAGTGTAAAAATGTCTGTAACCGTCATTCATGCCGGACAAGCTCATAACCAGGTTCCTCCCGAATGCAAGTTCACGGTTGACGTAAGGGTAACGGATGCTTACACATTGGAAGAAGTACTTGATATCATTAAACACCATGTCTCTTGCGAAGTAATGCCACGCTCACTTCGATTGCGATCATCTGGTGTGCCAGAAGATCACCCATTAGTGGTTGCCGGAAAATCGTTAGGCAAGAACCTATACGGCTCTCCCACTACGTCTGACCAGGCATTGATTCCAACTCCTTCTATAAAAATGGGACCCGGTGACTCTGCTCGCTCCCATAGTGCAGATGAATTTCTCTATGTAAAAGAAATTGAAGAAGGAATTGAATCGTATATTTCACTTTTAGAAAGGATAGTTCTATGAATGAGCGTGTGCAAATTGTAAAAACAGAAGTTCTTTCCGATGATTGGTACTCACTAAAAAAGGTAACATTCAAGTACCTGAAAAAAAACGGAACCTGGTCACAAATAAACCGGGAGACCTATGACCGCGGCAATGGTGCTACAATATTACTTTATAACAGGGAAAATAAAAGTGTAATTCTTACCCGGCAATTCCGCATGCCTACGTTCGTTAATGGAAATGTCGATGGAATGCTGATTGAAGTTTGTGCTGGATTACTTGATCAGGATAACCCTGAAGAGTGCATTCGCAGGGAAACTGAAGAAGAGACCGGCTTTACCTTGAAGGATGTAAAAAAAGTATTTGAAGCCTATATGTCACCGGGTTCCGTTACAGAATTATTATACTTTTTCATAGCAGAATATTCACGCGGATATGAAAACATCTTCTGGTGGTGGTGTTGATAATGAAGACATTGAGGTGTTGGAGATACCTTTTGAAAAGGCTTTTCAAATGATGGAGACCGGAGAAATTAAAGATGGCAAAACGATCATGCTTCTTCAGTACCTGAGACTTCATCAGATTTTATAAACTGAAACTTACTCAGGCGATCGGTAATTGCAATTTTGCCTATGATCAAAAACAAACTTCGTGTAACTTCGTGCCTTAGTGACTTTGTGGTTCGAAGTAAAATTCTCTAATACCCAACACACACGGTTCCGCTACGATTTATGTCAACTATGAAACTCTGGAGCAAAGATAAAGACTCTCTTAAAGTCGTTACCGACTTCACAACCGGCAACGATCCTGAAATGGATATGTACATGGCTTCGTACGATGTGTTGGGATCATTAGCACACATCACCATGCTTGAATCCATTGGCTTGCTCACCACCAAAGAACTTTCAACTCTAAAAACAGAACTAAAAAATATTTACACACTCATCCAGTCCGGAAATTTTAAAATCGATGAAGGTGTGGAAGACATCCACTCGCAGGTAGAATTACTGCTCACCAAAAAACTCGGTGACGTAGGAAAGAAAATTCATAGTGGTCGTTCCCGAAATGACCAGGTGCTGGTCGATATCAAACTCTATCTACGCAGTGAAATTGAAGAAGTCACCAATGGGATCAAGCATTTGTTTGAATTATTGGTTAGTAAAAGTGAGGAACACAAATCGAATCTGTTACCTGGTTATACCCACCTACAGTTAGCGATGCCGTCTTCTTTCGGATTATGGTTTGGCGCTTATGCAGAAAGCTTATCCGATGATTTAATCACACTTCACGGTGCTTTCCAAATCGTCAATAAAAATCCATTGGGTTCTGCCGCGGGCTACGGATCTTCTTTTCCATTGAACCGCACCCTCACCACCCAGCTCCTTGGCTTTGATGATTTAAATTATAATGTGGTATACGCACAAATGGGTCGTGGAAAAACAGAGCGCATCTTGTCTCAGGCAATGGCAAATGTCGCTTCCACCATCGGGAAGCTCGCTATGGACGCTACACTCTTTCTGAATCAGAACTTTGCTTTCATTTCATTTCCGGAAGAGCTTACTACTGGTTCTAGCATCATGCCTCACAAAAAGAACCCAGACGTTTTTGAGTTAGTCCGTGCTCGGTGTAATTCCTTGATGGCGTTACCAAACGAGCTAACGATGCTTACCGCCAACCTTCCTTCCGGCTATCATCGCGATTTGCAGTTACTCAAAGAGAAATTATTTCCGGCCATTCAATCACTGAAAGACTGCTTAAGAATGACGCAGCTCATGCTCACCGCCATTCAAGTCAAAGAGAATATTTTGCAAGACGAAAAATATAAATACCTGTTTAGTGTGGAGGAAGTAAATAAACTAGTGCTTGCAGGCATTCCTTTCCGGGATGCGTACAAAAAAATCGGGTTAAATATTGGACAGGGTAAATTCACGTATTCGACCGAGGTCAATCATACCCACGAAGGAAGCATTGGTAACCTGATGCATGAAAAAATCAAAGCAAACTTTGAAGACGTGCTAAGTCGCTTTGGTTTTGAAAAAACAAACGCAGCCATCACCAACCTATTGAAGAACTAATTACGACATGAAGCCCGAAACGATTTTACTGATCATCCTGGTCATTTCCATTGTTGGTTATGCATTTGATCAGCTATTGGATTGCATCAATTTAAAGGCTCAGCGAAAAGATATTCCAGCTGAGATTGAAACATTTTACAATAAAGAGAAATATCAGAAGTCACTTGATTACCAACGGGAGCAAACACGGTTTTCATTTATTACTTCTGCGGTCAGCTTTCTGCTTTCACTCGGCATGCTGGTATTTGGAGGATTTGGTTGGGTAGATAGTTCGCTTCGGTCATTTATCCATCATGAAATCTTACTGGCCCTTGTTTTCTTTGGATGTATCATGATCGTTTCAGACCTACTAACGATACCATTTCAATGGTATGCCACTTTTGTAATTGAAGAAAAGTACGGATTTAACAAAACCACTGTTCGCACTTTTATTACCGACAAGTTAAAAGGCTATGTTCTCGGGGCTTTGGTTGGTGGAGGGTTACTCTCATTGCTGATTTATCTGGTAAATTTTATTGGCGATGATTTCTGGATCTGGTTTGGATTAATAGCGGCCACCTTCATTCTATTTGTAAATATGTTTTATACTTCGCTCATATTGCCCTTATTCAATAAACTCACTCCTTTGGCCAATGGAGAATTGAAAACAGCAATAGAAGCTTTTGCAAAGAAGGTCAATTTCCCATTGGACAATATCTTTGTCATGGATGGATCGAAGCGATCTGCAAAAGCCAATGCTTTTTTTTCGGGCATCGGCAAGAAAAAGAAAATTGTGTTATATGATACACTTATTAACAATCACTCTACCGATGAATTGGTAGCAGTGCTTGCACATGAAGTAGGCCACTTCAAAAAGAAACATATTGTGTGGAGTTATCTGATCTCTATTACCCAGGTATTCTTTGTGTTGTTTGTGCTCTCAAGAATGATTTTTAATGAGAATCTTTCAGTTGCCATGGGAGGAAGACACCAAGCCATCCACCTAAACCTGATTGCCTTTGGAATTCTCTTCTCCCCCATCTCCGGCATAACCGGATTGCTCATGAGCATGCTTAGTCGTAAAAATGAATTTGAAGCCGATGCCTATGCGAAAGATACCTTTGATGGGAATGCATTATCAAACGCATTAAAAAAACTTTCCGTGGATTCGCTGAGCAATTTATATCCACATCCAGTCTATGTGTTTTTTCATTATTCGCATCCTCCTCTGCTACAAAGACTGGAAGCCTTGAAAAAAATGAATGGAGATTAAACTGGAATTGGATATTGAGTCTTGAATTTCTATTTTAGATTAATAAAAGCGGGAGTAGCTCAGTTGGTAGTCCGCCAGCTGGCGGATCCCAAGCTGAAAGTCGCGGGTTCACTTTTAAATTTGAAATTCGGAATATTATTAAGCGGGAGTAGCTCAGTTGGTAGAGTGTCAGCTTCCCAAGCTGAAAGTCGCGGGTTCGAATCCCGTTTCCCGCTCAATTTTACTATAACTCTCAGCAAATAATCTAATCGGTAAAAATTGTCACTGCTTAATTCTCACAGGGAAATTACTCGGTTGGTAGTCCGCCAGTTGGCGGATCCCAAGCTGAAAGTCGCGGGTTCGAATCCCGTTTCCCGCTCAATTGATTCAGACTATTCTTATTTTCTGCAAGAAGAAGTAATAGTTAGTGTAACATGATTTTGACAGGCGCTTCTTCAACCACCTTATTTCCAAAAGAATCAATGGCTTCAACAATTACTCTATAGAAACCAAAATCCTTTTCAAGGATTTTTACACTATAGACATTATCTGCCGCAACACGATCACCTTCTTTGCCTGCATCGTTTAAGTTCATTTCAAATTGCTCCATATTCTTTCCAATAAGAATAGCTTTCGCATGATCAATCGGTGCACCATCATGCAACCTTACCCGCACGACATTATCTCCTGTACTATTCATCCACGTTATTACAGGCGGAGTGCTATCCTTTCCTGTCACCTCTAAAATAATTCTTCCTTGCTTTATGGTGTGAAGTGGATAATCAGGAAGCCAGTATTCCACAAAAAATTCCAGGCGTTGGTTTGGAGGACAATCCGAAGATATCAAGGGCATCGAAGTTTTAGCAGATCCTCCTACATGATCGTAATTCCCCCAGTTATCGGAGCTCCTGAAATTTATTCCAAACGGATTAACATACTTATCCGATGAAATAAGACTTGTGCGATAATACTTATTGTTTTCCCATGCGAGTATCTCTATGAACTCTCCGGGATTGACAACCCCATCTCCATTTCCACGTCCAACGATAATTGTTTCCTGGTCATTGCCACCTTTGGCAACTGTGAATTTTCTACCATCTGCGATTTCAAAATTCTTCATTTCGGGAACGTCTCTTTTAAGTTCAATTTCAAGAAACTCAACCCATTCATTCTTGCTATCGTCCTGTAGGGTTAACTTAAATTTCACCATCTCAATACTATCGTCTATCACTTTAAAAACAAATGGAGCAACGGCTTTTTTCTCATTGACACCGATCGTTCCCGCTAAAGATTCACTTTGACTGATCGTTGTATTCTTATTCAGCGTAGACAATTTTGCTTTCACATTTTTACTCCCTGTCTGCCCCTTGTTCAATAATTCCATGGTAAGCGCAACATCCTTATTAAACGTTGCCCAATTCATATTCGATATACGATGTGAAACCCCGGTTACATTCGGTTTATCCACCATCTTGTTAATTCCAATTTCATGAATGCTTCCATTTAACGTTACCTTCAATCTTCCTAGGTTATCAGACCGAATTGTCTTTTGGGAGGCCGCCTGGTTTTTCATGCTGAAGTCATTGATACTATACAATTGATTTTTCTCATAGATAGCAGGAGTGGTTATCGATAATGCAACAAATGAGAGCACTTCACCATCGGGTAAGAATTCACGCACCGAACTTCTGAATCCCCGTTCATTAACATTTTCAAGAATAGTAAAACCGGGAACATTGCGATCAGAGCTAACCGCATAATCCCATACTGAAAATTCTGGATACACATCAATATGCGACCACTTCGATGGCTTTTTGGGAGGATCCTTAAATGTATTGAAGGCAAACCCAAACATTTCACCAAGTCCGCTGGTGGTATGCTGTTCGCCAGGATAAATTTTATATCCATAACTATGCATCACGTGCAACCATACGCGATTGAGATCTTTGTGATAACCCCGGATAAAGTCCTCACTACCATAATGAAGGCGAACATTCATGCCGTCATAATTTTTATACATATCCATATGACGGTATTCGACCGGAAAGTCCCTGGGACCGATGATGAATTCTGGAGATCCGCAAAAACTTCCAACAAAAGAAAACAAGTGGGGATATTTTCCACCAATCATAAAGGACATGAATCCGCCCATGGATAGACCTGTGATGGCCCGGTGCTCACGATCTGGCAGCGTATTGTAACTGGCATCAATATGATTGACGAGTTCGGGAAAATAAATTGGAAACTGACGGTATGTTTCTACCGGTCCAATATTGTAAGGACGCAGATAATAATCTTCATTAGGGCTGCGATTGTAACCATCAGACTTCACCACAATTACTTCGTGAGTAGATACAAATTTTTCAATGTTATCTCCTTTCTTATCATTCCCCTTATCGTATTCGGAATACTTGTCCACTCCACTACCAAAATAACGTTGCGACCAACCATGAAGAAAATAAATAACCGGATATTTCTTCTCGGGAGTATTGCTATAGCCTGGAGGTAAGAATATTCTGTAATTCCTGCTTTCTCCAAAAATAGTGCTGTAGTGCCTCGCATCAATAATGGTTACTTGTGCTTGGGCGAATACCGTTGAAGTAGGCAAATGAAAGAGTATTACAACAAGTATAAGTTTACAAGGCATATTATTACTATTTATTGTTGAGAACGAGCTGTTCATATTCCGACTGATGAGCAGCGATATTAGCCTTGCCTGCATTACCATGGTGAATAATAAGCCGATAACGCAAGACGGTTGGTTTATCCATCGACAATTCAATTCTTTCTGCTCCGGGAAATACAATATTTTGCATGCTACCGCTTTGCCTTAATATCCATGGCGCTGGATAATTAGGCGTGCTGGGGTGACAGAGTATTGCCAACCCACTTTCAACCTGACGAGCACTATCATAATGGGCAAAATCCATCCAGTCTCCGGCAACGACTTGACCTTCCTGTGGGATTACTGACCCATTGGAGGAAGTAAATGACAAACTCTTCGGAAGTTTAATGCGGGCACAGAATCCACCATATCCTTTTATATCATCAGATCCACCAAGTTGAACACCGGGAGTAAGTGCCTTCAATGAAATTTCAAAATCAATTTCCCTGAAATCAGGTTGATGATGATGAACGATGATTGATGTTCGCTCTTCTATAAAAGGTTTTCCACTTTCGTATGCATTGGACTTCCACATGACATGTGTATTAAGTTGCGCTTCATCTTTATTCAGCGTTGTTTTTACATCGACCACATCCATTGAAATATTCTCCACCGTCCAGCCATCACCTATACTCTTATCAAGGATATAAACTTGATGCCAGGCCCAAAAAATCCCACGGTGATACGGATGATCTTCCGGAAATTCTTCCGTGAGTGTATCACCGTTTAAATCAAATAATGGATGTAGATAATTATTGAGCACATACTTTCCGATGGATGATTTAGGCTCGCGTTGAAAGAAGAAAACAGGACGATCATTTTCAAAAAGTGCAATACCGTGAGTGTTTTCATTGACGATAAATGGCGATTCTGTTGCCTTAGGTGACGAGCAACCAAGGCTCAATAGCAGAGGCAGCAAGAGATATCTTATCATCTACACTTCATTTTAGTGAATTAATCCCCGATACTATGCTATTACTTTTCGACACCCACCCGAATTTCATAGCAAAGTTTTTTAGTGTAGCCGCGTGGAGATCTGGAGCAAAGGAGGAGACGCCATCTTCAACAATAGTGGTGCGATACCCATGATGAAATGCTTCGCGTGCCGTTTCTTCAACACAGATTTGTGTAACGGTACCCGTTAATATCAAAGAAGTGACTCCAAGCGAATGAAGCGTTTTGTCCAATGTAGTTTCATGAAAAGACCCATAGCCAAACTTCTCCACAATAATGTCAGAGGAAGTCGGCTGCAATTCGTCTATTATTTCAGTACAATCACGATTGGCCCCAATGTCTTTATAAAATCGTTGATGACCTTTCCAGCAACACTTAGTAGGCGGCTGGCATTGAGGAGACCACTCCCACAACAGATAGTAATGTGGGTGGGAAATAAATTTGGTGTAAACAACTGGTAAATGATGTTTATGAAAAGCCTCGATAAGAGACTTTTGAACAGCGACTGTGCTCAATGCAGAAGGAACTTCCAGTGGGGCTCCGGTTCTTACAAAGTCATTTTGCATATCCACTATGATAAGTGCAGTAGATTTCCAATCAACAACCTTACCTTGAAAATTCATTTTGTTTTCATTTCGATCTGATTTTTCAGATACAGTAGTAACAGCACTACTGATTTCGTGTAATCCCAATAAGCTGGCGGTTACCGCCATTCTTTTAAGGGCCTGCTTGCGATTAATTTTAGACATGGCTACACCTTTTTTGAGCTATGATTTGTACTATCCTCAACAATTTAAGCATTTTTAATCCCATACATTTAGTGGGTTTTTTGATAAATCTTGCCCCGTAAATAAATGGTGCTTGTTCTAGACTAATCTAAAGAAGATAAGAGATTAAAAATCCTAAGGAAAAAGTTGCGGGGCCGGGCAGCATTTAGAGGAAACCTTATCAGCCCGAATTACTTGACGGATGAACCATAGAATGAGTCGGAACCGATCGCATCTGGAATGTTTAAATTTGTATTCTTTACTATCCGTCATGAATTGGTGTTGCTCAAATTGGCTTCCATTACTTACCCTGTTCATCTGCATTACTGCTAATAGACAATGGGTTGAATCAAACAATGGAATTTATGAGGGAGCTATACCGGTAAGAAGGGCTCGTGAATGGGTGGGTTCATCTCACTCGCTGATTCAAGCCAATCATGATCATGATAAGAATAAGGCACGCACCAACAACAAAAAAAGGTTAGCATACACTAACCTTTCTCATCTGGAAAAATAAATCTACTTCTTTCGGATGATCACGTCTCCATTATAATTCCGCATCGAGATTTCGGGACCTCCACCATTTACTTCACCTTTCACCCACTCGTCAATCACCACTTTGTAAGTACCCGACTTGGTATCTTTCTTTTGAACCGGACCACTCTCGATCATTTTCATATCAAAACCACTGAGGATTTCACCCTGCTCCGTTTTCATTTTGAAGGCGGCCTTCAATGCTGACGGAAATGTGATGTCGATATCACCATTGTAGGTTGAGTATGACATGGGCACACCTTCTTTCACTTTATCGAAAGTAACTTTGATCTCTCCATTATACGTTGTGGCCACCACGGAACCAGATATATTCTGTGCCTCAATTTCACCATTGTAGGTGGTGATCTCCACCTCACCATCCACATTTGACACGACAATATCGCCATCATTGTATGAACTTACTTTAACATCAAATCCGGTTGGCACCTCAATCACAAGATCCATTTTGTTATTCCATGATCCGGATTGCACTTTTACGTTATTGGTATTCTCTGAAACTTCAAGGTCCATAGTTCCTCCGCTGATTCGCTTAAGTCCGTCTTTCTCACTATTCTTTGACGATTTCTCTCCGACTGAGGAATATTTTACCAACACATCTTTCCGGGCTGTGCCCTTTACGGTAATTGAACCATAATTGAGATGAGCTTTCAACTTTCCACGTTTGGCTGGATCACTCAATGGCACCGGAAATTCTCCGGAACTCTGTGCGTAGGCTACTCCTGCAAAACATACTATCAGTATAATCAATATTTGCTTTTTCATGTGTTCAAACTTTATTTTTATTCAACTTATTTTTTTCGCGTGCTTCTTACTTAAATTTTTTCTTTCACATACACATCTCCATTAAACGTCTCGAAATCGAGCACTACACCACCATTGCCCACCTTGAATCGATTGCCGTTGACCTTAAACTTTGTTCCCTTAGAGGTATCTTTTTTCTCTACGACCACCGGCAATGATTCCAACTGAGGCACATTGGTAAACAATTCTCCATTAAAACTTTCAAAGCTCATATTGGCTGACAGTCCCTTTTGAAACCAGGCATTGATGTCTCCATTTAAGGTATAGAATCGACAAGCCTTTTCCGGGTTCCTGGTGTAGGTGATATCTACGTTTCCGTTAATGGTGCTGGCGGTTGCTTCGCGTGAAATATTGGAGAGCTTAATACTACCATTAACATTATTGGCAACGATGCCACCTTTCAGGTTCTCCACCTCCACATCACCCTGATTGACTGTACTTAATAATACATTAATAGACATCGGTACTTTGATCACGTAATCAAATGAATAATCACACATTTCCCTGCAGTCGTTGTCCTGATTGTTCCATTGATAGCCCCAACCATTGTGGCGAGTCCAGTTGCCTTCCTTTTTAGAACTCCTTCCAAAGCGCCTGCAAATACCCTCAGTATAGAGTATGATGGTATCCGCACGATCCATAATGCCCAATTTAATTTGCGACTTACCTTTTAGTCGTTCGGGTGTTTTGGCCTTAATGGTGCGGGTCATTTCCACTACTATTTTTTCACCCTCATAGCCAACAACACGTATGCTTCCATTGATATTGTCAACCATCAGCGCATTATCAATTCCTTTCTTTTCGAACGATAACTCTTTGGTGATTTTCTCAGTGAAAGACTGAGCATTAACTGAATATTGACTAAGCGTAATTAGTGTAAAAATTATTGTTTTCATGACGTTTGAGTTATATCTACACCTTGACCTTCTCAGCAGAGATAGGGATTAGTAATAGATTTTTTTTGTTTATTATATCAGTACTTTGATACTTTCTGAAATTTTACTTTTAACTTCTTTCGGTGTTTTATCACTTTGCATGACCTGCTTAAGTGCTTCCACCGATTTTTTCTCCTGGATAGAAACCATCAATTCTGCCAACGCCATTTGCACCAATGGCGAATCCTGAATGATAATTGATTCAATCAATTTGGCCCGAACGGCACTCTCTTTGGAATACAATTTTAATGCCTCGAGCGCAGCAAGCCGCACATTCACATTTTCATCGTGATTAAGCGTGGTGAACAAAGCATTGGTCACTTTTTCACTTGCCTGATTCATCTCAGAGGTAAGGCTCACCGCCATCAGTCGTTGTGATGCTGATTCCTTTTCCAGTAAGGAAAGCATTATTATCTCTTTTAGTGCTCCCACTTCCTGGGTAAGTTGGCTTACTTCTCTTTTCTCCAATGGCGACTGAATAAAGTAGCCCATCGAAAATCCGACAAGGATCAACACAGCAGCAAATGCCAGGCGCGGGAAAATGATACTCCATGACGGCCATGAGAATAATGATTCGATTTTCATGGCCTTCTTCTCACGAGCAAGAGATGTATAGAATTGCTCATCAAGATTCATGGAAGGTGAAGGTGATTCCATCTTTTGAATTTGCTGATCGAGATCGGCTAATTCACGTAACTCGATAAGGTCTACTTCACCCGATTCAATCAATTGTTCAATCAATTTTACTTCAGAAGGATCTGCAAGACCCTCATTATACTTGTCAATCAATTCTTCTCGCTGCTTCTTTTCCATATTACTGAAACTTAGTGACCGACCTCAACATCAATATATTTTTTCCAACTGCTTATAAATTGCTTTCAATTCCTGGAAGGCACGAAAGACTTTTACTTTCACGGCTCCTTCCGTGCAGCCCAGCACTTCGCCAATTTCGCTATACTTCTTTTCCTGATATTTGCTCATCAATAAGACCTCGCGCTTGTCCTCTGGCAACCGATCCATGGCCATGGATAATAGCTGATGCTCTTCGATGTGTTGCATTTCGGCAGCGCGATTTTCATGATGACCAATTCGCTCCTGCCAGTTCTCCAGTTCTTCTGTTGCCTTGATTTTATTTTTCCGATGATGGTCATTGTTCACATTACGCGCAATATGAAACATCCATGCCCTGAAGTCGCCCCCGCCTGTCCGGCCGGCAGGCTCTCCCCGGAAGAGGTGACGGTATTTCAGGATGCGGAGGAAGGTGTTCTGCACGAGGTCCTCGCTGAGCTCCTGCCTTTTGGTAAGTCCATAAAAGAACCCGTACAACGGTCTTTTATAGCGTTCAAACAGCAGACTCATCTTGTCCAGGTCACCTTCTTTGACCTTCATCATCAAGCTATTATCGGAAAGCGCTTCCAAATTCAACGTTTAATCAAACAGGGTAACTGAAGATACATAAAATGGTTACGGGAATTATTCTAATTTTATTCAAAACAATATATACCATGAATCACAGGTTGCTACTTTTTATTTTTAGTATAGCAATCTTCATGTGCTGTTCAAAAAAAGGACCTGTATGGTCAGATGAGTTTGATAACACAGGCGCGCCCGATAGCACAAAGTGGACTTATGATTTGGGCGATGGTTGTCCCAATAGTTGCGGCTGGGGAAACAATGAAGCACAATACTATACCAAGGACTCGAAAAACGTACGAGTTGAAAATGGCAATCTTGTTATTGAAGTACATAAAGCTTCCCTTGGCGGGAAAGCGTACACCTCCACGCGCATCGTAAGCAAACTGAAAGGTGATTGGCTTTATGGGCGGATTGAAGTTAAAGCGAAACCATTACGCGTGATCCTAATGAAGATTATAAAGGATGGCCCTTTGATCAGCGCTTTCACCTGATCATGAATATTGCAGTAGGTGGAAATTGGGGCGGCAAGGAAGGCATTGATGATGCCATCTGGCCACAGCGCATGGAAGTGGATTATGTAAGAGTGTATCAATAGTAAATAATACAATGAAGAAACTACTACTGTTAGTCCTCCTGATTTCAGGTTTGCATTCATTTGGCCAAACTCCTGAAGAGAAAGTCAATCAACTGCATAAAAGAAAGTTTTTATGGATGACCAGCAAAAACTATGATTCCCTGAATTGGGTAGCAGATGGAACTTTAAAATTCATTCATTCAAACGGATGGATTCAAACAAAGAAAGATTTTATTGAAGATCTGAAATCCGGAAAACTCAACTACACGACCATCATCATTCAGGAATCTACTGTGTCGGTCTATAATAATCAGAGTGCTGTCGTTACCGGTAAGGGAACTTTCAAGGGATTGATGCCCGATAAATCGGAATTTAATGTGAACCTGCTTTATACTGAAACTTACGTCAAATCAAAAAAGCAGTGGAAACTGGTGAGCCGCCAGGCGTGCAAGCTGTTGTAAGATTACAGCTTTCGGTACTCCTGCCATTTATTTCTCTCATTCTGAAGCTCACGCGATAATTTTGTCTGCTTTTCCATCGATTTCTTTTTGAAATCTTCTAACTCATGAGTCATGGCGTCAGCGATGAGTGTCTTTTCCTTTACCAGGCTATTGGCAATTTTCACCCTGGCAAACGCAATGCTTAACACAAATGCCAAACCACCTACTACTGCAGCTGAGAGTAAAATAAATACCGCTTTGGAAAAGGGTACGCCAAGCACAGAGATGTGAGTACTGTCATAGACAACTTCCTCCATGGAGGTTTGCTGAGCTTGCATGGAATTGCGCACGGAGGTTAATTCATCCTTCAGGGTGGCAATTTCCTTTTCGGCTTCGGCTAGCTGCCCTTCTTTTTTCGCGATGGAGTCCGCAGTGATTTTCCACACTTTATCCAGCACTATTTCTTTGATGACTTTGTAATCTTTGAAGGTCTGAGAAGTCGATTTCATCTCTTTATACCGTTCTTCAAGATTCAGGTCCTTGTCTTCTACTACTTTCTCAGCGGGCTGTGAGTAGGCTAAGGAGCAACTTAGGGTGAGTAGTAACAGTATAGTTCTCATACTTTAACTTTCAACAATATTAGGGTCGATTAAAAAATGCTACAACCAAATTGCAACGGATTTACATTTAGTACGCTAAGACAAATAATTAAGGAGCCGAACGATAGTCTGATTAAATCAGTTTAAAAAAATTCAAAGAAACTTAAAAAATACTCTTGCCTTAGCAAATGTGAGGAATGAACTGGAGAAATCACAATTAATCCCCGATAGAATTATCTTAAAAACTTACATGAAAAATACATGCCCTTCACTACGTGGATTTAATTATCGGTACTCTCGTGTTCCCTGGCCTTAATGCTCTTTTCTTTCCAAAGTAGTAACTCCTGTTTCCTTTTTTCCAATTCCGCTTGTGAAGGTTTATAATTGATGATTGCCTTCAGGTCAGGCTGGCCGGCATCCACCCAAGCCGTGTACCAGATATCGCCCGTCATTTTTACGCTGGCCCGAAACCTCCTCTCCACCATACCAAAAAGAAGTTGATGATAACGTCTGGAGTATTCTTCTGATACCACTTTTACCGTTTGCTTTCCCTTCGTTTCGAAATTGAATTTCTCATTTCCGATTTCTTTAAAAAGGAGTCGTTCAAGTTGCAACACAGAATCTACGGCCTGATTCGATTTCATTACCACTTGCCAGGCGGCCAGCTGCACATTAGGAATATGAGTGGCTTTGCCAACAAAGAAATCATATTGATCAAAAAATAATTCCGGTAATCGCGATTCCCAGAAACCATGAATTCCAATTTGATCGGTTAACTGACCGTCATAATTTTTGGTGGTGTGAAGCGGCACATGCGCATCTGATATATAATGGCCAAGATCAGAAGAGGCGCGCAAAATCCGATCTGGATCTTTGATCAAAAACGCTTCCTTAAGCTGAAGATAAACCCGATAAATATGCCATGGAACAATGCCGCGGGCATGCAGGGAATCTTCCCCGAATTTCATCACAGCATCTGTCCAATACCGGGGTAATTTATGAATCGCACTGTCACCATAATCGTCCAAATCAATAAAATGACGGGGAGCTTCTTCCGGTATCGTATACCTTCTTCTATCCGGGTTAACGGCCGACTCTGTAATGTACTCGATGTTCTTCTTGTAGAACACTGACATGGAAGGAGGCAACATAAAAACAGCGAGCTGATTTATTTTCTTATGGGCAAAGAATCCCCAGCTACTGCAAAGAATTGCCACTCCTACTAAAACAATTTTTAAAAACCGAGGCATGGGATTACCTTTTCGATAAAGTTAAGTATCATGAAGAAGATTTTCATTGTCCTGTTTCTGGTTTGTTCCATTGCCAAAGCATCCGACCCCTACCCTAAAAATCCCGCGATCGATGTTTTGCAATACATTTTTCAATTGGAAGTAAATGACTCCACGGACGTAGTTGCAGGTAATGCTTCCGTTTCGATTCGGTTTAAAAAATCAATCACAGAATTTGAACTTGATCTCACTAATAAAGACGCTTCTGGAAAAGGGATGGAAGTGGCAGAGGTTTCGTTGGATAAAAAACGCTTAACCTTCGCTCATAACAACAATCGCTTAAAGATTGCAATACCTATGCCCACCAAGATTGGTGAAGTTCTGACTTTTCAAATCAGCTATAAGGGCATTCCACAAGACGGCTTGATTATCGGAAAAAATAAATTTGGTGATCGTGGCTTCTTTGGAGATAATTGGCCTGATCGTGGACATCATTGGCTTCCCGTAATAGACCACCCAAGCGATAAAGCGGCCGTAGATTTTATCATCATTGCTCCACTGCATTACTCGACCATTGCCAATGGAGTCAAACTGGAAGAAAGTCCAATTGATTCAAAAAGGAAACTCACACATTGGCATGAAGAAGTTCCCATTCCCGTAAAGGTTATGGTAGCAGGCATTGCCCGCTTTGCCGTTCAGTATGTAGGTAAGGTGAATGATATTTCTGTGGAGAGTTGGGTGTATCCGCAAAACAGGCAGGAAGGGTTTTATGATTATGCCGTGGCGGTGAATGTGCTCGATTATTTTAACACCCACATTGGGCCTTATCCCTATAAAAAGTTGGCTAATGTGCAATCCAAAACACGCTGGGGCGGATTGGAGAATGCAAACACTATTTTCTATTTCGAAAACTCCGTGACAGGCAAAGGAGAGCGTGAAGGATTAATTGCCCACGAGGAGGCCCACCAATGGTTCGGAAACTCGGCAACTGAAAATGACTGGCACCATGTGTGGCTCAGTGAAGGATTTGCCACCTACTTCACCAGTTTATATTTAGAGAATAAATATGGTCATGATCGATTGGTAGAAGAACAAAAAACAGATCGAAAGCAGGTGATCGAATATTATCTGAAAAATCCAACTCCCGTAGTTGACACTACCATTACCAATATCAATAAAGTACTCAGCATCAATACCTATCAAAAAGGAGGCTGGGTACTGCACATGTTGCGACATGAAATAGGTGATCTTAATTTCTGGAAAGGAGTACGCCAGTACTATGCAACGTATAGAAATAGCAACGCCCTCACTGCTGACCTACAGCTCATCATGGAAGAAGTCTCGGGTAAGGACCTGACTCTATTTTTTAAGCAATGGCTTTATCAGGCGGGCCATCCAAAAATTTCAGGCAACTGGCACTACGATGCCAAAAGCAAGTCGGTAATTGTAGATGTTACCCAGTCTCAAAAAGATCTTTTTCAGTTTCCGCTTGAAATAGGCATAATCGGAAAGGATGGAAATAAAGAAGTTAAAACAGTTCAGGTATCCTCCAACACTCAAAAATTCACTATTCCGGTAGGCAATATGCCTGATAACGTAGTTTTGGACCCTGGCACATGGCTTCTTTTCGAGGGTTCAATCTCTCAAAAATGAGGAACATATCTTTGTAATTCTGATTATTGCCCTTATTTTTGCGTTCCGTTTGAAAAAACCATTATGGCAAATCATAAATCAGCAGAAAAGAGAATCAGAGCCAACGAGACAAAGCGCGTAAGAAACCGCTATCAGGCTAAAACAACCCGCACCCAGATTAAGAAATTGACTGGTGCTACTAAAAAGGATGAAGCACAGGCCTTGTTGAAAGAGGTTTCGGGCATGATCGATAAGCTTGCTAAAAAGAATATTATTCATTGGAAAAAGGCTGCCAATCAGAAGTCAAAACTGGCTAAGCGTGTAAACGCCCTGGCTTAATTATAGATTTTAAGAGTTTATTTTTCCCTTCTTAACTTCGGTTGAGGAGGGTTTTTTTATTCCCGAAAGTGCCTCTGGCAAAAAATTCAATAACTTAGGTTGATTAAATGTTGGCCTGGCACATGAAAATTGATGACAGCACTCCCCTCAATATTAAAAGCTGGTCACCCGAAGACCGCCCACGTGAAAAATTAATGCTGAAGGGAACATCAGCATTATCTGACGCAGAATTGGTAGCCATATTAATTGGCTCGGGCACACCCAAACTCAGCGCAGTTGAATTATCAAAGAAAATTCTTCAGCAGGGCAACAACAATCTGAATGAACTAGCCAGACTTTCCGCAAAGGACCTGATGAAAATCAAAGGTATTGGCGAAGCGAAAGCGATTACTATCGTGGCCGCGCTAGAGCTCGGGCGAAGAAGAAAAGATCAAGATCCTGAAGAAAAACCTAAAATAACCAGCTCAAGAGATGCGTTTGATCTACTAAAAGGTGATATGATGGATCTACCAAAGGAAGAATTCTGGGTATTGCTAATGAATCGGGCCAACCTGGTTATCAAAAAGAAACGAGTCAGTGAGGGAGGAGTATCAGGCACGGTAGCCGATCCGAAGATCATTTTCAAAATGGCGTTAGAAGAGCTTGCCAGCGGATTAATTGTAGCTCACAATCACCCATCTGGCAATCTACAAGCGAGTCAAAGCGACCTGGATCTAACCAAAAAACTAAAGGAGGCTGGTAAATTCCTCGAAATTCAGCTCCTGGACCACATCATTATCGCCAACCAGAAATATCTTAGCTTTGCAGATGAAGGAATGATCTGATGAGACAATCAAAACCAATCCATATCATATTTGGCTTTTTACTGGCATTATTACTCGCATTTGTCTATTCCCCCACCCCCACTCCGCCAAAGAAAGAAACACAGCTATTAGAATCAGCGAATGCCCCTATTAAGCCAGTACCCCCTCCAGAAAAAGATATAACCGCAACGGTCGATCCGAATCCATTCACGCAAAAAGTGTTATCAAAATATGAGGAATTTGTAGAACGCGCCATCCGCGCAGGTTCTTCGCCCGGGGCTGCTGTGGCAATTGTTAAAGATTCTTCCATCATCTACCTGAAAGGATTTGGTCTCAAGCAAATTGGCAAAGCCGACTCTATCGACATTAACACCGTCTTTCGGTTAGGATCTGTGTCAAAATGTTTTGCCTCCGTGCTGGCCGGCACTTTGGTAAATGATCAGCTGTTTAATTGGGATGATCCCGTGATCAAATACCTCCCCGACTTTGCATTGAAGTCGAAAGAAAGTACAGCGAAACTTACGGTGCGCCATGTGCTTTCTCACACCATCGGTCTTCCTTATCATGCCTTCACCAATATGATTGAAGAGCGTGCGCCACTAGACACTCTCTTTAAAGAACTGCGATACCTTGATCTTATTGGCGAGCCCGGAAAAGTATACAGCTATCAGAATGTAGGCTACAGCCTGATTGGCGAAGTCATTAAAGCCACCACACACAAATCGTTTGAAGAAGCATTGCAAGAAAAATTGTTTCAACCGCTGCACATGAAAAACAGCTCTGCTTCTTATCAAGCGATGATCAGCAATACGAACATTGCCAAGCCACATCTCTTCACGCGAAAGCATTGGGTTTCGGTGCCTGTCTCCGACACCTACTATGATGTAACTCCTGCCGGAGGAGTAAATGCCAGCATTGCCGACATGGCGTTGTGGTTAAAGGCATTGTTGGGTAATGATCAGGAAGTGCTCACCAACACTACGTTGAATCAAATCTTTGAACCTCAGATCAGGGCTATTTCAAAGAACCGAAACTTCTGGAAATGGCAACGACCAAAGGCTTCTTATTACGCACTTGGATGGCGCGTGCTCATTTTCAAGAATGACACCATCGAATATCACGGAGGTTATGTGAATGGGTATCGCAGCGAGGTGGCCCTTGATCGCAAAAACAGAATTGCGATCTGCGTGCTCACTAATTCAGCAGGCAATCTTGCCGATCTATCTATTCCGGAATTTTTTACACGATTCAGCAAGCAAGCAGATTCCATTACGGTTTGGGAAAATCGGAATCGTTATCCACTGGTTGCAAATCGATCTAAAGAAGTGAAGCCTCCTTTTTAATTCATGAAACGTTCTAATCTTATTCTTTTTATTGGTCTCATCGCGGTCATTGCCTTGATTATCTATTCCCTTCAAGGTGGAAAATCAGCAGCCGACTACCAGACTTTCGTTGAGAAAGAACGTCAGGATCGTGATGATTACATGAAATCGGGGGACCAGTCTCCATTCTTAAAAGATACACTACCCTATGAGGGACTAAAGTATTTTCAGGTAAATGAAAAATTCAATGTCAAGGCAAGACTGGAGCATATCGAAGAGAAAAAGGTAATGGTTTTGGGCACCAGCGATGGAAAGGAACAAAAGTACCTCGAGCATGCCTATGCTATATTCAATATAGAGGGTGTTGAAAACAAACTACTGATACTGGAGTCGATGGAAATGGGACCGCAACGTGGCCAGTTGTTTCTCGCTTTCGCGGATGAAACCAGCGGGATCGAAACGTATGGAGCCGGTCGCTACCTCGATGTGAAGAAAGTTCCAGCTGCTACTTCAATTGAATTGGATTTCAATCTTGCCTATAATCCATATTGTGCCTATACCGATTCTTTTTCGTGCCCGTTTCCACCTAAGGAAAATATTTTAAAAGTTGCGATACTGGCCGGTGAGAAAAACTATCACTAGCATTACAAGTTGTGAGCTTGGGGATTCGAGCCATTAATATAGCTTGGTGCCCGAAGCTAAAAAAATGCATAGCTAGCAGCTTTAGAGCGCTTAGAAATCACTCAATAAACTCTTATTTTTGGCGCTCTGATTTCTGACAAATGAAAATTTCATACCGCTGGCTTAAGCAATATATCGACATACCTGAATCCGCTGAAGACATCGGTCACGTATTAACTGCTACCGGTCTTGAAGTAGAAAGTGTTGAACCTTTCGAAACCGTAAAAGGCGGACTTAAAGGTTTGGTAATTGGTGAGGTGCTTACCTGTGCCAAACACCCCAATGCAGACAAATTATCCGTGACTACGGTTGACGTTGGAGGAGAAAGACCTTTACATATTGTTTGTGGAGCATCGAACGTGGCAGCCGGCCAAAAAGTAGTTGTGGCTACACCAGGCACCACGATTTATCCTACCAAAGGTGAGCCCTTCACGATCAAGTCAGCCAAAATCAGAGGAGAGCATTCAGAAGGAATGATTTGCGCAGAAGATGAAATTGGATTGGGCATAAGTCATGAAGGAATCATTGTGCTTAACACAAATGCTGCTAATGGCACACCGGCATCTTCCTTTTATAACATTGAATCCGACTATACCCTTGAGATCGGCCTCACACCCAACCGCGCAGATGCGGCTTCTCACATTGGCGTGGCAAGGGATATAAAGGCGGCAAAAAAACGTGCCCTCTGTCTGCCCTCCGTTGATTCATTTAAAATTGACAATACTCAATTGACCATTCCGGTGGTGGTTGAACTAACAGCGGCTTGTCCCCGATATTCTGCAGTAACCATCGCTGGCATTACGGTAAGTGAATCACCCGAATGGCTAAAGAACCGGTTGAAATCCATTGGTCTTACACCGATCAACAACATCGTTGATGTTACCAATTTTGTATTGCATGAGACCGGCCAGCCGCTACACGCATTTGATGCCGATGAAATCACAGGCAAAAAAGTGATTGTAAAAACATTACCTGCCGGAACGAAATTCAAAACACTGGACGGCAAGGAGCGATCACTTTCATCCAATGATCTGATGATCTGTAATGCAGAAGAACCGATGTGTATTGCCGGAGTGTTTGGAGGAATCAAATCAGGCATTTCAGCAAAGACCAACAGCATATTCCTCGAGAGCGCTTGCTTCTCTCCGGATTACATTCGCAAAACAGGTATGTATCATCAACTAAAGACAGATGCATCTTTCCGTTTTGAGCGTGGCACTGATCCAAACATGACGGTATATGCATTGAAAAGAGCAGCCCTACTGATCAAAGAAATTGCCGGAGGATCCATCTCATCGGAGATCATTGATGTTTATCCTGAGAAGATTCAAAACAAGACTATTCTCGTCAGAGATAAAAATATAACACGACTGATTGGTAAACCTATTTCCAGGGAGGAAGTTTTTACTATACTGGAAGGATTGGAAATAGCTGTCATCAATAAAGAAGAAAACAATTTTACCGTTTCGGTTCCACCCTATCGTGTTGATGTAGTTCAGGAGGCAGACATTGCTGAAGAGATCCTGCGCATCTATGGATTCAACAATATTGAGCTTTCAGAAATTGCCGGAACTGATTACCTGGCTGAGTTCCCTGAAAAGGATATCAATAAATTCAGGCGCACCCTAGGGGCGATCCTGGTGGATAATGGATTTTATGAAATTCTGACCAACTCACTTACTAACGCAGCTTATCAGCAAAAGCATTCGTTGAAATTTAATGGCGAGCCAGTTGAAATTTTAAATAAACTCAGTGAAGAACAAGGCATCTTACGGCAAAGCATGCTCTTCACCGGACTTGAAGTGTGCGCTCATAATATCAACCGCAGACAAAAAGACCTCAAGCTCTATGAGTTTGGAAAAATTTATTGGAAGAATACGGCCGTTGCAACTACGGACGATGTTGCGGCCACTTACAAAGAAGAAGAACGCCTTGCGCTGTACATGACCGGCAACATTGAAACAGAAAACTGGCAAAACAAACCACGGGCCGTTGCCTATTTTGATTTGGCACAGCATGTTTCACAGTTAGTGCAGAAATCCGCGGTAGAAAACCTGAAGCAGGAAAAATTAAACGATCCGCTTTTCGAGTATGGCATGCGCCTGATCAAAGGCACGAAAGAAATTGGAAAAGTTGGAAAAGTAAAAGGCGCTCTTGTTAAAGATTTTGGCATCAAGCAGGAAATATTTTATGCTGATCTAAACACTGCCTTGCTTTTCAGGTCGGCAAACCCTAAGTTCGTTGTACAGGAAGTAGTCAGGTTCCCTGAGGTGCGAAGAGACTTATCGCTCGTTTTAGATAAGCACGTGACGTTTGAGGAAATCAGAGAACTGGTACTTGCAACCGAGAAGCGGTTGATTACTGAAATCATTGCATTCGATGTGTATGAAGGAGATAAGATCCCGCAAGGAAAAAAAGCATATGCGCTTGGTTTCACCTTGCAGGATGAGAACAAGACCCTGACGGATGAGGAGATTGAAAAAGTAATGGTAAGACTAATGAGTGCGTTTGAAAATAAGATGGGCGCGCTAATTAGAAAATAAAGAAACTGATTCAAAGGCTGGATAAATGACACTGAATAAAATCAGGCCAATATTCTGCCTCTGTGATCTAAATATTAACTCATGGACCAGGAAGCATTGAAAACCAGCCTTAATGGACTGGAAAGAAAGATTTTAGTTTTGCTCAATGAGCATAAAACCCTGAAAGATGAATTGCGAGGGGTGAAACTTGAAAACCATGACCTGAAAGATGATTTGAGAAAGCGGGATGAGCAGTTGTCTCATTTTAAAAATCAGATTAAAATCACTAAAATTGTAGACCATATTAACCCGGAAGACGGAAGTGTTTCGGAGTTGAAGAGGAAAGTAGATGAGTATATCCGTGAAATCGATAAGTGCATAGCTCACTTGAGCAGATAACCCGGTAAATGTTGATGGACGAATTATCAGTTAAAATAAAGATTGCAGACCGCGAGTACCCCATGAAGGTAAAGCGCAAAGAAGAAGAAAAGGTGCGTGCGGCTGGTAAAGTCATCAACGAGAAAATAAAGTATTACCGCGACCAATTTGGCATTGATGATAAGCAAGACTTATTGGCGATGGTAGCTTTCGATTGTTTGGTAGATAAAATGGCAGATGAGGTAAATCTGCAGGAAATAGACCAGACTGTGATTGAAAAAGTAAATCAAATCAATCACTTGGTTTCTCAAGCTCTCTAATTCCCTTTCACTCCTTCTTCAGTTTGGTCGATTGACCATCCGGGTATTTTTAACTATAAATACCTAAATCATGGATTCACAAACGTTAGGAGCAAACAGTTTGATTATCATCTCACTGATCTCCCTCATCCCAATCATAATTTTTTCATTACTGATTGGGAATTTTCTTTACAAGAGAAGAATCGCCAAAAACCTGCAAGTCAACGAGGAAAAAGCCAGGCTGATCGTCAAAGAAGCTGAGCTTCAGGCGGAGAACATCAAAAAAGACAGAATACTAGAGGCCAAAGAGAAATTCCTGAAAATGAAACAGGAGTTTGAAGAAGATGCCAACCGCAAAAAAAACCAGATCATCAATAACGAACAAAAAATCAAACAACGCGAAGCACAACTCTCCAAAGAACTCGAAACACTAAAACGCAAAGAAACAGACATTGATGAAGAAAGGCAAAGTCTGGCTCAACAGCATGAACTGGTGAAAAAGCGTAAAGAAGAACTGGATAAATTCAACGCCCAAAAAGTGGCCATCCTGGAAGGAATATCCAAACTGACTGCTGACCAGGCCCGTGATCAACTTGTAGAATCACTAAAAGAAGAAGCAAACACCAAGGCTAGTTCATTCATTAAGGACATCATGGAAGAGGCGAAATTAACCGCCACCAAAGAAGCCAGAAAGATCGTGGTAGAAACCATCCAGCGTACAGCCACCGAACATGCAGTGGAAAACTGTGTTTCTATTTTCAATATTGAAAGTGATGATATCAAGGGAAAAATAATCGGAAGAGAGGGTCGCAACATCCGTGCACTGGAAGCCGCTACCGGAGTTGAAATTATTGTAGATGATACACCTGAGGCAATTATCATTTCAGGTTTTGATCCTGTGCGCAGGGAAATCGCTCGCTTGTCGTTGCACCGTCTCGTTCAGGATGGTCGCATACACCCGGCCCGCATTGAAGAGATCGTTGCCAAAACCACCAAGAACATTGAAGATGAAATTGTAGAGATCGGAGAACGCACTGTGATTGACCTAGGTATTCACGGACTTGCACCCGAGCTCGTGAAAATGATAGGACGCATGCGCTACCGTTCATCTTATGGTCAAAACTTGTTGCAACACTCACGCGAAGTGGCAAACCTCTGCGCCATCATGGCGGCAGAACTTGGATTGAATGTAAAACAAGCCAAGCGTGCCGGCCTGTTGCATGACATCGGCAAAGTGTGGCCCGAAGAATTGGAGAAGCCTCATGCCATTGTCGGAATGGAATTAGCTCAAAAACATAAAGAGCATCCTGTAATCTGTAATGCTATCGGTGCTCACCACGATGAGATCGAAATGACCAACATTCTTTCACCGATCGTACAAGCCTGCGATGCCATCTCAGGGGCAAGGCCAGGGGCAAGACGTGAGGTGATGGAACAATACATCAAACGCCTGAAAGAACTTGAAAGCGTTGGATTAAGTTTTGAGGGTGTTGAAAAATGTTATGCTATCCAGGCGGGTCGAGAACTACGGGTAATTGTAGATGCTGAAAAAGCAACGGACGAACGTGCTTCTCAATTAAGCTTCGACATCTCACAAAAAATAGAAAAGGATATGCAATATCCAGGTCAGATTAAAGTGACCGTAATTCGTGAGATGCGCAGTGTAGCCTACGCGAAATAATAAAATATCAACCAATCAAGATCGCAAGAAGCTCTGGAAACAGGGCTTCTTTTTTTTACTCCGGAAGCATGATGAATTATTTTACTAACGGTTCCCATATACTGAACCTAACTTCCTAAATTTAAAACTAGTCCCATACCTTTAATCAACTGGACCTATGAAAGCAGCCTGCCTAGTAGTCCTAATTGTAGTTTTCTCCCTCCCCACCTACAGCCAGTCGAACAGGGCTGACTCACGCGCACGCTATCATGCAATCATTTCGGCAAAGCAAAAATACCAAAGAGTCATACAAGGTATTTCTCAACATGGACAGCCCGTTTTTCAAATGTGCACCTTTGAGGTTAAGCCGATACACAATTGATCGATTGATTTCCAATCGTTGTCGAAAAAAATTAACCATCAAAACCCAGAAGCTTACCGCGAATACTGTACTTTTAAAATTTACATGACATCAAGGTGACTCCTGCACGCATCGCTGTAAAGCTCTTATTTTTTATCAATGGATTTGTCCATGCAAACTTAGCTGCCCGCTTTCCACGAGTACAGGAAATATTTTCTATTGACAACGGTGCCTTCGGTCTAGTGTTACTCTCCACTTCATTGGGAGCCTTATTGGCCATGCCCTTTACGGGATGGCTCATCATTCGCAATGGTAGCCGGAGAATTTCTATAGTTGCGGTATTTCTTTATTGTCTGTTTGTTCCCTTGGTGCCACTGATGACAGGCATTTTTGGATTATCACTTATTTTCTTTGTGATGGGTATTACCGCTGGCATGCTGGATGTAAGTATGAATTCTCAGGCCGTGATGGTGGAACAGCAATACCGAAAACCAATCATGACTTCCTTTCATGCTTTGTTCAGCATTGGTGTGGTGGCCGGTGCAAGTTGTGGTGCGCTCTTTGTAAAATTACAAACCAGCTTATTCGTTCATTTGAGTGTAGTGGTTGCCTTGGGTTTGGCAGGTGCTACCTGGGCCCGTTATCATCTCATTCATGACAAGCCACAAAAGAAAGTAGAAGAAGGCCCGGCCTTTCGGTTACCGAATGCTGCGATGATCAGTATTGGAGTTATTGCCTTTTGCTGTATGTTGGGTGAAGGTGCGATGGCCGACTGGAGTACCAACTTTATGGAAAAAATTGCAGGAGCCAGCAAAGCAATGGCACCGCTCGGGCTGTCATCCTTTGCACTTGCCATGACCATCGGAAGATTTTTTGGCGACTCCATTCGTGCAAAACTGGGCGACCGCAAATTGATGGTCTACCTGGGGCTGATATCCTCTGCTGGTCTTGCGATCACATTGTTATTCGTTCACCCTTATGTTGCGCTTGCTGGATTATTTATTACCGGATTAGGACTTTCTTCGATCGTGCCCATCGCGTACAGCATCGCTGGAAACTCAAAAGATCTTTCTCCAGGTGTTGGCTTAGCTATGGTAACTACGGTGGGATATTCCGGTTTTCTATTTGGCCCACCCATCATTGGCTTCATGGCCGATTGGCAATCCTTACGGTTGGCCCTGGGGATTGTGGCCATCTTGTTTGTGGCCATGACGATACTGAGTGCCCGATATAAATCCTGATCTCATGAATATTGAACGAATAGAACACGGTGCCAAAGGCACATTTATTGTAAAGGAAAATAATGAGCTACTGGCTGAGATGACCTATTCAAAAGCAGGAGATAACCTGATCATCATTGATCATACCGAAGTATCGGATACTTTACGTGGAAAAGGAGCAGGAAAGCAATTAGTCACTGCGGCCGTCAACTATGCAAGGGAAAATAAAATAACGATTTTGCCTCTTTGCCCATTTGCCAAATCTGTGTTTGACAGAACTCCCGAGTTCGCAGATGTCTTAAAGTAATTTACTTCCATTAATGCCCATCATTAATTCATCGTATACTCATCCCCCTTTCTATCTTTTCAATCGACACCTTGAAACGATTTTTCCCAGCATGTTCAGAAAGATAGCAGGCATATATGAACGTGAACGATTGGAATTAACCGATGGCGACTTTCTCGACCTCGACTGGATGCGTAGGAAAAATAATAAACTGGTCATCCTCTCGCATGGACTGGAAGGAAGCAGCGAACGACATTATTCCAAAGGAGCAGCACATTACTTTTATCAGAGAGGTTGGGATGCACTGGCGTGGAATTGCCGGGGCTGCAGCGGAGAAATGAATCGCCTGCCAAGATTTTATCATCATGGCGCCACCGATGATCTTGCTGCCGTGATTGGTCATGCCATACAAAATAACTATACCCACGTCACACTGGTTGGTTTCAGTATGGGCGGAAGCCTGTCATTAAAATATGTGGGTGAACGTGAAGATCAGGTACCTCCCGAAATTAAATCCGTGGCCACCTTCTCGGTGCCCTGTGATTTAGGTGCCAGTGCACGTGAACTGGATAAGCCAAACAAAAGATTCTATCTCAACCGGTTTCTAAAAAAGCTGGAGAAAAAAATACGAGCTAAAGCAGTGAAGTTCCCTCACCTGATGTCCGCGGAAGGCTTTGAACAGATCAACAGCTTTCGGGATTTTGACAATCGCTATACCGCTCCTCTTCATGGCTTTGTGGATGCGGATGATTTTTATGCGAAAGCATCATCAGGACAATACCTCCCCTTCATTCAAATTCCTACACTGATCGTGAATGCGCTCAACGATCCATTTCTACCGGACGAATGCTATCCTTTTGAAGTTGCGAAAACACATTCTCATATTTATCTCGAGACTCCACAACGTGGAGGACATGTTGGTTTTTCAATGGCCGGAAAAACTGAAAGCTGGATGGAAGTGAGGGCGTTTGAATTTGTGAATTCCTCCAATAAGTGATTGCCGAGACCAATGTCACAAGGTAAGAGAAGGTTTAGCCATAAAGGCACCAGGGCACTAAGACTTTTTTAAACTCGAAGACAGCACTTTGTGTCTTTGTGCCCCTACCGGCAGGCAGGTTCGTGACAAATTTGCTCCCTTAACTTGATGACAATGGCTAGGACGATCTATCCTACTATGGTGCCATCCGTAACATCAATCTGATCACATTATGATTTCCTGCTACCAATTATCATCAAATTAGATAATGGCAAATCAACATCGGTAAGTTTTAGTACCTTGATTCGATAAATAAAACTTTTATGAAATCCTCTGTTCTTCTCTTTCTTCTCGTTTGTTCCAATAACCTGTTCGCACAACAAAATGACGGTGTAGTGGATATGAATAAACATAAACTTGTAATGCAATTCACCGACAGCGACTCGCTCTCGCAAGCGACCGTATTGGGGCAAGTAAAAAATATCCGCACGGCATGGCCCAACGCAGATATAGAAGTGGTGTGTCATGGTGGCGGACTTGATTTGTTGCAGACCGCCAAATCAAAGGTCACCAAACAAATCATAGAATGGAGTGGAAAGGGTGTGGTCTTCGCTGCGTGCAACAACACCATGAAAAGGAGAAACATCAAAAAAGAAGACTTGCTCACCCCTGTTATTGTCGTTCCGTCCGCGATGGTGGAACTTACCCTCAAGCAGGAAAGTAATTGGGCCTATGTAAAAGGTGGGCATTAATTACTCTTCACTAGGATGGTTTTTCGGCTCATCCTGATCTTCGTGGCAATGAATTCTCTGCACTCTCTGGCTGAACGGTTTATGTTAAACGGAAAGCCACCTCTTGGAAATAAACTGGAAAAAGAATGTAAGATTGGTGAGGAGCTTTATTTGACGAGGTAAGCAACCAAAGCCACCGCTTCCTAAAATAATGGTCATAGGTTTAAAAGTGTTTCCAAAAAGCGGTATCACAAACTGAATTTTCCAAACCACCCTTCAGATTTTTCGCTAACTTGTTCAAGATAACTCCGTCCCATGAAACATATCTTATATTACACCATCCTCTCTCTTTTCATCTTTGCTTGCACATCGGTAAAGAAAGAAACACAGGCACCGCCATCACTGGAACATAAAGTGGACAGCCTGATAAAACCATATCTGGATAGTGCCAGGATTGCCGGTGTTGCTATTGCCGTTATTAAAAATAACGAACCACTGTTACTGAAAAGTTATGGCTATGCCGACCTGAATTTTGATACAAAACTTCCTGTCAACGCCTCATTTGAAATCGGCTCTGTCACCAAACAGTTTACAGGGACCGCTATACTTCAACTGATTGAACAAGGTAAACTTTCGTTGGATGACGACATCACCAAATATATCACGTTCAATACACAGGGAAGAAAAGTGACCGTGCGCCAATTGCTAAGTCACACCTCTGGTATAAAGGGGTATACCGAGCTCCCGTTCTTTGAGGAACTATCCATGCACAAACACAAGCGTGATACCCTTCTTCGCATTATTGAAAAACAGCCTTTCGACTTTGAGCCAGGTGAAGCATTGATCTATAACAACACGGGCTTTTTTATGCTTGGTCTGATCATTGAAAAAGTAAGTGGCCTTACCTATGAAGAATACGTGATGAAGAACCTTTTTGAAAAAGCCGGAATGAGCAACTCTTTCTATGCCAGCGAAAGCAAAGTCACAAGAAACAAAGCTCATGGTTACGACACGGGCGAGAAAGGTCTGGTGAACGCCAGTTACCTTGATCACACATGGCCCTATGCAGCCGGCTCACTCTGCTCCACCGTGGAGGATTTGGCCAAATGGAATGAGGCTTTACACAACGGTCACCTGTTGAGCGAGTCCATATATAAGGAGTTCATCACCCCGGTAGCGCTCAACGATGGTACCCAAACTCATTATGCCAAAGGCATTACCGTAACTGAACGAAATGGAAAACGAAAACTGGAACACGGAGGTGGCATCAACGGCTTTCTCTCTGAGAATGCTTATTACCCCGATGACAAAGTAAGTATTGTTGTGCTGATCAATACTACAGGGCCAGTAGGTCCAACTGCTATAGCAGATAACATCGCCAACTGGATGTTTGGTAAACCTGATAGTAACGTTACTTCCTTCAGCGGTGATGCTTCAAAATTTAGCGGCACCTTCAAAGGGCGTGGCCGAGGTCAGGATCTGATTGTTAACGTTGTAAAAAATGACACGGCTATGACCGTGCAGATGGGTGAAAATAAGCCAAAGACTCTCAATTACGTAAAAGAAAATACATGGAGCGATGGAGCTGCAACGTATCTTTTTGGAGGCACTGATGAATTGACAGAACTAAGAATAGATCAGATCTATGGCTACTATTTATTGAAAAGAGAGAAGTGATAATATTCTTAGCTATCTATCCCATGCAATAATATTTTAAAACTTACAGATGAATCAACATTATTTCTACCGATATTTTCTTTCGCTTCTTTTGTTTGTTTCTGTTTCCACGCACAGTGCAGGGCAAGCCGACAAAGCAGAACAAGATCTTAAAGCGATCATGAAGCAGCTTGATGTAGTGGGGCTTTCGGTTGCCGTAGTAAAGAAAGGCGAAATCATTTATACCCACTCATTCGGATTGAAAGACATCGACCACAACGTACCGCTATCCGACCAGGATATTTTCAGGATTGCCTCTATCTCAAAATCATTCTCGGCCACGTCTATCATGCAATTGGTGGAAGCGAAGAAACTTTCGTTGGATACTGACTTCAGTGACCTGATCGGTTTCAAGATCAGAAATCCAAAATATCCCAACACGGTAATTACACTCAAGATGGTGATGTCACATACTTCAAGTATCAACGACAGCCAGGGTTATTTCAATTTAGATGTGATCAATCCTGGCAAAGGTACGGAGTGGGCAAAATGCTATAATGACTATGAACCGGGAAAGGGATACCAATATTGTAATCTCAACTATAACATGGTGGGAACCGTGATCGAAAAGAAATCCGGAGAACGTTTCGACAGTTATGTAAAACACCACATTTTAGATCCACTGAAATTATATGGAGGCTATTGTGTTGACTCCCTGGATAACCATCGTTTTGCAACGCTGTACGCTTATGATTCTGCCACAAAAACATTTACTCCTTCTCCCACCGCTTATGCCTCTCGCCAGGAAGAAATCAAAAATTATGTAATGGGTTATAATACACCCATCTTTTCACCTACTGGTGGCATGAAAATTTCGGCCACTGACCTGGCCAAATACATGATCATGCATATGAATGGCGGAAACTATCAGGGCGTTAAAATCATTTCCAAAAAGAGCTCGGCATTGATGCAGACACCGATATCCAGGGAAGAAGGATATGGCCTGGCGATCAGTAATCTTGACGACTTGATTCCGGGAAAAGTAATGACCGGCCACACGGGATCAGCATATGGTCTTTACAGCGCTATGTTTTTTAATCCTAAAGAGAAATTCGGGATTGTATTAATTACCAACGGATGTAACACCCGGGAAGTAAATGGAACACAAAACGTACATAGAATTATTATCAATAGTTTATATAACAACTTTATAAGATGAGCTGTGCTGAATTCAGCAACGGCAAATAGTTATATCAAACTTCTTTCAGCAATGTCACTGAATCATCCTTTTATGACAAACTTCTTCATCGTGCCTGGTCTCGGCAATTCAGGGCCCGAGCATTGGCAAACCTATTTTGAAAAATCAAGCGAACACTTTCAGCGGATCAATCAAAAGGAATGGGACGCTCCTCTTTGTCATGACTGGATAGCCAACATCGACAAGGCGATATCGCACTATGATCTCAATACGGTTGTCTTAATTGGACATAGCCTTGGTTGTGCTGCTATCGCTCATTGGGCAAGTCATTTTCACAAAAAGATAAAGGGAGCTCTTTTGGTAGCCCCCAGTGATATTGAACAACCCGCCTATGCGTTTCCGGCAAACGGCTTCTCACCAATTCCCTTGAACACCATTAATTTCAAGACCATTGTAGTGGCGAGTGATGATGATCCGTGGGTTTCATTGGATCGGGCAATGTTCTTCGCTGATCATTGGGGCAGTGAGTTTATAAATGTGGGGAAGGCTGGCCATATCAATGTGGCCTCTGGTTATGGCGAATGGAAACAGGGATTGGAAATTTTAAAGAGGTTGTATTGAGATGAACTATATCCTGCAGAAAGATCGATTACGCCTGAGGGAATTGACCTGGGATGATGCCGCTTTCATTGTAGCCTTGGTAAACACACCCGGATGGCTCACCTATATTGGCGACAGAAATATTAAAACCGAAGAGCAAGCCAGAGAATACCTTACCAACGGACCAATGAAAAGCTATGTTGAAAATGGGTTCGGACTATGGCTGGTGGAATTGAAAGAAACCGTACAACCGATTGGTATGTGTGGCCTTCTTCGTAGAGATTATCTGGACCATCCTGATATTGGGTTTGCATTTTTACCAGACTATCAGGGGAAAGGTTATGCTTACGAAGCAGCCGAAGCAACGATCTCGTTTGCCAAAGAGAAATTAAATATCCCAACGATTTGTGCCATTACCCTACCCAACAATAAGTCTTCCATAAAATTACTGGAGAAAATCGGGATGACCTTACAGGGAACCATTCAGCCACCGAGTAGCACGGAAGAATTGTTTCTCTACAGCAACTGATTCTAACGGGCTGTTTTGAATAACAAGGTGTATTCAGTAATTTCATTTATGAAAAATTCTTTACTGTTTACTCTTCTATTATTTTTCCTTTCTTGTCCCTACTCATTTTCACAAACATTAAGCGATTCACTTCTGGTGAGTGGGCACTACCGCGGCTTTCATTTTATCACACCGACCAATTTGAATTCCGGAAGTAGCCTGGTGTTTATTCTTCATGGTTCAGGAGGTAGTGGAAAAAATATGATTCAAAGAACCACCAACTTTGCTCAGCACGTAGCATCAGAAAATGTAGTGCTCGTGTATCCAAACGGATATAAAAATTACTGGAACGAATGCCGTAAAGCGGCCAGCTCAGAAGCGAACATGATCAACGTTGATGAGGCCGCTTATTTTAATAGTATGATTCAGTATTTCAGATCCAAGTATAAGACCAATGACCAGAAGGTATTTGCCATAGGCACTTCCGGTGGCGGACATATGTGTTATAAACTAGCGATGACCATGCCCGGTAAATTCAGGGCAGTGACGGCCATTATTGCCAATCTCCCGGATACGGATAATATGGATTGCGCGGAAGCAAAGGTCGCCATTCCAATTATGATTGTAAACGGAACAGCCGATCCACTCAATCCGTATGAGGGCGGCTTGATGCAGTCCGGAAACTTTATGATGGGTAACGTGCGCTCTACCGACCGTACCTTTCACTACTGGGCCTCGCTGGCCGGATATGAAGGTGATCCTGTCAAAGAACTACTTCCTGACACGGACCCGGCTGATGGAAAAACCATTGAACGGTATACCTACAAGAAGCATGGAAAACCAGAGGTGGTGCTATTGAAAGTAATTGGCGGAAAACATGACTACCCCAATGATATTGATGTGCATGTGGAAGCCTGGGAATTTTTTAAGAGACAACTGTAGAGGTAGCGCTGGGGTTTGATTGGAGTTGATCCCTATAAAAAAAGAAAACCTATGCATTTCGGCAGAGGTTTTCAAATTACAGATGCATTAATGACCAGCGTTGTTTAGTTATTTTAATTCCCTTGACTAGATGATACAGCGGACTCTTTAAATGAGATGAAATATAGCGCGTAGATTCTTCCAGCCATCCGTGTAATAGGCAGCCCACTTACGCAAGAATATCAAATGCTTACTTGAAGATACAGTCAGAATTCATAACCTTGTATTGATAACGGACCCCACGATGATAACCCGCATACAACGATATTACCTCCTTGTTTTCTTCATTTCTCAAGGCTGCTTATTGACCCTGTCGGCAACCGTACATGCACAACAATTTACTCTGTTCGATCGGGAGTTTACCTACACGAAGGAAGATGCTGATAATTCAAAACCCAGTAAGTCGCACTATTATGTATATGGTGATCTGTTGAATCCGGATCGTCCAAAAGACTGGACTGCTCCCGTTGACTATCGCAATGGCACAGTGCACATTCGTATGGAGGTATTTGAAAAACCAAGTAAAGCGCCCACCACGTGGAGTCTTTGTTATATTCCAAACAAAGGTCAGGGCAATGGGTATGGCTGCACCAACACAGGTGTGTATACGGAACCAGGAGTCTATGAAAAAGATGTTCCTATGACATCGTTCTGGGAAAATCAATCCATCATCTGGACGGAAGGCATCAAGCAGATGGACCTGGTGATCAAAGATGATAGCGGTGGGCAAGGTCATGCTCACAAACTGGCTGATCATGAGAACTATTTTACAACCAAAGTAAGATTCACAATGGTGCAGGTAGCTGCCGGTGCGGTCTATGATCCCAGTCAAATAAAAGCCAATAAATAAAAATCTTGTCATCATGCTAGCGGGGCCAACCTAACTGAAACTGCGTTTAGACGTGGGATGACAATCAGGTAATTTTTATTTCTATTTATTCATTGGGAAAATGTAAGGGAACACTTTTCCTTTGTCACACTAATCAGTCCAGCATAGGCATGCTAAGAAAATATTCACATGCATCACCTGAATTGGTTCTATTGGTAATAAATAGTGCAACCCAATTGGAATAGAATGACTCCTCAACTTGTCTAATGATGAAAAGTGACTCTTAAGAGCAAAGTATGAACATTCGTTATCTATTATTTATTGTTTTGCTCTTGGTTAGTGGAGAACAATTGTATGGTCAAAGTACCGGGATCATCACCGGCACCATTAAGGAAAACAATAACCCCCTAGAATTCGCCAATGTTTTCCTCACCCTTAAAAGTGATTCTACGAAGATCATCGGGGGCACGGTAACTGATGTTGCTGGCAACTTCGTACTTGAAAAAGTTCTTTACGGAAACTACATGCTGCACATACAAATGATTGGCTTTGTCTCGAGGCAGGTAGCCGTATCTCCGGATGCCGGCCACCCGAAGCTTGATCTGAATGTCATTCAACTTGAAGCAGATGCCTTATTACTAAACTCGGTGGAAGTAGTGGCAGCCAGAGAACTGATTCAAAAAACAGACGAAGGTTTTATAGTCAAGGCTGCAGATAACATTACACAAATCGGGGGCACCGCAGCAGATCTGCTGAAGAACATGCCCGGAGTGTTGGTCAGTGCAGATGGTGAAGTCACCCTGCGCGGAAAAACTCCGCTGACGTTAATCAATGGTCGCATCTCTGGCATTGCCGGCATCGACCGTGCTGCCCAATTACAGCAAATACCCGCCAGCAGTATCGAGCGAATTGAAATTATTAATAATCCTTCCGCAAAGTATGATGCGGATTCTGAAGGAGGCATCATCAATATCATTTTGAAAAAAAATGAGGATCAGGGCACCAATGGTGCTCTTGCAATCGGAGTGGGGCAGGGTGATCGCAATCGCTTAAATGCATCGGCACTCTTAAATCATAAAACCAATAACTGGAATTTCGGTGCCGCCTATGACAACTGGTACACCACCCGTACACGAAGTGCGAAAGGCGACCGCACCAATTATGATGTGCCTGATAAGTATTACCTGACCCAACGAAGATTTGACGAACGGTTGGTATTCTATCAAAATGCAAAAGCAACTGCTGATTTCACACCCAATAAGAAAAACAGTTTCAACTTTGAAGCGCTATGGGCGTTCCCCGGTGAAAACAACAATGAGACCCTGAAAAACACCTATGAAAATATAAATGGAGAATTTATGGGAAGCGATCAGCGTTTTTCAAATGAGATAAGAAGAAGCAATACACTGGAAGGTTCGTTGAAATATACCAAACACTTCGATGACCCTGATAAGTTACTTACTGCCAACGTGAGCAACGCATTCAATAAAGACAAGGAAGACACGGACATTACAACCACCACCCTTTCTGAACAAGGAGAGGAATTAGGTACTTCTTCCATCCAGCGCACGCATGTCTATCAGCATACGAACCTCGCGAACTTTTCTCTTGACTACGTGCAGCCGCTATCGCCCTCCAGCACCATTGAAACCGGGTATAAAGGCATCACCCGATATCTGAACTCCGATTACGAGAGAGCCACCCAGGAAAATGGTGACTATATCATCGATCCACTCAATACGAACGTCTTTGAATTTAAAGAGCAAATTCATGCAGCATATTTTCAATACAATGGCTGGCAGGGCGACAAGGAAGCACCGAAATGGAAATACAACGCAGGACTCCGGGCTGAACAAGTATGGAATCACGGTGAGACTGTTGATCAGTCTGTCAGTTTTTCCAATCAGTACTTTAATCTCTTTCCCTCCGGAAGCATATCATTCTATACACAAAAGCAAAATAATATTAGGGCGAGTTATAGCAGGCGCATCACACGACCTGGTCTTGGACAACTGAATCCGTTTACTGACATCACCGATTCACTGAACCAGCGATCGGGGAATCCAAACCTCAAACCAGAATTAATTAATTCCTGGGAGTTATCATATAACCACCTCTTAAAGAAAGGTTCTGTTTCGCTGGCCGGGTTCTACCGGTTAAGGAACCATGCCATTCTGCCGTATACCGTGTTGGATGAAAATGGAGTAGCGTTTACCCAACCACAAAATTTTGGTCAGGCGATCACGTATGGTACTGAACTGATTGCTACCTACAATCCATTCTCATTCTACAGTTTAAACTTCAGTCTGTCTGCATTTAAGATCATCATTGAAGATACTAGTTCGGCAAATGAGGTATCGAAAGACCTGTTGAGTTGGTACACGAAACTGGTCAACAACTTTACCATTTCTAAAAACGGAAAATTACAAGTGGTTGGAAATTATACAGCCCCTACTGCTATTCCACAAGGTGAATCCATTGCCGTGTATTTTGTAGATGTCGGTTATCAACACAAAATAATGAAGGGCAGGGGCAGATTCGGAGCGGTGATCACAGATGTTTTCAATACTCAGAAAAGCGGTCTAATCACTTCCGATACCAACTTTACGTTCAGTCGCATTTTTAAGCAAGACACCAGGGCGATTATGGTCACCTTTGGATATACCTTTGGATCATCCTTCAAGGAGAAGTTAATGGAAAATCGTTTCAAGAATGATTGATAGGTTCGCTTCTAAGAGTTTTAGAATGCTTCGCCTAAGTTTAAATAGGATCCATGCGAATGGAATCCAACACCAGAATCAAATCGCAGATTTAATTTCTCCTTGGTATTAATGGCATACCTCACCCCTGCCCCAATCGATAATTTCATCTTTTGAAAATTCCACGCATCGCGCAACAGTGGACCTACTTTTCCAATTCCTGAAAACATTGCTAGCCCCCATTTGCGATACACCGGCAACCTGAACTCGGTTTGAAATGCAAACATGGTTTTATCCTGATAACGGCCCATATAATAACCACGCATAAATGAATCACTTCCGATAATCGCCAGGTTGCGAATTGGCACATTGCCAGTCGTCTGCAGGGTGTTCATCTGAAATGCAAGCACATCATTTTTTCCGATAGAAAAGTATTTGCGCACGTCCAGGCTCTGCACATTGAATTCAAACTGACTACCAAACGCCTCCCGATAGAAAGTATTGAAATATTGTATGTAAAATCCTTTGGAAGAACTAAATGCATTATTGCGTGAATCCCACGTAAGGACTAAACCGGTTCCGGAAATCGTACCTCCGTTTCTGCCGGTAATATTCTGCTCATCAAAAAGACTGGTGCCATCCTGATTGTAATCAAATTTAAATACCCGCTGAAACTCATAACCAATACCAGCGAAGAGATGTCTGCGTATTTCCCTTAACACCTGCGGATAAATACCGACCTGAGAGATGGCATAGTTTTCCATATCTCCACCTTGGCTTTCATTACCCATCCCCCAGAATTTATCAGGGAAGCGACTGAAACTGCCCGCGTAGTGGATGATAAATTTTTCTTCTGCTGTATACAGATATCCTTCGGAAGCAAGCACGGCTTGTTTCCGCACGGTGGCAAAGCTGGTTATCTTGATATTGGATGTGCGGGTAATTGAATCATGCTTTAACTTGAAATAGATGATTCCACCCAAACCAGCACCCCATTTATACTCCGGTGATTTTACGATCAACGGAAAAAATACATAGTGCGTAGTCCTTTTAATAACCACGGGCACCTCTTTAGGTTGAGCATGGCTTATGGAAAAAATAAGAACCCAGGAGATTGTTAGCAGATATGATTTCATTCAGTTCATTTACTTCACCCAAAGTTCATCAACCACGAAATTACGAAGATCGAAGCAGTTTATGGAACGATAACTAAATTCAACAAACCTAACAGTTCAGTCTGGAACCAGATTTTATAGTAAACCGGCCGGGTCCGTAATTACGGTGATGCTGAACAGGCTACCCGATACAAGATTCAGGACAATTTTAATTAACTTGAAATCCAGAAGTATTGCCTACTCCAATTAGTAAAATCCATGCACGAACTCCTGATACGGAGCATTGAATCTAAAGTCAGTTAGCATTTGCCATGAACCGAAATACATTTATTAAATCATTAGCCTTATTACCCTTAGCGGGAGCAACTATGAAACTTGATTCACTCAACAACATGACGGAGCACCTTGGCAATACCGATAAAATGCCGGTGTTGTTCCTGGGCCATGGCAGCCCGATGAATGCTATCGAAGAAAATGAATTTGTCACTGGATTCCGGAATGTGGCCAAGGAAATTCCAACGCCTCAAGCGATCCTGTGCGTGTCGGCTCACTGGGAAACAAGAGGAACCTACGTGACCGCGATGGATAAGCCTACTACCATTCATGACTTTGGTGGTTTTCCAAAGGAGTTGTTTGAGGTGCAATATCCTGCACCGGGAAGTCCATCGTTGGCAAAAGAAACGAAAAGCATCATCACTAAAACAGAAGTTCACTTAGATGATAAGTGGGGACTCGATCATGGTGCCTGGAGTGTGATCAAACATATGTATCCCAATGCCAATGTTCCCGTAGTTCAAATGAGTTTGGATTATTATCAAACTCCGCAATATCACTACGAGCTTGCACAGGAGTTGGCAGCGTTACGAAATAAAGGGGTACTCATAATTGGAAGTGGAAACATGGTGCACAATTTAGGAATGGTGGCGTGGGATAAATTAAATACCGTTGACTATGCGTTCGACTGGGCTATTGAAGCCCGTGAAAAAATGAAAAAATACATTCTCTCCGGAGATCATAAACCACTCATCAATTTTCAATCGCAGGGAAAAGCGTTTGAGTTGGCCATCCCTACTCCGGAACATTATCTGCCATTGCTGTATGCCCTTGCATTGAAAGGCGAACATGAAAAAGTGGAGTTGTTCAATGATAAGGCCGTGGCGGGTGCGCTGACTATGACTTCATTGAAAATAGATAAGGCCTAGTGACGTTACTCTTATTATTATTCTCAAGTTTCTCAATGATGAGTTCAACAGACAGCAGTTCAAAGTCAACAGCAAGTTTACATTACCTGGTCAGGCAACCAACGAGTAAAACAGAAAAGACCACGGTTATAATATTGTTACATGGTGTTGGCAGCAATGAGAAGGATCTATTTTCCTTTGCTGATCAACTGCCAGGAAGATATTTAGTGATCGCAGCAAGGGGTCCCTTTGTGCTTGGACATGATCGCTTTGCCTGGTACCAGGTAGACTTTTCGTCAGGCAAGCCAGTCATCAATGCGGAGCAGGAAAAAGTAAGCAGGAAACTGCTCGTTCAGTTTATGGATGAATTGAAAGCACTTTATTCATTTGACGAAGAGCAAGTGTACATAGGTGGATTCAGCCAGGGCGCAATCATGTCGTATAGTATTGGATTACTCCATCCCGATAAAATAAAAGGGATCGTTGCGCTAAGCGGAAGACTATTGGAGGAAGTAAAATCTCAGATCACTCCATCCGATCATCTTAAGCAATTGCGCGTTTTTATTTCGCATGGCCAACAAGATAATGTGCTTCCGGTAACTTATGCTCGCGAAAGTAATGCTTACCTCAAGCAACTTGGCATCCATCCTACCTTCAAGGAATATTCGGAAGGACATGGAATAAACGGTGATATGTTGAACGATTTAATTAGCTGGCTGAAATAGTTTTCAAACAAGTATTCAAGAAGGCACAAAAGTTCATCCGTGCCAAACATATTTATACAATTGATTAAATTCGAATGAATTAAAATCTTTCACCATGTCGAATGTTAATCTGATTATTGAAGAACGGGCAGCCAGCATTGGCATCTTCATGGTCGGGCGTTTGCTTCCCTTTCGTCAAAAAAGAATGGTAGGCCCGTTTATTTACATTGATCATATGGGGCCGGTGAAGATGAACGAGCGCCAGAACTTTGATGTCATGCCTCATCCGCGCATCGGGCTTTCCACCCTCACCTTTTTATTTGAGGGAAGCATTATGCACAGAGATACGCTAGGAAATGAAGTAGAAATAAAAGCCGGTGAAGTGAACTGGATGACAGCGGGCAAAGGAATAGTTCATTCAGAACGAACACCGGAATATTTAAGGCACTCTGAGAAACATCTTCATGGATTGCAAATCTGGGTGGCGTTGCCAAAACACCTCGAGCAAATGAATCCGGAATTTTTTCATTTGGATAAAAGTGAAATTCCCTCCTGGAAAGAGAATGATGTTGAATTTAAACTCATCGCAGGTGAAGCGATGGGGCATAAGTCAGCGGTGCCTGTTTATAGTAGATTATTTATGCTGGAGATCAAAACCTCAAAACGACAAACACTCAGTATTGGAAAACATCTTTATGGTGAATCCGGCCTATACATTTTAGAGGGAAGCATTGAGAGTGATGGTAATCAATTTGAGCCAAAGCAAATATTAGTAGCGAAGGACAGCACGCTTTGCGAATTTAGGATAGCGGCCAATAGCACCATTTATATTTTCGGTGGTGAGCCCTTTCCGGAAGAACGATTCATCGACTGGAATTTCGTATCATCAGATCGCAGCTTGATTGATGAAGCCAAGCAGAAATGGCGTGATCAGATATTTGAAAAAATAAAGGGTGAGACGGAATTCGTTCCATTGCCCGTTTACCCTACACCGACAGCATGAGGGAATGGACGTCTTTGCGTATCGGCAAGGATCAATTAGTGGAATATCGATTGAGTGTTCGATGTTAACCCTTCTTATTCCACACTTTCTTTATCAGTTGGTTTAACCTGGAATTGTTTCCCCACGCGCTCGTATTACTTTTGGTTTACCTACTTTTGCGTTCACGAACAAGCCAAATCACGCTCATGAAAACCAAGGTAATATCTACAATTTTAATGATCACACTAATGGCACTGTTATCGAATAACATCGTTTCGGCCCAGGACAAAAACTTAGTCGTTCGTATTGCGTCACTAAAGATTGACTCCTCTCAACTGGAAATTTATAAAGCGGCATTACAGGAAGAAATAGAGACTTCCGTGCGCATTGAACCAGGCGTGCTGAGCTTATATGCTGTAGCAGATGTAGCCCATCCTACACACATTACCATCATGGAAGTCTATGCCAACCAAGCAGCTTACAAGGCTCATATAGAAACACCTCATTTCAAAAAATATAAAACCACGACCAAGGAAATGGTTAAGTCGCTTGAACTCACGGAGACCGTTCCTATTCTATTGGGAAAGAAGAAAAACTGAAAGTGAACTTGCCCGAGCAATGATTGCTACTTCGCCACGTATTCCTTTCTGAAAGAATAAATCAAGCTCAGGTTCCAAACAAAATCACTCTTGGTAGGAATGTTGGTCTTGATGGCCTGGTTGATAATCGACTGTAAGGAAAGTGGAAAATCTCTCCTGGCAAACGTCACGGTGGTCGTGACATAATATCCATCTTTTCCATCCATCCATAAATAGAAGACTTGCGGATTAAACTTCAAAAAATACTGCTCGGTCAATTTAATATTCGATAAGTTGCTGTTGATGGTAATAAAGTTAGTATTATGAACAGCCCCCCACTCAAAACCATGCGAATACAAATAGTATATGCCTACGCTAATACTTTTTGTGATGAAGTAATTAGGAGCAAACTCAGTCGCCAAATAGCGCTGCGCCACTAACGTTTCATTGGTGATTCCATTGTTGGTGATGGGCACCGTTCGGAAGACGAAGGATGGATGTGCTCCCACGCCAATCTGAAACTTATCGGTCTTTAATAGTTTATAACGCCACCAGAAAATGAAAGCCCAGGGTTTACCTCCCATGGCAAATCGGAGTTGGGGCTCGAAACTGAGTTTTTTATTTCCGACATTCATATCGAAAATGACTGCCGGTTTGCCCAACGAAAAAGTGGGAAGCAATGAGACTCCGTTATTGGTTGCCGTTACCGCACCTCCAAAATGCCTGATGGATTTGCTACTGTCTTCTACATCTTGTGACAAAGCAGCATCGCTAATAATCAGGAGGAAAAAAAGTAATAGCGCTCCGCACATACTTGAAGTAAAGAAAACCTTCCGCTTTTGCATCCGCTTTTATTTTACACCTTCCTACTGCAAGGAGCCCGATTTCCATGCAATCCAGAACGAATATCAAGCAATAATCAGGAAATTCAAATAATGGAAAATGACCAACGACACAACCTTTAGAGGCGTCTCCGATCAATTGTACGGCAGGCTACTAATAAAAATCCTTCAAATCTTAGCGAGAAGTTGAAGGATTTAATGTGTGTAGCCTCGAGGTTACGAATATCGAACGGGTTCATAGTGAACTTGAAAAAAATCGCTGACCTGAAAGTCGATTCATTAAGGATCATTCATAATCGTTAAAAATCCTTTACTGGTAGTCTTGGCAAAGTACAAGTTACACCCTCGCAATGGGTCTGATTTGATCATATTCTGTTTTATGCAAGCGCTCTTCTTCGAGATCAAAACGGTTTTGGATATTAAGCCAAAATTCTGCGCTAATATTGAAAAATTTTCCCAATCTAATTGCCGTATCCGCTGACATGCTTCTGGCACCGCGAATCAGTTGGCTTATTCTTGTTTGATCTACATGTATTGCCTTAGCTAGGGCATAAGCAGAAACATTCATCGGTTCCATGAAATCCAATTTTAAGATTTCACCAGGATGCACGTTTTTTAATTTTTTCATATCCAATTATTTTAATGGTAATCTACAATTTCCACTTCGTTTGCATTCCCGTTTGACCATCTGAAAATAATGCGCCATTGGTCATTAATCCTTATGCTATGAAAACCACTCAGCGAACCTGAAAGCTTCTCAAGTCTATTGCCTGGCGGAATGCGAAGGTCATTAATAGAAACTGCAGAATGAATGTGAACTAATTTTCTTCGAGCCGTTTGCTGAATAGTGGAAGGAAATTTCTTTGATACGTAACCATCCCAAATCAGTTCAGTTTCCTTGTCGCCAAAAGAGTCAATCATCAGTCGCATGTTGCAATACTATCACAAGGTAATAGTATTGAGTTGTGCTTGCAAATTGAAAATGGAATTCCTTGAGCAAGCCACGCATCACAGGAAAACCCAAAAAATCATTTGTTTCGAGGGGCCGTTTGGCAGTTAGGTTACGAACATCAAACGATATTATAGTGAACTTGAAAATTCAGAGACATGAAGGCCTCAAATTCATTAAAAATCACTCATAATCGTTAAAAATTCTTTACTGGTAGTCCCGGTAGGAATCGAACCTACATCTTCAGAATCGGAATCTGAAATACTATCCATTGTACTACGGAACCAAAATAAGCTTCTACATCTTTTGCCTGCAGCAGATATGTGCTTATTGCGGCAAAAGCCAAACAGAAGAATTCAAGAAGCACAAAAGTAATCAAATAGCGTCTTTACCAAAACATTTTATTAACAGTTTATCCTATCCACGAAGAAGTCCTTGTTCTTCCAAAGTTTCTGATAAATTTACTAACCATTAAACCATGCCTGGCAGAATTATCTTACTGATCATCTTTATCTCAGGCACTCCTCTCTGTGTTGGCCAGATTCTTCGCGTAGATAAAAATCACCTCGAATCAGACTCGGCCGGCTACTTTGCGCTTGATGCCGAGGCCAGTTTCTCATTGGATAATCGCAGCATTTCGCCCTCTGAAAAATTAATTTACACACGACTCAACAGCAAGGCCGATCTTCTTTATGTTTCAAAGCAGCACGCCTACATTTTAATCAATTCTATTGAGTACCAGTCGTCATCGAACTCCACACCGTTCAGCACGGGTTACACCCATTTCAGGGTCAACTTCAGAAGGCAACACAAGATATCTTATGAAACCTATGCACAAATCCAATACGATGAAGTGCGCAGACTACGACTGCGAACTCTTGCCGGTGGCGGCATTCGCTTTACGGCTATCGATGAAGATGGTTTTGATGTACATATGGGGACGGGGTTGATGTATGAAGTAGAGAAATGGCGCGAAATTGAAAACGATACCGCCAGTGATCTCTATAAGCAGATACCCAAGTGGTCGAACTACCTCGGAGTAGAATTTACTTTATCACAACATGTAAAACTCAACTTGTGGGGTCTTTATCAAACCGGTTATGATGTTGAGGATAATATCAGGAGAAACCGGTATGCGGCAGAAGTGTCACTGAATTTCATTGTGAGCAAACGAGTTGTTTGGTTAAATCGCTTTGCATACTTCTATGATGCACAACCTGTGATCCCCATTAATCCTGCATTTTATCAATTCATGAATGGCTTGCGGATAAATTTCTAATGTAACGTGATCATACCATTTCGACAGATGTTGGTAATGATGTTTCATTCATACGACAAATTTCATCAATGAAAAAAAGTAAATTGATGATCTCGTTCTAACCAGCAACGCGAGAGCAATTGATAACCATCATAGATGTTCGACATGATGTTATTTGGTGATAAACTTGTTTATCATGATATATAGTTCTTTCTTTGCACAAGTTTTCAACTAAATAATTTACACTAAACAAAAATTGCTATGGCAAAGAAAGCAAAAAAAGCAGCGAAGAAGGTAGCTAAGAAAGCAACCAAGAAAGTAGCTAAGAAGGCAACGAAGAAAGCTGCTAAGAAAAAGAAGTAATGAACACTCTGTTCATATGAAAAGGTTGACAGCAATGTCAACCTTTTTCATTTGTATCCATTGGCGGAATAAAATTACCTAAGAGACTACTACTTCATGATCCAGTAGCAGTTTGTAATTGCTGACTTCTTTAAAACCGATCTGCGGCTTTCGTCTGAATGATCTGAAGTGAAATTTTCCATAGCCTATATATGTTAATTTTAAGGATCAATTAATGAATACTGGTCTATCCTCTTACTCACTGTAATTGCAAAATACAGATTCCAAAGTGAAAAAATAGGGCAGTACCGGAAGGCACCACTCCATTTTTATGAGACATGTTATTATTAAGTGTAGTGATCCATGCGTATTTTTGAACTAGCCATGCGTGCCCTGAATATATTTTTACGGATTGCCAAATTCCTGGGTAAAGCATCACTTGGCTTGCTACTGGTACTTGTCATTGCTGTAGCCGTCATTCACCTGCCGCCCATACAGGAAAAGATCACTCGCACAGTGACGAATTACTTGTCTTCTGAAATTGAGGCAAAGGTAGACATACAACGTATCGAATTTTCAATACTGGGGGATGTGACAATCCATAATATAATAGTGTGGGACCCCAGTGATCATAAAATCCTTTCCGCCAGACAAATCGAAGTCAAATCCAACATTATTGATCTGATCATGGGCAATTTCACTTTTGATGATGTGCTGATTTCGGGAGCCGAGGTTGAATTGATTCAACGTGAAGAAGGATCAAGTATTCAATTCATATTGGATGCGTTTCTGTCTGTAGAGACTGAGCCCACCAAATCATCTACCGTAAAGCTTCAATTCAAGCGTGTTCAACTGGAGAACATTGCTTTTAAATTTACATCTATTCCAAACGGAACAACCGTTGATGTCAAGTTAATAAAGTTTACCTGTCAGGAAGGTGAATTTCATACGAATCCAAATAAGATCACTGCCCGTGACATTTTCCTTCAACAAGCCGCAGTTAACGTTTTAACTGCCGAACATCAGGATAGTACTTATGCTATCGTAACTTCTACTAATGACCAACCCTTTATGTTCGATGCTGGGATTGGTATTGCTTTTGACATCATGAACATTAAGGTAGAGGACAGCGATTTTTCATTCCATAATAACCAGGTAACCAATACTCCAAAATTTGACCCTTCACACGTCTCCTTGAAGGATATTCAAATCAATCTATCAAACGTGCTTGTCAATAAAGACACGCTTAATGCGGATTTGCATTCTCTCGCTGCTCAACTGCCAGGCTTTACATTAAGTGATGCCAGCGGTGATATCCAATGGAATCGACATCAGTTAGAAGTAGCCGGTCTGCGTCTGGCATCCATCACGAATCAACTTGATGCAAATCTATCAGCTCAGTATGACCTGAACGCAGATCATGTCGCTGATCATACCCAATTAGAAATCGATGTGGTCAGCCAAATTAGTCCGAAAGAACTTTCCTATTTTTTCAGTGACTCCCTTATACATCATTTCATCCATTGGAAGTCAGCTGAGGTAAAACTGAAAGGCAAGTACAACCTCGGAGAAGGGGTGATTAAAACATTCACACTGAAGACAAGTAATAGTCAATTTGATGCTGAAGGTAAAGTATCTGATATCCTTGATCTGGAAAAGATTTCATGGAAGGAAATGAATTTAAGTGCTACACTAGGTTCAGACTTCAAAGAGACATTAGTTCCGTTTCTTGCAAACACAAGTTTGCCACAAGAGCTATCACTGCAAGTGAAGAGCTCCGGCAATCCAAAAGAGATCATGATCGATGGGAACATACTGACAAACTGGGGTGATGCAAAAGCTACGGGACAGGTTAATCGTAAAGCAGACCAAGTTGAAATTGACGTAAGCCTGACTGGAGATAAGTTTGACCTTGGAAAATGGACGAATGTAACGATGTTGGGGCTGATAGATTTTGGAGTAATTGCAAAAGGAAACGTTGGTCGTGATCAGGCTGTTCAAATCAATGGATTAATTAAGAATGTTGAGATCAAGGATCAAGCCGTACATAACATAACGATCGCAAGCAGAACTAAAACAACTAACTCTTCAATCGCTATTTCCATCGATGATCCAAATTACCGATCAACGATCAATTCCGACATTTCCTTTGCTGAGCCATTGAACTTTACAAGCGATCTGAAATTGGATCATTTTAAGGTAGGCAGGTTTTTACAAATGGACAGTAGCTTATCCATTTCAGGTGCCTTTACATCTAAGATAATCATGGATCAATCTTCCCTGGAGGGTTATGTGAAAGGCGACAGCGTGCTTTTTCAAAATCAATCGCTAACCTATTTACTCGATACCATGGCCCTTGGTGCTCAGATTTCTCCAACAGCCAGTGACTTCAATTATTATTCAGATCATGAAAGAGGTACGCTGGTGTCAAACTTTGATTTTATAAGAGACTCACCGAAAGTGCTGACCTCCTGGTTTGGCAATGTTCTAAAAGCCCCTGTTGTCAACGTGAATGACATGAGAAACAGGACGCTCAATTTTAATATTGCGTTAGAAAACGCCAGTCTCCTTCAACTGTTGGGTATTGATGTTAATGAGATTTCTACCATTCGGTTATCGGGAGAATTTGATGAGCAAAAAAGAAAATCAGTGCTTCAAGCCACATCAGGGAAATTTAATGGGTATGGGATTTCATTGGATAGTCTGAATACCAATCTTATGGCACTTGAGGATAGTGTACGTGCCCAATTGTCTGTGCAGAATTTACGCTATGGTCGTGTTAAGATAGGTGATGTGAATGCTGACTTACTGACTAAGGGTGATACTGCGCTGTCAAATCTGGCCGTAACTAATGATTCCATTACTCTCGTGGGATTGCAGACACGTATTTTGCCTGTAGATAGCGGCACGCTGGTTTATTTCGATAAATTATTGGCCTTCGATAAAGATTATTTCGTTGACCCCAAAAATCCCATCTACCTGGATGATAAAAATATAAGGTTGAATCATTATCAGATTTCCAGAAACGACACCGAACTTAATCTGAATGGTGATTTGAACGCATTCGATGTGTCGCTCAGAAATATAGATCTTACCGCCTTAAACTTTCTTCTTTCCCCAGATACCATAATTATCAGCAAGGGCAACCTTACCGGAAATGCATCCTACTCGAAGGGTGAACAATTTAATCTAACGGCAAATGTGGATAGCCTTAGCCTCTATCATTCCAATCCATTAACCATTACAGCAACTGCGGTAAGTGATGGTAACCAGGTGCCATTCGAGTTTCTACTTACTAACGAATCCAATTCCATTGATTTAAAGGGGCGATATGATTTAGACAACACGGAGGTAGATGCCTTATTAAAACTGGATATAAATAACCTGGAGTTGTTTGCCTTTCCCATTTCAAGTGTAGTCGATGAAATGAATGGAACCCTCAAAGGGGAAACAACGATTAAGGGACCTTTGCAGGGGCCTGATTTAAAAGGATACCTACAATTTCTCAATGTGAAATTGACAACAGCAAATCCAAAGCTAACCTTTAACGTGGCGGATGATCGTATTCTGTTGGATAATTCGGGTCTCCGATTCAACAATTTTACGCTCATTGACCAAGACCGTAATCCACTTACTGTAAATGGAAGTATTGTTACAAAGGATTACCAATCCTTTTCTTACGATCTGCAACTCAATGCTAAAGATTATGAACTTATTAATAAACCTGATTCTGCATCAGGTCAATTCCGGGGTCAGCTGGTGATTGACAGTAATATAAAATTAAAAGGTAATGAGAAGGATACTAATGTTGAGGCTAAAATTACCGTGAAGGATGCCACCAAACTAACCTTAGTGACCAGTCAGGATGACGTTGAATTACTCAAAGCCGAAGGAATTGTTGAATTTGTAGATCCTGCACACTTGCTGGATTCCACAGCACTTGAACTATCAGGTAACTTCTATGATTCATTGATTGCCAGTCTTCCCGATTTCAATCTGAATTCAACCGTTACGATACAAGATAATGCAGCTTTGCGGATTATTATTGACGAACAGTCAGGAGATTATATTGAGAGCTCCGGTGGCGCATCGCTGGAAATGAATTACAATCGAACTGGAATTCTTCACCTTCTTGGAAATTACACCGTCAATGAAGGAGTCTACCGACTGTCCTTTTATGATTTGGTTAAAAAGAACTTCACGCTGGTAAAAGGATCAACCATTAATTGGAACGGAACTCCTGAGGACGGAGACCTGAATATAAAAGCTGTGCATACTGTTGAGTCCAATTCCATCGGATTGATTGGTCATGAGATCGGTGAAAATGAAAAATCGATTTATAAAAGGTCATTGGATTACGAAATAGGAATCAACATCAAGGGAACTATTGAAAAACCAATCATTTCATTCTCATTGGATCTCCCTCAAAAAGAAAAGGTAAGTTATCCGGTATTAGCAAATAAGCTCGATAGATTAAGACAGCCTGAGTATGAATCTGAATTAAATAAACAGGTATTTGGACTATTAGTATTGGGCGGATTCTTACCAGAATCTACCGGCTCTGATATCAATTCAAGTCTTATCGCAACCACTGCGTTGTCCAACAGTGTAAATAACCTCCTGGCCAGTCAGCTAAATCGATTTGCGAGTCAATATATCAAAGGAGTGAACATTGACGTTGGCATACAATCGTATAGTGACTATTCTGCACCGGGAGGAAAGACTCAAACGGCCATGGATTTCCGTGTATCAAAGAGTCTTATGAATGATAGGCTGTCGTTTGAGGTCGGAGGTGATTTTAATCTCAATCAGGATCAATCCGGATCCAACACGGGTAAAAATTACAGAGGAGATGTCGCCATCATTTATGACCTGACCGGCAATGCTGACAAACAGATTAAATTATTCAACAATCAAACCTATGATATCATCTATCAGGAAATAAGGAATACTGGCATATCACTAGTATTCATTCGTGAATTCGCCAGTAAAGAGGACAGAAAGAACAAGCGTAAATGATCCGATCCACCTATATACTGCTATTGATTAGTGGACTGGCCTTATCAGGTTGCACGGGGATAAAAAATATCTCTTCAGAGAATCCTCTTTATATCGGTAGTGAAATAAAATATATCGGGCAGAAGGACAAACAGACAAAGGTGACGCCCATTATCAAAGAAGTTCTTAAGCCTGAACCCAATAATACTTTCCTGTGGATGAGACCAGCGCTGGCACTAAACAACATGCTTTCAGATAAAAGGAAAAAGAAGAAATTCTGGAAGAATAAAATTAATAGTCCTGTGTTGCTTTCTCAAACCAATCCCATCCAGGTTTCTGCTGCCATTCACAACAGAATTTCTAATCATGGATATTTTCATAATACCGTAACGTTTGATACCGTTCATGTGGGTCAGCGAAAAGCAAAAATTAAATACACGATCACCTTCCGTGAACCCTATCAGTTTGAATCAATCACCTTTCCAAAACCAAATAATGATCTCACGCAAGCGATACGAGATACTCAAAGAGAGTCGTTGCTGAAGATTGGAGATCTTTACTCGTTAGATGCAGTAAAGAATGAACGAACCCGGATTGATGAGAACCTGAAGGAAAAAGGGTACATCTATTTTAACCCAGAATTCATCACCCTTAAAGCGGATACGATATCAGGAGATCACAAGGTAAATGCAGAAATAGCCGTCAAGTACGAAACTCCGCCCGAATCAAGAAGGCCATACACGATTCGAAAGGTCATTATTCATGATGATTATGTTCTTGATAACCAACCTACCGACACACTTAAATTCGATAATTATTATCTGATTTCACAACACAAGGCCCTTCGGTTTGATGCGCTTCGGCAAGGAATTTTTCTGAAACCTGGAGACCGTTTCGCTCAATCGAATTACATGCACACCATTCGGTATATGAATTCGCTCCCGATTATAAGAAGTACAAGCATTAAGTTTGCGCCTCATGGCAATACAGACGAGCTCGATGCGATTCTTTATTTGTCGCAACGAAAACGTTATGCCTACACGGCTGAGCTCAATGCCATTTATCGTTCAACCAACTACTTTGGTCCAGGCGTAATATTCAGTTATACCGATCGAAACAGAACCAAAGGATCTGAAATGCTAAAAGTAAATTTGAGAGGTCGAGTGGAAGTGCAGATAGTTGATGGAAAAGTCAATCCCGCGTATGAAATGGGTCTGGAGGTGAATTACACGCTACCTAGATTCTACCCGTCCTTTTTATTTAACACTGCCAAAAAAAGTCTTCCCAAAACAAATATTTCCGCTGGCTACAACCTGTTTAACCGGTTGGATCTTTATAAGCTGAATTCATTGTTTACCAACTTTGGTTACCGGTGGAGTAAGAATGATCGTATCTCTCATACTTTTAATCCTGTTGAAATCATCTTTACGCAAATCCCGGAAGCATCCAAGTCAGACGAATTTAAGGATTATCTGCTAGAGAACCCCGGTGTGCAACGAAGTTTTGATGAGCAGTTCATTGTCGGCATGGGGTATGAATTTACCTATCAATCCACCACCAGAAGTCGTAATGAATTCTCTTTCAGAGGAGGAATAGATCTTGCTGGAAATCTTCTGAATGGATTGTACTCGGCAACTAACGCATCAAAAGATTCGCTGGGGAGATATACTTTGTTAGGAGTTCCATTTTCACAATACGTGCGCACACGCGTTGACTTGCGCTATAGCGTTAAATTAAGTCAACATTCAAAACTTGCTACCCGATTCAGTACTGGAATTGGTATGCCGCTCGGTAATGCAAAAAACATTCCTTACATAAAACAATTTTATGTTGGAGGAACGAATAGTCTACGTTCATTTATTGCCAGATCTGTGGGACCAGGAAGTGAGGTACCTCCTACCGGTTACAACGACTTGACCGGTGACATCCGATTAGAGGGTAATCTGGAATATCGATTTGATGTATCGGGTCAACTAAAAGGCGCGTTGTTTATGGATGCAGGAAATATCTGGCTTTATAATGAGGACGCTTCGAGGCCTAATGGAACATTTCATTTCAATACATTCGTAAAGGAGATTGCGATCAGTTCGGGATGGGGCTTGCGATGGGATTTCACTTTTATCGTTGCACGACTTGACTTTGCTTACACCTTGCGCACGCCATACTTACCCGCTGGAGAAAGATGGGCAAGCAGTATCAATCTCTGGAAGCCAGCATTGAATATTGCTATTGGCTATCCGTTCTGAGAAAAATCCATCAGAGGTTAACAATTCCATTTATCACCCGCAGAGGGGGTGGCATATTTGTAGCCCCGACATGTCGGGGATTAAATCATATGAATAATTGCGCGCCATAGGAAAGATGAGATCGAGATTCACACGATCTGGCGCGGAACGGCAGTTGGTTAACCGAAATGTAGTACGATGCATGGCGGAAACGCGGAACAAGAGATCAGATGAAGGATCTTTTAATAAAGAATTCCAGGTAATGTAAGAGATATTGTACCAGGCACATAATACGAAGATTTCAAAAATTTCCTCCACTTTCAGGTTTGGCAAACTCGTTCCAAAAAGATAGCGTGGATAGAAGTGATAGCCCTGCCCGAGCCACTAGTGAACGATGGAAAATATAATGGTTTCCGTCTTAAGCCCTTAAACTTTTAGCTCCTTCTCGCTGCTATCTGACGAATGTCATTGGTAATGACCTACCCCGGTGCTTCCTTGCGTAGCAAAACCTATGGCCCGGCATTTCGTTCTGATACGTAGTTCCCAACAATAACACTCATGGTTAAAAATTACCTGTTGATTACCCTGCGCAGCATGATGAAGAACAAACTCTTCATCTTCATTAACGTGTTTGGCATGGCGGTGGCCATTGCCCAATGTATTAACGGCTACTTTGCCTACGAATATGATAACACCTTCGATGTCATCCATACCAACCGCGCCAGCATTTACCGGGTAAGTGCCGTGCGCGAATTTGAGAACACGCTTACCCCTTATGGGTATGCTCCGTTTCCGCTGGGCGACCTGGTGGATAAAACGTTTCCGGATGTGGACCAGTCGAGCCGCTACTTTCACTCGTGGTCGAACTTTAAACTGGAAGACGACCTGTTTCCGGCCAACATCAGCTATGTAGACCCGGAGTTCTTTCAACTTTTTTCGTTTGAGCTGCTGGCCGGAACGCGCGCTGACTTAACCGACAAAACGAGTGTGTTTATAAGTGAGGAAATGGCGGTGCGCCTATTTGAAAATGCTGCAGGCGCCATAGGTAAAACCCTTACGCAGGTATATGGCCAGGAACTGAAGGAGGTGAAGATTGCCGGGGTGTTTAAAGATCCGCCAATGAATTCCAGCTTTTACAGAAAGGATGGGTCGGCCTACATGAACTTTGAGAATTATAAAGATGAACACAAGGACGTTCGCGAAGATGATTGGAAAGTAATGAGCACGTTGTTCGTACAGATCAACGATGCGAGCCGGCTTGCCGCGGTGCATAAACAACTGCAACCTTTTAAAGAGAACAATAACAAGGTGCGCGAAGACTTTCAGATCAACGAGTTTGTGCTGACTCCGCTAACCACCATGGCCCACCAGGACAGGGCGGCTGACTTGCGGACAGCAACGTGGGCCGCGCCACCGATCTCGGCCGTGATTGGCAGTAACGTGATGGGTGTGCTGGCACTGTTGCTCGCCTGTTTTAATTTAACGAATACGTCTATTGCCATCTCATCGCGCAGGCTAAAAGAAATAGGCATCCGCAAAGTGATGGGCAGTCAGCGCAAGCATTTAATTATGCAATACCTGGGAGAAACGTTACTGATCTGTGTGATGGCCTTGCTAGTGGGATTGGTGATTTCGGATTTTATGGTGCGGGGCTGGAATGTGATGTGGCAGTATTTTCAATTAACTCCGCACTACCTGGATAATCCAACCTTTTTGTTTTTTCTCTTTGGAGTTTTACTGTTTACGGGTATTGCCGCTGGCGCCTACCCGGCCTTTTACATCAGCCGGTTTGCCCCGGTGGAAATTCTGAAAGGCAAACTTCGATTTGGGGGCACCAACTACTTTACCCGCATTTTACTCGGCCTTCAGTTTAGCATCTCGCTGATTTCGATTGTGAGTGCCATCGGGTTTATACAAAATGCACGCTACCAGCGCGCCTATGATCTGGGCTTTGATGCGCGCGGCTCGTTGATTGCGTGGGTAAACAACCAGGGTGAATTTGATACGTATCGCAACGCGCTACAAACTAACCCCGCTATTGTTTCGATGGCGGGTGCGCGCAGCGGCATCTTCTCCAACCGCACCAACGACCCGGTGAAACATGAATCGAAACAACTGGAGGCAGACATCATTGAAGTGGGTGACAATTATTTGTCGACCATGGATTTGAAACTGCTGGCGGGTCGCGACTTTGTGAAAGACTCGGAGACGGACCGGAAGGAATCGGTGATTATTACCGAGAAGTTTGCAAAGGCGTTTGGGTGGGAGAATTCGTTGGGCAAGGAAATTATCTGGAAGGACACGGTAAAACTGTTTGTTGTTGGCGTAGTGAAAGATGTATATACCCAAGGGCTATGGCGCGAACTGGACCCGATGATGATTCGCTATGTGTTGCCTGCACAATACAGTCAGCTGGTGGTGAGCACGCGTGCGAACCAGGTGGCTAACGTGAATACGTTTATGAATCAGGAGTGGAACAAGGTTTTTCCCAACCGATTATATAACGGGCGCATGTTAAATGAAAACATGCAGCAGGTGGATGAAGTGAATCTGAATATTGTGTACATGTTTGCCTTTATGGGCGTGGTTACACTGCTGCTGTCGGCCACGGGTTTGTTTACGTTGGTGTCGCTGAACATTATTAAGCGTATGAAAGAAATTGGGGTGCGCAAAGTGCTGGGTGCATCGGTAACCAACATTGCCCGGATTGTGAATACAGAGTTTGTGATCATACTGGTATTGGCTTCGGGGTTAGGTGCGTGGGCGGGCTACGTGCAGTCGGACATGATTATGGGCAGCATCTGGCGCTATTACCAGGGGCCGAATGCGGCTACGTTTATTATTTCGATCGTGTTGTTATTTGTGATTTCGTTTCTGGCTATTGCCTACAAGGTGTTTAAAGCAGCCACGATGAACCCGGTGGAGTCGTTGAAGGAGGAGTAGCGAACGAGGTCCAGGAGATATCGCACCGTCCCGAAACGGAGACGGTGCTCGACAAGCAATGCGAGGAAATGTGGTTTCATTGGATGAAGATAATATTTCTTTACCCGACCGACATCACCGCATACATCATAGCCCTGGCAAATCCTACGTTGAATACTTCGCCTGCATAGCGGCTGCCGCCACCGGGATATTCACGGTCGTAGTCGAGGAGGTGGGGATGCTCGGGATACAGCCCACGGTTATAGCCATGCTTCATCAGTTCCTGCATCACGGCAAACATATTCACCTGACCTTCATCAATAAAAACTTCCGTGTACTTGTCGTAAGGAATTTCGGAAATCACATTTCGATAGTGAACATGATTGATGCGATCGCGCGAGGCAAAATAGTTACACACTTCCACCGGGTCTTCACCCATTTCGCGGGTAACGCCACAATCAAAGGTGATCCCGTTGGAAGGACTGTCCACAATGGTGATGAGTCGTTTCAACCCGGCCACGTTGGCTATGATCTGATCTGAACCATGACTGGTTTGCGAAACAGGATCATTCGGATGCAACGCCAACCGTATTCCAACTTTCCCTGCAACAGGAACAACCGCTTTCAAAAAATAAGTAAGATTCTGCCATAACTCTTCCGCTTTGTGTATTCCTATATCGGGCTTGGGTGGAAGGTCCTTTACTTTGCTGAAATCAAAAGCGGAGAGGCCGGCACCTCCACGCCCCGGTGATTCATAGTATCCTTCCACAATCCGGTCCACATAAAAATTATACTCTACATTGGTAAGACCACAGACACTTGCCACACGAAGTGATTCTTTGAATACTTCAATTTCAGCATCACGCCCTTCACGTCCCAACACGATATTGGTTCCCACAGGATGCATGAGGTTTATCAGGGTCAATCCATTTTCTTTGAACTTATCCATATAACCCTTAAGCTCATTCACTTTCCACGGACTTGGATTGCTTTGCGATTCCTTATTCGTCCAGCCTCCCGTGCTTACATGATTAACACCAATCTGTTTCAATCGCCTCATTGTTTTTACATCCGCATTAAGCGGGCAACCCAACACCAGCTTTGGAGTATTGGGACCTTCGGAAAGCGGCCATTGAATATTCTTATTATTAAGAGCATGTTCTTCGTGCACTGCTTTTGCAGAAGATGTTCCTATCCCGGCAACAGAGATCGCTGCCATCGCAGAAGTTCGCTTGATAAAATCTCTACGGCTGTTCTTCATATCGTTATGTTATATAATTTTCACACTAAGAAAATCAACGTAACACTTTCCTCCCCCTACCCCCTCCGAGGAGGGGGACAGTGCTTAGAGTTTTCACTCAGTCTAACTCGAAGCACTGTCCTCCGCTGGCGGGGGTAAGGGGGTGGTCCTACTTCAATGCAAATGCCATATACCAGCCACCAGGTTTAGCTCCCCTGCCTCCACCTGCTGCCAGGGCAACATATTGTTTGCCTTCCACTTCATAGGTAATGACCGTTGAAAAACCACCCGCAGGTAATTGATATTCCCAAACCACTTTACCTGTCTTCTTATCGAAGGCACGGATGCGCTCATCTCTGGTGCTGGCAATAAAAATCAATCCGCTGCCCGTTACCACGGGTCCTCCATATGTTTCAGTGCCGGTGATTGGAATTCCTTTCTTAGTGAGTTCTGGAAACTCTCCAATCGGAACAGTCCATAAATATTCTCCGGTGTTTAAGTCGATGGCATCCAATGTTCCCCACGGAGGTTTCACACCATTATATCCATTCATGTCCGTGAAGCGTTGCCATAATTTCAGCGTGTAATCAGGTATATACGGAAAGTCTGCATTTACCGTAGGTGTAGTATCATCATTTCTACCTTCACTTTCAGTCGTTGGCGGAATAACTTCGTTGTTCTTCAAATATCCGATAATTGCCTCTCGATTTTCATCCGATAAGTAAAGGATAGCGGGCATTCTTCCATTTCCCATTCTCATAATGGTATTGATATCATCATCCGAACGTCTTTTACCTACTTCCACCAGACTCGGAATGACGGAGCCCTGTCCCTTCTTATCCGCACCATGACACGGTGAACAATTCCGGATGTACAACCTGTTGCCCGGAGATAGTGTAACGAATTCCTGCTCGCGATCTTTTTTACTGATCATCGTTAACTCCCATGGCGCATGATTGGAGTTCTGATAGAGAATACCATCAAGGTCAGTAGCGTTACCACCCCACTCGGCACCTCCACTATATCCATACAACAATGTTCCTTGTTCACTTGGTGGCTGATACTGGCTTTCTGTTTTCTGCAATTCATGAAAACGTTTCTTTACAAATTCATAGGATTCGGGAGAGATATTCGTGAGGTCATCTTCTGTCACCAATTGCTTCATCAACGGTCGTGGCTTCATGACAAATTTCTGCGTGGGATAAGGATGCTCGCCAGGCAAGCCATTCGTTGGTACGGGTCTTTCTTCCATAGGAAAAATGGATTCACCATTGTCGCGATCCAATACATACACATATCCATCTTTACCTACTTGCGCCACTACATCTCTTTTCTTTCCGTTTTGTGTAATGGTGGTGAGGTTGGGAGGAATAGGAAAGTCACGATCCCATAAGTCATGACGGATCGCCTGAGAGTACCATTTCAAATTTCCGGTTTCTGCTTCTAATGCTACTATGCAGTTGGCATAAAGGTTTGCACCTTCGCGCGCGCCCCCATAAAAATCTGATGATGGTGATCCAGTGCCGAAGTACACCACGCCTCGCTTCTCATCTACGGATAATCCACCCCAGCAATTCACTCCTCCAATTTTTTTATATGCATCAGGTGGCCACGTTTCATAACCGGGTTCTCCGGGTTGGGGAATCGTATGAAATACCCATTTCAATTTTCCCGTGATCACATCAAAGGCCCTGATGTATCCCGGAGCAGCATCACCGCCTTCCGATAACGATGAACCCATCACAACAGTGTTTTTATAAATTACACCAGGACTGGTAGAAGTAACGTGAAGATCTTTTACCTCATGGCCTACTCCCTCAAGGCCTTCATGCAAATCCGTTTTTCCCTGATCGCCAAACGATGTAATCAGTTGACCTGTCGCGGCATTTACAGCATATAGAAACGATCCTGCTGTATAAAGAATACGTTTATCCTCACCATCCTCCCAATACATCACGCCACGATTGGAATGAATCTTCGCGCTATTGGGTTCAAACTTCCAAAGTTGTTTACCCGTAGCGGCATTCAAAGCGAACAGGTTAAGTTCAGAAGATGTGCCATACAGAACACCATCCACCACAATAGGTTGACATTGTATTTCTCTCCTGGAGGGATACTTGATCGTATCATTGGCAAAATACGTCCAGGTCACTTCAAGGTCCTTTACATTGTCAGCATTGATTTGCGCTAATGGTGAATAACGATTGTTGGTATTGTTTCCGCCATAGGCCGGATAATCTTTTCCTGTTTGAAGGGTATCATCTTTCTGATCATAGGTGGAACAACTTGTAAGAACGAGTAACCCTATCGCAAGTAATCTCAACGTCATTTTGAAGTCTTATCGGTTGTGTAGAATTGATAATTTATTTTCCACGTCACAGTTTCACCTGGTTGGATCATGAGATGAATATAAGGTTCAGGGCACACCGTTCTGGGTGCCGACCAGAATACTATTTTCGATAGCGGTCGATCACCAGTAATTCGTACCGCTGCGCCTGTCTTGTGGTTTTCAATTTTGATATCATAATCTTTTGCGCTTTCGCTGAAGCCGGTCAACGATCGGTAAAAGAGATGCTCATTGTTAATCAGTTCACGGTCGAAGGTGATCTTGTTGTCCTGAAATTTTCCCACCGGTTGCACGGCCGGAGTTTCACTGGCCAGCGCGAAGGGAAAAGAAACTTCAACATCATTACTGATGGGCTGCTGATCCAGAACAAAAAAGTTGTGATCGTAAACATTGGTTTCCAGGACTTGCTTGCCCGTATTCTTCAGGGAGTGCGATAATACCAATTCAGGTTTTCCTTTTATCAACTGAACGGTCTTCTTGTATTCATAGCTATAGTCTTTATCCACCAACTTCTGGGTGAACTCCACCTGATCTGATTTTCTATTTATCTTCCATGTTCCCGAATTGACGTTCTTGTACTTTGAAGCAAAAAAGTATTTTTCCTCTTCAGGCTTTACCAATATACCAACACCAATCTTTAGAAAAGTTTCTCCGGTCTTTGCTGAGTCATAACCTATTGGCGTAAATTCTTCAACAGGACCCGCGATGTGATCATGAAATGCAGGATCATGATCCTGACTATACCACTTTCCAAAATACGTATGCCCTTGATAATCGAGCTCTGGTATCACACCGGCCCAGTCAAATCTTGTACCCCGATAAAATCCGGCTTTACTATCCGGAAGGTAGAGGCGTGCCCGAATTATGCCGTTTGTAATTTCAGCTTGCGGATATTGACCTGCCGGCTTGCCGCTGATTAATAAAACCAAAATGAATACTGCAATTAAATTCTTCAGTGACATTGGCTTCTGTATTTTATTAACTCCAAAGCCGATCATACGAGCGCACCTCATTCCATTGAGGAGTTGGCACGAAGTAACTGGTGTCTTCCGGATGCAGATGTTTTTTGATTTCTTCATCGTTCAGTTCAACACCTAAACCCGGTGCATCATCCGGAACGTTGGCAAAACCTTTTGTATACAAGGGTTGCTTGCCTACCATCTTCACGAGGTTCGGCCACCAAGGATTATCCACGATTTGGTTTGGCACTTCCAGGGCAAGCGCATTTTGTGTAGCTGCCGCGCTATGTACGTTGGCCATGAAGCAAATGGGGGATCCGGCAAAGTGCATCACCATCGGTGTGTTTTTTTCTTCCGCATAATCTCCAATCTTTTTGGTTTCTAAAATTCCTCCGGATGATCCCATATCGGGTTGGATAATATCTACGGCATGCGCATCACACAACTTTCTAAACTCTTCCTTCAGATAAATATCTTCACCCGTCATGGTAGGTGTGTTTATGGTATCGGTGATCATCTTTAAATGTTCGGTATCATCCCACGGAAGGAAATCTTCCAGCGCGGCTAAGTTGAAACGCTCCAGCGCATGACCCACCCTGATGCACGTGTTCACATCAAAGTGCCCCTGATGATCGGCCGATAAAGGAATATCATAACCTACAACACTGCGGATGGTATCAACATACTTTGCCAGTTCATCCAAACCTTTATTAGTAATCTGAATGGAGGTGAATGCATGTCGTGTGTTCTGATAATACAAATAACTCTGACTTCGTGAGGGCATTACTTTTTCACCATAGCCAGGCATAAATTTAGTGTTGATGGTGGTGCCCGGAATATCACTGATCTTCTCAATGCCCGGATGACATTTCAACCACGTGAATCCCTGCACTTCCATGCGATGTTTTACATCTTCTTTAAATTTAGACAGATCCATGTTCGCCAATGGCATGCCTCCTGAATTGGGTATGTAAGAATACAACCTGACTTTCTCTCTATACTTTCCACCCAACATGGCCCACACCGGAGCGTTGAATGCTTTGCCTGCCAAATCCCATAGCGCCATCTCTACACCACATACTCCACCACCCATTCTGCCATGACCTCCAAACTGCTTCACGATTTTAAAAATCATCTCCACGTTGCAGGGATTAAGACCGAGTATGCGGCTTTTTAAATACAAAGCGAATCGCGCATCGCCACCATCTCTTACTTCACCCAATCCATAAATACCCTGATTCGTATCAATACGCAAAAGCACGTTGCGGGCATTAGTGGCCCCATTGCCGTTGGTGATGGTCGTGTATCGCATGTCTGTTATGCGAAGTTCAGAAGGCGAACTATTGCGCTGAACTTTTGATGTGGTTTCTGCAATCACATCTTCGGCAGACAAGCCCATTAATCCAGTCAATGTAATTCCGCCCAGGACGGACTTCTTTAAAAAGTTTCTGCGGTCGGGCTTCGTCAACGGATTGTTGATCTCTTCCTGTGCAGCAAGTTTATCTGCTTTCTCCAACTCTTTATTGGCGTGTACTATTTGCTTGATACCGTTTTTCATTTTGTTGAGGGAGTATATGTAAATAAATTGAATTCAATTACCAGCAGGTGCTACACAACACATCAACGCTTGTCAATTACCAGGTTCTTTTACTCATGAAAGCATCCAACTCTGCACGTGTCATCTTTCCTAGTTCCGGATGCTTCTCCAACCACTTGATAAATTCATTTTTGATTTCGTCTGTCCACTGGCTATCAATCTGTCCGGTGGAGTAACGCCCTGTCTTCACCATTTCAAAACCGAATTGATCTTTGCGCACGACAAACTCTGCGGTGCTGATCACTTCTTCGGCCATGTGAGCCGGGATGAACAGCACTCCTTCGCGCATTGCCACCACCAGATCACCCGGTAATACCATCACGTTACCAATGCGTGCTGGTGTGTTCAATCCCATCAACACCATTTCTTCCAGAAAAGATGGATGGAAGTCGCGAACAAATGCATTGAATCCATCCATGCGTTGAATTTCTCCAAGGTCGCGGGCAGCGCCATTAAAAATAACGCCATTACCTGTTTTACTATAAATCGCTGTTGCCAACGTAGAGCCCATCAACGTGCCACCACCAATTTTTCCAAAGCCATCGGCAACGTACACATCCCCTTTCGTTAGTGTTTCGATGGGCCATGAATTGGTGTTTCCTTTTCTTCCATTTTGAATGCCTCGTTCTTTAATGTTCTTTTCTACATCCGGACGGCTCGGCATGAACGTAGCCGTTACCGCACGACCAATCACCATCACATCTTGTTTCACCATTTTCCAGTTGCCGTCAAACTGGTTGACGTAACCATTATTTTTTAAGACCGTCCACGCATCATCAATGTTAATGCGTGCAGCCCGTTCTAATAATGCATCCGGAACTTTGGGCCGTCCGTCAGGAAAACGCTCACCTTTCCACTCTTTGGTAAGGAATGTTAATTCATCCTTTGAAATGGTTTGTGCCGACAAGGAAATACTTAAAGAAAGAGTAATGAAAAAGGATAACGCCAATAACGCCATACATTTCATGGTTCTGAATTTAATCATATGAATAATTTTATAATGCTATTAATGTCCCTCTTTAGCTAAATAAGCTTCCACCTCTTTTGAGGTGATGGCGGTCTTCTTCGGATACTTGGCAAACCATGCCCTGAACTCATCCTTCATTTTATCATTCCAGTCACCATGCACTTCTCCTGAAGGATATTTACTTAACTGCAACATGTAACGCTCAAACTCATCACGCAAGCCAACCATCTCTGAATCGGTAACCAGATCAATCACCATGAATGCCGGCACGAATACCACTCCATATTCATTGGCAAATACCACATCACCAGGAAACACCGTTACTTCACCAATGCGGATAGGCGCATTGATGGCTGTGGGAGTCATGTCTTTAATATAAGAAGGATCATGTCCTTTTACCCAGGCGTTAAATCCTTTCGTATCTTTTAACTCCTGCATGTCGCGGACCGATCCGTAAAAGATAACTCCTTTACCCGTCTTACCATAAATCGCATTTCCTAAACTTGAGCCAATCAATGTACCGTCTTTTATCTTACCGTATCCGTCCGCTACATAAATATCACCCTTCGTTAATATATCAATTGGCCAGATGTTGATGCCGCCTTTCTGATTGCGACCTTCGGCTTTGCCTTTCTCTCTTACATAGGTATCGAGATCAGGACGCGTAGGCATAAACTGCGCAGTTACCACACGACCTACCATCGTTTCACCTGGTTTTAATATGATCCAGTTTTTCTCTACCTGATTATTGAATCCTTTTTTTCCTAAGTAGCCCCAGATCTGCTCGAGTGTGCAGTTTTGTAATCGTTCGAGAATGCCATCCGGCACTTTCGGGCGACCATCCGCAGTGCGTTCACCTTCCCACTTGGATGTTAATGCTTTTACAAATTCAGGTGAAGCGCCAATATTCTGAGCCTGCACGCCCAGGTATGACAACATGAGTAGCGTAATCAAGAAGGTGTTTTTCATCATGGAATAAAGTTTAAAATTGTATACATCAATGTTCATTTCTAAAGAAGTAATAATTATGCTTTGCCCGCATTTTTTGCAATTGACTCCATGAGCCCACGCATATAACCAATAGCGAACAACGTTCCGATCGTGCTATAGCCAGGTCCTGGTTTGTCGTTGCTGTCTCCATCCATGGTGGGCACGTGATCCGGGCGAATCGGACCTTTGTAACCGATATCATAGTAGGCCTTCATGGCCGCATACATATCGATCTGTCCTTCATCGTGAAAGGTTTCAACAAACCTGGTGCTCGGCACATGGCCGCTGAGGTCTTGCACATTTCTGAAATGAACATAGTTGATCTTGCCTGCCTTGCCCCACTTTCTTACCTGTGACGGTATATCCACTCCCATCAATGAAAAATTTCCCTGGCACATGGTAAGTCCGCTGTATTTGCTTGGCACAAGGTTTAACATCCGGTCAAAATTTTCCACACTGGTCATGATGCGTGAAATTCCTTTGATACTGCCTACCTGTGGATCATCCGGATGTAAGGAAAGATTCATCCCGATTTTTTCTGCTTCGGGCACAACAGCTTTCAGAAAGTATTCCAATGTCTTCCATAATGTTTCCTTGCTTACTTTACCATACTGGGTTTCCGGCAAATTCTTTGCGTCTTCATAATCAAAGGCAGTTACTAACGCTCCGCCTCTGCCTACCGCATCCATTTTACTTCTGAACCAACTTACTACTGGCATCCAGTTGTAGCAGATAATATCCACACCGCCATATTGTTTCAGGTTCTTCATGAAGGTAATGAAGTTGTCAATCTCTTCATCCCTGCCTTCGAGACCTAATTTCGTTTTTTCTCCTAACGTTGGAGGTCCTTCCACTACATTCCACTTCATACCCAATTTGTCCCATCCTTCTTTGGTCGCTTTGATGGCTTCGGGTTGCCACGGTTGGATATCACCCAATGCTCTTACACCACCTACGGCACCGTAGATACCCATTTGTTTAGCCAGCGCGATGCGTGGAGAATCAAAGCCAAATATCATCAATGAGAATTCCATGCCACCATCTTTTACAAACTCAACCACTTTCTTTGTGGATTTTTGGTTAGACTGTGGATCAGGGGAGCCTGCTATTCCTGAAGTAATTCCGGCAAGCGAAATGGAGGCTGCAAGGGTTGCGCCTTTCTTAATGAACCTCCTGCGATTGTCGTTCATGGCTTGCTAATTTAATGAGTTCCTTCCATGATAATGATACCCATAAATTCATGAGATGTGAATCTTTATTATAGTTGAGGATTTTTTGCAATATGATCGGTAAGACAACCCTCTTTCAATGTCTGGAATTATTTCATAAATACGTTCAGGAAGGATTACTAAAGGTTGTGCCTTGCATCAATAACCGATCTTTCAGAAGGATCGGTAACTAAGGATTCTATAAGAAGAAAATCACTAAAAATCCCGCACCGCCCGAACCAATTGTTGTTTGGTCTTATTTCCACGCCTGTCCACCTTGCCGGTATTGAAGCTTTGCCTCCAGGCATAATAAGAATTGTATTCACTGGAACTCCAATAGCTGCTATTTTCAAAGTCACCCTTGCCATGAAGTTTTAAGGTGGTGTAAAGAGCATCTAATTCTTCTTTGGTAGGCAGACGCCAGTCGCTATAGCCATTCAATTCCAATTCATTGCATGCCGTAATTGCATTTGTCCAATCCAGCTTTCCGAGATCAGAAGCAGCGACTACCAAACCATGACCATCGGCTTCATAAACAATAATTCCACCCTGCACTAATTCTGCTTTGACTTCTTCCTTGGGGGCATTGCTTTCATTGATTTTATTGGAACAACCTGCCAAGGCCAACAAGAAAAAAATGAGCGGAGGGATTTGGATTTTTCTTCGCATATATACAGCCTTTTCAATTGAAATAGGTAGGCTATCCTTACCAAGATAATAAATACAATTCAAGTTTAAAAAATAGATTGGTCTGTAAATACGGTATAGATTATCACCTTCACCGGAAGCAAATCTTTGGTAGATGCTACATGACCGCTATGATGCCGATGCAGGCGATCTTCAATGTTATTGGTGCGGCCTTCATGGTTTTCACCGTTACTACAAAGTAAAATGTAGACGTACGACATTATACTACGATAGGAATTCGGGTTTGCTGAAGCTATGGCGGCTGAATTAAATCAAATGTCTTTTCATGAATGCCCTACCCGATCCGCTCTTGAGATACTTTTCAAAAGAATAGGCTTTTGTTTGGCTGTAAAAAACCGTATAGGTTATCAACTTTACTGGAAGCAAATCTTTGGTAGATGCTACATGACCGTTCTGATGCCGATGCAGACGATCTTCAATGTTATTGGTGCGGCCTTCATGGTTTTCACCGTTACTACAAAGTAAAATGTAGGCGTACCACATTATACTAAGATAGGAATTCGGGTTTGCTGAAGCTATGGATTTAAAATAATCCGCCTTCGCTGAAGCTATGGACAGAAATAATAATCGATAAGGGCTAAGAATAAAACCAGCCGTAGCCCCGATAAGATCGGGGCTACGGCTGGTGAAGTGGAGCTGCAGGGAATCGAACCCTGGTCCAGAGAAGATGAACGTGTACGTTCTACATGCTTAGTTGACTTTGATTGTCGGGAACCACAAGGCAGGCAACAGCCAAATGATTCCTTAGTTACTGTTTCTTGACATCGCTGCGCAACAACAGCGAGGCCCAGTTTATGCTTTCGACACTGCGGTTCCGGCACCGCTAAACAGAGTACCGGGCAATGATGGCTTCCACCGATCTTATCAGTGAATAAGCAAATCTAACCTTAGGTCAGATTAAGCAGCCATGGCGTAAGTATTTTCGCCACTTAAATTGTTAGGACCATCTTTTAAGGCTCTCATCCCATGAGCCTGCATGCTGGTATACACCCCCACACATCCTGTCAAAACCGGTCAGCCCCGGATATTAATTTCAAATTCAACATTTCAAATTTGGGAGTAATGCGTATTCAAAGAACGAATCAACGTGAAGACAAAGGTAAGGGAAAAAAAGTTCATAAGGAGTTGAAAGTCAAAAGTAGAAAGTTTAAAGTCTCGTTTAAGTTCAGGTAGACTGCGTTGTAGTTAAGTGCGTGCAAACTGCCCGATAAAATTGTCATACCGTCCGAGCTTGACAATTTAGGTGCGAAGAAGCAATTCATAAATATTGAATCAAGTTAAAACGGTAGGATGGCGCGAGACGGTATCCCGATAAGACTGGCTAGCTTCACTATGAAATGCTTTTCATAGCCACTCACTGCTGCTCCT